>NZ_JACIHD010000002.1:0-784856 GCF_014198235.1 Bradyrhizobium sp. ERR14 | reverse complement strand
CGGGTGCGAGCCAGCACCCGGCCTTCCCTGCGCCCTCTTGGATTTAGAGGGTCGCGAGACCAAGCAAAGCTCGGGCGAAATGCGCCGCGAGGCCGCGATGCCGTGTCTGCAACTTGAGCTGCGTGCCACAAACTCGATTTCGTAGGGTGGGCAAAGCGCAGCGTGCCCACGCCTTGTTGAATATGGAGAGAGATCGTGGGCACGGCGCTATGCGCCTTTGCCCACCCTACGGCACTGCAGCTGGGATGTGCATTGGAGCCTCGCAATGACGGTGGAGAGACTGTGCGTCATACCTCCGCTCTCGTACCCCGACGCAGCGCTTTCCTGGCTCGTTCTAACCCGTAAGGATCCGCCGACAGGCGTCCACGTACACCTGCGCGCCGGTGACGATATCGGCATCGGCGGTGTTCTCGGTCCAGTGATGGCTGATGCCGCCGATCGACGGCACGAACAGCATGGCGGCGGGCATGACGGTTGCCAGCATCTGCGCGTCGTGGCCGGCGCCACTGGGCATGCGAATGGATCGTCCACCGGCCTGCGCCTTGCTCGCGGCTTCGATTGCGTCCTGAAAGCCGGGATTCATCATGGCGGGCGCGCCAGTGCGGATTTTCTCGACGGTGACGGTGCAGGGGCCGTTCGCGCTGGCTTCGTCAGCCATGGTCCGCAGCAGCTGCTCCAGCCGGGCAATGACGGCCGGATCGTCGTCGCGGATCTGGAACAGCATCTCCGCTCCACCCGGAATGATGCTCGGCGCGCCGGGATCGAGCGTGATGCGGCCGGTGGTCCAGACCGTTCGCGGGCCGCAGGAATCAGGAAAACGCTCGTCGATCGCGACGCAGAATTTGGCCAGCGCCAGCCCCGCATCCTTGCGCACGGCCATGCGCGTGGTGCCGGCGTGATTCTGCTCACCGGCGAAATTGATACGGTACTGCCAGATGCCGACGATGGAGGTGACGACGCCAATCGCAAGCTTGCCGCTTTCGAGCGTGTCGCCCTGTTCGATATGCGCCTCGAGATATCCGACGTGCCGGCCCGGCTCGACGCCGACGCGCGGGCGTCCTGCGAGCCCTATCTCGGCGAGCGCATCGCGCATGGTGCGGCCGCCAGTGCGGTCGCGCGCGGCGTCGATCTCGGCTTCAGTCACCTGACCGACATAAGAGCGCGAGCCGAGGAAGCTGCCGAAATGACCTTCCTCATCGCACCAGGCGGCCACTTCGACCGCGCCTTTCACGGAGGGGGCGGCATTGAGCACGCGCGCCGCCTCGAGCGCATAGACGACGCCGAGCGGGCCATCGAGCCAGCCGGCGTAGTTCTGGCTCTCCAGATGCGAGCCGGCCAGCAGTTTCGGCCCGGACTTGGCGCTGGTCCCAAACACGTTGCCGATGCCGTCGATCGAAGCAGAGAGACCTGCATCGGGCAGCTTGCACACCAGCCAGTCCAGCGAGAGCTTGTGCGGCTCGGAGAAGGTCGGCTTGTGCACGCCGGTCTTGTAGGCGCCGATGGCGCGGAGTGCGTTGAGGTCGGCGAGGACGCGTGCGCCATCGGCGCGCGGCTTGGTGTCAGGCATGCTCAGTAACCTTCAGCGCCTCGGTGCGGATCTCCTCGACCAGCCGTTCCTTGAGCTGGACGAATTCCGGCGTGGTCTTGATCTTGTAGGAGCGCGGATGCGGCAGGTCCACTGTGATCTCGGCCTTGATACGGCCGGGGCGCGCGCTCATGACGATGACGCGGCTGCCGAGGAAGATCGCTTCCTCGATGTCGTGGGTCACGAACAGCACGGTCTTCTGGTCGCGCTCCCAGATCCCGAGCAGCATCTCCTGCATCAGGGCGCGGGTCTGGTTGTCCAGCGCGCCGAACGGCTCGTCCAGCAGCAGGATCTTCGGGTCGTTGGCGAGCGCGCGCGCAATCGCCGTGCGCTGCTGCATGCCGCCGGAGAGCTGCTTCGGCCAATGATTCTCGAAGCCGGACAGGCCGACCTGACGGATGAAGGCGTCGGCGATCTTGTGCCGCTCCGCCTCGGACACGCCGCGCTCGCGCAGGCCGAAGGCGATGTTCTCGCGCACGGTGAGCCAGGGAAACAGCGTGTAGGACTGGAACACCATGCCGCGATCGGCGCCGGGACCAGCCACCTCGCGCCCGTCGAGCGTGACGCGCCCGCTGGTCGGACGGTCGAGGCCCGCAACGATGCGCAGCAGGGTGGACTTGCCGCAGCCGGAGGGGCCGAGGATGGTGACGAAGTCGTTGTTACCGATGACGAGATCGGTCGGCTCCAGCGCCTTGGTCGGCGCGTTGCCGTGGCGTGCGGGGAAAGTGCGCGAGACCTGCTCGACCTTGAGGATCGTCATGCGAGCCTCCACGGAAACAGCCAGGCGTTGAATGCCTTGAACATGAAGTCGGAGAGGAGGCCGATCAGCCCGATCACGATGATGCCGAAAATGATCTGGCCGGTGTTGAGCAGCGCCTGGCTGTCGGTGATCATGTGACCGATGCCCGAGGACGAGCCGATCAGCTCGGCGACGATCACATAGGTCCAAGCCCAGCCCAGCACCAGCCGCAGGATCTCTGCGATCTCGGGCGCGGAGGAGGGCAGCAGAACGCGGCGGATGATGCCGCGGTCGCGGGCCCCCAACGTATAGGCCGCCTCGACCAGATCGCGCCGCGTGGCGCCGACGGTCACGGCGACCATCAGGATCACCTGGAATACCGAGCCAATGAAGATGACGAGGAGCTTCTGCAGCTCGCCGATGCCGGCCCACAGAATCAACAGCGGAATGAAGGCGGAGGCGGGCAGATAGCGCGCGAAGGAGACGAACGGCTCGAGGAACGCCTCGACCGGCTTGTAGGCGCCCATGAGAACGCCGAGCGGCACTGCGATGATCGCTGCGAGCGCAAAGCCGCCGACGACGCGCCAGATCGTCATGCCGATGTCGAACACAAAACCCTGCTTGGCCAGCAGGTCATAACCTTCCTGCACCATGGTCAGCGGGTTGGCGAGAAAGGTCTTCGACACATAGCCGCCAAAGGTCGCCCACGACCAGAGGGCAACGAACACCACGAAGAATGCAAGGCCGTAGGCCACGCGCTGCTTCGATGTAACAGGGTCCAGGGGACGCATCGACGATATATCCGGGCGGTGAACCGACTTGCCGGCCCCGCCGCGAGACGGGGCCAGCAGCGCGTGAGTGACTTACTTGATGAAGCTGGCGTCGAAGAGATCCTCGACCTTCGGCGCAGCCTTGATGATGCCGATCTCGAGCAGCAGCTCGGCGGCCTCCTTGTTGAAGGTCAGGAAGTCGCCGGCGAAGAACTTCTGGTTCGCGGCCTTGTCCTGCCAGCGCAGATACTTCGCCGAGTTGCCGAACTGCTCGCCGCTCTGCTTCACGTCCGCACCCATGATCTCGTAGGCCTTGGCCTGGTCCTTGGCGATCATGTCGAGCGCCTCGAAATAGCTGTCGGCAAGCGCCTTGGCGGCCTGGGGATTGTCGGTCAGGAATTTCGGCGTGCAGCCGAAGGTGTCCATGACCATCGGATAGTCCAGCGTGGTCGCGATGATCTTGCCCTTGTCGGGCGCAGCGCGCACCGTCGACAGATACGGCTCATAGGTCATCGCCGCATCGTTCTGGCCGGAGACGAAGGCCTGCGCGGCCGCGGCCGGCTCGAGGTTGACGACGGTGACGTCCTTCACCGTGAGGCCGTTTTTCTTGAGCATCCAGGCCAGCGCGAAATAAGGCGAGGTGCCGGGCGCGGACGCGGCGACGGTCTTGCCCTTCAGGTCCTTGATCGCGGCGACGTCGTTGCGCACAGCCATGCCGTCGGCGCCGAAGCTCTTGTCGAGCTGGAAGATCTGCTTGGTCGCAACGCCGTTGGCGTTCCAGGAGATCCAGGTCTCGACCGTGGTCGCCGCGCACTGGATGTCGCCGGACGCGATCGCAAGGTGCCGGTCCTTCTGCGGAATCTTCTTGATCGTGACGTCGAGGCCGTTCTTCTTGAAGATGCCAGCCTCCTTCGCCAAAGTCAGCGGCGCGAAGCCGGTCCAGCCGGAGATGCCCACGCCGACCTTGACGTCGTCGGCGAGCACGGGAGTGGCGGCCGAAAGAGCAATGATTGTCGCAATTATCGTCGAACTACGCATGATTGTCGTCCTCTTGCCGATCGATGGATAGACGTCCTGTTGATCATTGTCGGTCCGGATGGACCGTTGCCCGAAGCGTTGCACGATTTGTGCCGACATGTCCTCTCAGCCTCCCTTGAATCGCGCGACAAGGCGGTGAGAGTCACCGGGATAGAGCAGGCGCACGGCGGTGATGGTGCGTGCGCTGCGCCAGGTGTAGCGGTCGATCACGAGACAGGGCGCGCCGACGGCGATCGCGAGCGCGTCCGCCGTGCGATCGTCGGCAACGATGGCGCTGATCGTGTGCTCGGCCTCGGTCCATGGGACATGGTGCAGCAGCCAGGAGCCCGGCGGCTCGCGCGAGAAATCGGCGGTCGCAGCGTCAGGCACGGATGCAAGGTCGATCAGCCGGTCCTCGATGGCGAACGGCACCTTGTCGGCGCTGTGCCGGCAGGTGATCGCGACCACCTTGCCGACCTTCCTCACGCCGAGACGGTCGCGATCGGCAGTGGTCGCGGTGCGCAGCTTGCGGCCGATCAACTCATAGCCGTAGGCGCGCCCCAATGCGGTGATCTCGGCGCGGATGTCGGCGATCTTGAGCACCGCCGACATGTGCTGCGGCCGCCGGACGAAGGAGCCGGCGCGCCGCCGCCGCTCGATCAAATCGGCCTGCGCCAGCTCCGACAGTGCCTTGTTCACCGTCATGCGCGAGCAGCCGTAGCGCGCCACCAGCTCGTGCTCGAACGGGATGCGATGCCCCGGCGGCCATTCGCCGGTCAGGATGCGCTTCTCGATGTCGGCGCGAATCCGCTTGTACAGCGTCGGCTTGTCGGCCGCGTCGGTGGCAAGGCTCATGCGACAAGCCTCCGAACCGCCGCGTTGAAGCGCTCGCGTGCAGCTTGTCGCAACGCATGACGTCCGCCTTCGACCACCTTGTGACCGCCGGCCCAGACGCAGTCGATCGCGCCGCTGCCCGCGGCAAAGATCCAGCCGTCGATCGTGGCATCGCCGTGACGCCCTGCCAGCGAGGGATGTGCGCCGTCGAGCGTGACGATATCGGCGCGCGCGCCGGGCGCGAGGCCGACGGTCGGTTGCGCCAGCGCCTGTGCGCCGCCTGCGAGCGCATGATCGAACAGCGTCCGTCCGGTCGAGCGGCCTGCGCCGGCGGAGAGCACGTTGCGCTCGCGGTGCTTGAGGCGCTGCCCGTATTCGAGCTGGCGCAATTCGTCGGCGACGCCGACCAGCACGTTGGAATCCGTGCCGACGCCAAAGGCGCCACCGGCAGCGACAAATTCACAGGCGGGAAAGATGCCGTCGCCAAGGCTTGCTTCGGTGATGGGGCAGAGGCCAGCGACCGCGCCAGCGCTCGCGAATGCCGTGATTTCCGCATCCGTCATGTGCGTCGCGTGAATGAGGCACCAGCGCCGGTCGACGGGCGCGTGCTCCAGCAACCATTGCACCGGGCGCCGGCCGGACCAGGCGAGGCAGTCGTCGACTTCCTTCACCTGCTCGGCGGCGTGGATATGCACCGGGCCGCCCTCGGCGAGCGGAATGATCGCTGCAAGCTCGTCCGGCGTCACCGCGCGCAGGCTGTGCGGCGCGATGCCGATGTTGGCGCCGGGCAATGCGCTGATGGCCCTGCGCGAGGCGGCCATCAATGCCGCGAACTGATCGACCGAGCAGATGAAGCGGCGCTGGCCGTCATGAGGCGCTGCGCCACCGAAGGAGCCGTGCGCATAGAAACTCGGCAGCAAGGTCAGGGCAATGCCGGAGGCTTCGGCAGCCTGCGCGATGCGCGCGGCCATCTCGGCGGGATCGGCATAGGGCGAACCGTCGCGATCATGATGCAGATAATGGAATTCGCCGACGCGGGTAAATCCCTGCTCGAGCATCTCGACATAGAGAAGTGTTGCGACGGCGGCGACGTCGTCCGGCGTCATTGCCAGGGCGAAGCGATACATCGTCTCGCGCCAGGTCCAGAACGTGTCGGTGGAATTGCCGCGCAGTTCGGCGAGGCCCGCCATGCCGCGCTGGAAGGCGTGGCTGTGCAGGCTCGCAAGTCCCGGAAGCGCGATGGCGTGGCGCTCGTCGCCGGCGGCCGGCTGCACACCCGCGGACACCGCCGCGATCGCGCCGGCGGTGATCACCACCTGCACGTCATTGGCCCAGCCCGAGGGCAGGAGCGCGGAGGCGAAATGCAGTCGGGTCATGATTACACGCCGGCTGGACAGAACGGTCCCACGATTATATGTCTAGACATATAAGTCAAGCATCCCACGCGAAGGGACCGTTGCATGGCAGAGCGCTTCGACCGGATCTGGCACAATGCCCGGCTCGCCACGATGCGGGCCGACCGGCCCGATCTCGGCGAGATCGAACGTGGCCTGATCGCCGCGCGCGGCGGCCATATCGTCTATGCCGGTGCGCAGGCCGATTTTCCGGCGGATGCCGATGCGGCCGAACGGAACGACTGCGAAGGTCGCTGGATCACGCCCGGCCTCGTCGACTGCCACACCCATCTCGTCTATGGCGGCAACCGCGCGCACGAATTCGAGCTGCGCCTGAAGGGCGCGAGCTACGAGGAGATCGCGCGCGCCGGCGGCGGCATCGTCTCGACGGTGGCGGCGACGCGCAAGGCGAGCGAAGCTGATCTCGTCGCGAGCGCGCTGCCGCGGCTCGATGCGCTGATCGGTGAGGGCGCGACCACGGTCGAGATCAAGTCGGGCTATGGCCTCGACACCGAAACCGAGATGCGCCAGCTCGCGGCCGCGCGCAGCATCAGCCGCCAGCGGCCGGTTGCCATCCGCAACTCCTTCCTCGGGGCGCACGCCCTGCCGGTGGAAGCGGACGGGGACAAGGATCGCTATATCGATCTGGTCTGCAACGAGATGCTGCCCGCTGTTGCAAAGGCGGGCCTCGCCGACGCTGTCGACGCCTTCATGGAAGGCATCGCCTTTTCGGCGGAGCAGACCGCGCAGGTGTTCGAGACGGCGAGGGGGCTCGGGCTGCCGGTCAAGCTCCATGCCGATCAGTTGTCGAACCTCGGCGGTGCGGCGCTCGCTGCAAGATTCTCGGCGCTGTCGGCGGATCATCTCGAGCACACGGATGAAGCGGGCGCCGCCGCGATGGCGAAGGCCGGTACGGTGGCCGTGCTGCTGCCTGGCGCATTCTACTTCATCCGCGAGACGCAGAAGCCGCCGGTTGAGGCGTTCCGTACCCACGGCGTTTCCATGGCGCTCGCGACCGATTGCAATCCCGGCAGCTCACCGCTGACCTCGCTTCTGCTCACGATGAACATGGGCGCGACCCTGTTCCGGATGACCGTCGCCGAATGCCTCGCCGGAATCACCCGCGAGGGCGCGCGTGCCTTGGGCGTGCTCGATGAAACCGGCACGTTGGAAGCCGGAAAATGGTGCGACCTCGCGATCTGGGACATCGAGCGTCCCGCCGAGCTTGTTTATCGCATCGGCTTCAATCCGCTGCATCGCCGGGTCTGGAGGGGCCAGTGACGGAGCAGGGCACCGCGATCATCGTCAAGCCGGGAGCGGTCAGCCTCGACGATCTCGCGCGCGTGCTGGAAGGCGCATCCGTCGTGCTCGATCCGTCGTTCTGGCCACGCGTGGAAGCGGCTGCGGAAATCGTCGCGAAGGCCGCGCACGCCGACGTGCCCGTCTATGGCATCAACACCGGCTTCGGAAAGCTGGCCTCGAAGCGCATTCCGTCCGACCAGACCGCGTTGCTCCAGCGCAACCTCATCGTCTCGCATTGCTGCGGCGTCGGCCCAGCCACGCCCGAGCCGATCGTTCGGCTGATGATGGCGCTGAAGATCGTCTCGCTCGGGCGCGGCGCTTCCGGCGTGCGCCGCGCGGTGATCGAGCAGTTGCAGGCCATGCTGGCACGGAGTGTCACTCCGCTGGTGCCGCAGCAGGGCTCGGTCGGCGCCTCCGGCGATCTTGCGCCGCTCGCGCATATGACAGCGGTGATGATCGGCGAAGGGCAGGCGATCGTTGACGGGAAAACCGTGTCCGGTAGCGAGGCGTTGACGGCTGCCGGCCTCGCGCCATTGACGCTCGGCCCCAAGGAGGGGCTCGCGCTGATCAACGGCACGCAGTTCTCGACCGCTTACGCTATTGCCGGCGTGCTGCGCGCGTTTCGCCTGGCGCGTGCGGCGCTCGTGACCGGGGCGCTGTCGGTCGACGCCGCGATGGCCTCGACGGCGCCGTTCCGTCCCGAAATCCAGGCACTGCGCGGTCACGCCGGGCAGATCGCCGCAGCCGCGACGCTTATCGCGCTGCTGGATGGCAGCGACATCCGCCTGTCGCATCTCGAAGGCGACGAGCGCGTGCAGGATCCCTATTGCCTGCGCTGCCAGCCGCAGGTCGCGGGCGCAGCGCTCGACCTGATCACGCAGGCCGCGCGCACATTGATCGTCGAAGCCAACGCGGTCACCGACAATCCACTGGTGCTGGTCGAGACCGGCGAGATCGTCTCCGGCGGCAATTTCCACGCCGAGCCGGTGGCATTTGCCGCCGACGCGCTCGCGCTGGCCCTGTCGGAGATCGGCGCGATCAGCGAGCGGCGCATTGCGACGCTGGTCGATCCGGCGCTGAATTTCGGCCTGCCGCCGTTCCTGACCCCCGATCCCGGCCTCAACTCCGGCTTCATGATCGCCGAGGTGACGGCGGCCGCGCTCTATGCCGAGAACAAGCAGCGCGCGGCGGCCTGCTCGATCGACTCGACGCCGACCAGCGCCAATCAGGAAGACCACGTCTCGATGGCCGCGCATGCCGCGCGGCGACTGTCCGACATGGCCGACAATCTCGCCGCCATCCTCGGCATCGAGCTGCTGGTCGCTGCCCAGGGCATCACGCTGCGCGCGCCGCATGCGACCAGTGCTCCGCTCGTTGCGGTCATCGCCGCGTTGCGCGAGCAGGTGCCGGCGCTCGGTGCGGACCGCTACATGGCCGGCGATCTGGCCAAGGCCGCTGCACTGATCGATGCGGATGCGTTGCCGGCCATCGCGATCACTGCGCTTCCATCCGATCCGTTTCCGAGACTTGATTAAGAGGTCCGCATGAACCGCCGACTGGACAACGACCGCACCATCCGCGCCCCCCGCGGCAGCGACATCAGCGCCAAGAGCTGGCTGACCGAAGCGCCGCTGCGCATGCTGATGAACAACCTCGATCCTGACGTCGCGGAGCGCCCGAGCGAGCTCGTCGTCTATGGCGGCATCGGCCGCGCCGCGCGCGACTGGGACAGCTTTGACCGGATCGTTGCCGCCTTGCGCAAGCTCGAAGGCGACCAGACGCTGCTGGTCCAGTCCGGCAAGCCGGTCGGCGTGTTCCGCACCCATGCGGATGCACCGCGCGTGCTGATCGCGAACTCCAACATCGTGCCGCATTGGGCAACGCTCGACCATTTCAACGAGCTCGATCGCCAGGGCCTGATGATGTACGGCCAGATGACGGCCGGCTCCTGGATCTATATCGGCAGCCAGGGCATCGTGCAGGGCACCTACGAGACCTTCGTCGAGGTCGGTCGTCGCCATTATGGCGGCAGCCTTGCCGGCAAATGGATTCTCACCGCCGGCTTGGGGGGCATGGGCGGTGCGCAGCCGCTGGCCGCGACCATGGCCGGCGCTTCCATGCTCGCGGTCGAATGCCAGCCGAGCCGCATCGAGATGCGCTTGCGTACCGGCTATCTCGATCGCCAGGCGGCAACGCTCGACGAAGCGCTGGCGATCATGGAAGATGCCGCCAAGACGAAGAAGGCGGTCTCGGTCGGCCTGCTCGGCAATGCCGCCGAGATTTTCCCGGAGCTCGTGCGCCGTGGCGTCAAGCCGGATGTCGTCACCGACCAGACCAGCGCGCACGATCCGGTCAATGGCTATTTGCCGAAGGGCTGGACGCTAGCCGAGTGGGAAGCCAAGCGCGGCTCCGATCCGAAGGGGGTGGAGCGCGCGTCGAAGACGTCGATGCTCGAGCACGTCCAGGCCATGCTGGATTTCCATGCGCAGGGCATTCCGACGCTCGACTACGGCAACAACATTCGCCAGATGGCGCAGGACATGGGCCTGAAGAACGCCTTCGATTTCCCGGGCTTCGTCCCCGCCTATATCCGCCCCCTGTTCTGCCGCGGCGTCGGGCCGTTCCGCTGGGCCGCGCTGTCGGGCGATCCCGAGGACATCTTCAAGACCGACGCCAAGGTCAAGGAGCTGATGCCTGATGACAAGCATCTGCATAACTGGCTCGACATGGCCAAGGAGCGCATCAAGTTCCAGGGCCTGCCGGCGCGGATCTGCTGGGTCGGCCTCGGCGATCGCGACCGACTCGGCCTTGCCTTCAACGAGATGGTGGCGCGCGGTGAGCTCAAGGCGCCGATCGTGATCGGCCGCGATCATCTCGACAGCGGCTCGGTGGCGAGCCCGAACCGCGAGACTGAAGCGATGAAGGACGGCTCGGACGCGGTGTCCGACTGGCCACTGCTGAACGCGCTGCTCAATTGCGCCAGCGGCGCGACCTGGGTGTCGCTGCACCATGGTGGCGGTGTCGGCATCGGCTATTCCCAGCACGCCGGCATGGTGATCGTCGCCGACGGCACGCCGGCAGCGGCCAAGCGGATCGAGCGCGTGCTCTGGAACGATCCCGCCAGCGGCGTCATGCGCCATGCCGACGCGGGCTACGAGACCGCGATCGACTGCGCCCGCGAGAAGGGGCTCGATCTGCCGAGCCTAGCGAAGTAGCTAGCCGCGGGCTCGATCAACCTCTCCCGCTTGCGGGGGAGGTCGGCGCGGAGCGCCGGGTGGGGGCTCTCTCCAATCAGGGAGTCTCTCTGCGGAGGCACCCCCACCCCAGCCCTTCCCCGCAAGCAGGAGAGGGAGCGCACCTCCTTCGGGGCAGCGTCGCCGATTCAGCCGCTGACCAAGAGCTTCGGCATCGTCGTCTTCGCGCCGTCCATGAAGGTCTGGACGGCGTCGCGGACGATGGCGTCGAGATCTGGCGGGATCGGCGTCTCGTAGATGAACTTGCGGATGGCGAGATAGAAGATGCGGCCGTGCAGGCCCCAGAACAGCTCGGTCTCGCGCTCGCTCAATGAGTGAGCTTTTGAGTCGGGCAGTTTGAGCTCAAAGCGCAGCTCGGCCGCGGCCGGCTCGATGATCTCGCGGCGGACGATGTCGAGATAGCGGCTGGTGATGCCGAACGACTTCATGCCAGAGAACACGAAGATCCGCACCCAATTATATTCGAATACGCGCTCGACATAGTCGAGATAGAAGCGCGTGAGCCTCGCTTCCAGCGACAGCGAACGGTCGCGGACCATCGGTCCCCAATCGGGCGACCAGCGGCTGAGATAGACCTCCTGGTAGACCCGCTCGATCAGCGCTTCCTTGCTGGGGAAGTGACGGTAGATCGCCGAATGCGTGATGCCCATGCGCTTGGCGAGCTCGCGGGTTTGGCCTTCGAAGCCGCGCTCGGCAAAGAAGCGGATGGCCTCGTCCACGATCGCGCGCTCGCGGTCGGCCGCGCGCATGTTGCGACGCTTTGGCGCGGGCTTGCTGCCTGTCTCAATCCGCTTGCGGACCGGTCGCCTCAAAGTTTTCTGCGCTTTTCGGGCCATCTCGTCGCTGAATCAACGTGCCACTACCTTCATAGCCCAAGGCGCTTTTGTGACCAAATGGTCATTTCCTGTTGACCGGCCTTGGGAGGCGTGTCAGGATTTTGAGACCAGATGGTTACAAATCTGGCATCCCGGCTGATGAGCCGATGGATCTCGGGGAAACGGCAGTGAAGGCGAAGGCTTTCAGCTATTTTCGGGCTGCGACGATCGACCAGGCGCTGGATGCTCACGCACGCGCCGGGGACGATGCGCGTTTCATCGCCGGCGGCCAGAGCCTGGTGCCGGCGCTGTCGTTGCGGCTGCAGGCGCCGCGGCTTTTGATCGACATCACCCACATCGGCGAGCTGCGCGGCGTCAGGCGCGAAGGCGACAGCTTGCGCATCGGTGCGCTGACGCGCCATTGCGAGATGCTGAGCGAGCCGTTGATTGCCGAGTTCGCGCCGCTGCTGCACGCCGCGGCACCGTTCGTCGCCCATCCCGCGATCCGCAACCGCGGCACCTTCGGCGGCAGTGTCGCGCTCGCGGATCCGGCTTCCGAATTTCCGGCGATGACCTTGGCGCTGGATGCCGAGATCGAGATCGCCGGCCTCTCAGGCCGCCGACGCGTGAAGGCTGATGATTTCTTCATCGACCTGTTCGAGACGGCGCTCGAGCCCGGCGAGCTGATCACCGCGGTCTACGTTCCGCTGTTCAGGGCGGATCAGCGCTTTGCGTTCGACGAGCTGGCGCGGCGGCGTGGGGATTACGCGCTGGTTGGTTGCGGTATGCTTGCGACCTGCACCGGTGAGCGCATTGACGACATCCGCATCTCATTCTTCTCCGTTGGCAATACGCCGACGCGGGTGAAGGGGGTCGAAGCCACCTTGATCGGCGCGAGGTTGGATGCAGAACGCATCGCTGCCGCGCAAGGCGCGCTCGAAGGCGATCTCGCGCCGCCCGAGGGCGACGAAGTGCCGCCCGCGATGCGGCTGCATCTCGCTCGCGTGTTGCTTGGCCGCCTGCTCGGACGCCTCGGTGAGGGCGCATGAGCGGCTTCGACGATAGTCTGCTGAGCGAGGCCGACGAGACGGTGCGGGTCCGCTTCGTCGTCAACGGGCGCAAGGTCGCCTGCGAGGTCGCGCCGCGCGACACGCTGGTCGATTGCCTGCGCGACAAGCTCGAGCTGACGGGCACGCATGCCGGCTGCGAGATGGGCGCCTGCGGCGCGTGCCTGGTGCAGCTCGACGGCCGCGCCGTGCATTCCTGCCTGATCTTCGCGGTGCAGGCTGATGGCGGCAGGATCGACACCATCGAGGGGCTCAGCGAGAGCGGTCTGCTCGCCGATCTCCAGGCCGAATTCCATCGCCGCAATGCGTTGCAGTGCGGCTTTTGCACGCCGGGCATGTTGATCAACGCCCACGAGCTGCTCTCGCAAACGGCGCAGCCGAGCCGCGAGGATATCCGCGACGCGCTGTCGGGCAATTACTGCCGCTGCACCGGCTACGAGGCGATCGTCGACGCCGTCGACGCCGTGGCCAAAGCGCATAGTGAGAATGGAGGCGCGACATGAGCGCGCCGCTGACCTCGCTCGATCGCCCGAACTCCTATATCGGCCGTGCGCTGCCGCGGCCCAACGCCAAGCGGCTGCTCGCCGGGCGGGGACGTTACGTCAGCGATCTCAAGCTGCCGCGCATGCTCTACGCCGCATTCCTGCGTAGCCCGCATGCGCACGCGAAAATCGTCTCGATCAAGATCGACGAGGCCAGTGCGCTAGAGGGCGTACATCTCGTCGCCACGGGCGCTGATCTCGCAAAAATCTGCACGCCCTGGACCGGCACGCTCGATCATTTCAAGGGCATGACCTCCGCGCCGCAATTGCCGCTGCCGCTCGATCGCGTGGTCTGGGCCGGACAGGCGGTGGTCGCCGTCGTTGCCGAGAGCCGGGCGATTGCTGAAGATGCGCTGGAGCTGATCGAGGTGGACTACGAGGACCTTCCCGTCGTCGTTGACATCGACTGCGCACGTAAGGCGGACGGTCCGCTGGTCAATCCGGGCAGTGCCAACAACACCTGCTTCCGCAGCCAGCTCGACAGCGGCGTCGTTGATGACGCCTTTGCGCATGCGGCCCATGTGGTGGAGGAGGAGTTCTCCTTCGGCCGCCACACGGCGGTGACGCTGGAGCCGCGCGCCATCGTCGCCGACTACGATCCATCCGCGGGCATGCTCACCGTGCATCACGGCACGCAGACCCCGTATCAGTTTCAGGACCTCTATTCGCGGCACTACAACATTCCGGAAGCCCGCGTCCGCGTCATCGCGACCGACATCGGCGGCTCCTTCGGCATGAAGCTGCATGTCTATCACGAGGACATGGCGGTGGTCGGTCTCTCGATCCTGCTTGGCCGGCCGGTGAAATACGTCGCCGACCGGATGGAGTCCTTCGTCTCCGACATCCACGCCCGCGACCATCGCGTCCGCGCCCGGATGGCGCTGGATGCCAAGGGCGAGATCGTGGCGATGGATGTTCTGGACCTGACCGCGATCGGGGCGTTCTCGACCTATCCGCGCACCAGCGTCGTCGAGGGCAACCAAGTCATCCGCCTGATCGGCGCGCCCTATCGCTTCAAAAATTACCGAGCCACGCTGGAGGTGATCTTCCAGAACAAGGTGCAGACCAGCCAGTACCGCGCCGTTGGCCATCCCATCGCCTGCGCGGTGACCGAGCGTCTCGTCGACATGGCAGCAAGCAAGCTCGGTCTCGATCCCTTCGCCATCCGGGCGCAGAACGTCATCCCCGACGATGCCTATCCGCAGACCTCGCCGACCGGCTACCGCTTCGAGGCGCTGTCGCATCAGGCCTGCCTGAAGCGCCTGCACGAAATGATGGGCTATGACGCACTTCGTGCCGAGCAGGCCGACTTGCGCAAGCGCGGCATCTATCGCGGCATCGGCATCGCGGCCTTCGTCGAGATCACCAATCCCAGCCCGGCGTTCTACGGCGTCGGCGGTGCGCGCATTTCCTCGCAGGACGGCGCGATCCTCAGCCTGACGCCCTCGGGGGAGGTGCGCTGCCTGATCTCGGTCACCGAGCAGGGGCAGGGCACCGAGGCGATCATCAGCCAGATCGTGGCCGACCAGCTCGGCCTGGCGCAGGAGCGCGTCAAGGTCATCACCGGGGATACCGAGGTGACGCCGCATGGCGGTGCGACCTGGGCTTGCCGCGGCGCCGGCATCGGCGGCGAGACCGCGCTGCAGGCCACGCGCGCGCTCAAGCGCAACATCCTGGAGATTGCCGCGCTCATTCTGCAGGAGCAACCGTCGGCCCTCGACATCGTCGATGGCGAAATCGTAGACGCCGTGACGCGCAAGCCGCGCCTGCCGATTGCCGAGATCGCACGCATCGCCTATTTCCGCTCCGACACGCTGCCGCCGGGCACGCAGGCGCAGCTCACCGTGAGCCATCACTTCGCGCCGCAGGGCTATCCCTTCGCCTTCACCAACGGCATCCAGGGCTCCTCGCTGGAGGTCGATGTGGAGACCGGTTTCATCAGGCTCCTGAAGCATTTCATCGTCGAGGATTGCGGCCGCGTCATCAATCCGATGCTGGTGGACGAACAGCTTCGCGGCGGTATCGTGCAGGGGCTGGGCGCGGCGCTGTTCGAGGAATGCCGTTACAGCGAGACCGGCCAGCTCATGAACGGCTCGCTGGCCGATTACCTCGTTCCGATGCCGATGGAGATGCCCGACATCGTCATCGGCCATGTCGAGACGCCGACCGCGGACACAGAGCTCGGCGCCAAGGGCGTCGGCGAAGCCGGCACGGCGGCCGCATCCGCCTGCGTGCTCAACGCCGTGAACGACGCGCTCGCGCCGTTCGGCGCCACGATCAATTCGATCCCGATCACGCCGACAAAAGTCCTGAAAGCCCTGAAGCGTTTCTAGAAAAAAGACGATTGGAGGAAATCATGCCCAAATCCGGTTCGACCCCGAAAATATCCCGCCGCACCGCGCTCGCCGGCCTTTCGGCAAGCGCGGCGCTGCTCGCCATGCCCCGGATCGGCCGCGCGGCCGATGAGACGATCCGCATCGGCTTTCCGACGCCGCTGACCGGCCCCTTCGCGGCGGAAGCGCGCGATCAGGTCAAATGCGCCGAGCTTGCGGTCAAGCTCGTCAACGACAAGGGCGGCATTGGCGGCCGCAAGGTCGAGCTGCTGGTGCGCGACGACAAGCTCAATGCCGGCGAGGCTGCGACGCGTACGCTCGAGCTGATCGAGAAGGACAAGGTTCATGCCGTGGTCGGCGCCCTCTCCAGCGCCGTGCAGCTCGCGGTCAACGAGGTCACGCGTGCCCGCGGCGTGATCTACGTCTCGATCAGCCAGTCCGACACGATCAACGAAGCCAAGGATTTCAGCAAATACACCTTCCACGAAGCGCTCAATCCGCACATGACGACCGCAGCGGTGGCGCGGCAGACCCTGAAGAAGGGCATGAAGGTCGCCCATCTCGTCGCCGACTATGCCTACGGCCACGAGATGCTGCGCGGCTTCAAGCGCGCGCAGGCCGCGATCGGCGCGGACAATGTCGGGGAGATCCTGCATCCGTTCGGTGCCGCCGACTATTCCACCTTCATGCCGCGCCTGATGTCGATGCGGCCGGACGTGCTCTGCATCTCCAATTTCGGGCGCGACCAGGCCAATGCGATCAAGCAGGCGGTGGATTTCGGCGTGAAGCAGCAGATGAAGATCGTCGTCCCCGTCATCCTGCACAACCAGCGCCTCGCGGTCGGCCCCGACGTGTTCGAGGGCGTGGTCGGCGGCGCCAATTATTATTGGGGCCTGGAAGCGCAGAGCAAATCGGCAGCCGCGTTCAACACGGCGTTCAAGGCCGCCAATGGCGGTGCGATCCCGACCGATTACGGCGCCTACGGCTATTCCGGCGTCGGATCCTTGCTGGCCGCCATGCAGGCCGCCGGCGGCACCGACACCGACAAGGTGGTCGATGCGCTGGAGAAGCTGCAATATGATCTGACCAAGGGACCGCAGCACTACCGCAAATGCGACCATCAGTCGGTGCAGTCGGTGCTGGTGCTGGAGTCCAAGAAGAAGTCCGCCATGGCGGGCGACAACGATCTGTTCGCCATTCTCGCCAACGACACCGGCTCGGACGACATGCTGCGCAGCTGCAGCGAGCTCGGCCACGCGACCTAAGACTTGTGACGATGGACCTGTCGCTGATCATCATGCAGCTTCTCTCCGGGATCGCCCTTGGGGCGGTCCTGGTGATTACTGCGCTTGGACTGACGATCGTGTTCGGCATGCTCGGGGTGGTCAATTTCGCCCATGGTGCGCTGTTCATGATCGGGGCCTATGCGGGGCTGTATCTGGCCTCGCTCACCGGAAGCTTCTGGTGGGGGCTGCTGCTTGCGCCCATCTTGATCGGCGCGTTCGGCATGCTGATCGAGTTCGTGCTGATCCGCAGGCTGTATGGGCGCTCGATCGACGATCCGCTGCTGCTCACCTTCGGCCTAAGCTATGTCCTGGTCGAGGGGGTGCGCATCGTGTTCGGCAGCGACGGCATTCCATTCCCGACCCCGCCGCAGCTGATCGGCGTGCTCGATCTCGGCATCGGCTTCTTCCCGCGCTACCGCCTGTTCGTCATCGTGCTGGTGGCCGTGGTGCTGCTGGCACTCTGGCTGACGCTGGAGAAGACACGAGTCGGCCTGATCGTCCGTGCCGGCGCGCGCGATCCCACCATCATGCAGGTGCTCGGCGTCGACATCGGCAGGGTGTGGCTCGCGATCTTCGGGCTCGGCGTCGGGCTTGCCGCCCTCGGCGGCGTGCTCGCCGGGCCCATGCGCAGCGTCAATCCGGAGATGGGCTCGCTGGTGCTCGCGGAAGCGTTCGTCGTCACCGTGATCGGCGGCCTCGGCTCGATCGTCGGCGCGGTCGTGGCCGGCCTCATGGTCGGCATTTCCATCAGCTTGGTGGCGCTGTTCGCGCCTGAAATGGCGACCATCGTGATGTTCGCGCTGATGGCGGTGGTGCTGCTGATCCGCCCGCAAGGCCTGTTCGGTGTGAGAGGGAGGACGGCGTGACGCCCCCTTCGAGCGGCGAGGCTCTCGCCAAGCCTGCGCCGGGCGGGCTCGGCCGGCTTCTCGACCACCGCGTGCTGCTCTCTATCGCCGTGCTGGCCATATTGCCCTGGCTGCTGCCGTCCAAGGCGCTGGCCGTCAACGTCCTGATCTACGGCGTCGTGGTGATGGGCTATAATCTGCTGTTTGGCTACACCGGGCTGCTGTCATTCGGCCAGGCCGCGTTCTTCGGTGCGGGGGCCTACTTCACCGGCATTGCGATCGGGCGTTACGGCGTGCCGTGGTTTGCCGCGGTCGCGATCGCCGTGGGTCTCAGCACCTGCCTTGCGGCCGTGATCGGAATCATCTCGACGCGCACCCGCGGCATCTATTTCTCCATGGTCACGCTCGCGCTGGCGCAGCTCGTCTATTACGTCGCGCTCCAGGCCTCGTCCTTCACCGGCGGCGAGAACGGCCTGCGCGGCTTCACCGTCGACCGCATCAGCCTGTTCGGCCTCCAGGTCAATTTTCTCGACCCCGTCAACAAATACTACGTGCTGATGGCCTTTGCGGCGCTGGCGATGTGGTTCCAATCGCGCATCCTGAACTCGCCGTTCGGGGCCGTCATCGAGGCGATCCGCGAGAATGAGCAGCGGGCGCGGGCCTGCGGCTACGATGTCGAACGCAGCAAGCTGGTCGTGTTCATGCTGTCGGGCGCGATCTCCTCGCTCGGCGGCTGCATGCTGGCGCTGCATCTGTCGATCGTGCCGCTCGACATCCTGCACTACCAGACCTCGGGCATGATCGTGATGATGGTGCTGCTCGGCGGCGCCCGTAGCTTCTTCGGACCCTTCGTCGGCGCGGCGAGCTTCCTGATCCTGGAGGACGTCATCTCGCTGTGGACGCCGCATTGGCAGATTTTCGTCGGCGCGATCTTCGTGCTGTTCGTGCTGTTCCTGCCCAAGGGCATCTGGGGAACGCTGCTGGACGTCCTCGGTACCGGAAAGGCGCGGCGATGAGCGGCGAGCTGCTTCGCGCCGAGGGAATCGGCAAGCGCTTCGGCGGCTTCGTCGCGCTCGAGGATATTACCTTGTCCTTTGCGGCGGGGCAGCTGACCTCGATTATCGGGCCGAACGGGGCCGGCAAGAGCACGTTCTTCAACATCCTCTCCGGTGTATTGACGCCGACGTCCGGCAAGCTGCACTTCCGCGGACGCGAGCTGAACGGCTTGCCGCAGCACCGCTTCGTGCACCAGGGCATTTCGCGCTCCTACCAGATCACCAACATCTTTCCGGACCTGTCAGTGCATGAGAACGTCCGCGTCGCGGCCCAGGCGCTGGCTGTGAGCTACGACATCTGGCGCAACCGCGCTCGGCTGACCGAATTGCATGCGCGTGCTGATGCGGCACTCGACGCGGTGGGGCTTCTCGGCAAGCGAAGCGAATTTGCAAAATTCCTCTCGCATGGCCAGCAGCGCGCGCTGGAGATCGCGATCGCGCTGGTCTCCGAGCCCGAGTTGCTGCTGCTCGACGAGCCGACCGCCGGCATGGGACCGGAAGAGACCAAGGATATGGTCGCGCTGCTGGAGCGGCTTGCCGACAGGCGCACCGTGCTTCTGGTGGAGCACAAGATGAAGATGGTGCTGGGCCTGTCCAAGCGCGTCGTGGTGCTGCATCATGGCCGCCTGCTCGCCGACGGCGCGCCCGACGAGATCAGGAGCAATCCGGAGGTCCGCCGGGTCTATCTCGGACAGAGTGAAGGTTATGGCTGAAACCGCGCTGCTCGAAATCGAAGATCTCCACGCCTGGTATGGGGCGAGCCACATCCTCCACGGCATCTCCCTGCACGTGAAGGAGGGCGAGGTGGTTGCCCTCGTCGGCCGCAACGGCGCCGGCAAGACCACGACCTTGCGAACCATGATGGGCCTGATGCCGAAGGCGACCGGCCGCGTGCGCTTTGCGGGCAGGGAGCTCCTGCCATTGCGCGCCCATCAGCGCTTCCACCTTGGCCTGGCCTACGTGCCCGAGGAGCGGCGCATCGTTCCCGGGCTGTCGGTTCGCGAGAATCTCCGGCTCGGCCTGGTCGCGGCCGGCAGCGACATCGAGGAGCGGACGGCGATCGACGAGATCGCCGAAACCTTTCCGCGCCTGAAGGAGCGCCTCGACCAGGAGGGCGTGACGCTCTCCGGCGGCGAGCAGCAGATGCTGGCGATCGCGCGCGCGCTGATCGGCAAGCCCAAGATGATCCTGCTGGATGAACCCTCGGAGGGCATCATGCCCGTCCTCGTCGAGGAGATGGGCGTGCTGTTCCGCCGCCTGCGCGACGAGGGCAAGACACTGCTGCTGGTCGAGCAGAACGTCGAATGGGCTCTTCGATTGGCCGACCGCGCCGTGATAATCGACCAGGGCGAGGTCGTGCATCAAAGCAGCGCGGCGGCGCTGCTGGCGGACAAGGACATCCAGGAACGCTACTGCGCGGTGTGAGCGGTCTCAGGCCACGACCTTGGCGCCGTCGAGGCGCTGGCGTTCGTTCGCCAGATAGTCGCGGATCGCATCGCCCGACATGGGTTTTGCGAAATAATAGCCCTGGATGAAGTCGCAGCCGAGCCGGCGCAAGGTATCGAGCTGGGCGCGGGTCTCGACACCTTCGACGACGCAGGCGATCTCCATGTCGTCGCAGAGGCCCGTCAGCGACTTGATGATCTTGTGACTGACCGGATTTTCGTTGATGTCGGCGACGAAGCTGCGGTCGACCTTGATCTTGTCGAGCGGCAGCCGGTGCACGTGGCTCAGCGACGAATAGCCCGTGCCGAAATCGTCCAGCGAAATGCCGCAGCCCATTGCCTTCAGCGTCGCGACCGACTGCTGCGCGCGCACGAAATCGAAGGTGACGGCGGTCTCGGTGATCTCGAAATCGATCCGTCGTGGCGACAGACCGCTTTTCTCGATGATGGAGATCAGCGGCAGGATGCCTTCGGCAGCGCAGACGTCGTGAGCGGACAGGTTGAACGACAGGCGGATGTCGTCGGGCCAGGTCTTGGCGGTCGCGAGTGCACGCGCCAGCAGCGTCTGCGTCAGTGGCCGGATCAGGCCGATGCGCTCGGCGGCAGGGATGAAGTCGGCAGGGGACACCCAGCCGAGACGGGGGCTGTGCCAGCGCGCCAGCGTCTCGAAGCCCGCAGTGTGCTCGCTCATGGCATCGACGATCGGCTGGAACACCAGCTCCATCTCGGCGCCAAAATCGGAGGTGCGCAACAAATTCTCGATCACGCCGCGGCTGCGGATCTCGGCTTCGAGCTCGCCCGAGAAGATTACGGTGCGGCCGCGCTGATGGCGCTTGGCGTGATAAAGCGAATAGTCGGCACATTCATAGAGAGCTTCCGACGTCGTCGCGGAGTCCGGAAACAGCGCAAACCCGATCGAGCAGGACAACCCGGTGTGCGCGGTGTCGAGCTGGTAAGGCAGCTTGACCTGCCCGCCGATGCGTTCGCCAAGCCGTGCCAGATCGGCATCGTCGGGGTCACCACAGACGACGAGGCCAAACTCGTCGCCGCCGAGCCGGGCGAATTCCACGCGTTGCGGGCCGAAGCCCTCGCAGATCTCGCGGATGCGGCGGCCCGCCTCGATCAGCACGCGGTCGCCAACGCTGTGGCCGTAATTGTCGTTGATCGGCTTGAAGCCGTCGAGGTCGATGATGCCGACCGCGACGCGAACGTTCCTTCGCTCGGCGTCGGCAAAGGCGCTCGACAGCTCGGCGAAGAAGCGGCGGCGGTTCGGCAGCTCGGTGAGGGAATCGAGATTGGCGAGGCGGAAGTTCTCGTCCGAGAGCGCCTGGGTCGCCGCCTGCTGTGCCAGCAGTGACTTGCGGCTGGCGACGAGATCGGCGAAGTCCCGGTAGTAGATGGTCAGCACCGTCACCATCGCGCCGGTGACAAGCAGATTGTTGACGGCCATCGCCTCCAGCGTCGGCTCGCCGGTGGCGAAGTAGAACACGACGTAGGGCACGTCGACGACGAGAGTCACGATCAGTGCGGCCGAACGCAGATGCATCAGCGAGAAGATGCAGCCGATCACGGTCACCGCCATGTAGAAAGCGACCTGGCTCTTGGCAAAGGGATCGCCGTAGGGATAGAGGGCGAACGACCAGATGGTGAAGCCCGCCGCGATCGGGGCCGCGATCCAGTTGGTGAGACGCAGATTGCGCAGGATGTCGGCGTCGCTGCGGACGAGGTGGCGCTGCCGCAGCCACCAGAAGGTCCGATAACCCGCCACCGCGACCAACGCGCCCGGCACGATCATGCTGAGCGAGGCCGGCGCCAGCGGCACATAGGTATATGCGACCGCGATCGTGTTGGTGATCAGGATGAAGTAGAGCAGCGGGATCTGCTTGGAGAAGGCGTCGAACTGCGCGCGCGTCAGCTCGGGATTGTCGGCGGGCACGCGAAACAGCCGCATTGCGGCGGCGAAGTGAGACTTCAAATCGGCAACAGGCATTGAAATACGAGCCCCGGATCCCTGAAATTGCCGGCGATCTTGCATAGCGTGGGTAAAGGGCGCGTTAGATCGGGTCCTGCGCGAAAGACCAGCACAGGGTTGCACGCTACCGCAGAATTTCCGGACGCGTGCAATGGTGAGGCCGTGTTAACGATACGGGGCCGCGTCAGTAGGCATATCGGCGGCGAAGTCCTGCAAAAGCCGCCGCTACGTTCTGCTAACCATGCGCTTCGGCGCAACGATGCTTTGCATCGCCCGGAACTCGCCGACCTCTCCCGCAAGCGGGAGCGGTGAACGAGCCGCCGCGGGAAACGATTCAGCCTAATGCCATTCCGCTCTAGCGTCCGACCGTGACGCCGGCGGTCGAGCGCATGGCATCGCGGAGGCTCCTCGCGTTCATGTCGTCGAGGACTTCTCGCGTCAGCACGGTGGTCTGGCCGGGCGTGTTGAGGATGGTCTCGCCGCGCGAGGAGGAGAGCCGGTCCGCCTTGGAGGGCGCGGCTGGATCGGTGGCGGGCGTGTGGTGAGGCCGCTTGCTGGACGCCGCGAAGGCTCCTTGCGAGACGCAGACGGCGGCGATCACGATCAGTCGCAACAGCTTTGCAGGCATGCGATCTCCCATGTTCGGGAAACCTCAGCGTAGCACAAACGTGACGGCGCTTGCAGTGGAAAGGATCAGGCCAGAGCGGCCTGGCGTTCCCGCACCGGTTCGCGAATCCGGTCGAGCTTCCCTGGCTCGGCGAGCCGGGTGAAGCTGCGGTGGCTCGCCTGCGCGGGGGCCTCGACGATGACGCCCTCACAGACGATCTGTCCGCCGAGCATCTTGAATTCCAGCTTGTCGTAGCGCGGCATCGTCTCGCCGGGTGCAGGCGGCAGCAGCCCGACGCTGCCCTGGATGTTCAGCGTGGCTTCGCCGGTGCCGTGAAGGCGGGGGTTCCACATCCTGATTCCGCTTTCGGCCCAGCGCTGCCGGATCAGCGCGGCGCGATCGGCAGGTTCCGTTGCTTTCGCGCGAAGTTTCGGCGCACTGCGAATCTCCTCAGTGGGAGCTGCGAGAGCCGGAGCCCGCTCATCATGCGTGACCAAGATGGCGTCGGCGGAAGAGTCCTCCGCGGCGAGGGGGGCAGGATCGCTTGCAGCGATCGGTTCGATCGCCACCGCGGTGTCGCAGGTGGGATCGCTGTCGATGCTGTCTTCAGCGACAGGCTCCGCCGAGACGTCGGGATCGGCAAGCGTGACCTGGGTGTCGTCTACAACAGGCTCGACATCCACGGCGGCAACAATGGAGGGATCGTCGGCAACGACGAGAGCGGGAGCGTCAACCGAAGCGACCTCGACCGAAGCGACCTCAACTGAAACGACCTTGAGATTGGACGAGGTCTCCTCCACGACATCAGGCTCAACGTCGGCCGCGAGCTCGGGAGATGGATCGCTGCTGATGACGGGCTTAGCGGCTTTGGCCGGCTCGTCCTCGATGTCGATGGCCGCTACCGCTTCCGTGGCGACGGACTCGAGCTTCGTCGAGACCTCTACAGGCGGATCATTGTCGATGACGGGTTCAGGAACATCGACTGGTTTGGAACCATCGACCGTTTCGCTGATGACCTCGTCCGAGGCCAAGACCTCTGCCACGACGACCGGCTCGACCTCTGTCGGCGACTGCTGCAGGGACTCGTCGCTGCCGGCGATATCGGCTGCTGCTTCCGCGATGACAGGGCGGGCGGTGTCGTCCTCCGCGACCGCGGCGTCGCTGCGCAGTGGATCAGTGCCGATGCCGGTGTCGAGAGCCGGAAGAGCGTCAGCACTGTCAGTAACGATGACGGGCTGTTCCGCGACGACCGCCGCACCGTCGATGCTGCCGCCCTGCGGCAAGGGCCGAAGCCGGGTGAACGCCCATTTCACCGCGGGGATGCGGCGCAGCAACGATATCAGTCTCGAAAGCACTGGGAGTTGTCCAAGAGGTCCTCGGCTTGAGGCAATCGCTGATTCGCCAGCAATGTGAAAAACTGCCCCGGCCGTCACACCCCTGTCAATGTGGGCGGGACCAATTGCAGAACATCCAAGCATCGGGCGCGCCGGCCGCTGCATGATGTGTCAGGCATCATCGAGAAACTGCGGTTGTCACCAGGCCGCCGCGCACCGACTGCCAATGTGACCGCTCCCACAGAGCTGCGGCACCGATCATGGATACGCTTCCTTCGAAAGCGAAGGAGAAAAGACGTGATCCGCAAGATATATCCGGCTGCGGTCCTCGCCGCATTGATCTGCGCACCTGCCTCGGCAGATGATCTCACTCCAAAGATCGCCGCTCATTTGATCCCGCCGAATGCGGAAATCCACATTTCCTGGACCAGTCCCGCATCCGACCCGCAGGGCCGTTCGATCGAGGTGGCCTGCGGCGAGGTCACTGTCCGCAATCCGAGAGGCTTCGACACCATGACGTTCGCCTATGTCATCGGCGACGACAAGCTTTGGCTGGCCAGGGACATCGGATGGATGAAGGAGCCAGAGCCGCAGGGGATCCGCAGCGTGATGAGATATTGCCCCGGCCGTTGATCGACGCCTATCGGCCTGTGGGAGGGGACGATGATCCCCTCCGGGATTTTCGCTCTTCCGACTACTTGCCGGCGCCGCCGCTGCCGCCGCCTGCGCCGCCGCCGCCGGCCTGGCTGCCCATGTTATTCGTGTTGGTGCCGCCGGCCGATGGCGACTGCGCGCCCTTGCTGTCGCTGGCCTCGTTCTGCATGTTCGACGACTTGCCGGTCGTCATTCCCTTGGTCGCGGGGCCGCGCGAGGAGGGGCCGACGTCGCCTTGACCGGAGGCGCCGGGAGCCGGTTGTGTCTGCGCGAAGGCGCTACCGGTCGCCAGCGCCATGATGCATGCGGATGCCAGAATGATCTTTTTCATGGGATTCTCCTTGACATGACATCTCCGGACAATCCGCCTGCGGCATCGGCGTTCCTGCCAATTTGATGCCATCGCTTCAACTCTCTGCGGCCGAATGTCGGGGTTCCCGTCGCCATCGCCATCGGCTATTCAGGACCGTCATTGTTTGTGGGGGACGACGCATGAGGAAGATTGTCGCCATCGGAGCGGTGCTGCTCTGGTCCACCATCGCGTTCGCGCAGGATCGCACCATCACGGTGGCCTCGACCACGTCGACGGAACAGTCGGGCCTGTTCGGCCATCTGCTGCCGCTGTTCTCGAAGGACGAGGGCATCAGCGTGAAGGTCGTTGCCGTCGGTACCGGGCAGGCGCTGGATATCGGGCGGCGCGGCGATGCCGACGTGGTGTTCGTCCACGACCGGGCCGCCGAAGACAAGTTCCTGTCCGAAGGGCAGGGCGTGAAGCGCTTCGACGTCATGTACAACGACTTCGTCGTCGTCGGGCCCAAAAGCGATCCGGCGAAGATCGCCGGCGGCAAGGACGTCACGGATGCGCTGCGCAAGATAGCCGCGGCGAAGGCACCGTTCATCTCGCGCGGCGACAAATCCGGCACGCACGCGGCCGAGCTCCGGCTGTGGAAGGAGGCGGGCGTCGACATCAGTGCCGGCAAGGACAGCTGGTATCGTGAGATCGGCCAGGGCATGGGCCCGGCGCTGAACATGGCGTCGTCGTCGAACGCCTATGTTCTGTCGGACCGCGGCACCTGGCTGTCGTTCAAGAATCGCGGCGAGCTCGCCATCCTGACGGAGGGCGACAAGCGGCTGTTCAACCAGTACGGCGTCATGCTGGTGAATCCCGAGAAGCACCCGAATGTGAAGGCGAAGGATGGGCAGGCCTTCATCGACTGGCTCGTGTCATCGAAGGGGCAGGAGGCGATCGCCGGATACAAGGTTGGCGGCGAGCAGCTATTTTTCCCCAACGCGTCCCACTAGCAGGAAGGCGACGGTCGACACCGCGACGCTGAGCGCCAGCAGGATCAGGCCGAGCCCGAGTGCCAGCGGCAGATCGCCCTTGCTGGTCTCCAGCGCTATCGCGGTCGTCATCGTGCGCGTGAAGCCGCGGATGTTGCCGCCGACGATGATGATGGCACCGACCTCGGCGATGGCGCGCCCGAAGGCCGCGAGAAACGCCGTCAGCAGCGAGGTCCGGCCCAGCGCGTACAGCAGCGCCATGCAGCGGAAGACCGACAGCCCGTCGATCCGTGCCAGATCGCCATATTCCGCCCACAGCAGGCTCGCCGGCCGGTGCACCAGCGCCACCACGATCGGGGTGGCGAGCAGCGTCTGCGCGATCACCATGGCGGCGGGCGTGAACAACAGTCCCGCCGCCCCGAGCGGGCCTGACCGCGACAGCAGAAGATAGAGCGCAAGCCCGACCACGACCGGCGGAAGGCCAAGCAGCGCATTGGTCAGCACGATGATGACCTGCCGCCCGCGGAAACGCGTGATCGCCAGCAAGGCCCCGATCGGTGCACCGATCAGCAGGGCAAGGACGCTCGCGGTCAGGCTGACGCGCACCGACAATGCGACGATGCCGAGCAACTCGGCGTCGGCTTCGCCGATCAGCGAGAGCGCCGCGCCAACGGATCGTGCGAAGTCGTTCATGCGGCCTGACGCTTCGGTGCCGGGCGGAATGCCTCCTGATCGTCGATATCGGGTGTTCGTAGCGGCTTCACGGACCGGTTCCTGCGAGTCTTGCTGACATCCACAGAATACCCGGGAGGAACGGTTTGGAAACGCGATTCAATTCAAAAAATGCGGCTGGCTCCGCGTTATGCAGGCTCTTCTGACACGATCTGAGGGGAGCTTTGCCTTTCGGGGGCCCAAAGCCAGCGCGCGAGCAGAACGGCGAGAACCGCGCCGATGAACTGGGCGGCAATGAAAGCCGGCATGCCTTGTGGGGCAATACCCGCGAACGTATCGGACAGCGAGCGGGCGATAGTGACCGCGGGGTTGGCGAACGAGGTGGACGAGGTGAACCAGTACGCCGACGTGACATAGAGGCCGACGGCGTAAGGCACGGCGGTGTTGGTCCGGTGCCCGACGCCAAAGATCGTCGATAGCAGACCGAAGGTGGCCACGGCCTCGGCCAGCCATTGTCCGCTTCCGGTGCGGGCCGTGAGGGAAAGCTGGAGAACAGGAAGTTCGAACATCAGGTGCGCGATCCCGACGCCCGCGACCGCGCCGGCGATCTGGGCGATGGCGTAGGTCGCCGCGTCCGTCCACGTCGTTTCGCCGCGCAAGGCGAATGCGAGCGTGACCGCCGGATTGAAATGAGCCCCCGATATCGGAGCGAAGATCAGGATCAGCACCACCAGGATTGCGCCCGTGGCGATCGTATTGCACAGCAGCGCCAGCGCGACGTTTCCGCCCGAGAGCTTCTGCGCCATGATCCCGGAGCCGACCACCGCAGCAAGCAGGAACGCCGTCCCGAGCCACTCGGCGAAGGCGCGCTGTGCAAGGCTCGGCATCAGGCGTCGCGATCCAGCCTGACGCGCTCGCCATCTTCCTTGACGAATTCGTCCCGCTGCGGCGGCAGCAGATCCAGCACCAGCTCGGAGGGGCGGCAGAGCCTGACGCCTTTCGGCGTCACCACGATCGGCCGGTTGATCAGGATCGGATGCGCCACCATCGCGTCGAGCAGCTGATCGTCCGTCAGCGCCGGATTGGCGAGCCCGAGCTCCGCATAGGGCGCCGCTTTTTCGCGAACCGCCTCGCGCACCGAAATCCCCATGCGCGCGACGAGCTGCTGCAGCAGGGTGCGCGACGGCGGCGTCTTCAGATATTCGATCACGTGCGGCTCGATACCGGCATGCCGGATCATGGCAAGCGTGTTGCGCGACGTGCCGCAATCGGGATTGTGGTAGATGATCGCGTCCATTGCAGGTGCCCTCGTGCTCAGCAGCAGGCCCGCGAGGTTGCCGGCGCCGCCTGCGGCGCGCAGCAGGCCGATTGCTGCTCCGGTTTCTCATGCGCGACCCGCGCCTGATTCTCGCCGCTGCCGTCGCCGTAATCGGTGCTCTCGCCCGTGGTGTGGAAGGTTTCCCAGGCGATGCCGGCCGGATCGTCGATCCAGGACTTTTCCGACTTGGCGTAGCAGCAGGTGGTCTGCCCCTGCTCGACGACGTTGCCGCCGGCCTTGCGCAGTCGGGCATAGACCTCCTGGAGCTCCTCGCCGGTCTCGACCTGGATGCCGAGATGATCGAGCCCAGCCGCGCGTCCGCGCGTCGAGATCGCAAAATTCACGCGGGGGTCGTCTAGCATCCATTTGGCATAGTCGGACTTCACGACCGAGGGCTCGCTGGCAAACAGGGCGGAGTAGAATCCGATGGAATGGGAGAGATCCTCGACGGACACGTGAACGTGCAGGCGCTTCATGGTCTGTCCTTTCAGGCTGGCACTTTGCTGCGCTTCCGCGCCGGTTTCGAAGGCTTTGCCGGAGCGCATGACACCCCGCCGCAGCAGTTTTCGGTCAGGAATCCGACCAGCGAATTCATGGTCTCGAACCGCGCCGCATAGATCATCGAACGCCCCTCGCGACGGACGGTCGCGAGCCCGGCCATCCGTAGCCGGTCGAAATGGAAGGTCAGCGTGTTGGGGGCGAGATCCAGCGCCTCGGCCACCGCGCCGGCGGACAGGCCTTCGGGGCCGGCTTGCACCAGCAGGCGGAAAACATCGAGGCGATTGTCCTGAGCAAGCGCGGCAAGCGCCGCGACGGCGTCCGTCTTTTCCATATTTCAACGATTATTGAAATAACGGCGGCCTGTCAATCGAGATTGGCATGCGGAGAGCCAATCTCGATTGACAGGCCGCCGTCGCTGTTCAGCGCTTCACGCTGGCCGATGCCGAGACCGTGGGGGCTGCCCCGATGCTCTGCTGCCAATAGCGTTCGATCTGGTCGATCAAGGCAGGCGGGAGCGGGACGTAGTTGAGGATCTGGGCCTCGGATTTTCCGTTTTCCAGCGACCAGCGGACGAAGTCGATGGCGGCTGTCGATCGTTCCGGTGATTTCGGCGCCTTCGGCATCAGCACGAAGGTCGTCGCCGTGATCGGGTAGGCGTCTTCGCCGGGCGCGTCGGTGAGCACGAGATGGAAATCCTTCTCCGCCTTCCAGTCCGCGCTTGATGCCGCCGCCTGGAACGATGCGGCGTCGGGCACGACGTAATTGCCGGCGCTGTTCTGCACGATTCCAAAGGAAATCCGGTCGAGCCGTTGCAGCGCGTAAGTGTATTCGAGATAGCCGATCGCGCCGGGAATGAGACCGACGAGCGAGGCGACGCCATCATTGCCGCGGCCGCCGAGGCCAAGCGGCCACTCGACGGAGGTGCCTTCGCCCACGCTGGCTTTCCACTGCGGGCTGACCTTCGACAGGTAGTTCGACCAGTTGAATGTCGTGCCGGAGCCGTCGATGCGATGGACCACCGTGATCGCAGCGTTCGGCAATCTGACGTCGGGGTTGATCGCGGCGATCGCCGGATCGCTCCAGGATCTGAGCTTGCCGAGATAGATATCGGCGAGCACCTGCCCGGTGAAGCGGATCTGGCCGGGCTTGACGCCGTCGATATTGACCACTGGCACGACGCCTCCGATGACGATCGGGAATTGCATCAGGCCGAGCCTGTCCAACTCCCTGGGGTCGAGCGGCATATCGCTGGCACCGAAATCGACGGCTTCCTTTTTGATCAGGCCGAGGCCGATGCCGGAGCCGACCGCTTGATAGCTGACGACGTTGCCGGTCTTGGCCTTATATGCGTCGGTCCATTTCGCCATCACGGGCGAAACGAAGGTTGAGCCGGCTCCTCTGGTCTCGGCTGCCAAGCCTGGCGTTGCGACGAGCAGAGCGGCGAGGATGATGGGAAGTGCAATATGTGTCTTCATTTGCGCGAGGCTAACAGGTGGGGCACGAAGCCGATGTGGTCGATCTCACAATTGCGTCGCGAGGCATTCGCGGTGGCCATTGCGCGCCGACTACACCACGCCGTCAGCTCCGCCGCGTCGTCCGATTGAGGGAGATTGCCGTCCCGGCCGGGCAGGGACGCAATTTGGGGCAAATTGCGCGCCAGGCGGCCAAATCGGGCCGTTTCGCGCCCGCCGGCAGCTTTATTCCCGCCGTGGATGCTTTAAGGAGAGGCAGGATCAGGTCGCAGGCGCCCCTCGGCGGTGCTAGAGCCTGATGCAGGCACAATGGGCCGGGCCGGGATGGCTCGCCCGCAAGGATGAAGGATATGAGGCAATGATCCAGACCGTTGGCATCATCGGGGCAGGGACCATGGGGAATGGTATCGCGCAGGTCTGCGCGGCGGCCGGGCTCTCGGTCGTGATGGTCGACATTTCCGACGCGGCGGTGAACCGCGGGCTGTCGACCGTCGGCGGCAGCCTCGAGCGTCTGGTCAAGAAGGAGAAGATGTCGGCGGCCGATCGCGAGGCGGCGCTCAAGCGCATCACCGGCACCACCGACCGGGCGAAGCTTGCCGATTGCGATCTCGTCATCGAGGCCGCAACCGAGAACGAGGAGCTCAAGGTCAAGATCCTGAAGGATCTCTGCGCGACGTTGTCGCCGCGAACGCTGCTTGCGACCAACACCTCGTCGATCTCGATCACGAAGCTCGCTGCGGCGACCGATCGTCCCGACCGCTTCATCGGCATGCACTTCTTCAACCCGGTGCCGGTGATGGCGCTGCTGGAGCTGATCCGCGGCCTGCAGACCTCCGACGACACCCACGCCAAGGCCCTCGATTTCGCCAAGCGCGTCGGCAAAGTGGCGATCACCGCCAAGAACAGCCCGGGCTTTGCCGTCAACCGCATCCTGTGCCCGATGATCAACGAGGCGATCTTCGCGCTCCAGGAGGGGATTGCGACCGCGGAAGAGATCGATGCTGGCATGAAGCTTGGTTGCAACCATCCGATCGGGCCGCTGGCTCTGGCCGATCTCGTCGGGCTCGACACCATGCTTTCGGTGATGGAGGTCTTTTACAAGGGCTTCAACGATCCTAAATACAGGCCAGCGCCGCTGCTCAAGGAGATGGTCGATGCAGGCCATCTCGGCCGCAAGACCGGGCAGGGCTTCTACAGCTACGGTACGTGATCTGTCACCGCGACAAAGACGGTCCCGTAGGGTGGGCAAAGCGAAGCGTGCCCACGTTCCGTGGCCGTATCGGACTGATGGTGGGCACGGCGCAAGTGCGCCTTTGCCCACCCTACGATACTGATCAAGGAGCAGGCGCCGGGCTCGAAACGCCCGCGGCCCAATCCCGCAATTTGCGCCATGACAAAGATGTCGGGCGCATTTGGCCTGACAATGTCGAACGGGCGGCTCGCGGGAACGCGGGGAACAACGAACGGAAAACGAAGGACATGTCGGATCGACTGAAGGCCGAGCGCGAGGCGGCGGCCGCGCGGCGGAACCTGTTGACCCAGGATGCGATCGAGCGCACCGGGATTACCGAAGAGATGATCGGGGAACTCGTCACCCGCTTCTATGGGCGCGTGCGCGAAGATGCACGGCTGGGCCCGGTGTTCGGGATCGTGCAGAACTGGGACGAGCATCTCGCCAAGCTCAGAGATTTCTGGTCCTCGGTCGTGCTGATGAGCGGCCGCTATCACGGCTCGCCAATGCGGGCGCATTTACCACTGAGCCTGGTCGGCGATCATTTCGACCGCTGGCTCGATCTGTTCGAGCAGACCGCGCGCGAGGTCTGCCCGCCGCCAGCGGCTAGCCTGTTCATCGACAAAGCGCGCCGCATCGCCGACAGTTTCGAGATGGCATCGGCCACCGTCTCCGGTTCTATCGCCGCGCCGCGCCACGTGCTCAGGTCCTGACGACGACCGGCTGCCTGCAAAACATGCAGGGGTCGTCGCGCTGCGTTTGCGCAGCGCGACGAATAGCGCGTTGCACCAATTCCAACATCATCGGTCTGATCTGCAAAATCATCATGCCGCTCGCGCGGCGCGACGTTGAATTGTGAAAAGGCGCTTGAACACGTTCATCGTTGTTCAATCAACGCGAGCAAAGCCACATTGATGCACTGCGGTGCCAACTCTTCGCCTTGTTTTCGGCAGAGTTCCAGTGCCTGCTTGTGAACATGTCCCGCGCATCGTTCACAACCAATTCATCACCGTCCGAGAGCCCTGGGAAACCCGAAGCCGACGCCTGTGCCGAGCAGACGCGGCGAACGATCCTGCTTGGCGCGCTCGCCACCACCGCCTGCCTCGGTTGCTCCGCGTCTGCGCACGCGGGCGAAGATCCGCCCGGGTCCGACGAACGGCCGCAGAAAGGCGATGTGCTCGTCTATTCCGAAGGCGACAAGGAGGGAAAGCTCATCACCGCAGCTGACCTGCCGGCCGGCGGACCGCCGGTGCATGCCTGGCCGAAGGATCCCAAGACATCGGTGGTGCGCAGCGCCTCCCGGCTCAACGAGATCCTGATCATCAAGCTCGATCCCGCCGAGCTTGACGAGAAGACGGCCGCGCGCGCCGTCGACGGCATCATCGCCTATTCGGCGATCTGCTCGCATGCCGGCTGTCCCGTCACCGCCTGGGTGAAGAGCGATGTCGGCGACAAGGAGGTGTTCAAGTGCATGTGTCACAACTCCGAATACGATCCTCGTGCGGGCGCACAGGTCGTGTTCGGCCCGGCGCCGCGACGGCTCGCGGCGCTGCCGGTGGCGCTCGCTGACGGCTCGCTCAGCGTCGCCGGCAATTTCATCGGAAAGGTAGGTGGCGCGCAGCCAGGATGACGGACGGTGCGGGCCCACGCCCGCGTCACGAGAGGTCGTATCCGCCGTTGGGCGGACGACGGGACGAACGACAAGAATTCAACACAAGAATTCAAACGGATGAAAAGGGGAACGTCCATGACCAGGAAGCAATGGTACCTGTCCGGCTTCGTCGCCTTCACCTGCCTCGCCTCGACCGCCGCCGTGTCAGGTCCGATCGATAATTACGCACCGGTCACCGCACAGCGGCTGGAGAATCCGGAGCCAAACAACTGGATGCTCTATCGGCGCACCTATGACGGGCACGGCTACAGCCCGCTCGATCAGATCAACACCTCCAACGTGAAGAATCTCACGCCGGTCTGGACCTTTGCCACCGGCGTCGTCGAAGGCCACGAGGCGCCGCCGATCGTCAACAACGGCGTGATGTTCGTGGCGACCCCGATGGGACAGGTGATCGCGCTCAACGCCAAGACCGGCGACGAATACTGGCGCTACAAGCGGCAGCTCCCCGACGATCTGTTCCAGCTGCACCCGACCAGCCGCGGCGTTGGCCTCTGGGAGGACAAGCTCTACCTCGCCACCACGGACGACCACGTCGTCGCGCTCGATGCCAAGACCGGCAAGGTGGTGTGGGACACCAAGGTGCAGGACTACAAGAAGGGCCAGTACATGACCCTGATGCCGCTGGTCGTCGACGGCAAGGTCATTGTCGGCGGCTCCGGCGGCGAGTTCGGCGTGCGCGGCTATATCGCGGCCTATGATGCCAAGGACGGCAAGGAGCTGTGGCGAACCTTCACCATTCCAGGCGAAGGCGAGCCGGGCCATGACACCTGGCAGGGCGACGACTGGAAGAACGGCGGTGGCTCGGCCTGGATGACCGGCAATTACGACAAGGAGACCAAGACGATCTATTGGGGCGTCGGCAACGCCGCGCCATGGCCCGGCGAGACCCATCCCGGCGACAATCTCTATACCTCCTCGGTGCTTGCGCTCGATCCGAGCACCGGCAAGATCAAGACCTATCACCAGTACCACCAGAACGATTCCTGGGACTGGGACGAGGTCGATGCGCCGATGCTGATCGACCTGCAACGCGATGGCCGCAACATCAAGAGCCTGGTCCATCCGGGCCGCGACGCGATCTTCTGGGTGCTCGAGCGCACGCCGACCAAGATCAACTACGTCGCCGGCTGGCCGTTCGTCTCGACCGACGTCTGGAAGGGCATCGAGCCCGAGAGCGGCAAGCCGATCGTCGACCCCGCGCACAAGCCGGTGATCGGCAAGCGTGTCGAGTTCTGTCCGTCGCTGTGGGGCGGCAAGGACTGGCCGTCGGCGGCCTACAGCCAGAAGACCGGCCTCGTCTACGTGCCCGCCAACGAGAATTTCTGCGGCGGGTTCACCGGCGAGAAAGTTGCCCTCAAGCCGGGTGAGCTCTGGCTCGGCACCAAGCCGGAAGACATCGGCCTGAAGACGAAGCCGGGCGCGGATCATTTCGGCGAGCTGCAGGCCTGGGATCCCACTACGGGCAAGAAGGTGTGGCAACACAACTTCCCGAAGTCGCAGCTGTTCGGTTCGGTGACGGCGACCGCGGGCGATCTCATCTTCGTCGGCGGCACCAATGACCGCAACTTCCGCGCCTTCAACGCCAAGACCGGCGAGCTCCTGTGGGAGCAGAAGACCAACTCCGGCATCATGGGCATGCCGGTGTCCTATGAGATCGACGGCACCCAATACATCGCGATCCAGTCGGGATGGGGCGTCGACGCGCAACGCATCCAGGACGCGCTGGTGACCAACAACATCGGCATCGAAGCCAATGTGCCGCAAGGCGGCGTCATCTGGGTGTTTGCGCTGAAGAAGTAGCTCCGCGGCGGATCGAAAGAAGCGGAGCAGCAGGGGGGTGGCGAATGCGGCGGACGGCAACGTCCGCCGCATTTTTGCGATGGACGGCGTCGAACGCGCTTACTTCCCTTCTCCCCTTGCGGGAGAAGGTGGCGCGAAGCGCCGGATGAGGGGTTCTATCCGCGCTCTCATCGCGAGGGGGACTCGCCGAGACAACCCCTCACCCAAGTGAGCTCGTGTCAGCCAGCGTCGCTGCCCTCTCCCGCAGGGGGAGAGGGCGCATCAATGCGCAGACGCGAAGGCTATTTCCCCTGACGCTCCACCTTGTCCTTTTCCTTCTGATTCATCTCGCGAACCTTGGGATCCGGATTGTGCTGTCCGGTGGTCTGGGTGGTGGAGGCAGGCGGGGCGGCGTTGGGCAGCGAGTTCTGGTCCGGCGCGGTGGGGCGTGTCGCGGTGGCCGGCGGCGTCGTGTTGCTCTGGGCGAATGCGCCGGAGGCCGTCACAAGAAAGGCGCCCGACAGCAACGAGACTGCGAGCGCCTTTGAGATATTTGTCATCGATCTGCTCCTGTCAGATCGATGGAAACGGCGCGAGACCGCTTGTGTTCCGTCTCGCGCCTCTGTTCCGTCTCACGCTTCCAATTGTTTGCCGATCGGAAGCGAGCGGATGCGTTTTCCGGTCGCCGCGAAGATCGCATTGATCAGCGCCGGTGCGAATGGCGGAACACCGGGCTCGCCGACGCCGCTCGGCGGCGTGTCAGGTCCGGGCGGCACGATGTAGACGTTGGTCACCACAGGAGATTCATCCATCCTGACGACCTGGAAGTCGTCAAAGTTCTTCTGCTGCACCTTGCCATCCTTGAAGGTGATCTCGCCGTATTTGGCAAGGCTCAGCCCCATGATCGCCGCGCCTTCGATCTGCGAGGCGATGCGCTCGGGGTTGACATAGGTGCCGCAATCGATCGCCGTGTCGACCCGTGGCACCGTCAGCTTGCCCTTGTCGTCGACGGCGACCTCGACGATGGTCGCGATGTAGCTGACGAAGCTGCGGTGCACCGCGATGCCAAGGCCGTGGCCCTTCGGTACCTTGCGTCCCCACTCACCCTTCTCGGCGACCAGTTCGACCACCTTGCGCAAGCGCGCGGTGTCGATCGGGTAGCTCTCCTGGGGCTCGCCGTAGTTCCAGAGGTCTTTCACCTCCGGTTTGACGATGCGCGGGCTTCCGATCAGCGCGAGCAGCGTCTCCTTCTGGTCGCGGCCGGTCGCTTGCGCGATCTCGCCGACCATTGATTGCACCGCGAAGGCGCGCGGGATGTTCGAGACCGAGCGGAACCAGCCGATGCGGGTGAACGCCGCGGCTTCCGGATTCTCGCACGAGATGTTGGCGATCTCGAACGGCATGTCGACGAGGCCCATGCCGATCTCGAACGGGGCCTGGTGCACGGTCCCGGCAGCGAACGTCGAGGCGATGCTGGGGGCCACGCTGCGATGGCGCCAGGCGACCACCTTGCCGCTCTTGTCGAGGCCGGCCTCGATCCGCTCGACCGAGACCGTATGCAGGAAGCCGTTGTGGATATCGTCCTCGCGCGTCCACTGCACCTTCACCGGTGCGCCGAGCTCCTTCGAGAGCAGCGCGGCCTCGAGCGCAAAGTCGCATTTCGACTTGCGTCCGAAACCGCCGCCGAGAAGCGTGACGTTGACGGTGACGTTGCCCTCGGGGATGCCGAGCGTCTTGGCGACGTCCTCGCGGGTGCCGCCGGGGCTCTGCACCGGCGCCCAGATCTCCGCCTTGTCGCCCTTGACGTCGGCGACCGCCACCGGCGTCTCCATGCTGACATGAGCAAGATGCGGGACGTAGTACTCGCCGACGATCACCTTGTCGGCGCCCTTCAGGGCAGCGTCCGCATCGCCCTCCTTGCGCAAGACGAGGCCCGGCTTGCGCGAGGCTTCCTCGAGCTCCTTACGGTAGGCGACGGAGTCGTATTTGCCGTTGGGACCATCGTCCCAGACCAGCTTCAACGCATCCCGGCCCTTGATCGCCGCGCCGGTGTTGCGCGCGATCACGGCGACGCCGCCGAGCGGCTGGAACTTTGATGGCCACGGCCAGCCTTGAACCTTCAGCACCTTCTCGACGCCGGGGACCTTCAGCGCCGCATCGGGATCGAACGAGACCAGCTTGCCGCCGGTTACCGGCGGGCGCGCGATCACGGCATATTTCATGCCCGGCAGCCGCACATCGGCGCCGTAATGCGCCTTGCCGGTGGTGATGTCGTGGAGATCGACGATGCCGACCTGGCCCTTGCCGAGATACCGGAAATTCTTGGGGTCCTTCAGCTTGAGGCCTTCGATGCTGGGCACCGATTCCTTGGCGGCGTCGGCAGCGAGCTCGCCGAAGCCGAGCTTGCGGCCACTGGCGCTGTGGACGACCTCGTGATTGACCGCCTTGACCTCGGTCGCCGGCACGCCCCAGCGCTTCGCCGCGGCCTGCTCCAGCATGGTGCGGGCCGAGGCGCCAATCTGGCGCATCGGGATCAGATAATGCCGCGTGCTGCGCGAGCCGTCGGTGTCCTGGTTGCCGAACTTGACCTCGTCGCCATGGGCTTGCTGCACCTTGACCCTGGACCAGTCGGCTTCCATCTCCTCGGCCACGATCAGCGGCAGGCTGGTGCGGACGCCGGTGCCCATTTCCGAACGGTGACCCACGATGGTCACGATGCCGTCGGGCCCGACCGAAACGAACACGCGCGGATCCACCACGACGCCGTGCGGCATCTTGCCGGCGCCGGTCTCGTAGGCCAATGCCTGGCGCGACATCACGGGTGCGGCGAGCACGAAGCCCCCGGTGATGCCGAGCCCCTTCAGGATGCTACGGCGCGAGACCTTCTCGACCTTGATGTTCTTTTCGAAGCCACGTTTTTCGAAGCTATGGAGCTTGCCGGGATTGTCGATGAAATTCATGTCACACCCCCGTCGATGCGAGATGGACCGCGTTCTCGATGCGCTGGTAGCAGCCGCAGCGGCAGATGTTGCCTGACATCGACTCGCGGATCTGGTCGTGCGAGGGTTTCGGGTTGTCCATCAGCAGGGCCGCAGCCTGCATGATCTGACCGGCCTGGCAGAAGCCGCATTGCGGTACGTTGACCTGGCGCCACGCCTTCTGCACCGGATGATCGCCAGTCGGATGAAGCCCTTCGATCGTGGTGACCTCGCGTCCGGCGACGTCGTTGACCGACGTGATGCAGGCGCGCACGGCCTGCTTGTCGACGATGACGGTGCAGGCGCCGCACAGGGCCTGGCCGCAGCCGTACTTGGTGCCGGTCAGTCCGGCCTCGTCACGCAGGAACCAGAGTAGTGGGAGATCCGGGTCGCCGTCCCAGCTCTGTTCCTGGCCGTTGATCTTCACCTTGATCATGATCGTCCCTCGCTCTTCATAAGCATGCCAAATTCAAAACTTGCCGACGCCGGTCGGCGACGGTTCGTGCCTGGTCGCGCCACATTCCGCCCTCGTCCCGCGCGGGCAGATCCCGGAGGGAGGCAGGAACGCCGATGGCGATGTCTGGATGTGCTCGATACCTCCCCCGTTTTTGTTCTTAATTGATTGAACGTCGTGCGGCATCGTGACGGCGCGATCGTAGCAGAGATCGCCACCGCCCGGCGTTCACAGCCGGGTGTTCTCACCGGGAAAAGATTGCATCGATGGTTTGTCAAAAGCAGGGCGCATCAGCGCGCCGCGTGGGCCGCGTATTCGCAAACAGGGGGTGCGATGAAAAAAGCTTCGTCCGCCAGAAAGACTGCGCGGACGAAGCAAGGTGCCTCAGTCGAGGGAGGGAGAAACGCAGGGGCCGGGAACTTCAAGACGGAAGTTGGCGGCGCTGCGCAGTCATTCAGAGACCAGGACTGAGGGAGCCAATCACGCTCGCATACGCGTAGCTTGCAGGGGCGGCGGCACCGCCGCGACTGTCTCGGGGCCGGGCCCGGGCTCGCTGGCACTGATCGAGGCCAGCGAGCGGATAGGGCATGGCGAACGTCCGACCGCCTTGCTCAGGCGGCCTTGTTAGGCAGCCTTGGCTTTGGCGACGTGGGTCGCGATCGCGTCCATCAGCGCCGGTGACAGGCAATCATAGGGCTCGAGCCCGATTTCCTTCAGCCGCGAACGGATGCCCGCCATCTGCTCCGGCTTCACGCCCGCTTCGATCACCGAGGAGACGAAGGCGGCGAATTGCGGCGCCTGCGAGCCCTGCTCCTGGAACAGCTCGGGATGAATGAAGTCGAGACCGTAGAACGGGTGGCCCTTGTTCTCGATGCGGCCGTACATGTGGGTGCCGCACGCCTTGCAGGCGTAGCGCTGGATCACCGCGGACGGATCGACGATCTGGAGCTTGTCGCCGTTCTCGAGCACGGTGACGTTCTGGCGCGGCACCACGGCGACGACGGAGAACGTCGCGCCCTGCGGCTTCCAGCACTTGGTGCAGCCGCAGGCGTGATTGTGGGCGACGTCGCCCTTGATGCCGACCTTGACCTGGTGGTCCTTGCATTTGCAGGCCAGCGTGCCGCCGGCGAAGCTGCCGCTGCCCTGTTTGAGGCCGTTGTCGATCGATGGATGGAGTGCAACAGTCATGGGTCGATCCTCCTTGGGGTGACGCTTTCGAGCTAGTAGACGACGACTGAACGGATGGATTTGCCCTCGTGCATGAGGTCGAAGCCCTTGTTGATCTCTTCGAGCTTGAGCACGTGGGTGATCATCGGATCGATCTGGATCTTTCCGTTCATGTACCAGTCGACGATCTTCGGCACGTCGGTGCGGCCGCGGGCGCCGCCGAAGGCCGTGCCGCGCCAGTTGCGCCCGGTGACGAGCTGGAACGGGCGGGTGGCGATCTCCTTGCCGGATTCGGCAACGCCAATGATGATCGAGGTGCCCCAGCCGCGATGGCAGGCTTCCAGCGCCTGGCGCATCACCGTGGTGTTGCCGGTGCAATCGAAAGTGTAGTCGGCGCCGCCATCGGTGAGGCCGACGAGGTGCTGGACGATGTCGCCGGTGATCTTCTTGGGGTTGACGAACTCGGTCATGCCGAACCTGCGGCCCCAATCCTCCTTGGAGTCGTTGATGTCGACGCCGATGATCTTGTCCGCGCCGGCCATCTTGGCGCCCTGGATCACGTTGAGGCCGATCCCGCCGAGGCCGAACACGACCACGTTGGAGCCGGGCGTGACCTTCGCGGTGTTGACGACGGCGCCGACGCCGGTGGTGACGCCGCAGCCGATGTAGCAGCTCTTGTCGAAGGGGGCGTCCTCGCGGATCTTGGCGACCGCGATCTCCGGCAGCACGGTGAAGTTCGAGAAGGTCGAGCAGCCCATGTAGTGATAGACCGGCTTGCCCTTGTAGGAAAAGCGGCTGGTGCCGTCGGGCATCACGCCCTTGCCTTGCGTCGCGCGGATCGCGGTGCAGAGATTGGTCTTCTGGCTGAGGCAGCTTTTGCACTGCCGGCATTCCGGCGTGTAGAGCGGGATGACGTGGTCACCCGGTTTCACCGAGGTCACGCCAGGGCCGATCTCGCGGATGATGCCCGCACCCTCATGCCCCAGGACCGACGGGAAAATTCCCTCGCTGTCGAAGCCGTCGAGCGTATAGGCGTCGGTATGGCAGATGCCCGTCGCCTTGATCTCGACCAGGACTTCGCCGGCCTTCGGTCCTTCCAGATCGAGCTCGACGATCTCGAGCGGCTTCTTGGCTTCGAAAGCGACGGCGGCACGTGTCTTCATTGGTAGCTCCTCAAATTCTCGCAAGGTGCCAAGAGGTAGTCTCGGCAGCCTCAGCAACGTTCATTTATGGCCCATGCAGGCGTCTTCCGCCTTGGTGTAGGCCTCCGTTTTCTCCTCCTTCTTGGAGGGACGCTGCCGGCCCCATGCTTCGGTGGAGCGGGCGCGCAGATAGACGTACAGATCGTCCATGTAGCAGGCGACGTTCGGATTATCGCCGAAGGCGGGCATGACGTTCTCCTGCGCGGTCGAGATGTTCTTGCGACCGGAGGCGACAACGCCGAGGAAGTCGCCATAGCTCATGGACTTGACGGAATCCTTGAGCGCTGGCGCGTAGGTGGAGCCCATGCCGTCAGGCCCATGGCAGACGTGGCAGTCGGAGTGATAGCGGCGGTATCCGGAATAGGTGAACCAGTCCACGGTGCCGTCGGAAATCTTGTAGGTCGGAGTGCCTTCCTTATCGAGCCACTTTCCGTCGTCTTCCTTCTTCACGGCGGTCGGATCGCCCGGACCGTCCGCGACCGCAATTCCTCCGGACGCAACCAAGATCATCGCAGCAATGACAGAGCAGATTTTACGCAAGAGATTCATCCTCGAAGGAGCCCGGGGGAGACGAGCCGGCGCGTGGAGTTTATTCCACGCGCCGGAGCGATGCTGATGGGCCTAGTTCGGCAGCGCGAACACGGTCAGCGTACCGCCGAGTGCCGTGTAGTTGCTGAGAGCCGCGTAGCCACCGACCGCGCCGAGACCTGCGGTCGGATCGGTCAGGCCTGCCGCCAGACCGATGCCGGCCCAGCCGCCGACGCCGGAGAGCACTGCGACATACTGCTTGCCGCCGTTCTCATAGGTGGTGACGTTGCCGATGATGCCGGAGGGAGTCTTGAACTTGTAGAGCTCCTTGCCGGACTTGGCGTCGACCGCCTTCAGGTAGCCTTCGAGCGTGCCGTAGAACACCACGCCGCCGGCGGTTGCGAGCGCACCCGACCAGACCGAGAACTGCTCCTTGTTCGACCAGACGATCTTGCCGGTCTTGCCGTCCCAGGCGATGAAGTTGCCCATGTGGGTTTCACCCGCCGGCGGATACATCGAGAGCGTCGCACCCACATAGGGCTGGCCCGCAGTGTAGCTCACCTTGAACGGCTCGTAGTCCATGCAGACGTGGTTGGTCGGAACGTAGAACAACTGCGTGTCCGGCGAGTAGGCTGCCGGCTGCTCGTCCTTGGTGCCGAGCGCGGCCGGGCAGATGCCCTTCACGTTGACGTCCTCGCCCGCCTTGTCGGTCGAAGCTGCGTCCAGCACCTTCGGACGGCCGTAGGTCGGCGAGTTCTTGTCCATGTCGACGCCGGAGGTCCAGTTCACCTTCGGATCGTACTTTTCGGCGACCAGGAGTTCGCCGTTGGTGCGGTCCATGGTGTAGGCTAGGCCGTTACGGTCGAAATGCGTCAGCAGCTTGCGCGGCTGACCGTTGATCGACTGGTCCGAGAGGATCATCTCGTTGACGCCGTCATAGTCCCATTCGTCATGGGGCGTCATTTGATAGACCCACTTGGCGACGCCGGTATCCGGGTTACGCGCCCAGATCGTCATCGACCATTTGTTGTCGCCGGGACGCTGCTTCGGATTCCAGGTCGAGGGGTTGCCCGATCCGTAGTAGACGAGGTTCAGCTCGGGATCGTAGGAGATCCAGCCCCAGGTGGCACCGCCGCCGATCTTCCACTGATCGCCTTGCCAGGTCTTCAGACTGGAATCCTTGCCGATCGGCTTGCCGAGCGCGGTGGTCTTGTCGTCGACCAGGAGCTGGTTGTCCGGTCCTTCCGAATATCCGCGCCATGCCAGCTTGCCGGTCTTGATATCGTAAGCCGACATATGGGCCTGGACGCCGAACTCGCCGCCGGAGATGCCGATCAGCACCTTGTCCTTGACGACCATGGGGGCCGACGTGCCGGTCTCGCCCTTGCTCGGATCGCCATTCTTGGCGGTCCACGCAACTTGACCGGTCTTGACATCGAGCGCGACGAGGGTGGTGTCGGCTTGATGCAGGAAGATCTTGCCGTCGCCGTAGGCCAGGCCGCGGTTGACGGTGTCGCAGCACATCACCGGGATGACGTTCGGATCCTGCTTCGGCTCGTACTTCCAGACGATCTTGTTCTCCTGCGAAAGGTCAATGGCATAGACCTTGTTCGGGAACGGCGTGTGGACGTACATCATGTTGCCGATGATCAGCGGGCCGCCTTCATGGCCGCGCAGCACGCCGGTCGAGAAGGTCCAGGCCACCTGGAGCTTGCCTACGTTCTGTGCGTTGATCTGGTTGAGCTTGGAATAGCGGGTATTGGCGTAGTCGCCGGTCGGCATCACCCAGTCTTTCGGGTTCTGCGACATCTTGACCAGCTCGTCATTGGCTGAGGCGCCCCCGACGGCGAGCGCCGCCGCGGAGCCAAGAAAGGTCGCCAGTAGCACCTTGCGCATAGTTATTCCTCCGTTGGTCTCGTTTATTGTTTCCGAAGCAATACTGATTCACCGGGCTTCTCGTCCGGCGTCTGCTCGTGCAGGGCGGTCACGATTGGGACCAGAAACGATGCTGTGCTGTTTCCTCCTCCTGATGAGAGCCACGGGTCCACGTGCAGGAGCGGCCCGTTCTTGTTGTTCCTGCCGCAATCCCTAACGACTTCGTCATCGGGAAACTTGCCCAAGAGAGAAGGCGGTTTGCTTCATAGCGCACGGACGCGAAGATTTTGATTTTGCAGTAGCGAATTCAGCGGCTTCCGCATCGCTTTGACAGTGCCTTCAACGCTCAGGTTCCCCTTGACGGCGCTGCAACTAAGGCGGAGGATTAAGTTTCAAGGGTGGCAATGGAACGATGGCGCTCGTGCCAAAAGACCGCTCAAATTCGAGGTAAACGTCACGCAATCACGGCTGAGGGCTCCGGCAGCGCTGGTTGCGATTCGCGTCTCTCCGGATCAAACCAGTGGCTGGATTAATGTCCGACACCATTCACACGCTCTCGACGACCGGCATGACGCCGAAGCGCCAGATCCAAAGCTGGATCGACGGGCTGACGAGTCTGTGTGGGCATTTCGACGTCGATCCGCTGGAGGCGTCCTCGCTCGAGGGCCGCATCGACTACACCAGCGTCTCGCGCCTGAAGCTCTGCCAGATCGAAGTGAGTCAGCATCGCATCGCCCATACGCTGGCGCGCGCCAAGGCCAACGAGCATCCGTACATCAAGATTCACTTCCAGACTTACGGCGTGTCTTATTTCGAACAAGAAGGCCGCCACATCGAAATCAACCCGGGCGACATCATCGCCTATGACGTCTCCTGCCCGCATTCGATCATCAGCCCGGCCTTCACCCGTCACGACGTCGTGATCGTGCCGAAGGCGCTGCTGCGCGATCGCGGATTCCCCTCGCAGCGGATGCCCGCCTGCAAGCTGTCGTCGAAGACAGGGACGGGGCGGATCGCCCACGATTTCGTTCATGCGACCTTCGACGAGGCGGCAAAGCTGTCGGCAAACAGCGCGGTCGGCGTCGCCGATTCGCTGATCGACCTGTTGCTGCTGCCGCTGCGCGAAGCCGACACGATGTTCGACCGTGTCGGGCCCGAAGCGATGTATGTGCGCGCGCAGTTCTTCATCCGCGAGCACCTGCGCGATCCGGATCTTTGCATCGACCAGATCTCGACCGAGCTCGGCTGCTCCAAGCGCTATCTGCACATGCTGTTCTCGGAGCGCGGCACCACGGTGAGCGACTACATCTGGCAGGCGCGCCTGCAGAACTGCCGCCAGGAGCTCGAGGCCCACGCCGGCAAGACCATCACCGACGTCGCGTTCTCCTGGGGTTTCTCCAGCTCATCGCATTTCAGCCGGGTGTTCCGGAAATATTTCGGCGTGGTGCCGTCCTCGATCCACAAGGCGCAGCAGGCCACCGCGAGTTCGGGCGAGCACTAGGCCGGACGCAAGGGGCTGCCAGCGATTGCGATCCCGCTTACGCCGACGTCGCAATATAGGGAATGCTGCCCACGAGAGCGACGAGCAGCACCGCGTTGCCCAACATTCCGCTCCAATGTAGCCTGCGCAACCGACGCGGGGCTTCGGCATCGCCGGCGTCCCTTGCGCTGAGCTGGTCGTCCATCCGCCGCATGAACCAGCTGCGCCCCCAGATTGCCAGGGCAGCGATCATGCCGCCGCCCATCGCAGCCGCCAGGCGGCCGTCGAGGAGGAAGGCCACCGTTCCAATCACGGCGGCGATGCGCATCACGAGGAAATGGGCGTTGAACATTCCGCGCAGCAGCTGGGCGACGGGCTGGATATCGAGCTTCACCAGCAGGAAGGCGGGCGATGCCAGCGTGAAATAGCCCATCGGAAAGAGCAGGATGACCATGACGGCGACAGCGACTCCATCCGGTGTCATGCAATCGGCCTTTCCCGTTCCGCCCCAATGAAGGCTCTCGGCGGTGGCGCACAATCATAGCGTGAAATTGCGTTTCCGACACTAGGGCTTTGGTCGGAAGCCGGCCCGGGAAGGACGGCGGGCGCGTTGAGCCGCGCCTCGATCCTCAAGCCGGCTCGAGGCCGAGAGACTTCGCGCTCTCGATCCAGATCGGCAGTTCGCGCTGATACAGGGCGTTGCTCTCCTTGAAGCCGATTGCGGGTTCGAGCACGAAGGTCGCGAGAACTTCCTTCACTTTCGGATCGTTGTTGGCGGCAACGCACAGCTCAGCCAGGCGGTCGACGACCGCTTGCGGCGTCGCCTTCGGCACGGCCCAGCCCGAGAAGCCGCTCACGGTGAAGAATTTCGAGGTCGCGCCCTGCTCCGGGAGGGTCTTGATAGCAGGGATCGCATCGACCTTCTTCGAATGCACCGCGAACACGGTGCCGCGGTCGCTTTGCAGGACCGACTGCGCCGCCGTGTAGCTGCCCATCGCGGCATCCAGCGTGCCTTCGAGCATCCCCGTCCACATCGGGGCCTCGCCGCGGTAATGGACCGGCTCGATGGACAAGCCATACTGCTTGTTGAGCTCGTTGATCGTCATGTGCGGGGCCGAGCCGGCGCTATAGGTGCCGAAGTTCACCTTGCCGCTCTTGCGTGCGAACGCGACGAAATCCTCCAGCGTCTTGACCCCGGTCTTGGGGTTCGTGACCAGCAACAGGCCGGCACCCGGAATGACGCTGACGAGCGCCAAATCCTTGTCCATGTCGTAGCCGGGATTCTTCATCACCACCCGGTTCATGATGTAGGTGGTCGAGATCGAGCACAGCATGGTGTGGCCGTCGGGCTCGGCGCGGGCGACTTCGGCGGTGCCGATCGCGCCAGAGGCGCCGGGCTTGTTCTCGACGACGACAGTCTTGCCGACCTGCTTGGAGATGAACTCACCATAGGCGCGCGCGAGCAGGTCGGTCTGCCCGCCGGCGGGATAGCTGCAAATCATGCGAATCTGCCGCGACGGCCACGCGGCTTGCGCCGAGGCGTTGCGCATGACGAAAGGCATCGCAAGTGCGGTGGTACCGGCGGCGACGAAGTGGCGGCGATCGAATTTGGCGGACATGATTCCCTCCTGATTTTGGCCGAACCTACTGCATCAGGCTGGCGCCGCCATGGCCGGCGAGCGAGACAGATTGGCGCATTCGACACAGCGGCGAGGTGCCCATTCGCGCCTCACCCGGGGGGCGACCGCGCCTTACGCATGATGCGCAGCCACACGATCTCGGTCAGGGCCACGGCAATCAGGCCAAAGCTGCCGCCGATCAGCACGTTGACGATGCGCTCCTCCGCGATGCCGCTGGCGCCGCCGGCAAAGGAGGCCGCCAGCGCGATGAAGAAGCAGCGCAGGCCGAAGCCGAGGATGTAGCGGGAAAACGAGATCAGCGTGAGGGTCGCCGCCAGCACCGCGAGCGCATAGCCGACGCGGCTCTGCGGCAATACGATGCCGGCGAGGAAGCCCAGCGGCACGCCGACGAAGGCGCCGATCGTACGCTGCTTCAGCTTGTCGGTGGACGTCGAGAGATCGCCGACCACGACGCTGGCGGCCGACCACATCACCCATTGCCCCTGCGCAAGGTTCAGGATCTCGACCAGCGCCGCCGCCGCGAACACCGCCATGGCGGTTGCCAGCGCGGGCAGGAACCACTTGGCCGCGGGCGGCCCGAACGAGGTTGCGCCATCGCCTTGCCGCCGCTGGTCGTAAATGCGGATGGCGCAGACCAGCGCCAGCGCGATCGGCGAGGAGGCGACGATCACGCCGGCATGGCGCAGCGCTTCGGCGGTGCTCACGCCCTCCCGCACCTCGCAGGCGAGATAGACGGCGGGGATGAATACCCAATTGCCCAGTGTGCGGAAATGCTCGCCATAGCGGGTCCCTGCCACCGCCAGGAAACCGGCAAGCGCCGTCAGCACCGCGAATAGCGGCTTGATCGGGGCTGCCAGGAAGAGTGCGGCAAAGGTCACGAGGATGGCGAGGTAGTGCCAGACGATGACTTTCGGCGGAAAGTGCTGCCTGAGCGCGGGAATGAGCAACGAGACCGCGACCAGCCCGAGATTGAGCAGCGCCGTTTCGCGCGCGATGAAATAGGCGGCCACCATCGGTCCGACGACAATCAGCGCGCGCAGCAGCTCGGCGGTTTTGATTTCGCGGGAGAGCAGGTCGCGCAGGTTGGTGGCGGACGGGCTGATGGGCGAATTCACGGATCACCAAAGGGGCGAATGAAAAAGCCAAGCATAGCACGGAATGATGCAGAACTTTGCGTAGGGCTCGACGGCCTTGCCGCACCCTCGTTGTCATGCCCCGCCTTGTGCGCAATTGCGCACTGGGGCGGGCGATCCAGTACTCCGTGACGGTTGTGATTGACCCGTTGGGCCGCGGCGTACTGGATGCCCGCCTTCGCGGGCATGACAGCGGAGCGCGCGGAGGTGCTGCCGCTCGCCGCGACCAGCTCTACCGCTGAATGATCTTCATCCAGACATCGCCCAGAATCGCAGGCTCGCGCGGTGGCAGATAGGTGAGCCCTGCCTGCTTGCCGAGTTCTGCGATCTTGCCTTCGGCCGCGAGCCCCGTCAGCGCCTTGTTGACGGCGTCGATCAGCGCGCCATCGCTGCCCAGTCCGACATAGCCGCGATTGGCGCCGATCGGATAATAGTAGCCCGACGCGGTGATCGTCGTGTCCGGATGCGCGGCGCGATGGGCGTCGAAGCGGCCGAGGTCGATCAGCGTCGCGTCATGGTCGCCGCGCTGGAGTGCGCCCAGCAGATCGTCGCGGCCGGGGACGAGATGGGTGATGTTGTCGATCAGCCGTCCCTTGTCGAAGGTCATCAGGATGGCGTCGCCGAGCGAGCCGCTTTCGATGACGAGACGAAGGCCTGCGAGATCGCCGATGTCGCCGATCTTGCGCCCGCTTGCCTTCGGCCCGAGCACGACCGTCATCGGCGAATAGACGTAAGGCTGGCTCGGCGCGAGCACGCCGAGTGCGACGCGGCGCCGCCGATCGTCGCGCGTGGCCCCGGCGAAGTCAGGCAAGCGCGCCGTCTTCATCCCGGGGGCGACGAGCGAATCCTTCGTCAGCGCGTAGCCGCCGACGAGCGAGCAGCGGCCATCCGAGAGCAACGCATTGGCCTCGAGCTGGGGACTCGAATCCTCGTCCAGCTTGCTCTCGAACCACTGGATCGTCAGCTTCCGTCCGAGCCGCTCCGCCATTACCTGCGCCAGCAGCACGTCGAAGCCGGCATCCGGCTTGCCGCGGTGGTGCATCGAGAACGGCGGCCGGTCCTCGTCGAGACAGATCTTCAGGGGATCGTCGGCCGCAAGGGCGACCGACGCCATCGTCGAAAGGAGGGCCGCAATGCTCCATGCAGCACGCCGGCCCCTCATGGCTTCCTCCGGCTGGAGATGAAGGCCCAGAGGGAGCCGATCTCCTCGTCGTTGAGGATATCGCCCCACGGCGGCATCTTGTTGTTCTTGCCGTTCTTCACTGTGGTGACGAAGCGCGTCTTGTCGTCGGGGATGGCACGCAGGTCCGGCGTGATCGTGCCGGAGTTCATCAGATTGGGGCCGTGGCAGTGCGAGCATTTCGAAGCATAGGTCGACTTGCCGTGGTCGATCTGTGCCTGCATGGGATTGCCGGTTGCGTCGTCCGCGGCGCGAACGGTCGCCGCAAGCGCGACCGTCAGCCCCGCGACGGCGGCGAGGACCGCCGCCGTCTTGTGAGATGGTTTTCTCAGCATCATGCCGTGGATTACTGCTTGACCGCAAAGACCCACAGCGAGCCGCCGGGCGGCACGTTGGCAAGCCGCTCGTCGCCCGAGAACAGCGAGTAGACGCCGCCATAGCCGCTGGTCACCGCGACATACTGCACGCCATCCTGCTGCCAGGTCACCGGCTGGCCCTCGATGCCGGACCCGGTCTGGAACTGCCAGAGCTTCTTGCCGGTGTCCGCATCGAAGGCCTCGAACTCGCCGGTCAGGGCACCCGAGAACACGACGCCGCCGGCGGTCGACAGCACGCCCGAGAAGCGTGGAATGTCGCTCGGTGCTTCCCATTTCGACTTGCCGGTCATGGGATCGATCGCCTTGAGATGACCGCGCGGCCCGTCGCCGTACTCCCAGAGATCGGTCAGGTCCATCCCGAGATACCATTCACCCTGCTTGAAGGTGACGGGCTCAGTCTTGTACCTGCCGCCGAAGGCGAGCGTGTTGGCATAGGCAAGGCCGGTCTGCGGGTTGAAGGACATCGGCTCCCAGTTCTTGCCGCCAAGGATCGACGGATAGACCGTGACCTTCTTGCCCTCGCGCGCGTCCTTCGACACGTCGGTCTCGATCGGACGTCCCGTCTTCATGTCGATGCCGGTTGCCCAGTTGACCTTCACGTAAGGGTTGGCCGCGAGCAGCTTGCCGTTGGTGCGGTCGAGCACGTAGAAGAAGCCGTTGCGGTTGGCGTCCATCAGCACCTTGGTCGGCTTGCCCTCGACATTCATGTCGGCGAGGACCATCTCGGCCACGCTGTCATAGTCGAACGGATTGTTCGGCGAGAACTGGTAGTGCCACTTGATCTTGCCGGTCTTGGGATCCATCGCCAGCACCGAGCAGGTGTAGAGATTATCGCCGGGACGCACCGCCGAGTTGAACGGTCCGGGATTGCCGATGCCCCAATAGATCGTGTTCAGCTCGGGGTCATAAGACCCGGTGATCCAGGTCGAGCCGCCGCCGAGCTTCCAGGTATCGCCCTTCCAGGTATCGCCGCCAGGCTCTTCCGGCGAGGGGATCGAATGGGTGCGCCACAGATGCTTGCCCGTCGCAGGATCCCAGCCGTCGATGAATCCCCTGGTGCCGAACTCGGCGCCGGAGATGCCGGTGATGACGACGCCGTCGGCGACCAGCGGCGCCACCGTCATCGAATAGCCTTCCTTGATGTCGGCCGCCTTCTGCCGCCACAGCTCCTTGCCGTTCTTGGCGTCGAGCGCGATCACGTTGGCGTCGAGCGTGGTGCGAAACACCTTGCCGTCATAGAGCGCCGCACCGCGGTTGATGATGCCGCAACAGACGATGCGCGGCGTCTCGGCGGGATATTCGACCTTGGTCTTCCAGATCTGCTTGCCGGTCTTGGCGTCGACCGCCATGGTCGCGTTGTGCGAGGTCACGTAGATCACGCCCTGGTACACCAGCGGCTGCGATTCCTCGCTGCGATCGTCGTTGAACGAGTAATTCCAGACCGGGACGAGGTTCTTGACGCTGTCCTTGTTGATCTGGTTCAGCGTCGAGAAGCGCTGCAGATTGTAGCCCATCCCGTAATTGAGAACGTTCGATGTATCGGTCGCGCCCTTGACCAGTTGCTCGGTGGTCTGTGCGCTTGCACAAGTCGATGCAAGCATGACGAGGCTCGCGGCCATCGCAAAGCGTTTCATCCGTTCCTCCCAATATGCGCGCCTTTTGACGCTGCGGGAGCAACACTCCGTCGGAAACCAAAACGCGTCAATACGAAAGTCATAAGTGTCGTGTCGATATCGTTGAACAGGCGCCGGTCACCTTACGGAAACCTGACGGCAGCCGAGTCCCACTTGTGCGGAGACGCTGAAAAATCCCGCGACGCGACGCAGCTCCGGGCGTCGGTCGTTCGGGGGGCGCAAGCCGGGTTCCCCGGGGTTGTCGCGCGCGCAAGTTGCAGTTACGGACTTGAACCTGGGACTGCTTGTGGATTTATTTCGTTGTGTCCCGCCCGAACCGGGGCTCTTCATCTGGGAGGTCTTGATGATTTCGCGTCGCTCAGTTGCGCTTGCACTCACCATTGCATTGTTGTCCGGTCCGGCGTGGTCGGCCTCCGGCAACGCGGTCAAGTTGTTCGACACCGACAATGACGGCACGCTCGATCTTGCCGAGGTGAAGAAGGCGGCCGCCGCAACGTTCGCAAAGCTCGATCCCGATCGTGACGGCACGCTCGACGCGCGCGAATTGCGCGGGCGGTTGACGGCGAAAGAGCTTGCCGCGGCCGATCCCGATCGCGACGGGACCCTGACGCTCGACGAATATCTCGCCGTGGTCGAGCAGCGCTTCAACGCGGCCAATCCCGACAAGGACGGAACGCTCGATGCGAAGGAGCTGAATTCGCGCGCTGGCCGGTCGCTGCTGCGATTGTTGCGGTGAACGGTGAATCGGAACAGACGAGGGGGCGTTTGCGGGCATTTCCGCTCCGACACTCGGAACATCAGGCTGTTCGGCCTGTTCTCTTCGCGAGTCCTGCTCGGCGCCGGGGCAGCGCGGCGGGAGAAGAGGAGATGCAGATGAACACGAAACGTTCCATTCTTGCTGCCTGCGCGATCCTGGCGTTGAGCGCCGGCGTCGCCGTCGCCGGCCCGTGCAACACGGGCAGCGCCAGCACTGACAAGGATGCCGGTTCTGGTCCCGTGACGGTAGGCGCAGCGCAGTCGCACTCGTCCAGTTCAGCGGGCGACACCAGCCAGCATCCGCCGACCAGCACGATGAATCGTGCAAGTGGCGAAACGCCGGCTTCATCCGAAGATGCGCAGCGGCAGATGCAGAGCCAGCCGACGGCGGCTCAGCGCGCCGAAGGTGCCAAGCCGGACGCCGCAATGGCCGATAAGGGCTGCTGACGGCGACGGTGCCATTCGTGTCGATTCGACGTGCGGTGCGTCGCACAAGACGGTGTCTCGCAGGTCGTGTTTGACCAAGAGGGAACTGGCTTTGTCCGAGAGAGAAATGCAGCCGCGAAGAATCGACACGGACGCGCTCGGCAGGCGAATCGAGGCTTGAACTGCACCTAACGCAGCCCTAGGTTTTGCGCCGCGCGATGTCGCGCTCAATACCTTGGGGAGACCCCGAATGGCTTGGAAAGCTCCGAAGATCGTGGAAGTGCCGGTCGGCATGGAAATCAACATGTACGCCTGCGCTGCGCGCAAGTAAGACTGACGACCTGCCGCGGCTTTGACGGTGAACGCCGTCGAAGCCGTGGCAGTGTCGGATCTCAGGCCTGGCATCGTTGTGCTCTGCGTCTTGCCATCGACGCGATGACACGCCTGCGCAGGCTTCAATCATCTTCCATCAAAATCTCGACCACGCTCTTGCTGCAGTGTGTTACGCTGATGGCCGGTCAGCGCTGCTGCCGCATCAAAGCGGCGCGCGCCTTCGGGGCATGGGGATGCGCGGCGGAGCTCGCAGATTTCTGATGGTGCTTGCCTGCGCGGTCGCGCTGACACCGACGCATGGGCACGCCGAGGAGGGCTTCGATACCGAGCACATCTTCGGCTTCATGATCGGCACCGATGTCGGCAATCCCGGCGAGCGCGAATTCCAGAGCCAGACGACGGGGCGCTTCGGCAAGGGCGGCGGGACCTATCGCGCTCTTGAGAAAGAGGTCGAGATCGAGATCGTGCCGCTGCCGAACTTCCGCATCGAGGTCGGCGCCGCCGCCAGCTTGCACGACATCACCGGCGTCCCCGATATCGACGACCGCCGCCAGATCAACTTCCAGGGCGCCTCGCTCGACCTGCGTTATCGCCTGCTCAACCGCGAGCACGCCCCGTTCGGACTCACCATCGCCGCGGAGCTGCATGGCGACCGCATCGACGAGACCAGCGGCGCGAAGGGGCGGATGTACGGCACCGAATTCACCCTCGCTTTCGACCGCGAGCTCATCCCCAACTTCGCCATCGGTGCCCTCAACCTGATCTATCAACCGGAATGGGCGCGCTTCGAGGTGGCAGGGCAGTCGGAGAAGAGTTCGACGATCGGTGCGGCGTTCGCCGGCCTGGTGCGTGTGCGGCCCAACATGCTGCTCGGCGGCGAGCTGCGCTACTTCCGGCAATACGAAGGCATCGGCCTCGGCGAGTTTTCAGGCCAGGCCCTGTTCGTCGGCCCGACCGCTTATTTCCAGCTCTCCGAGCGCTCGCGGCTGACCTTGAGCTGGAGCATGCAGGCCTGGGGGCGCCCGGCCGGATCGGGCAGCAATCTCGACCTCGTCAATTTCGAACGCCACCAGGCCCGGATGGTGTTCGGGGTTAATTTTTAGCAGAGAGCGTCGTCATGCCCAGGCTTTGCTTTGCCCGGGAGCACGGGAAGAGCCCAGTTCCGGCCCCATTTCTCGCCCGGATCTGAAACTTCCGCTTCCGTGGAACGTAACCTTTCGTGCTAATCTTGACCGCCCCTTGCGAGAGGATCCCGGCATGAACCCGATTGACCTGGTGGTGACTGTGTGTGCGGTGCTCTCGCCTGCGACCTGCGAGGAACAGCATCTGATGTTCAACTATGGCGGGTCGCCGCGGCAATGCGCGATGGCCGCGCCCCCCTATATCGCGCAATGGGTCGGCGACCATCCGAAGTGGCAGGCGGTGCGGTGGCGCTGCGAATATCCGCACCCGAACGACAAGGCGTGAGGCGTCTCGCTACTTGCTGCAGTCTTTCAGATCCTTGTCGGCGATCGAGAACACCGCGTCTGCCCTGATCTCGATGTCGCGAACGACGCATTGCCGCGCATTGGGATAGCTGACCTTGGCGTCGTAGCGGCCCGGCTCGACGCCGGTGATGCGCAGCCGCTCGTCGTGGTCGACCTCCTTGTCCTTGTCGTTCAAGCACTGGTTCGGTCCCCAATCGGTCTTGCCGGCGGGTGAGAGCTGGAATCCGGAGATCGTCTCCGTCGTCAGGTTCCAGAGCCTTATGCCCTTGCCCTTGGCCTGCGCGGCGGCTTCGCCGGCAAGCGTCAACGACGCGATCAAAGCTAGAACCCAACGCATCAGCCAGTCCTCCCAAAGGCGGGCCATCATTCCCTGATCAGGCGCTCGCGGTTCTTTGCCTTGTCGAAATTTTTGGCGCGGTCAAGGCCGTTCAGTGCGATCAGCTTCGCCGAGACGAGATCGGCGCCGTCGAAATCGGCGTCGATGACGATGGCGCCCGTCAGATCGGCTCCGCCGAGTTGGGCGTTTTTCAGTGATGCGCCGCTCAGATCGGCGCCCCTGAGGACTGCGAATTCGAGGTCGACGCGCGACAAATCGGCGTTGCGCGCGTTCACCCGTTCCAGATTGGCGGATCTCAGCACCGCGCGCATCAGCCCCATCGACTGGTTGCGCATATCGGCGCCCAGATTCGCGTCCGCGATCGAAGCGCCGACCAGGCTTGCGCCGGTGAGATCGGCAGCGATGCGCGCTCCTGACAGGTTCGCGCCGTCGAGACGCGCGCGGGCCATTTGCGAGGCGAACAGATTGGCGCCCTTCAGGCTTGCGCCGGTAAGATCCGCATCCAGCAGCCACGCCTGATCGAGGATTGCACGGTCAAGCCTGGCGTCTCGGAGTATTGTCTTGTTGAGCCGCGCGGCGCGGAAGACCGCGTTGGACAGGTCCAGCCCCGAGAGATCGAGGCCCGACAGGCGTTTGCCGGTGAAATCGGCAGGCTGCGCGGCGCTCGCTTTGGCCAGCACGGCCTCGACCTCTGGCCTGGTCATTTCGGACGAGACCATCGCGGGGGAGGTGAGGTCGACGTCGCGCATCATGTCCTGCGCGCCCGCCGTCATCGTGACGAGTGCAAGACCAAGCGTTGCCAGCGTTGAGAGGGCGACCGTCCGCGTCATCATCGACTCCGCCGCCGGCCCAGTCTAGCACGTCCGCCAGGCGACCGGCTATGAGACATCTCGCTCAGTGCGGTCGCCTTGAGTTCGTTGGGCGAGGCCGGCCTTGATCGCCGCAATCTCGGCTTCGCCGCGTCTGTCGCGCGGGATGCCGATAGGCACCTCGGCCACGATCCGCGCTGGCCGCGGCGACAGGAAGAACAGCCGGTCGCCGAGGCGCACTGCATCGTCCAGGCTGTGTGTCACCAAAAGCGTCATCACCGGACGGCTGGCCACCAGCGTCGCGATCTCGTCGCGCAGGCGGCCGGCGAGCGCATCGTCGAGCGAGGCGAGGGGCTCGTCGAGCACCAACAGATCGGGCTCGACTGCGAAAGCGCGCGCGAGCGCGACGCGCCGGGCAAGACCGAGCGACAACTCGCCGGGAAAGTGGCTTCGATGCGCTTCCAGCTCCAGAATCCTGAACAGCTCCGACAGCTTCGCCTCGGTCACGTTGGGCGCCGCCAGCCGCACATTCTGCTCGACCGAACGCCACGGCAACAGCCGCGGCTCCTGGAACACCATCCCGATCCGCGCCTGCGGCGGACGCGCAACGTGGCCCCTGAAATCGCTATCGAGCCCGAGGATGATGCGCAGCATCGTGCTCTTGCCGCAGCCGGACGGGCCGATCAGCACGCCGACCTCGCCGGGGCAAAGCGCGAATTTGAGCGGCGCCAGTACCTCGTGCGTTCCGCCCGCGGCACTCCTGAACGTCTTGCCTGTGATCTCGACCTCAAGCCGCACGGGGCCGCCACCGTGTTGCGCGGGCTTCGAACGGCTGCACCAGCAAGGTTTCGATCACGAGCACGACCGCGGCGAAGGTCAGCGAATAGGCCAGCAGCCGCGGCGTGTCGAACAGCTGGAAGGCGACGCCGATCTCGAAGCCGACGCCGTTCGGACGGCCCAAGAGTTCGGCGACCAGCACGATCTTCCACACCAGCGACAGTCCGGAGCGGGCAGCCGCGGCGATATAGGGCGCAAGCTGCGGCAGCACGACATGGCGGAACGCGCGCCAGCGCGGCATCGCGAACACGCTCGCCATCTCGTCGAGCGAGCGGTCGAGCGCCCGGGTACCCTCGCGCAAGGTGACGACCGCGGTCGGCAGCTTGTTGATGGCGATCGCCGCGATCGCGGCAGCTTCGGTGAGACCGGCCCAGATATAGGCCAGCACGATCACGACCAGCGCGGGCAAATTGAGCAGCAGGATCAGCCAGGGATCGCCGAGCTTATCCGCGAGCCTGACCCGTCCCATCAGGTAGCCGATGGCGCTGCCGAGCGACATCGCCAGCACGAAGGCGAGGGTGACGCGCGCCAGCGTGGCGCCGAGATGCAGGAACAGCGCGCCGGATGAGGCTTCCGCGATCATCACCTCGAGCACGGCCGGCGGGGAGGGCAGCTTCGCGCCGCCGACGAACAGCGCGGCAATCCACCAGATCGCGAGAAACAGGGCGAACGACAGAAGACGCAGCACCTCAATCTCCGGGGACCGCGTGATAGAACGTGCCCGGATCGAGCTCGGCCGCCGGGCCGACGAGGTCGCGGCCGCCGATCTCGGCCAGTACGCGGTAGAGCACGCGCGCGTCTTTCTCCTCGTCGTCGATGCTCCGGCGCGGAATGCCGTCGCGATAGCGGTCGCGATAGGTCTTGAGCATGGCTGCGTCGGACGTGCCGGTGAGCGGCGCGATCTTGTCCCAGGCCGCATCCGAGGTCACCAGCAGCTCCTTGGCCCTGCGCGTCATCGTGATGAAGCGCGCCACGGCGTCGCGATGGCTCGCCGCCCAATTCTCGTCGAAGACATAGCCGACCGCGGAGACCGCGCCTTTGGCACCGAGCTTCGGCAGAATGTCCTCGATGCCGGCGAGGCGGCGAAATCCCTTGGCCTCGAGCTGGGCACAGAAATTCCAGAAATTGAGGCTCGCCTCCATCTCGCCGTCGAGCGCCTTGGCGGCGATCAGGGGCGGGGCGCCGTAGGCGATGGTCGCCTCCGACTTCAGGTCGATGCCGTCCTGCTTCATGCTCGCCTGGAGCAGCAGCCAGCTCTTGTCGATCGCCCCGCCGGCGACCGCGAGCTTGCGCCCCTTCAGGTCGGCGAGCGTCTTGATCGGAGAGGATGCGGGTACCATCACCGCGCCGAGCGCGCTGGAATAGGGATAGAAGGTGAGCTTGGCACCGAGCGCGCGCTCGCGCGACACCCACAGCCAGTCCGACAGGATGATGTCGGCGCTGCCTGCGCGCATCGCGATCTTGCCGGCCTCGGTGCTCGCGAGCTCGGTGACCTCGAGCGAAAGGCCCGCCTCCTTGTCGAGACCGCTCGCGCGGATCGCGGCCAGCTCCCAGGAGAATGTTCCGGTTTTCTGCACCGCAAGGCGGATCGAATCCGCGGCGCGGCCGGGCGCGGCCAAGGTCAGCGTCAGCGTCGTCGCCAGCGCCAATGTGCGACCAAGTGCCCTTATCACGCCAAATGCTCTCATCACCTTGTGAGCCGTTTCCTCTGACAGAGTGCTTTTCAGGACAATACGCATAGCATAGCTTTGCTCGCAACCCGCGGGAGGATGCGCATGAAACTGGCCGGACAGCTACGACCGATTGTCGCCGCATTGACGGTGTTGGCGGCGACCGCGTGCGTGGCGCGGGCCGAGGAGGCCAATGATTATCCGACGTCGGCGCGCGCGGAGTACGTCTATGGCTGCATGAAGGCCAATGGCGAGAGTCGGCAATCGATCGAGCAATGTTCCTGCTCGATCGATGTGGTCGCCTCGATCGTCACCTATGAGCGCTACGTGACTGCCGAGACCGCGCTCAGCATGTCCCAGGTCCGCGGCAATCTCGGCGTCCAGTTCCGCACCTCCGAGCAGGCGAACACGGCAGTGAACGATTTGCGGCGCGCGCAGGCGGAAGCCGAGGTGAGGTGTTTTTGATGATAGCGGCGATGTCTTACCCTCCCCTGGAGGGGAAGGGTCGATCGCGCGCAGCGCGAGCGGGGTGGGGTGATCTCTCCACTCGGCAGTGTCGGATGTGGAGAGACCGTCACCCCACCCCGTCTCACATTTCGCTGCGCTCCATGTGAGCCGACCCTCCCCCTCCAGGGGCGGGTGATCCGCCTCTCACGTCCCCGGCTTCTCTACATCCCACTCATTCCGGAACACGTGCCCATCCGTGTCCTTTGCTTCCGCGCGGAAACGCTTGGCGCCGTTGGAGACGTAGGTGAAGCGCAGATTGGGATCTTCCGAGATCGAGATGCCGCCTTCCATCGATAGCACCGGGCTGTCGTCCTGCGTCAGCTTCAGCTGGTTGACGAAGAAGGCGGGAATGTAGAGCTGCGTGACCTGGTCCATCTGCAGGCCGGAATTGTTGGGATGGCCGATCATGATCTGTGCTTCGCGGATGCGGCTCGCGGGCGCTTCCTCGCGCGCGAACTGCCGGTAGCGCATCTGGCCGAGCCGGTTTTGCGCCTCCTCGGCGTTCTTTCCTGCCGGCGCCGAGCAGCCGCCCGAGGCCTTCACATAGACTTTCGAGACATAGAGCTGGCCGTCGCTGAGCTCGGCCACCGCGTGCACATCGGTGTAATTGTTGACACGCACGCGCGTCGAGATCTCCGTGACATTGGCATCGGAGCCGAGCTCGAACTTCGCGGCCATCGGCGCCGGGTTACGGTCGATCACGAGCGTGATCGAACGGATACGGCGACTGTCTGCGGGTGACAGCTTGCTACGCAGGGTCACCGGCACGATCGCCGCGTCCTCTGCGCGATACGGCATCTCGATGCCGATGACGGCGCTGCCGTCATTCATCGCACGGCTGTTGAAGATGTCCTGCACCAGGCCCGGCCAGGGATCGTCGGCTTCTTCAGCCTGCACTGGTGCGGCGAAGGCGATGCCGAACAGGGCGGCGATCAAGGGCAGGTGGCGTGTCCATCGGGTCATGGTCATGGTCCCCGGAGTCAGCGAGGCTGATCTCCTGCACCCATCGTAGCGCGCCTGCTACTCCCATTCAATTTCCGAAAATGCTGCAGTTGCGTTTCGGGCATTGTAATCGCCGAACAACTCCCAGCGCGGCCGCTCCTGTGCAGCCGCCTTGTCGGCGGCGGCTCGGATCGGCTCGCCATTCTTGTTCAGCGTGCGCACGTCGGACAACAGCGTTGACAGGTAACGCCGCTCATCGGCCAGCGCGGCAGGCCAGTCGCTCACGGGGCCGTGACCGGGAACGACGCGTTGCGCCGGGATGGTCTCCAATTCCTTCAACGTGTCGAGCCAGCCGCGGATACTGCCGTCCATGACCGGAATGTGGCGAAGAAAGACGAGGTCGCCTGCGAACAGGGTTTTCGTCGTCTCGTCGTACACGGTCAAATCGCTGTCGCTGTGCCCGGTCCGCCAGGCGCGCAAGGTCAGGCGACGCGACCCGAGATCGAGCGTCATCGTGTCCGAAACCAGGAGGGTCGGGGCAACGATCTTCACGGGATCGATCAATTCGCTGCCCATGATGCGGCGAAAATTGTCGAGATAGTAGGGTCCGCGCGTCGCGAGCGCCTGCGGCAGCTTGCTGTGACCGACGAAGCTGGTGTCTCCGGCGGCGAAGGCCGCGTTGCCGAAGACGTGGTCGGGATGGCCGTGGGTGTTGATGACATAGCGAATCGGCTTGGCCGTGCGGGCCCGCACGGCGGCCAGCAGGGCCTCGCCTTCGCGGAGGCTGCCGCCGGTGTCGATGACGGCTACGGCATCATCGCCCACGATGAAGCCGACATTGGCAATGTCGCCCTCGTTCTCGCGGGTCATCAGGGCAATGGCCCCGGAGTGTACGAAGATTCCCGGTGCGACTTCGCTCACAGGCAATTCGGCCGCCCCGGCCCGTGCTAGCGTTACGATCCCCAGCAGGGACAAGGCTGCGATCACTCGAGCGATGCGAGACACTTTTCTGCCTCAGTTCAAAGGGTTGCTGCATTGCACTGCAACAAAGCAAAGCCAGCGAAGTCTGGCAAAACATGGCGCGTCATGCGTTGCATGGATAGCATTCAAACAAAACGAGGAGGAAGCGCGATGACGGAGGCCGGACGACATCGTCGCTGGTTGTTTTCACTGGGGGTCCTGGTTGCGTCCTGTGCGTTCGGCGATGTCGCCATCGCACAGACCAGCGACAGCGGCGACCTCTCGTTCGAGCTGGTCGACCCGAACGTGCTGCGCGTCTGCGCCGATCCGCGCAATCTGCCGTTCTCGAACGAGAAGGGCGAGGGGTTCGAGAACAAGCTGGCCGAGCTGTTTGCCGACAAGCTCAAGAAGAAGCTCGACTACGTCTTCTTCCCGCAGGCCACCGGCTTCGTTCGGATGACGCTGGGCGCGCATCGCTGCGACGTCATCATGGGCTTTCCGCAAGGTGATGACGTCGTGCAGGGCACCAATCCCTACTACCGCACGTCGTACGCCCTAGTCGCCAAGGCCGGCAGCGGGCTCGAGGACGTCGAAACGCTCGAGGATCCGAAGCTGAAGGGCAAGCATGTCGGCATCGTCGCCGGAACGCCGCCGGCGACCAACATGGCCATTGCCGGCCTGATGAGCGATGCAAAGCCCTATCCGCTGATGATCGACACGCGCTACGACAATTCGGCGCAAGCGATGGTCGATGACCTCGCCGCCGGCAAGATCGACGCCGGGGTGCTGTGGGGACCCATGGCCGGCTACTACGCGAAGAAGGTCGGCTCGCTTCACGTCACGCCGCTGGTGAAGGAAACCACGGGGCCGAAGCTGGTCTATCGCATCGGCATGGGCGTGCGTCCCGCCGACCAGAACTGGAAGCGACAGCTCAACAAGCTGATCCAGGAGAACCAGGGCGAGATCAACAAGATCCTGGTCGACTTCGGTATACCGTTGCTCGACGAGAGCGATCGGCCGCTCAGCGCGGAGGCGGCCAAGAAGTCGCCATGAGGCGGCGTCTTGCCGCTGCGCTCGTCGTTGCCGCGTTGGCGGTGCCGGCATCCGCGCAGCAGCAGGAGCCGTTCGAGCCCGAGGGTTATCGCGCCGACAATTATCGCGCACCGGTGCCGGCGACGCTCGTCGGCGCGCGCGTGCTTAACACGGTGGAAGCCGAAGCGATCTGGCGCGCCAGGAGCGGTGCGTTCGTCGACGTGCTGCCGCGCCCGCCGAAGCCGAAGAACCTTCCAGCAGGCACGGTGTGGCGCGATGCGCCGCGCAAGAACATTCCGGGCAGCATCTGGCTGCCGGATACCGGCTACGGCAGTTTGCCGCCGGCCATGGACGATTATCTCCAGCGCGGCCTCGCACAGGCCTCGCGTGGCGACAAGGCCGCGCTGCTGGTGATCTATTGCCTCGCCGACTGCTGGATGTCCTGGAACGCCGCCAAGCGCGCGCTGGCGTATGGCTACACCAACATCGCCTGGTACCCTGACGGCACCGACGGCTGGGAGCGCGCCAAGCTGCCGACGGAAAATGCGCAGCCGGAGCCGCGGCCGGAGCAGTAGACGAGTGAACGCAGTTCTGCTCCCTCGCCCCGCTTGCGGGGAGAGAGTTGGGGTGAGGGGGACTCTCCTCGGGGACGGTGAGAGTCGGACTCGCGGAGACTCCCCCTCACCAGGATTGCATCTTCGATGCAATCCGGCCTCTCCCCGCAAGCGGGGAGAGGCAAGCGCCTACTGCTTCTGCAGCTTCGTCAGCGTGCCCGTGCCGTTGTTCTCGGTCGCAGAATAGTTCACCCTGTCGCCGGCATGAACGGCCTCCAGCATCGCGGCGTCCTTGGTTTTGTACTCCTGGAGCGCGCCGGCGCCGCCAGCGCTGCCACCGACGGTGCCCTTCTGCGTCTGCTGGATCGAGATCGTGCCGTTGAGCCGGTCGATCCGCATGACCATTCCGGTCATGTCGTCAGCAAGAGCGCTGGTTGCGAGCATGCTGAGGGCCGCAGCGCCCGCACAGATGAATCTTGTGGTTCCCATCGAGGCCTCCCGACGACTTGGAGTTCACTTCGACAAGCCATCCTAGATCGATTTGGTTCCGGCAGATAGCAGGGCAAAGGTTAACCGGGCCGATCCGGGAACCTGTGGTGGGCGCCAGCGAGGCGGGCGCTATTCCATTTCCTGCTGGATCACGCGGCCAAGTGCGAACAGGCGCTGGTCGATCGTGGTTGGAACCTCGCAGACGAATCGCACGACCTTGTGACGGTCCTCGAAAATGCGGGTCTTCCAGATCAGTTCGTTGCCGAGCGCCTCGACCTTGGCCTCGTCGCGCGGCGTCGCGCCCTGCAGCGCATGAAGGGCGATCGTCTCCTCGCGAATCTTGTCGGCGGCTTCGCGCTGCTTGCGGCTGACGCGTTCGAGCCCGGCCATCACCTGGGAGCGCTGGGCATTGAGCGTGTCGAACAGGCCGGCGAACAGGAGCTTTGCCTTCGCGGTCTTGTCGGTGGCGGAGGCGGCCAGAAATTCCTTCACGGACTTTTCGGCCTCATCGAGCGGCGTTTTGCGCGCCGATAGTTTTGCGACCAGCGCGCTGACCTTGGCGTCGTCTTTCCATGTGTTCTGGACGTCGTCGAGCGCCGGGCCGGCCCAGACGGCGGCAAGTGAAATCTCCGGCACCTTGGCTTGCGTGCAGGGCCAGTCGGGATAGCGCGGATCGGCCGCGCGCGCGGCCGTGCCCGACAGCGCCAGCGCCACAACAGCCATTGCCAGAACCTTCATCCTTCGCCTCCTGCAGGCCCCCGTCGCGCCAGCCCACGCGAGGGATCATAGGCCAGAATTGCGCCGATCATGAAGACGATTGTGCAAGCCGCGACCACTGCCAGCGAGGCCCAGTTGATTTGCCCGTAGAGTGCAAAGCGTATCAACTCGACCGCATGGGTGAACGGATTGGCCTCGCACAGATAGTACAGATAAGGGCTGCCCTCCTGCACCCGCCACAGCGGATAGAGCGCGGACGAGGCGAAGAACATCGGGAAAATGACAAAATTCATCACCCCGGCGAAGTTCTCGAGTTGCTTGATGCCGGAGGAGATCAGCATGCCGAGCGAGCCCAGCATCAGCCCGGACAGGATCAGCGCCGGCAGCACGGTGAGATAGCCTGACGACGGCGGAGTGATGTCCCAGAACCAGGCGATCAGCAGGAACGCATAGACCTGGAGCAGCGACACCGCGGTGCCCGCCAGCAGCTTGCAGAACAGCAGGAACCCGCGCGGCAGCGGGCTCACCAGCAGCGTGCGCATGTTGCCCATCTCGCGGTCGTAGACCATCGAGAGCGAGGACTGCATGCCGTTGAAGAGCTGGATCATCGCCATCAGCCCGGGCGCGATATAGACCTCGTAGAGGATGTAGGTCTCGTAGGGCGGGATGATGGAGATGCCGAGCACCTGACGGAAGCCGGCGGCGAAGATGAACAGCCACACCAGCGGCCGCACCAGCGCCGAGACGAAGCGTTCGCGCTGATGCAGGAAGCGCAACCCCTCGCGCCAGACGATTCCGGTGAGGCAGGTCAGGTACTGCTGGACCGAGAAGCCGCGCGGCACCTCGCGCGTGGTGATGCTGCTCATGCGCCGCCTCCCGGCATGGTTTGCGCGCCGGTCAGGCGCATGAAGGCGGTGTTGACGTCCTGCGCGCCTGCCTCGGTGACGACGCGGTTCATCGGCCCCTGCGCCAGCACCTTGCCCTGGTGCAGCACCACGAGGTCGTCACTCGGCATGATCTCGTCGAACAGATGCGTGGCCCAGAGCACGCCGATGCCTTGCTCCGTCACGAGCTGGCGGACCTGGCTGATGATGTCGGCGCGCGCCTTGACGTCGAGGCCGACGGTCGGCTCGTCCAGCAACAGCAGCCGCGGCCGGTGCAGCAGCGCCCTGGCGATTTCCAGCCGCCGCATCTGTCCGCCGGAGAGATCGCGCACCTTGCTGCCGGCGCGGTCAGCGAGCCCGATGCGGCCGAGCAGCTCGGTGCTGCGTGCGGCGGCTTCGCTCCGGCTGATGCCGTGGAGCGCGGCGTGATAGAGCAGGTTCTGCGTCAGCGACAGGTCGAGATCGAGCGTGCGTGGCTGGAACACGACGCCGAGTAGCCGCAGCGCTTCGCCGGGGCTTTTGCTGATGTCGTGGCCGAAAATGCCGACCCGGCCGCTCTGGATGCCGAACAGGCGCGTGATCAGCGAGAACAGCGTGCTCTTTCCGGCGCCGTTGAGGCCGAGCAGGGCGGTGAAGCTCGCCGGCTGCACGTTGAAGGAGACGTCGATCAACGCACGCCGCTGCCCGTAGGCATGACTGACGCCGTCGATCGACAGCGCCGGCACCGCCGCCGCTTCCAGCTTCGGCGCCTCCTGTGGCTCGGGAATCGGAGCTGGGCTGGTCATGGCGCGATCGTGATGCCCCAAGGCAGTTCGCCCACCTGAATCGTCTTGATCACCTTTTGCGCGGCGACGTCGATAACGGAGACGTCGTTCGACACGCCGTTGGTGGTGAGCAGGTATTTTTCATCGGGCGTGAACGCCATATGCCAGACCCGCTGACCGACCAGCAGATATTTCGTCACCTTGCGCGAGGCGACGTCGACGACGGCGATGCGATTGGCGGGGCCGAGCGCGACGAAGGCGGTCTTGTCGTCCTTGGTCATGCCGATGCCGACCGGCTGGATCGCCTCTTTCCGCAGGCCCGGAATTTCGAACGTGACCTTGCCGATCACCTCGTGCTTCTTCGGGTCGATCACCGAGACGGTGCCGCCGATCTCGGAGGAGACCCACACTTCGGAAGCGTCGTGCTTGAACTCGGCAAAGCGCGGCCGTGCATCGACCAGCACGTTGGCGACGATCTGGCGCGACGCCGTGTCGATGAAGTGCGCCATGTTGGTCGTTTCCGACGTGTTGATCAGCGTCTTGCCGTCGGGGCTGATGGTCATGCCCTCGGGCTCGACGCCGACCTGGATGTCGCCGAGCCGGGCGCGCTTCTCGAGGTCGATTACGGTCACCGTGTTGTCGTTCTCGTTGGCGACATAGAGGATCTTGCCGGCCGCATCCTGGGCGAACAATTCCGGGTCGGGGCCGGAGGGTAGGCTGTCTACCACGGCTTGCGTCTTGGCGTCGATCACCTGGATGGTGTCGTCGTCGCCGACGGCGACCATCACGAACTTGCCGTCGCGCGTGAAGTCGATGCCGCGCGGGCGCTGGCCGACCTTGATGGTCTTGGTCACGGTCCAGCTCTCGGTGTCGATCACCGTGACCGTATTGCTCTTCTCGTTCGAGACATAGGCGATGAATGCATGGGCGGGCGCTGCCGCGAGCGCCAATCCGGACAGGAGCCCCACACGCCACATGCGCAATATCTGCGTTCTCACTTCAGCTTGCATTTGCTCTCCGGACGATCGTAGCCGAGCGTGTCGAGCTCGGAGACCTGGTGCAGGAAACCCTCCTGCGGCGAGACCGACACCACCATGCGGCCATCGACCAGCAGGATCGGCTGGCGCAATTGCCAATTCCAGTCGCGCAGGGTCAGCCGCGTGCCCTTGAAGGCGGCGACCGAAAAATCCGGGCCCTTGATGAAGTCGGTGACTTTCTTGACGTCGCCGGAATTGGTGCGCGAGGTCGCCTCTCCGATCATGCGGGCTGCGGTCCAGGCCTGCATGTCGAGCGCGGTCATGCGCCGCGAGTTCAGCTTGACGAAGCGGTTCTGCATCTGGATCGCGCCCCACTGGTCTTGCGCGGCGTCCCAGCTGCGCGGCACGAGGCCGGCCGAGCCTGCGACGGGGCGGGGATCCCAGGTGCGGTAGGGCAGGTAGGCGCCGAACACCTCGCTCTCGTCGGCGGCGACCAGCACGTCATAGGCAGGCGCGCCTTGCGTGAACACGGGCATCTGGCGCTGGATCAGCGTCACGCCGCTATCGGTGCGGCGCGCGCCGCCTTTGTCCTCGAAGGTTTTTTCCTGGACGATCTTGGCGCCGAACCGCGCGGCGGTGCGCCGGAGCGCATCGGCAAACAGCTTGTCCTCGTCATGCGAGCCGACCACGAGCAGCCAGCGCGACCACTTTTTCCAGACCAGATATTGCCCGAGCGCATCCGCCAGCATCGCCCGTGTCGGCGCGGTGTGGATCACGTTGGCACGGCAATCGGCCTCGCGCAGCCGCTCGTCGATCGCGCCTGCGTTGAACAGCAGCGTGCCACGGTCGCGCAAGGCGTCCGAGACATTCAGCAGCGCGTCGGCCGGCAGGTCGGTGATGATGAAGCTGTTCTTCTCGGCAAGGGCAGCCGCAGCCTGGACGACGTCCTCGCCTTCCTTAATGCGGCGCTCCTCCAGCGCGAAGCGCTGGCCCAGGAATTTACCGGTGGTGTTGTTGTCCTCGATCGCGAGGCGCGCGCCGGCGACGCCGTCATTCTCCGCGGGCTGCTCGACCAGCGACAGTGTGGATCTGGTGCCGGCGAGGCCGAGATAGCCGACGCCGATCAGGGCAGGCTCCGCCGCGAGCGCGCTCGTCGCGGCAAGAGCAAAGCCGATCAGGCCGGCCAACCATCGGATCATGTTTCCTCCGAACGATCTCCCCGGCTTGACCGCAGGTGGAGAATTGTCTCTGCTTCGAGCATGACCGATTTGGCAGGGCATGCAACCCCGCATTTCGTCCCTGCGCGCGCGAGGCCTGGAATCACGATCATGCGAGCATTGATGATGATCGCCGCTTTGCTGTTGACGCCTTCGCTCGCGCGCGCCGATCCACCGAAACTGGCCGTGTTCGATTTCGAGCTGATCGACACCAGCCTGCCAGGGGAGTTCTACGGCTCCAGGCCCGAAGAGGCGCGGCTCGTGCTCATCAGCGAGCAGTTGCGCGAGGAATTGAGGGAGTCCGGCAGGTTCCAGGTGCTCGACATCGCGCCGGTCAGGGATGCCGCCCGTCACGCCAACTTACAGGCCTGCGGCGGCTGCGATCTCAAGCTCGCCGGCGAATTGGGCGCTGACCTCGAGATCACCGGCATGGTGCAGAAGGTCTCGAACCTGATCATCAACCTCAACATCTATTTGCGCGACGTGAAGACCGGCAACATGATCGCCGCCGCCAGCGCCGACATGCGCGGCAACACGGATGAAGCCTGGACCCGCACCATGAGCTATTTGATCCGCAACCGGCTATTGGCGCCGAATTACGGCAAGCGGGAGTAGGATATTCTCTCAGCGAATTGGGAATCGTAGGGTGGGCAAAGGCGCACTTGCGCCGTGCCCACGATCAATCAATGATTCGAGAGAAATCGTGGGCACGCTTCGCTTTGCCCACCCTACGATACTGGGCTCGCGGAGAGATATCCCTCATCACGAGGGGAGAAGGAAGCCGATCACCCCTTCAGCTTCTCCGCATGCCAGTGCAGATGATCGCCCATGAAGGTCGAGATGAAATAATAGCTGTGGTCATAGCCTGCCTGACGGCGCAGTGTCAGCGGGATGCCCGCCTTGGTGCAGGCGGCTTCGAGCAGCTCCGGCTTGAGCTGTTCTTTCAGGAAATTGTCGGCCTCGCCGACGTCGACCAGGAAGCCGGAAAACTTCGCGCCGTCCTCGATCAGCGCCACCGTGTCGTGGCCGCGCCAGGCGTCCTTGTTGGGTCCGAGATAGCCGGTCAGCGCCTTGGTGCCCCAGGGCACCAGCGAGGGCGCCACGATCGGCGCGAACGCGCTCGCGGCGCGAAAACGGTGCGGGTTGCGCAGCGCCACCGTCAGCGCGCCATGGCCGCCCATCGAATGGCCCATGATCGATTGCCGCTTGGCGTCGACGGGAAAATTTCCCGCTATGAGCTTCGGCAATTCGTCGGTGACATAGCTCCACATCCGATAGTTGCGCGCGAAGGGCTCTTGCGTCGCGTCGACATAGAAGCCGGCCCCTAAGCCGAAATCATAGGCGTTGTTGGCATCGCCCGGCACGTCGGTGCCGCGCGGTGAGGTGTCGGGCGCGACGAAGATCAGGCCGAGCTCGGCGCAGGCCTTGCGGAATTCGCCCTTCTCGGTGACGTTGGCATGGGTGCAGGTGAGCCCGGACAGATACCAGACCACGGGCAGCTTGGCGCCGTCGGCATGCGGGGGAACATAGACCGAGAACACCATGTCGGTTCCGGTCGCCTGGCTCGCATGGCGATACACGCCCTGCACGCCGCCGTAGGATTTGTTGGTCGAGACAGTCTGAATCGTCATGCCTTCACTCCGTGGCATCTCACCACATCAATATTGCAACGCTTGTGTGACCGAATTTGTGGCAGCTGCCTGCGTCAGGCAACACCGCTGTCGATCGCCAGCCGCACCAGCTCGACCGAGGTCTTCACCCCGAGCTTCTGGCGCATGATGGACGAGGTGTTGGCGACCGTCTTATAGGACGATTGCACCAGCCAGGCGATCTCGGACAGACTTTTGCCGGCGCTGAGCAGCCGCAGGATCTCCATCTCGCGCGCATTCAGCTTCGACAGCGGGCTTTGCGCCAGCGTCGGTCCTGCGAAGGCGATGCTGCGCGCGATCGCGCTCGGCAAATACGTGCCGCCGCCGCCGACGGCGCGGATCGCCTCGACGAGGTCGTCGGGGTCGCCGGTCTTGGAGACGTAGCCCTTGGCACCGCACTCGATCGCGCGTGCGGCAAAGGCCGGGTCGTCGTTCATGCTGAACATGATGATGCGGGCCTCCGGCGCGCGCTCGAGGATGCGGCGCGCGAGCTCGAAGCCGGAGACGGTTGGCAAATTGATGTCGATGATGCAGAGGTCGGGGCGTTCGACGATGAAGACGCACTCGCCGTCTTCGGCGTCGGCGGCCTCCAGAATCTCGATCTCGCCCTCGTCGGCCAGCACGGCACGGCAGCCGGAGGCGACAATGGGATGATCGTCGACGATCAGAATGCGCATAGGCGTTTCCTTGTGACAGCGTCGGCCTGTTTCGCGCCCGGCCGGGATTGCTGTACGCTTCCGATTAGATATCGGGCGCTTCGCCGCTGTCAACGTCATCGGACAGCGGCAGGCGAGGCTTCGCGAGGCACGGGCGACACCAATGTGGCAAAATCTATCCTTGCGCGGGCGCATCAACCTCTTGCTGGCGCTGCTGCTGGCGCTGGGGCTCGCCGTCAATATCGGCCGCCAGGTCGCGGAGGCAGGTCCCCGCGTGCAGGCCGAGGATCAGAGCGTGATCCGGCTCGCGCGCGAATTCATCGAGATGATCGTTGCCGATCTCAACGAGGCGCCAGATCCGGATGCCAGGCTGAACCAGATCGCGCGCGATCTCAGCCGCCTGCGCCATGTCAGCATCACGCTTCGGGACACCGGCGGCAATGCGCAGACGCCGCCCCGGCTTGACACTGACGCCGACACGCGCGGGCCGCCGGCCTGGTTCGTCAGCCTGGTCCATCCCGAGCAGACCGCGGTGAGCGTGCCGGTCTCGATCCGTGGCAAGCCCGGCTCGCTCCTGATCACCTCGCATCCCGATGACGAGATCGCGGAAATCTGGGACGGCATCGTGACCCAGCTCGAGGTCGGCACGGCGATCGCGCTGGCGCTGTTTTTCCTGATGATGAAAGTGGTCGGCCGGGCGCTGGCCCCGCTCCAGTCTCTGGCCGAGGCAATGGGGAAGCTCGAAGGCGGACATTACGAGGCCCGCGTCGCACCGGGCGGCGCGCCGGAGCTCGCTGCAATCTGCACCAAGCTCAACCACCTTGCCGCAACCCTCGGTGAGGCGGTCGAGGACAAGCGGCGCCTCGCCGAGCGGGCGGTGTCGCTCCAGGACATCGAGCGCAAGGAAATCGCGCGCGAGCTCCACGACGAGTTCGGGCCGTATCTGTTCTCGCTGCGGGCGCATGCCGGCGCGCTGGCGAAGCAGGCGGATGGACGCGTCCCGAGTGCGGAGGCCGTGCGAAAACATGGCAGCGCCATGCTGGAGCAGATCAACGCGCTGCAGCAGTTCAACCGCCGCGTGCTGGAACGGCTCCGGCCGGTCGGCCTCGCCGAACTCGGGCTGCGCCAGGCGCTCGAATCGCTGTCGCGGCTGTGGCGGGAATCGCATCCCGATGTCGCCATCGAGACCGTGATCTCGCCGTCGCTGGGGGTCACCGGCGAGACCGCCGACCTCACCATCTATCGCATCGTGCAGGAGGCGCTCACCAACGTGTTCCGCCACGCCGGCGCGACCTCGGTCAATGTCGTCATCGAGCCGGCGCAGCATATGGCGCAGGACGGCCGCTTTTGCGCGCGGGTGCGGGTCAGCGACAATGGCCGCGGCATGGAGCCGGGCCAGAAGCTCGGCTTCGGCCTCGTCGGCATGCGCGAGCGGATTCTGGCGCTGGGCGGCACGCTCAACGTCGTCTCCGGCGACGGCGGATTGACCGTGGAGGCGCTGGTTCCGACCGCGGCCGCCTGACCGCTCCCGAAGTGATCGGGAATAATTCCCGATTTGGTCGGGAAAACGGGAGCCGATATTGCCCGACCTTTTGTGGCTGGCGGGATTGCGACTGCCGAATACACTCGTTCCGACCAATCGGCGAAAATCAAAACAGCCGGTGGTCACGGATGGGAAGGCGGGGATGGGCAAGGTTCTTTCGTTCAAGCGTCGTTTGTTGATGGCCTCGGTGTCGACCGGTCTGGTGTCCGGGGTGGTCTTGGCGAGCCCCGCCGGGGCCGCGCAGGACGAGGAGACCAACGTCCAGAATCTGCCGCCGGTCGAAGTGGCGGCGCCGCCGCCGTCGGTGGCGAGGCGTACTGCGCCGGTGCGGCCGGTCGCGCATATCGGAGCGGCCTCGTCTGCCAGTCCCCGGACCCGCATCTACGTCTATCCGACCGCGCCGGGCACCGGCAGGGGTCTCGATGTCGACAAGGTCCCGTCGGCGATCAACGCCGTCGATGCCAGCCAGATCAAGCGCACCGGCTCGCTGAACGTCACCGACGCGCTGCGCGACAACATCGCCGGCGTCAACATCACCGAGGTCACCGGCAATCCGTTCCAGCCGGATGTCGAATTCCGCGGCTTCGTGGCTTCGCCCGTGACGGGCACGCCGCAGGGCCTCGCTGTGTACCAGAACGGCGTCCGCATCAACGAAGCCTTCTCGGACGCCGTCAATTGGGACCTGATCCCGACCGCCGCCATCAGGTCGGTGACGCTGGTGACCAACAATCCCGCCTTCGGTCTCAACGCGCTGGGCGGCGCCATCAACCTGCAAATGAAAGACGGCTTCGCCTATCAGGGCGCCGAGATCGACGTGATGGGCGGCTCGTTCGGCCGCGTCCAGGGCTCGGCGCAATGGGGCAAGCAGGTCGACAAGAACTACGGCGTCTATGCCGCGCTCGAAGGCCTGCGCGACAACGGCTTCCGCAATTTCTCGCAATCAACCGTGCGGCGCTTCTACGGCGACGTCGGCTACAAAGCCGGCGACAGCGAATTCCACGCCAATATGGGCGTGGCCAAGAACGATTTCGGCGCCAGCGCCACCGTTCCAGCCGAGCTGCTCGACAAATATTGGGGCGCGACCTACACCACGCCGCAAACCACCTCCAACCGCGTCGGCTATCTCAACCTGACCGGAAAGGCCGATCCGACGCCGACCTGGACGCTCGAAGGCACCGCGCATGTGCGCAGGTACGAGCAGAAGCTCGTCGACGGCAATCCGACCGACGTGCAGGAATGCGCCGCCTTGGGGCTGTTGTGCTTCGGCGATGATACGACGCCGGCGAATGGCACCAACGGCGCGCAGCTCGTCAATCCGTATCCGTTGGGGACCATCCTCGGCGAGATCGACCGGAGCACGATCCGCTCGACCAGTTTCGGCGTGTCAGGGCAGGCCACCAACACCGATCAACTGTTCGGGCATGACAATCGCTTCGTGATGGGCGCGACTTACGATGCCAGCGTGACGCGCTACAACGCCACCGCCGAGATCGGCTCGATCGGAGAAAACTACGTCGTCAGCGGCAGCGGCCTCTTCCTGGGGCCGACCGGCCAGCCGGAACCGGTTGCCGGTCCGGTCTCGCTGCGGACCGTCAACCAATATAACGGCCTGTATGCGATGGACACGTTCAACGTCACGGACGCCTTCGCCATCACCGGCGGCGGCCGTTTCAACGTGGCGCGCATCACGCTGGAGGATCAGCTCGGAACCGATCTCAACGGCGATCATACCTTCACCCGCTTCAATCCGGTGATCGGGGGCACTTACAGGATCACGCCGGGGCTGACCGCCTATGCCGGCTATTCCGAGGCCAACCGCGTGCCGACGCCACTCGAGCTCGGTTGCTCCGATCCAGCTCGGCCCTGCCTCATTGCGGCGTTTCTGGTCTCCGATCCGCCGCTCAAGCAGGTCGTGTCCAGGACCGTCGAAGCCGGCCTGCGCGGCTCCAAGGAGCTGAACATCGGCACGCTCGGCTGGAAGATCGGCGGATTCCGCGCCACCAATAACGACGACATCGTCGCGATACCCGCGGTCGGACGGACCGGCTTCGGCTATTTCTCCAATGTCGGCCGTACCAGGCGGCAGGGCCTCGAGGCCGAAGTCAACATCAAGTCGCCCACGCTCCAGTTCCAGGCGAGCTATGCGTTCGTCGACGCGCGCTTCCTCGATCCGCTCGAGCTGGGCTCCGAAAGCCCGTTTGCCGATCCGGCCACCGAGACCATCCGGGTCTCACCCGGCAACCAGCTTCCCGCGATCCCGCGCCACCGCATCAAGGTCGGCATCGACTATGCCGTGACCGACGTCTGGAAGGTCGGCGGCAACGCGCTGTTCGTCTCCAGCCAATACCTGGTCGGCGACGAATCGAACCAGTTCGCGAAGCTGCCGTCCTATACCGTGTTCAATCTCCACACCTCCTACCAGGTGACGAAGAACATCCAGCTCTATGGCAAGATCGACAACATCTTCGACAAGCGCTACGCGACCTACGGACAGTTCTTCGACCGCGAGGCCTTGCCCAACTTCACCAACGGCGGCGCCGAGTTTACCGACCCGCGCTCGCTGAGCCCGGCGAGGCCCCGTGCGTTCTACGCGGGGATGCGGGTGACCTTCTAGGCGCGGGTGCCGTATCCAAGGCCAGCGGCGAAGCATCGGCTCCGAGTGCCGCGGCCGGAGCCAGCGCCTCTTGTTCCGCTCGCTGAGCTTGCAGAATATCCCGCCTCCGGCATGATGGGCTCGGAGGCTCGCTTTGCTGTGGCGTTGAAGAATCCGGATGCCGTCGCTGCTATCGTTTCAGCACTTCGGCACGTCTACGGTGACGAGGTCGCGCGACTTATGCTCGTCGAGGGCATGAGCCTCGCCGACCTGATCGATGCGATGTTTTCTGCGCCTTTGACGCATCGCGAGGCCGTTCGCGATATCACCGACGGATTGGACGATTTTGTCATTTCGCCGGACCTGGGTCCCATGTGGCACCTCAGGTACATCTATGGAGACGAGCCCGGCTCTCTACACGTCGTGGACATGGAGATCGCCACGCCGAATGGCACGCTGGCAAGCAGAGATGTCTGGCTTCGTCTGGTCTCCTAGAGCAGCCGAAGCTCCGCGCGGTGTCGTCTTTACCAACCGGAAACCATGTCAAATGATCTGAAAATTTTAATGCAACTGCCTGGCTATCTCCGCGTCAGTTCGTCGGAGGGCCCGTGTGATGACAGAGCGCCAATTGAGAGAGCAGGAGTGCCGGATCGCGCGTTATCGGCGCTTGGAGCGGGAGGTGACGGATCCGCTTGCCGCGTGTCTGCTTCACGGCATCGTCGAGGAGCTCGAAGCCGAGCTGCGCAAGGACAGGCCGGATTGGCACGGGCCGCGCGATTAACGGTTCCTTAGCGCTAATCATGCGGATGATCGTGCGGGAATGGCCAAGGGAGACTGCTCCCATGCTGAAGGACGGCACATATGCGGCGTGGTACAAGACGCCGATCGACCAGGGCACCGGGATCGTCCATGTCGCAGACGGGCAGATCTGGGGCCGTGACAGCCTGATGACTTATCACGGCTCGTGCCGGGTCGACGGAGATCGCTTCACCGCCACCGTATCAACGAAGCGTCATACCGACGGGCGTGCGACGGTCTTCGGCGTGGAAGACGAGCTCACCCTGGACATCGAGGGAAACTGCCCCGGCAAGATCGCGACTTACACCGCGACGGCCCAACAGGTGCCCGGAATGATCCTCCAGGGCACGCTCATTCTGACCGAACAGCAGCCGCCGGCAGATGAACGAACCGAGCAGTTCCCGGCATTCAATCCCGACAAGCTGCCAAAGCTGCCGAAGCGCTCGCGCTGAAAATTCTCTATCGCGACGCGTGATGTCACGAGCCAGCTGGCAGGCCGCTCCAGCGAGGTGAGGGATATCATTTTTCCTCCGGCCAGCCCCGGGCGAGTATCGCGGCTTGTTGCAAGGTGATGCTTCGGACCAGCGGATCGGCATGACGGTGCACGAGTTGCCAATCCGTGCCATCCTTGCGGTAGACCTCGGTCACGCGCAGCGACCAGTCTTGAGCCGGCAATCCGCCCACTTCGGCCCGCTGGTGTTCGATCATGACGAGAACGACGAGCGCGTCCGATGCATAGGTTTGCAAGACATCGAGCTCGGTTTCGCCTTCCCTGAAGTATCGCGACAGGTCGGCCAGGCGTCTGGGGCTTGCGTCGAATCCGCGACTGGCAGGCCCGCCGAAGGGCTGCATCAACGTGAAATCCGGCGCGATGCGGACGAGTTGGAGCCAGCGATCCATGTCGCCACGCATGAAGGCGGCATTTTTCGCGCGGGCACGTTCGACGAGGCTGGCTATCGCGTCGTTTGCGACGGCCTCATCTGCTGAAAGCTGAACGGACAGCGGAATTGCAGCCGTGGCGGCCATCATCGAGCGCCGCGACATCTTCTCCTGCCGGTCCGGCCAATTGTTCACGCCGGGCGGTCTCTGGGTCATTTCACGTCTCCTGGTCGAACGACGAACGACCCATCCATGAGACCTTGAACTTGATGAATCCAGCGATATGATTTCAGCATCATGCTGAACCAAATTGATCTATCCAGAATCGATCTGAATCTCCTCGTGCTCTTCCGCGTTGTTCTGGAAGAACGTCATGTCGCGCGTGCTGCAGGCCGGCTGAACCTGACGCCGTCGGCTGTCAGCCATGCGCTTGGCCGGCTCCGTCTCCTGCTGAACGACCCGCTGTTTCTGCGGACACCAAAGGGCGTCGTTCCAACGGCGCGGGCCTTGGAGCTCGAGGAGCCCGTGACCGAGATCATCGCGCGGATCGAACAGCTGATCGGCTCGGCTGCACCGTTCGACCCCGCGAAGAGCCGCCGCCGGTTCACGATTGGCGCCCCCGATGCCGTACTGGTCTCGACATCCGTGCAGCTCCTGCGATCGATCGCGACTGCGGCCCCCCATATCGACCTCGCCCTGATCCACCTGATGCCTGCGCCACGCGGCGGCGCGATCGGGGAGCCCTGGCACCAAAGCCTCGATATGCTCGAAAGACGCGAGCTCGATGTCGCAATGCTGCCGCTCCCGACGGTATCGCCGCGATTCGAGGCGCGCAGGCTCTACGACGAGGATTTTGTCCTGGCCATGCGCAAGGGGCATCCCCTCGCAAAAGCGCCAACCCGTGCTGGATTCTCGCAATCACAGCATCTGCTGGTGTCTCTCAGTGGTGAAGCGCGCGGTTTCGTCGATCAGATGTTGGCCAAGCGCGGCCTCGAGCGCCGCATCGCCTTGACTGTCCCGAATTTCATGATGGCGCTCGTCCAGCTTTCAGGATCTGATCTGATCGCAGCATTGCCGCGAAGATTGGTGGAGCACCACGCCGGCCGTTTCGGCTTGGTGTTCGTCGAGCTGCCTTTTGCGCGTAAACCGGATGCGATCCGCGCGATCGCAACCAAAGCGGCGATGCGAGATGCCGGCATCGCGTGGCTCATGCAGGTCGTGGTCGGCGCAATCGGAGCAGGTCGGCCCTAAAGCCGCCCCTCCGAAGCCCAAAGGTCTTCATTCGACGCTGAAAAGTGACGCTATTGCGTCTGCCGATCCACGCCTTACCGAAGAGCAAGGTTGGAGGTTTACCTAACGAAGAGAGCAACCAGCAATATGGCGACCGGCAAAAGCCCGAAACAGGTCACAATAATCGCAAAGACCGTCTCGTTCGCGAAAGTCTGTCCGAGATGCCTACGCATGAGCGATGTGCTCCAGCTTAACACAGCTTCATTTGCGGCCGAAGCATGCGCCAGCTAAACACAATCGCGAGCGAAGACAATGGTGGCGAAAATGGCCGGAGAAATCCCAAACAATTCAGATGCAGCAGTGACGAAGCGCGAGAAGCAATCGGCGATTGTCGGCAGGTTGTTGGTGACGTGCTTCGTGGCGATGCGCAGCGGCTATCCTCGCAAGCACCTCGGCGCGGTGTTTGAAGAACTGCTGGTTGCGATGATGATTCGCGTGAGCGACGAGCTCGGCGCTCCGCCGCGTACGGCCTCCGACGTTTCCAAATATCTCGGGCTCCCGCGCTCGAACGTCCGGCGCTGCCTCAACGTGCTGATCAGCGAAGGCGTGATCCGCAAGGTGAATGAGCACGGCCATACGGGCGAGCTGGACTGGCTGGCGTCGCGGATCGATGCGGAATATTTCGTCAAGATTCGGAGCGCGATCATCGCTGCGGCTGACGAGTTGAAGGCGCTGGACGCTGCATGACGCGGAACGCGCCGGCCTGTAGATCGGGGTGGGCCTTTCCGTGCTTCTTCAATCATATCGATACTGGATGTGGCCACGCGCTTTTGGCTGCGAAGCCCAATTGCAGGTGTCCGGTCGTTAGACGGGTTTGACACCGCAATTCCGCATTCTGCTACTGAAACCTCGCTTCTCAAACCGCTCGCCGCCCGTCATTGTGCGGCCGCAGCAATTATCTCGGGAGCAGCATCAATGTCGGACAAGGTCTCGCGTCTGCGACAAATCGCGCGACCTAATTCGTGCCAATAAAGAAGAATTTCGCTCCAGTGACTGATAGCTCCGTTTATTCGTACCGGCTGAGCACTGGCCAGAACCGATGATCCTACTTCGATCCGAATGTCCTCCGATCCTGGTTCCCAGGGTTCGGATCAATCGTTCTCTGCGCCCACGACACGTTGTTGGGTTGCTGCCGCCGGAAGGTCAGCGCTCGCTCGGTGCCTTCGCTGAGCTGCCGACCGATCGATCATCAGGGCGCTGAGGGCTGGGCAGGCGATGGCGGGTCCGGAAATCACGTTTGGACCGTTTCGTTTCAGCTTGGCCAGACGCTTGCTGTTGCACGGTGAGACTCACGTCAGGCTCGGCTCGCGCGCGGCCGCGATTCTGGGCGCCTTGCTGGAAGCTCCGGGTGAGCTCGTTTCAAGGGCCGTGCTCTACGATCGCGCATGGCCCGGGCGAACCGTGACCGAGGACAACCTGAAGGTTCAGATCTCCGGCCTGAGAAAGGCTCTGCTTGAATACGGAGACCTGATCCGCGCAGAGGCGTCCTTCGGCTACCGCTTCGTCGGAGACGTCGGCGTCTATCACCCATCGAAGCGCCGATCGCGCGCGCCCGGCGCGATGCATGCGCCGATCGGCCGCGCTGCGGTGATCGGCGACATCAGCGAGCTTCTGCAGAACGACCGGCTCGTCACCATCCTTGGGCCCGGCGGCATCGGCAAGACGACCGTCGCGCTTGCCGTGGCGAGCGAGCTGGAGAAATCCTATTGCGACGGAGTCTGCCTTGTCGAGCTCGACCGTATCACTGACGGAAGTCAGATCTATGCGGCCGTCACCGGCGCGCTTGATCTGCCGGTTCAGATGGCTGCAAGTCTCGATCAGGTCCTGCTTGCCCTTCATGGCCGGCGTCTGTTGCTTGTCCTGGATTCCTGCGAGCATGTCACCGAGAGCGTCGCGCTCCTCGTTGAAAGCGTGCTCAGCGGCACCCGCGACGTCCATATTCTGGTGACGACCCGCGAAACCCTGCGGATCGAAGGCGAACTTGTCTGGCGTCTCGATCCGCTCGAAACCCCGCCGTCGTCTGTTCCGGTGACAGCCGGAAACGTACAGGATTATTCATCGGCAGAATTGTTCACGCGAACCGTCTGCCGGAGAACGCCGAACTTCGCGATCGATGATACCGTCGCGGCCGCGATCGCGGATGTTTGCCGGCGTCTCGACGGTATGCCCCTGGCGATCGAACTCGCGGCGTCGATGGTCGACGTCCTCGGCATCGAAGAGGTTCGTCGCGGGCTCGACGAACGATTCTCCCTGCTCTGGGTGGATCGTCGGACCGCAATTCCGCGTCATCGCTCGCTCGCCGCAACGATCGACTGGAGCTACAATCTTCTTCCCAAAAGGGAGCGGGTGGCGCTCGGGCGCCTCTCCATTTTTGCCGGGCCTTTCACCCTCGGTGCTGCAATTGCGGTTGCAGGCGATGACGATCTGGACATGGGAGGTGTCCGCGAAGCGGTTGCCGCATTAGCGAGCAAGTCGTTTCTGAGCCTCGATCATCGGGCCGCGCCGCTGGAATATCGCTTGCTGGAGACCACCCGGGCCTACGCCACTCGGGCATCGGACGCGGCAGACGATCGGGAACGGGTGCACGAGCGCCATGCGCGCTATTTCCTCGACATGCTGGAGCGGAGGGATTGGGATGCCTGCGATTCCGTCGCGGACAGTGCACAGCTGCGTGGTTACATCGACGAGGTTCGCGTCGCTCTCGATTGGGCGTTTTCCGTCAAGCCCGGCCTCGGAATAGCGCTGGTTCTTGCAGCCGAACGTCTATGGCTCGAGTTCACCTCACTCGCGCAAGGCGTTCCTCATCTGGAGCTGGCGTTGCGCTTTGCCGACAGCAGTCCCGATGTCGGACCCGCCGTGAGATCTCGCGTGCTGGTCGCGCTCGCGGCGGCGCAGGTCTATGTACCGGGTCTTGAGGGTGCGAGCCTCTACGAGCACGCCTGGCGCGCAGCACAAATCGCGCGCGACGATCTCCTGGAGATGCGGGCGCTCTACGGCATCATCCAGAACATGCTCCTGACCAGGCGTCCCGCCTCGCCCTACATCGATGCGTTCGCGGCGGTATGCAGGAGATCGAACGATGCCGTGATGTCGAGGCTTCTCCTGCGCTGGTCCGCCTTCCAGGCCTTTGAGGCCTCCGATATGACGCTGGCGCACCAGAAATTCGAGGCGTTCTTGAATGACCGATCGGCGATTCCCCGGAGAGTTTCGCTCTATTTCGGCGGCATCGACTCGATCATCTCCTGCAAGGTCGGGCTCGGGCTTACGAAGTTCTATTTGGGTTATCCCGATCAGGCGCGGTCTCTGCTGGCATCTACCGTCAGCCAAGCGGAAAGCCAGGGCCACGTGACGACCCTGTACTTCGTGCTCGCGCAGGGAGCTATCTGGGCTCATCTTGCATCTGGCGATTTTCAACGTGTCAGACTCTATCTGCGGAAGCTCGAAGCTGTGTCCAGCCTCTATCGTCCATGGCGCGTTCTGGTCGATGTCTTTCAGGCTCTTCTGATCCGCGAGGAAGCCCGTGACCTGGAAGCGGCAGAACGCAGCCTGACTCACAATCTGCAGGACAGATTCATCCTGAAGACAGGGACGCTTCATCCGACCCTTTGGGTTGAGCTCGCGGATACGCGACGCAGGCTGGGCGATCTGGATGGGGCGGAGGCTGCGGCAAAGCAGGCAATGACACAATGTCTCGGTGATCGGGACGGCCGACTCATTGGACGGCATCACCCCGTCCTCGCAAGGATCCTGATGGCGCGGAATCGGCAGGGCGATCTGAGCGCCGCAAGGAGCCTGTTCAGGGGCGCGATCGAGTTGACGCGCGCTCAAGGTATCTATTTCCATGAATGCGATGCCAGTGTCGGTCTCGCCGAACTGGAGTTGATGGCCGGACGGGCGGAAGTCGCGCACGCCGTGCTCAAGGAGCTGTTGGGGCGTCTCGGCGATCGAGAGTGTGTGCCCGGACTTGACCGGGCACGCGAGATTCTTGACGAGCCCGCAGCGGGGTCGATCGCCCGGCGGCAGATTGCCCGCTTGTCCTGAAGGTAAATTCAGCAATCAGGTTCAAGCGCTCGCCGCGGGCTCGCTGCGACGGCGAGGCGCGACTTCAACCTCCGTTGTGGCCGAGTATCTCCAGCCGCCTGACCACGACGCCCCCCTCGGCGAGCTCGGGGAGCCGGCCGAACCACTGCTGGACGTAGGGCATGGCATTGTGGGCCTCGAAGTCGTCGCGGCTTGCGAAGATCTCATAGAAGATGAAGCGTCCTGGTGTCTCGCGGTCCTCCTGGAAGAAGTAGACCAGGTTCTTGGGATCGCTTCGGACAAGCGCGACAAGCGGCAGCGTTGCCTCTCGAAGCGCGCGTTCCTTGCCCGGTTTGGCGCGGACTTCGGCGACGACCGAATAGGCGCCATCGGGAATGGTACGATAGCGAACGCCGTCGCGTTCCTGAGCGGTGGCTGATGCTGCGCCGGCCAGTGAAGCTGTGGCGACGAGGGCCAGGATCATTCGTTTCCGTGACATCATGGAGATCGTCCTTCTCTGCGATAATTGCTCTAGCCCCGCTGCTGGCGGGCGGCGAGCGCGTCGCTGAAGCGCTTCTTCACTGGACCCAGAGCCTTGACGAACTCGAGCTGCTCTCCCTCTGGGCCCTTGCAATAAATCAGCTCCCAGCCTTCCGAGAGGCCCTGCGTGATGCGATTGGTGTTCGCCTCCATCGGGGCGGCGCGGCGCTGCTGCTCTGATGTCACGGTGATCACACGATTGGCCCGCACCTGGGTCATGCCGCGGCGCGCCGATTCTGCCTCCAGGTCGTGGATGAACTTGTTGAAGTCGACGTCATCCCTCACATAGAAGCAGATGTGCATGGAGCGCGGAAACGCCGGGCTCATGTGGTCGCGCGCTTCTGCGAAGCTGTCGCCGCTGCCCGATGGCTGGCCAGCGTCGCGATACTGCAGAAGCTCGATCACGACGTTGTCGAACTGGACGAAGCGTACGTCCAAGCGTTGTGTGCCTCCCCTGAGATCGGGAACCCCGATCGTGCGCGGGTTGACATGGCGTTCGCGCGCTTCGATTTCCTGATCGGTCAAAAGCGTGTTGTGGATCGGTTCACCCTGGAAATCTCCGTCGCGGAAAATCTCGGTGCCGCCGAGCACTTCGGTGTAGAACTCGAAGGCGCGATTCATGTTTTGCACGGTCACGCCGAAATGCTGAACGCCTTGCAGCCGCGCGCCGAGTGGCGCGGAATCGCGAGCAACCGAAGCGGGGCGCGGAGCGCCTTGGGCATTTGCAGCCGCCGGGTTGGTTGCCGCCATTCCTGCCAGCATGGCCCCTGCCGTAAGGAGAACTTCCCGGCGTCCAATGCCGGTCGTCTCAAAGTCTGTCTCTTCGCTCATCTTCCGTCTCCATCGCTTAACCGACATGCGCGACGTAAAACTTGCTGGAGAACGGAGGGTTTTGCAGGTTAATTGAAGTAAATTCTGTCGTGGGTCGGTGTGCCACAATTCTGCATCCGCAAATCCCGACCCCACGGCTTCTCAAACCGCCTGCGACGCGCCATTGTGCCGCAGCATCAGCATCACCCTTGGAGCAGCATTACCATGTCGGACAAGGTCTCGCGTCGCCAGTTTGCCAAGCTGGCGGGATTGTCCGCGGCCGGAATGGCAAATCCTCTGGAGGCAGCCGACGCCAGGCCGGCATCGCCGCCGCGCAGCGGCAGCGGTTTCCCGGCGGGCTTTGTCTGGGGCACGGCGACCTCGTCCTATCAAGTCGAGGGCGCGGTCAACGAGGACGGGCGAGGGGCCTCGATCTGGGACAAGTTCGTGCGCATCCCCGGCAAGATCGAGGACGGCACCAATGGTGACCGCGCCAATGAGCACTATCACCGCTACAAGGAGGATATCGCGCTCATCAAGGCGCTCGGCTGCAAGGCCTATCGTTTCTCGGTGGCCTGGCCGCGGCTGTTTCCGGACGGCGACGGCAAGCCCAATCCGAAGGGGCTCGACTTCTACAACCGGCTCATCGACGAGCTCTTGAAGAACGGCATCGAGCCGTGGCTGACGCTCTATCATTGGGACCTGCCGCAATCGCTGCAGGATCGTTTCGGCGGCTGGCGCTCGACGGAAACCTGCAAGATCTTCGGCGACTACGCCGCCTACGTCGCCGAGCATCTGACCGATCGCGTCAAAAACGTGTTCACGCTGAACGAGAGCGGCCGCTTCGTCTATTTCGGTTACGGCATCGGCATCGATGCGCCGGGCGTGACGCTGCCGCAAGCCGAGGTCAACCAGATCAGGCACAACAGCGCGCTCGCGCACGGGATCGCGGTGCAGGCGGTGCGCGCCCATGGCCGCCGCGGCACCAGAGTGGGGCCGGCCGAGAACATCGATGCCTGCGCGCCCGCGATCGACACGCCGGAGAACGTGCGTGCCGCCGAGATCGCACTGCGCGAGATGAATGCCGGCTATCTCAACGTCATCATGACGGGCCGCTACACCGACGCCTTCCTGAAATTCGCCGGCCCCAACGCGCCGAAATATACCGATGCGGAGTTGAAGATCATCTCCTCTCCGGTCGATTTCCTCGGCCTCAACATCTACGCGCCGCAGAACTATGTGGTGGCGTCCGACCAGGGCGCGGGCTTCATGCCGCTGCCGATCCCGAAATCGTTCCCGCACATGAACTCGGACTGGCTGCGCGTCGGGCCGGAGACGCTCTATTGGGTGCCGAAGCTGGCGGCAAAGATCTGGAAGACGGATGCGATCTATATCAGCGAGAACGGCGCCTCCGGCGACGACGTCGTCACGCCGGACGGCAAGATCTACGACACCGACCGCATCATGTATCTGCGCAACTATCTCGCCCAGCTCCAGCGCGCCACCGCCGAGGGCGTGCCCGTGCGCGGCTATTTCCTCTGGAGCCTGATGGACAATTTCGAGTGGGTGTACGGCCTCAACAAGCGTTTCGGGCTGTACCACGTCAATTTCGACACCCAGGTCCGCACGCCGAAACTCAGCGCCAGCTTCTATCGCAACGTGATCGCGAAGAACGCGGCGGGGGCGTGATGTCTTCGCCTCTCCCCGCGCGGGGAGAGGCCGGATTTTACGCGGAGCGGAAAATCCGGGTGAGGGGGAGCCTCCGCGAGTCCGTCTGTCACCGTTCTTGCCGAGGCAGCCCCTCACCCCAACCCTCTCAGGGCGAGCGTAGCTTGTCCCGACCCCGTAAGAACGGGGAGAAAGAGTGCAGCAGCCGCGCATTGACTCCCTTCTCCCCCTGATTCAAAACCATCCGCAACAACCCACAACAAGAGGACAACGCCAATGGCTGACGCGCTGATCATCGATGCCTGCCGGACCCCGCGCGGCGTCGGCAAGGCCGGCAAGGGCGCGCTTTCGGGCATTCATCCGCAGCAGCTCGGCGCCACCGTGCTGCGCGCGCTCGCGGATCGGACCGGCATCAACACCGCGGATGTCGACGACATCGTGTGGGGCTGCAGCGCGCAGGTCGCAACGCAAAGCGGCGATCTCGGGCGGATGTCGGCGCTCGATGCCGGCTATGACGTGCGCGCCAGCGCCGTGACGCTCGACCGGTTCTGTGGAAGCGGCATCACCAGCGTCAACATGGCGGCATCCTCGATCATGGCGGGCGCGGAAGACCTCGTCATCGCCGGCGGCTGCGAGATGATGTCGATGGAAGGACGCCGCGGCGGCGGCCCGATGATGATGGACGGCGGCAATCTGCGCCTGCGCGCGCGGCATCCGCAATCGCATCAGGGCGTCTGCGCGGATGCGATTGCGACGCTCGAAGGCATCACGCGAAGGGATGTCGACGCGCTCGGACTGGAGAGCCAGAAGCGCGCAGCGTATGCCATGGCGAACGGCCACTTCGACAAGAGCCTCGTGCCCGTCCATCGCGAAGACGGCAGTCTGGCGCTCGACCACGAGGAATATCCGCGGCCGCAGACCACGATGGAGGGCCTCGGCAGCTTGAAGCCGGCCTTCCCGGCGATCGCCGACTATGCGCTCGACGACAAGGGCACGACCTATCGCGGCCTGATCCTGCAGCAATATCCGGACCTGAAGATCGACTTCGTGCACCACGCCGGCAACTCGTCCGGTGTCGTCGACGGCGCCGCCGCGATCCTGTTGGCCTCGCCCGCTTACGCCAAAGCGCATGGCCTTAAAGCCCGCGCCCGTGTCGTCGCGATGGCCAATATGGGGGACTCGCCGACCCTGATGCTGAATGCGCCGGTGCCGGCCACGCGCAAGGTGCTGGCGAAGGCGGGGTTGACCGTCGACGACATCGACCTGTTCGAGATCAACGAGGCGTTTGCGGTGGTTGCGGAAAAATATATCCGCGACCTCAAGCTCGATCGCGCCAGGGTCAACGTCAATGGCGGCTCGATCGCGCTCGGCCATCCCATCGGCGCCACCGGCTCGATCCTGATCGGCACCGTGCTCGACGAGCTCGAACGGCGCGACCTCAAGCGTGGTCTCGTCACCATGTGCGCCGCTGGCGGCATGGCGCCGGCCATCATCATCGAGCGCATCTAGCGCGAGCGAAGCTCGCCGCGCCCCTGTGGGAATAGGGTGAGGGAGCGGGTGAGACGTCCCAACGCGACGATCTAGCCTTATTTTCTAGGGCGAAACGCGCTCCTCCGCGCACAAAGAGGCACCTCGTCGCTTGTCGAAAGCGGCGAATCAGCTTTAGCAAGGTTGCGTGCGGGCCTTTGAAACAAGGTAAAATCCGCTGCCCGAGGCTTCTCCCGCTCCGGAAGTAGCTAAAAAGCAGGGTTTTTTGCCGCTGAGGGCCAAAAAAGCCCGTAAAACCGCGACAAAACTGTGCAGAAGGCTATAGGCCTTCGCCGGTTGGTCTAATATGCAACCGGCAACGAATCAGAGGAGACACGATGCCAACCCAAATGTCCAAATCGCAGTTGATCGAAAAGATTGCGACCGCCACCGAGCTTTCCAAGCGCGACGTCAAGAACGTCATGGAGACGCTGACCGACGTCGGTCACAAGGAGCTCAAGAAGAACGGCCTGTTCCTGGTGCCGGGCTTCGCCAAGTTCGTGGTCATCAAGAAGCCCGCGACCAAGGCGCGCAAGGGCACCAACCCGTTCACGGGTGAAGAGATGATGTTCAAGGCCAAGCCGGCCCGCAAGATCGTCCGCGCCCGCCCGGTCAAGGCGGCCAAGGACGCCGTGGGCTAACAACGCAAAGGCCCCCTCGGGTCGGAGGGGGCCTTTTGATTGGGGCAGCCGCGAGGGCCTGAGACGGAGGGCTCAACCCTTGCGGCGCTTCACCCGGACCGGAATGGGTTGAAGCTGCCGCCCGGCCGGCGCCAGCCCATCGCGAACCCGGTCGATCGCGCGATCGAGCAACTGGCGCAGCCGCTGTGTCGTCCGCGATCTCTTCGCTTTCTCCAGCAGTTTCTTCATCGCAGTCACTCCGCCGCTTCGACCTTGACCTCGGCCGGCTCGAGCGCCGCGGCGATGGCTTCGTCGACGCGCTCCAGCCAGATGAATTCGAGGTTGTCCCGCGCGCTCTTCGGGATGTCGTCATAGTCCCGCTTGTTGCGCGCCGGCAGCATCACCCGCTTCAGGCCCGCCGCCGCGGCCGCCACCACCTTCTCCTTGATCCCGCCGACCGGCAGCACCAGGCCGCGTAGCGAGATCTCGCCGGTCATCGCGGTGTCGCTGCGCACCGTGCGGTTGGTGAGCAGGGAGGTCAGCGCCGTGAACATCGCAACGCCCGCACTCGGTCCGTCCTTCGGGGTTGCGCCCGCCGGAACGTGAACGTGGATGTCGCTCTTCTCGAACACCGACTGATCGATGCCGAGCTGCGTGGCCTTGCTCTTCACCAGCGTCAGCGCAGCCTGCACGCTCTCGCGCATGACCTCACCGAGCTGGCCGGTCAGGATCATGCCGCCCCGGCCGGGCACTCGCGAAGCCTCGATGAACAGGATGTCGCCGCCAACAGGCGTCCAGGCAAGGCCGGTGGCCACGCCCGGAATGCTGGTGCGCTGCGCGATCTCGCCTTCGAAGCGCGGCTGGCCGAGCACGGTGGCGATGTCCTTCGCTCCCACCACGATCTTCACGGCGGTGCCCTCGGCGACCTGCACCGCGGCATGCCGGAACAGCTTGCCGATCTCGCGCTCGAGGTTACGCACGCCGGCCTCGCGGGTGTAGCCCTTGACCACCAGCTTCAGCGCCTCCGGCTCGATCTCGGCCTGCTCGGCGGTCAAGCCGTTGGCCTCGAGCTGACGCCGTACCAGATAGCGCTTCGCGATCTCCAGCTTCTCCTCTTCGGTGTAGCCGGCGAGGCTGATCAGCTCCATGCGATCCAGCAGCGGACCCGGGATCTGGTCCAGCATGTTGGCGGTCGCGATGAACACCACGCGCGACAGGTCGAAGGGCACGCCCAGGTAATTGTCCCGGAACGTCCCGTTCTGCTCGGGGTCGAGCACCTCCAGCATGGCGGCTGACGGATCGCCCTGCACGCCACGGCCCATCTTGTCGATCTCGTCCAGCATCATGACGCAGTTCCGGCTGCCAGCCTTCTTGATGCCCTGGATGATGTTGCCGGGCAGCGCGCCGATATAGGTGCGCCGGTGACCGCGGATCTCGGCTTCGTCATGCACGCCGCCAAGGCTGACGCGCACGAAGGGGCGATCCATCGCGCGTGCGATGGACTGGCCGAGCGAGGTCTTGCCGACGCCGGGCGGACCGACGAAGCACAGGATCGGCGCCTTGCCCTGCGGGGCGAGCTTGCGCACCGCCAGATATTCGATGATCCGGCCTTTGATCTTGTCCAGGCCGAAGTGATCAGCGTCGAGGATGGCTCGCGCTTCCTTGATGTCGATCGGCTTCTCCGCGGGCAGCGCCCAGGGCAGCTCGATCAGCCAGTCGAGATAGGTGCGGACCATGCCGGCTTCGCCGGCGGCCTCCGGCATGCGCTCGTAGCGGCGCAGCTCCTTCCTGGCGTGCGCGTCCGCCTCCGGCGGCATGTTGGCCTTGGCGATGGCAGACGTCAGCTCGGCGACCTCGGCCGCCTTGCCATCGCCTTCGCCGAGCTGGCGCTGGATGGTCGCCATCTGCTCGCGCAGGATCGCCTCGCGCTGCCGCTCGTCGAAGCTGGCGCGGGTCTTCTGACCGATTTCGTTGCTGATGCGCAGCACCTCCAGCCGCTCGGCCAGATGCTTGGACACCTTCTCGACGCGCAAGGCGAGGTCGATGGTCTCCAGCACCTCCTGCTTGTCCTGGGGCTTGATGTCCATGAACGAGGTCGCCAGATCCGCCAGCGCGCCGGGCGCGGTGGTGCCCTGGAACATCGCGGCGAGCTCGGGCGGCGCCTGCGGCAGCAGCTCGATCGCCTCGATCGCCTGGCGCTGCAGGTTCAGCGCGCGCGCCTCGATCTCCGGCGACGTCGTGGTCGGCTCCGGAATCTGCTGGATGCGCGCGGCCGGGAACGGCGTCCCCGGCAGGAAGTCGAGGATGCGCGCACGCTGCACGCCCTGGCAGACGATGTGATGGGTGCCGTCGGGCGCGGTGATGTAGCGCACGATGTTGGCGATGGTCGCGACCCGGTAGAGGTCGTCCGGCGTGGGATCGTCGACTTCGGGATTGCGCTGCAGGACGATGCCGATAGGCCGCTGCTCGCGCAGCGCTTGTTGCGCCGCCGCGATCGATTTCGGTCGCGCGATCGCGATCGGCCCGATCGCGCCGGGAAACAGCACCATGTCGCGTACGGCGACGATGATCAGCGCGTCTTCGGGGATCTTCACGTCGTTATTGGTCTGTTCGTTGTTCATCTGTTCGGTGGCCATGATCGACCTCAGGATTTGGCGAGGCGTAGCGCGACGCAGCCGTCCATCACGAAGCGGCTGATGGCGTAGCGGCCGAGGGGCAATGCAATGCGGCGCTCAAAACGCCCCTGCGGCAGCTCGAGCCGGTGGATGCGGGCGTTGCGAAGCTCCGGCGGAAGCGTGCGCTGGCCGGAGACGACGAGCACGCCGTCGTGAATCACCGTCTCGACATTGTCCGGATTGACGCCGGGAAGCGCGACCAGGATCAGCAGCTCATGCTCGGTTTCGAGCACGTCGATCGGCGGCTCCCAGCAGGCTTCCTGGCGGCCGAACTGCTGGCGCAGCCGGTCGGCGCGCGTCAGCTGGTCCAGGGCTTCGGACAGCATCCAGTCGAGGGGATTTTTGGGTTGCATGATGCGGGCTCAGGGGTGGGAAAGCCTGCATATGGGGCTGGTTCCCGGGAAATCCAGTGCAGTGGCGCTGACGTGCCATGCGCCGTCGTGCGATCGCAAAAGCAAACGCCGCGGCTTTGGCCCAAAATGCAAACGCCGCGGCTTTGGCCGCGGCGTTCTGTCATGGAGCGGGCACCGCGTTAGGCCGCGGCGCGGTAATCTTCTTCCGCCTCGAGGTTGATCACGGACGTCGCCAGCTCGGTCAGCGTATGGTCGGTCGCCTCTTCTTCCTCCAGCGTCGCCTGAAGCAGCCTTGCTGCGTCCTGCATGCCGAGCTCCTCGGCCCAGGTGCGCAGGGTGCCATAGCGGGAGATCTCATAGTGCTCGACCGACTGGGCGGCCGCGAGCAGCCCCGCATCGAGCGCAGGTGCGCCCTTGAACTCCTTCATGATCTCGGCGCCCTCGTCGGTAATGCCGTTGATGGCCTCGCAGGGCTTGCCGCGTGCCGGCTTGCCCAGCATCTTGAAGATCTGGTCCAGACGCTTGACCTGGCCCTGGGTCTCACGCAGGTGCTTGTTGAAAGCGGCCGCCAGATCCTTCGATTGCGCGGCCTTGGCCATCTTCGGCAGCGTCTTGATGATCTTGTTCTCGGCGAAATAGATGTCCTTCAGCGTTTCCAGAAACAGGTCGCTGAGCATTTTCGGCGCCTGACGCGGTCGGCGCGCGGCGGTCTTCTTGGGTGCGCGTTTCTTCGCTCGTTTAGCCATATGTCCTCCTCTTGAGGTGACACGGGAAGGCATCTCCTTCCCCAATCCTCAGGCGTTCAAAGCCGGTTGGAGAACGAAAGTTCCAAACTGCAACCGGCGCGCGCGGCAACCGTTCAGGTCGGGCGCTTGTAGGGATCTTCCTGGCGCTGCCGTGCCTCGGTATTGCGATCGAGCTGCGCCCGCTCGCTGCGCCTGAGGTGGCCGGCCTTCATCACGCCATAGACGAGGACCCCGCCGAGCACGAAGGCTCCGATGAACCAGAGCCAGAGCAGGTTGGCCGAGAGCTGGCCGAGAAGCATTCCGATTCCACTGTCGCTCATTGTCGCCTCCAGTGATTTCCAAAGCGGCTTTGCTGGGCTAAGTCAGCCCGGCAGCCATCGTTCCAGCGTCCAAGGATCCCACCGACACATGCTCGACTTCGCCCTGTCCGCCTTCGTGACGCTGCTGCTGGTGGTCGACCCGGTCGGCCTTGCGCCGGCCTTCCTGGCCGCGACGGGGGGCATGCCCGACAAGGTCAAACGAACCATCGCGCTGCGCGCGCCGCTGATCGCGGCCTCGATTCTGGTGGTGATCGCGCTGGTCGGAAACTGGCTGCTGCGCCAGCTCGGGATCGGGATCCCCGCCTTCCAGATCGCCGGCGGGCTGCTGCTGTTCGGCGTGTCCTACCAGATGATCTTCGGCGATCGTCCGCATCGCGAGGCCCGCGAGGCCGACAAGGCGACGTCCGAGCACGCCTCCGATGTCGCGGTGTTTCCCCTGGCCATCCCCATGATGGCCGGCCCCGGCGCGATTGCGACCACGCTGCTGCTTTCGGGCGATGCCGGCTATGGGGCGAGACTCGCGGTGATCATCGCGGTCGTCCTCTCGGTCTGCCTGCTCTGCATGCTGTGCTTCGTCTCGGCACATTTGATCGCGACGACCCTCGGACGCACCGGAAATGCGGTGCTGTCGCGCGTCCTCGGCATGCTGCTCGCGGCCTATTCCGTGCAGTTCGTGATCAACGGGATTGCGGCCGTCCGCTTGAGCCTGTCATAGGGCTGCGACAATCTGTGAATTCGTTGATTTTGCCGTCGATTTCGTGGTCTGGCAGGAGAGGCGACAAGGTGGCACCGGATCCGGGCCGCTTTCGCTTGCACTGCCATGTTGCTTTGACGTACTTCCGGTCTAACAAGACCATCGATCAGGAAATCGGGATGTCGATGACAGCGGACGAGCCCGCCAAGAGACAGGCCATCATCGACGCCTGCAGGCGCATGAACGCGCTCGGCATCAACCAGGGCACCTCGGGCAATATCTCTGTCCGGCATGTGGACGGGCTCCTGGTCACGCCGACCAGCGTGCCCTATGAGGCCATGACGCCGGACCAGATCGTCTTCATGGCCATGGACGGCACACATGCGCCCGATCAGAAGCCGTCGAGCGAATGGCGCTTTCATCGCGACATCCTGAAGTCGAGGGGTGACGTCAACGCCGTCGTGCACGCCCATCCGACCTATTGCACCATCCTGGCGATCATGGGCATGGAGATTCCGCCGGTGCACTACATGATCGCGGCGGCCGGCGGCGACAGCATCCGCTGCGCGCCCTATGCGACGTTCGGAACCGTGGAGCTGTCCGAACATGCGGTGCAGGCGCTGGAGGGGCGGCTTGCCTGCCTGCTGGACCATCACGGCATGATCGCGATTGGCAAGACGCTGGACAAGGCGATGTGGCTCGCCGTCGAGGTGGAAACGCTGGCGCGGCAATATCACGGTTGCCTCCAGATCGGACAGCCGCCGCTGCTCCCCAGCGCCGAGATCGAGCGGGTCCGCCAGCGCATGGCCGGCTACGGCCTGTCGGAAGGGTAGGGCAGGCAGAAGGTGTTCGTGCGGATCAGGCATCTCGTGGATCGCAAGGGGACGAACCGCACCATGGTTCGGCTGCGCGCCCTCTTGCGCAGCAACGAGTTCTACCTGATCCCGCTGGCGCTGGTGATCGGCACGCTGGCCGGCGCGGTGGTGACGCTGATGGCGCATATCGCGCAGATCGCGCACGTGGTGATCTATGGAATTCCCGTCGATGTCCACTTGTCGGCCCACGCGAGCGTCAGCCCGTGGGCGGCACTGATCGCGCCGGCGCTGGGTGGGCTTTCGCTTGGCATCATGGAGTGGTCGCGGCGTCGGATGAAGATTTCGAATGCGGTCGATCCGATCGAGGCGAACGCGCTGCGCGGCGGCAATCTGTCGATGCGGGACAGCGTCATCGTGTCGAGCCAGACGCTGATCTCCAACGGCTGCGGCGCCTCGGTCGGCCTCGAGGCGGGCTATACCCAGATCGGCTCGGGGATCGCCTCGCTGTTCGGCAAGTTCTTCAATCTGCGCCGCAACGATCTTCGCCTGATGGTCGGCTGCGGCGCGGCGGCTGCGATCGCGGCGGCGTTCGGCGCGCCGATCACCGGGGCCTTCTATGCCTGTGAGTTGATCGTCGGCGTCTATTCGGTCGGCAGCGCCGCCCCGATCCTGGCAGCCTCGCTCGCCGGCGCGCTGACCGCGCAATGGCTCGGCGGCGCGCCATACTCGCTGGAGATACCCAAGGTCAGCGCCGTCGGCGTCGAGCAATATCTGGCCCTGATCGGACTTGCGCTCATCACCAGCGGCGTCGGCATCGCCGTGATGCGCTCCTCGCCGATGTTCGAGCGCCTGTTCGCCTGGCTGCCGATCTGGCTCCGGCCGGTGATCGGCGGCCTCATCGTCGGCGGCTTTGCCATCGTGACGCCGCAGGTGCTGGCGGCCGGCCATGGCGCCATGGTGCTCGATCTCTTTCACGACATGACGATCGGCCTGATCGCGCTGATCATCGCCCTGAAGGTGACGGCCTGCCTGGTCTCGCTCGCCTCCGGCTTCCGCGGCGGTCTGTTCTTCGCCTCGCTGTTCGTCGGCAGCCTGATCGGAAAGTTCTTTGCCGCGGTGCTGCTCTTGATCAGCCCGAACTTCGCGATCGATCCGCTGGTGGCGATGCTGACGGGCATGGCGACGCTTGGTGTCGCCATCGTCGGCGGCCCCCTGACCATGTCGTTCCTGGTGCTCGAGATGACCCGCAACGTCGACGTCACCGCCGTGGTGCTCGCCGGCTGCATCGTCACCTCGATCTGCGTCCGCTTCATGTTCGGCCACTCCTTCTCGACCTGGCGCCTGCATCTGCGCGGCGAGACCATCCGCAGCGCCAACGACGTCGGCTGGCTGCGCAATCTCACCGTCGAGCGGCTGATGCGCTCCGACGTCGGCAAGGTGCCCTCGACCACGACGATCGCCGCGGTCCGCCGCGAGTTCGCGCTGGGATCGCGGCCCGGTATCGTCATCGTCAACAATTCCGACGAATATGTAGGCCTGGTCCTGCTGCCGGACCTGTTCTCCAGCGACCTCGACACCATCGCCGACGACATCCAGGTGATCGAACTCGCCCGCCTGATCGACATCGTGCTGATCCCGGAAATGAACGTGAAGTCGGCGATGGCGGTGTTCGACGAGGCCGAAGCCGAGATGCTGGCGGTGGTGGATTCCACCGACAGCCGCAAGGTGGTCGGTTTCCTCACCGAAAACTTCGCCCGCCGCCGCTATGTCGAGGAGATCGACAAGGCGACGCGCGGCGTGCTTGGTGCGCTGTCGTAGGCGCCTTCTAGTGGCCTGGTTGAGGCGGGGCTGCGACGAGGAGCGTCACGATCCGCCGCACCATCGGCAGCACCACCAGCAGCGTCGGAAAGGCGACCAGCCAGGACAGCGCCCAGGCGCCCGGCCAGGTCGCGAGGAACGCCGGCGTCGCCCCTAAGCTCCGGAGCGTCGAAATGACCGACACCACGGCCGTCATGAGGATGGACAGCACGAACGGCATCACGATCGGCGCATAGCGCGCCGGCAGTTTGCGAACCACAATCATCTGATTTCTCTTGGAAAAGGACGCGTCGATCACGTTGAACCCTGCAAATGGCATCGATCCCGACGGCGTCGGTTGATGCGTTGGTTCACGTGAAACGCTTACGGCGACCGAAAAACGGCGCGGCTGTTCATTATCCGCTCAGGTTCGATGGTTCAAGCTGCGAGTTGGTCGTTCGGTTTACAATCGTTCAAAGCGTGGCAGATTGCCGCGAACATGAAACCATCTCAACGGTTTGCGCATTGAATCCGGTTTGCACATCCCTACGTTTGGCAAGAGCATCGGCAAGATTATAGGAAGGTCAAAATGACTGTGAGACCCATGATTTCCGCAGCCGGCCGCAACATGGTGCTGGCCGCGTTCGCAAGCCTGGCATTGGTCGCAACCTCCGCATCGCCCTCGGCTGCGGCGTCCCCCGGGGCGGTGTCTGGAAAGCCCGTCACGGCAGGGCAGGGCTCCTCCGACGTCACCGATTTCAGCGCCCGGCGGCGCCACTATTATCGGCGCGGGTCGAACGCCGCAGGCCTCGCCTTCATGGGCGCCGCGGCGGGGATCATCGGCGGGGTGATCGCCGAGCAGCGGCGCCGCGACTACTACGAGAACCGCTATTATTATGGTTCGCGTCCCTACTACGGCGGTCCCGGCTATTATGGCGGTCAAGGCTATTACGGCGGCGGCAGTCCGTTCTATTACGATCCGGGCTACTGAGCGGCTGTTTTCAACGCGGCCCGGATTGGGTTGCGCGAAAAGGGCGGTACTTTGTGCCGCCCTTTTTTGATGCGTCGGTACCCTCGTAGCCCGGATGAAGCGACTTGTCCGCCATAGCTCGAAGAGCGACGGCGGAAGCGCAATCCGGGTCCGCCCGCCCGGCATCTCGCACCGTCCCGGATTACGCTGGCGCTCCATCCGGGCTACGCGATCGTGCCTGTGTCGCCCTCTGTCAATCCATGCGCGCGAAAATATTCCACTTTACCGAAATTCGGTTTCGGCGTATGTGTTTGCCCATCCCGGCTCACCCAAGAGGGGCGACTATGTGGTCGTCACTGTCGCGAGCCGGGCTTGCGGTGGACGCGGCAGCGTCGGCACGAGAGGCGCGGGCAGGGCGGGTAGTCCCTGTGAGCCCGAGGCTTCGTGCGGATGAGCGGCGCTGTTCAGTTCGTCTCGTCACATTCTTCCGGCAACGTCGACAAGGCCGGGAGATAATGTGGTGACCAGCGAATGCGCGTACGGCAAAACCGTGTGGTCCTGGCCGTCGTTGCTACGGTCAAGCTGTTCGAAGATGCGCGCGAGCCCAACCGGGTGGACGGCATCATCCAATTCGAACGGCGAGGGAGGCCAGAAGGAATGGTCGGCTCCCGGGAGATCACGGCATAAGCCGTCCAACCACCGCGCAGGGAAGGCCGAGTGATCGGCACCACCTGTATGCTGCTGTGCGGTTCTTCCTGCGTGTGCATTTCGCGCAGCGGACCGCGGGTGCGAGCCAGCACCCGGCCTTCCCTGCGCCCTCTTGGCTTTATGAGGGTGGAGTGACCAAGCAAAGCTCGGGCGAATTGCGCCGCGAGGACGAAGAGGCGTGTCTGCGAGCTGAGCTACGTGCCACAAACTCGATCTCGTAGGGTGGGCAAAGCGCAGCGTGCCCACGCCTTGTCGCTTATGGACGGAGATCGTGGGCACGGCGCAAGTGCGCCTTTGCCCACCCTACGGCACCGCCGCTGGGATGTGCACTGGAGCATCGCAATGACATGTGGAGACAGCGTGCGCCCGCTCCGCGTCGTACCGTGTCGCCATCTGGATCCGAGCTATGCGCAGCAGCGGCAAGACGCGCTGCGGCTTGTCCGGGACACGGCTAAATATTCGGCAATCGCGCCCTCCGGCGCCGATGGACTTGCCCGCTCCAATCCGGTTCAATGGGCCAATCGAGCTTTCAGGCGACAATGATGTCGAGATATCTGCTGGTTCTGCTGCTGGCGTCACCGGCGGCCGCGCAAGTCAAGTTGGCGCCGAAGACCGCGGCCGGACATCCCGATCCCTGTGCCCCGATCGGGCGTACCGCGGACGGCAAGCTGGTCTACTCCATGAAATGCGAGACCCTGCCGGCACCGCCTCCGACGCCGCGGGCGGAACTGAAGGAAGCCCCTCCGCCGGCCGCCGAGCCGGAACCGGAGACGCGGCGGAGCGGCATTTTCGGCTGGTCCTACGACCGCAGGTGATGCGTCCGCGCCCCTTGCGCGAAACTGTCGGGAGTGCTCTTTGCTTGAAAATTATCCGTGGGGCCACCGGCCCCGATCCAGAGAGATGAGATGAGCAAACTCGTTATCCGTGCCGGCGACTTCACCTTCGATGCCCGTTTCGAGGAGCAACTGGCACCCAAGACCGTCGCCGCCTTCCGCAAGGCACTGCCGTTCGAAAGCCACATCATCCATGTGCGCTGGAGCGGCGAAGGCGTGTGGATGCCGCTCGGCGATCTCGATTTCGGCGTCGGCTACGAGAACCACACCAGCTATCCCGCGCCGGGCCAGATCATCCTCTATCCCGGCGGCATCAGCGAGACCGAGATCCTGCTGGCCTATGGCGGTGTTCACTTCGCCAGCAAGATGGGCCAGCTCGCCGGCAACCACTTCATCACGCTGACCTCGGGCCTGGAGAATCTGGCGACGCTGGGCAAGAGCGTGCTGTGGAAGGGCGCGCTGCCGATCCGCTTCGAGGAAGTCTGAGTGGCTGACACACGCTACCCGCGCGATCTCCGCGGTTACGGCCGCAACCCGCCGCACCCCGAGTGGCCCGGCAACGCGCGAGTCGCGGTGCAGTTCGTCGTCAATTTCGAGGAAGGCGGCGAGAACAACATCCTGCACGGCGACCGCGCCTCGGAAGCGTTCCTGTCCGACGTGCTCGGCGCGCAGCCCTGGCCGGGCCAGCGCCACGCCAATATCGAATCGATGTTCGAATATGGCTCGCGCGCCGGCTTCTGGCGGCTGTGGCGGATGTTCACCGCACGCAACTGGCCGACCACCGTGTTCGGTGTCGCCACCGCGCTGAAGCGCAACCCCGAAATCGTCGCCGCCATGAAGGAGGCGGGCTGGGATATCGCCAGCCACAGCCTGAAATGGATCGAGCACAAGGACATGACCGAGGCGCAGGAGCGCGCCGAGATCGCGGAAGCGATCCGCGTCCACACTGAGGCCACCGGATCGCGGCCGCTCGGCTGGTACACCGGGCGGTCCTCGATCAACACCAACCGTTTGCTGATGGAGGAGGGCGGCTTCCTCTATCTCTGCGACTCCTATGCCGACGATCTGCCCTATTGGGTCAAGAGCGCGGGCGGCAAGCAGCTCATCATTCCCTATACGCTAGACGCCAACGACATGCGCTTCATCAACCCGCAAGGCTTTGCCGAGGGCGAGCAGTTCTTCACCTATCTGAAGGACGCCTTCGACGTGCTCTATGCGGAGGGCGAAACCGCGCCGAAGATGATGTCGGTAGGTCTGCACTGCCGTCTCGCCGGCCGGCCCGGCCGCGCTGCGGGCCTGATGCGCTTCCTCGATTATATCGGCAAGCACGAACGCGTCTGGGTGCCGACGCGTTTGCAGATCGCCCAGCACTGGCACGACAAGCATGCTCATCTTGCGGCCGACGCATTCGAGATCGGTTGAAGGACGATGTCGCAGATCTCGCTCGCCGATCTCAATGCCGCAAGCAAGGCCGACTTCGTCGCGGCGCTCGCCAATGTCGTCGAATATTCGCCGTGGATCGCCGAGCAGCTCGCCGACAAGCGGCCGTTCGCCGGCGTCAACCAGTTGCACGCAGCGCTGATGGCGGCGATCCAGAGTGCCGAACCCGACGCGCAACTGGCGCTGATCCGGGCGCATCCCGATCTCGCCAGTAAGACCCAGCGCGCGGCGGGGCTGACGGCGGAATCGACCGACGAGCAGAACAGCGCCGGCCTCGACCGGTTGTCGGATGCGGAATACGCGGCGTTCGAGCGCGTCAACAGCGCCTATCGGGACAAGTTCGGTTTCCCCTATATCGTCTGCGTGCGTCGTCACACCCGGGATTCCGTGCTGCGCGACTTCGAGACGCGATTACGCAATATCGCCAAGACCGAGACGCGGCGCGCGATCGAGGAGATCGGCCGCATCTCCGCGCTGCGGCTGGATCAGCTCGTCATGGCCGACGACAGGCTGAAGGTGCACGGCCGGCTCTCGACTCATGTGCTGGACAACCACGTCGGCAAGCCGGCGTCCGGTATCCCGGTCGAGCTCGTCGAGCTCGCGAGTCTCGGCGAGAGCCGTGTAATCGCGCGCGCGGTCACCAATGCGGACGGCCGCACCGATCAGCCGCTGATCGGCGGCCGTCCGCTGCCGATCGGCCGCTATGAGCTCAAATTCAGCATTGCCAGATACTACGCCGAGCGCAACGTGCCGCTGTCGGATCCGCCGTTCCTCGACGAGATCCCGCTGCGCTTTGCCGTCAGCGAGCCAGAGGGGCACTATCACGTGCCGCTGTTGGTCACGCCATGGAGCTATTCGACCTATCGCGGCAGCTAAATGCAAGGCGCGCTCTTCACCTCGCCCCGCTTGCGGGGCGAGGGAGAACGGCGTCGCCGTGGTCGAGCTATCGTGTCCCAGTGGAGTCGCCAAACTTGTCGAGCAGCGCCGGAAACAGCCGGTCCGGCTTGAACGGTGGCGCGGTGAAGCGGATGCCGGTGGCATTCGCGATCGCGTTGCCGAGCGCGGCTGCGACCGGATTGTACGGGCTCTCGCTCATCGACTTCGCGCCCAACGGACCGATCGTGTCGGACGTCTCGGCGAAGAACACGTCGGTGCGCGGGACGTCGGCGAACGAAGGCAGGTGGTAATCGCGGAATTTCGGGTTGGTGACCCGGCCGGTCGCGTCGATCACCATCTCCTCGTAGAGCGCGGCGCCGAGCGCCTGCGCGACGCCGCCTTCGACCTGACCGCGGCACTGCATCGGATTGGCAACGATGCCGGCGTCCGCGGCGTGCACGCTCCGGAGTATCCTGAGCTCGCCGGTGGCCTTGTTCACGGCGATGCGAAAACCCTGGACGTTGAAGCCGACCGAGCGCGGCGTGCCGGTGGAATTGCCGCTACCTGCGAACGGCTGTCCGTGCTCGCGCGCGAGCTTCGCCAGCTCCGTAAACGGCATGCGCCGGACGCCGCTGACGACGGCATTGTCCTCGAGCACGCAGCTCCCGATGTCACAGAGCCACGCGCCGGCGGCGGCCGCCTTCAGCTCGGTCGCGAGCTGAATGGAAGCCGCATGCGTCGCCTTGCCGGCGACGAACATGCCCGCGCTGCCATAGGCGCCGGTGTCGTGGCCGCCATGGGCGGTGTCGGACTGGCGCAAGCGGATCCGGTCGACGGTGGTCGCCAGCGTGGTCGCGGCGATCTGCCGGTGCACGGTGCTGGTGCCGTTGCCGAATTCGGCGGTGCCGACGCTGAGATCGAAGCCGCCGTCGTCGTTGAGCGTAATCGTCGCGTCGGCGAGGTGGCCCGCCGGCGGCACGGTGTCGATCATGGTCAGCGCGACGCCGTCGCCGATCAGCCAGTCCGGCGACAGGTCCGGCTGCGGGCCGTCAGCCTGCATCGCGCGCTCGACGAGGTCGAGGCACTGGTCGAGACCGTAGGAGCCGTAAAGCACGTCGTGAAATTCGGACGGCGGCGGCGACAGCATGGGATCGCCGTCCCTCACGATGTTGCGCCGGCGCATCTCGTAGGGGTTGATGCCGAGCTGCTTGCCCAGCTCGTCGATCGCGGCCTCGATCGCGATCAACGTCTGCGGCAGGCCATAGCCGCGAAACGCACCCGCCGGCACCGTGTTGGTGTAGACGGCGTAGCCGTCGACCCGCTTGTTCGGGCAATTGTAGACTGCGATGGACTCCGACAGGGAGTGGAACATCACCGGGCCGGCGTGATTGCCGTAGGCGCCGGTGTTGGAGAGCACGTCGAGCTGGAGCGCGGTGAGCTTGCCGTCGGCATCTGCTCCGGCCTTGATGTGGACCCGCATCGGGTGCCGCGTCGAGGTCGCGATGAACTGCTCCTCGCGGGTGAGCTCCAGCTTCACCGGACGTCCCGTCTTGAGCGCAGCGAGCGCCAGAATGTCCTCGACGAACATCTCCTGCTTGCCGCCAAAGCCGCCGCCGACGCGCTCGCAGAACACGCGGACCTTGTCCATGGGAAGCTTGAAGATATCCGACAGCGCGCGCCGGGTCAGGAACGGCACCTGCGTCGAGGTGCGGACATTGAGCACGCCGGAAGTATCGAGCCAGGCGAGGCCGCCATGGGTCTCCAGCGCCGCATGCTGGACGCGATGACTGTGGAAGGTGGCCTCGTAGGTGACGGCAGATGTCGCGAGCGCCGCCGCGACGTCGCCGAACTCGCCATGTGTCTCCGCAGCGAGGTTGCGCTGGGCGTCGGCGATGCGGTTCGCGGTGGTGCGGTCGGGATGAATGATGGGCGCACCGGGCGCCATCGCCTGCTCCGGATCGATCAGCGCGGGCAAAATCTCATAATCGAGCTTCAGCCGGCGGCAGGCCTCCTCGGCGGCGGCCTCGCTCTCGGCGACGATGGCGGCGACCCTCTGGCCGATGAAGCGGACGACGTCGTCGAGAACGCGGGTGTCCTCGGGGTCCATCCAGTCCATCTCGTGCCGCGCGGTCGAGATCAGCATGGAAGGTGCGTCTTCATGCGTGAGCACCGCGTGCACGCCGGGAACCTTCAGCGCTTCCGACTTATCGATCGCGACGATCCTGGCGTGGGCATGCGGCGACCGCACCAGCTTGACGTGGAGCAGTCCGTCGATGGCAGTGTCGAAGGTGTAGCGCGCCTCGCCGCGCACGATGTCGGGGCCTGCGGGCGCCGGCAGGCTGCGGCCAAACGCGGCTCCGGCTTCGACGCTTGCCTCGACATTGGTGTTGCCGAGCAATGCGTCCTCGATCGAGCGATAGCCGGTGCAGCGGCAGATATTGCCCTTCAGCGCCGCGCCGAGATCGGTCCGCTGCGCCTGGTTCAGCGAGGCGCAGGTCAGGATCATGCCGGCGGTGCAGAAGCCGCATTGAAAGCCCTGCGCGTCGAGGAAGGCCTGCTGCATCGGATGCGTGCCGTGGTCTCCGCCCAGACCTTCGATCGTGGTGATGGCGCGTCCCTCGGCCCGGAACGCCGGGATCAGGCAGCTGTGCACCGGCTCGCCGTCGAGCAGCACGGTGCAAGCGCCGCAGTCACCGGCGTCGCAGCCCTTTTTCACCCCGAAATGGCCGAGCTCGCGCAGGAACGTGCGCAGGCACTGGCCGGCGCGCGGTTCCTGCGCAAACGGTTTGCCGTTGATCTCGAAGCTCATGACGGCATTGCCCCCAGCAACTCGCAGCGAACCTCTTCGGCGAGCCGCAATGTCATGTGCTTGCGCCAGAGCGGCTGGCCGTGGATGTCGGTGTGGTACAGGTCATCCGTGATCTGCTGTATGATGGCATCACGAAGTGCGCCCGCATCGGGCGGCTTGGCGAACGACAGCTGGATCGGCCGCGCCGTCGATGCGGTGACCGTCAGCGTCAGCGTGCCATCGGCATCGAGGCTGCCGATCAGGAGCGCCGCCGAGCGGCCGACCGGCGCCAGCGAGATCTGGCGATATGCCGTGCGGCGCTTCAGCGCGGCAATCGGAATATCGATCTGGCGAAGCAGGTCGCCCGGCGTCAGGCGATTGCGCTGGTTGCCGGTGACGAAGTCGACAACAGGAATCTTCTGCTCGCCGCCGCCGGCCTTCCAGATGGTGCAGACGCCGCCCAACGCTGCGGTGAGCGAGATCATCGGTCCCGCCGGCAGCGACATGCAGACATTGCCGCCGACGGTCGCGGTCTTCCAGACCTTGAACGAGGCAAGGAAGGCGCGGCAGCATTGGTTGATCAGCGGCGCGGCGAGCCAGTCGGACGGGCAGGCAAGTCCGTCGAGCTGCGCGACCGTGCAAGTGGCGGCGATGGAGAGATGGCTGTCTGTGATCGTCAGCGCCGGCCATTTCAAATCGGTCAGATCGATCAGCCGCTTCAGATGGACCTGCGGCTCCGAGAACAACCACGTGCCGCCCGCGAGCCAGGCGTCCCCTGCGGTCCAGGCCGGCAATTGTGTCCGTGTTTGCGGACGGGCCACTGTCGTGATGGTATTCAAATCCATGGCTGCGCCAAAGCTTCCGCCGGTGAATCGTGTCGATGATTCTTGCAAGACCGGAGCCAAGTCGCAACAAGCAAGTCGTGGCGCGAAGGTGATCGAGCCAGCGTTTACCTGGCTGGCCTGTCAGCGGGTATGAGGAGAATCGGGATCATGAGCGACACAAAGCCGATCTGGATCAGGGATCCCCTGGCCGTCCTCGCCGACGGTGCCGAGCGCGGAATCGTGGTCACCGACGGCCGCATCGTCGAGCTGGTGCCGGCCGGCGCCACGCCTGCGACCGCTGACGTCGCGGTGTTCGATGCGAGCGCACATGTCGTGCTGCCGGGCCTGATCAACACCCATCATCATTTCTACCAGACCCTGACCCGGGCGCTGCCGGCGGCGATGGATCGGGAGCTGTTCCCCTGGCTCAAGGCGCTCTATCCGGTGTGGGCGAGGCTGACGCCTGAGGCGGTCGAGCTCGGCGTCACCGTGGCGATGTCCGAGCTGTTGCTCTCGGGCTGCACCACCACGACGGATCATCACTACGTCTTCCCCGCGGGTCTCGAGGACGCCGTCGATATCGAGGTCGGCGTCGCAAGTCGTCTCGGCGTGCGGGTGCTGCTGACGCGCGGCTCGATGAACCTGTCGCAGCGGGACGGTGGCCTGCCGCCTGACAGCGTCGTGCAGGACGAGGACACGATCCTCGCCGACAGCGCGCGCGTGGTGGCGAGGCACCACCAGCGCGGCGCCGATGCGATGGTACAGATCGCGCTGGCGCCGTGCTCGCCGTTCTCGGTGACGACGTCGCTGATGCGCGCCACCGCCGATCTCGCCGACAAGCTGGATGTGCGCCTGCACACCCATCTCGCCGAGACCGAGGACGAGAACAAATTTTGCCAGCAGATGTATGGCTGCCGTCCACTCGACTATCTCGAGCAATGCGGCTGGCTCAATGCGCGGACCTGGCTCGCCCACGGCATATTTTTCAATGCCGACGAGATGAAGCGGCTGGGCAAGGCGAAGACGACCATCAGCCATTGCGCGTGCAGCAACCAGCTGCTGGCGTCCGGCTGCTGCCCGGTCTGCGAGATGGAGGAGGTCGGCGTCGGGATCGGGATCGGTGTCGACGGCTCGGCCTCGAACGACGGATCGAATCTGATGCAGGAGGTGCGGGCCGCGTTCCTGCTGCAACGGGCGCGTTATGGCGTGGCCAAGGTCAGCCACAAGGACGCGCTGCGCTGGGCCACCAAGGGGTCGGCAGCCTGCGTCGGCCGGCCGGAACTCGGAGAGATTGCGGTCGGCAAGGCTGCGGACCTCGCGCTGTTCAGGCTCGACGAATTGCGCTTCTCCGGCCATGGCGACCCCTTGGCCGCGCTGGTGCTGTGCGGGGCGCATCGGGCCGATCGGGTGATGGTGGGGGGACGATGGGCCGTGATCGACGGCGCGATCCCCGGCCTCGATGTGGCAGACCTCATCCGCCGTCACAGCTCGGCGGCGCGGCTCATGCGGATGGGATAAAAGAGGGGGCGACCACAAGTGCCGGGTGCTTCTGGCCACCCCCTCCGAACCTCCTCCGGGAGGAGCAGGTGATCTAGCCCAAGCAAGAAGCGTGCTACTTGCCCGGCAGCTTGTCGTCGATGCCTTTGACGTAGAAATTCATGCCGAGGATTTGGCCGTCGTCGAGGTGATCGCCGCCTTTGCACTCGACCGGCTTGCCGTCCTGCCCAACGATCGGGCACTTGAACGGATGCAGCTTGCCTGCAGTGATCGCGGCCTGGGCATCCTCGGCGAGCTTTTTCACCTCGTCGGGCATATTGGTGTAGGGCGCCATCGCGAACATGTGACTGTCGAGGCCGCCCCAGCTATCCTGGGACTTCCAGGTGCCGGCAAGCTCGGCCTTGACCCGCTCGATGTAATAGGGACCCCAGGTGTCGAGGATCGAGGTCAGCTGGGTCTTGGGCCCGAACTTGATCATCTCGGAGTCCTGGCCGAAGGCGAGCTTGCCGCGTTCGCTGGCGATCTGCATCGCGGCGGGCGAATCCGTGTGCTGCATGATGACGTCGGCGCCCTGGTCGATCAGCGCCTTGGCGGCGTCGGCCTCCTTGCCAGGGTCGAACCAGGTGTTGGCCCAGATGATCTTGACCTTGATGTCAGGCTTGATGGTCTGCGCCGCCAGGATCGTCGCGTTGATGCCGGAGACGACCTCCGGAATCGGGAACGAGCCGATATAGCCGAGCACGCCGGACTTCGACATCTTGGCCGCGATCAGCCCCTGGATGTAGCGGCCCTGATACCATCTGGCCGAGTAGGTCGACATGTTCGGATTGCGCTTGTAGCCGGTCGCGTGCTCGAAATGCACGTTCGGATATTTTTTCGCGACCTTCAGCGTCGGATCCATGTAACCGAACGAGGTCGTGAAAATCAGCTTGTTGCCGGCGCGGACGAGCTGCTCGATGGAGCGCTCGGCGTCCGGACCTTCTGGCACGTTCTCCAGATAGGTGGTCTCGATCTGGTCGCCCAGCTCCTTCACCAGCGCCTGCCGCGCCAGATCGTGCTGATAGGTCCAGCCCAAATCTCCGATCGGACCCAGATAGATGAAGCCGACCTTCAGCTTGTCGGCGGCGGAGACTGCACTGACGCTGCCGGCGAGCAGGAGTCCGGCGGCCAGCGCAAGAAGTGATTTCCTCATCATCGATCTCCAAACATCAGGGGAAAGCCACGATCCGCAACGTGCGCGCCCCATCGCGCGCGCCGCGGAAATGAAATTCAGCGGTCGGGCACGAACACGGTGCCGAGCGCGGCCGGTGCGGTCGAGCCGCCGCTGCGCGCGCGGGAGAGCAGGACCAGCACGATGATCGTCGCAAGATAAGGCAGCGCCGACATGAATTGCGAGGGAATGCCGATGCCCCAGCCCTGCGCATGCAATTGCAGGATCGTCACGGCCCCGAAGAGATAGGCGCCGATCACGAGCCGGCCCGGCCGCCAGGATGAGAACACCACCAGCGCCAGTGCGATCCAGCCGCGGCCCGCGGTCATGCCGGGAATGAAGAACGGCGTATAGGCGAGCGGCAGATAAGCGCCGGCAAGGCCGGCGCAGGCGCCGCCGAACATCACCGCGAAGGTGCGGATGCGCAGCACGGGATAGCCGAGCGCGTGCGCGGAGACGTGATTGTCGCCGCAGGCGCGCAGGATCAATCCCGCCCGCGTGCGGTACAGGAACCACCAGACGCCGACGACGAGTGCAATCGAGAAATAGACGAAGCCATCCTCGCCGAACAGCACGCGCCCGACCAGCGGGATGTCGGTGAGGCCCGGAATGGCGAGATGGACCACCGGCGTGATGCGCTCGCCGACGAAGCCGGCGCCGATCAGTCCGGACAGCCCGACGCCGAGGATGGTCAGTGCGAGTCCCGTCGCCACCTGGTTGACGGCGAGCCCGAGGGCCATCAATGCGAAGATCAGCGACATCATCGTGCCCGCGATGATGCCGAACAGCGCGCCGACGAAGACCGATCCGGTGAGCCAGGCGCCGGCAAAGCCGCAGGCCGCGCCAACGATCATCATGCCCTCGACGCCGAGATTGAGCACGCCGGAGCGCTCGGTCACGAGCTCTCCGGTCGCGGCGATCAGGAGCGGCGTGGACGCGGCGAGCACGGCCAGGATGATGGCTTCAATGAGTTCCACGGGCCACCTGACGGTTCGGGAAGCTCAGCTTGAAGCGATAGAGAATCAGGGAATCGCAGGCGAGCACGTAGAACAGCAGAATGCCCTGAAAGACCTTGGTGACATCCAATGGAATCTTCATCGCGATCTGCGCCTGCTCGCCGCCGATAAAAGTCAGCGCAAGGAAAAGGCCTGCAATTAATATTCCAAGCGGATTCAGCCGGCCGAGGAAGGCGACGATGATCGCAGTAAAGCCGTAGCCGGGTGAGATGCCGGGCTGGAGGTGACCGACCGGACCTGCCACCTCGATGATGCCGGCGAGCCCTGCGAGCGCGCCTGATATCGCGAAGGTCAGGATTATCAGTTGATCGGCGTTGAAGCCGCCGAACCGGGCCGCGCGGGGCGCTGCGCCGACGACACGAATCTCGAACCCCTTGATGGTTCGCCCGAGCAGGATTGCGGCCGCGGCGACGACTAGAAGCGCAATGATCGAGCCGAGATGCAGCCGGCCGCCCTCGATCAGCAATGGCACCCTCGCCACCGGATCGAACTCGGCCGTGGTCGGGAAGTTGAAGCCGTTGGGATCGCGCCAGGGGCCGCGCACGAGATAATCGAGGAAGAGGTCGGCGACATAGACCAGCATCAGGCTGGTCAGGATCTCGCTGGCGCCGAACTTCACCTTGCAGATCGCAGGGATCAGTGCATAGAGCGCGCCCGCAGCGGCAGCGAGGACGAGCATGACCGGCAGCACCCAGGCGCCGGCGTCGGTGCCTTGCGTCTTCACCGCGATCCAGCTTCCCGCAACCGCGCCGATCAGGAATTGACCTTCGGCGCCGATGTTCCAGGCATTGGCGAGATAGCACAGTGACAGGCCGATCGCGATCATCACCAGCGGCGTCGCCTTCACCGCGATCTCCTGCAGCGAATAGCCGTCCGTCAGTGGCGCGATGAAGTAGGCATGCAGCGCGAGCAGCGGATTCTTGCCGAGGATCGCGAACAGGATGATCATGGTCACGACCGTGAGGCCGATCGCGATCAGCGGCGAGACCAGCGCGATCGTGCCCGAGCGCTCGGCGCGCTTCTCAAGCACCAATTGCATGCGCGACCTCCTTTGGCTCGAGGCTGCTGCCGCCCATGAGAAGGCCGAGCTTTTCGCGCGTTGCCTCGCGGGTCGCGAGCGGTGCCGACAGCTTGCCGTGGAACATCACGGCGATGCGGTCGGCGATCTCGGCGAGTTCGTCGAGATCCTGGCTTGTCACGAGCACGGCGGCGCCCGCGGTCGCCAGATCAAGCAGCGCCTGGCGAATGACGGCGGCGGCGCCGGCATCGACACCCCAGGTCGGCTGGCTCACCACCAGCACAGCGGGGTTGCGCAGGATCTCGCGTCCCACAATGAACTTCTGCAGATTGCCGCCGGAGAGGGATGCGGCTTCCGGATCGCGCTTGGCCTTGCGGACGTCGAATGTCTCGGTCGCGCGGTCGACGGTCTTCAGCGTGGCCGCGGTATTGATGAAGCCGCGATGGACCATGCCGCTCGCGGCATGTCCGGTGAGCAGCGCGTTCTCCGAGAGCTTCATGCGCGGCGCGGTGCCATGGCCGAGCCGGTCTTCGGGAACGAAAGCTGCTCCGAGCCTGCGTCGCTGCGTGATGGAGAGATGGCCGGCGGCAATGCCTTCGATCACCACGTTACCGGGGTCCTTCGACAACCGCTCGCCGGACAGCGCGGCGAACAACTCCTCCTGGCCGTTGCCGGCGACGCCGGCGATGCCCAGGATCTCGCCGCCCTTCAGCTCGAACGAGATGTGCTCGAGCCGGACCCCATGCGGCTCGCTCGGCGCGAGCGAAAGATCGTTGACGACGAGCCGCGGCACGGTGGTTGTCCGGCCGGATGCCGCCTTCACTTCCTTGATCTCACCGCCGACCATCATGCGCGCCAGCGAAGCGGCGGTGTCGCGCCGGGGATTGCAGGTCTCGACCTTCCTGCCGCCACGCAGGATCGTGGCGGTGTCGCAGAGCCGCTTCACCTCCTCGAGCTTGTGGCTGATGTAGAGGATGGCGCGGCCTTCGGCCTTGAGCCGCTCCAGCACGATGAACAGCTGATCGGCTTCCTGCGGCGTCAGGACGGCGGTGGGCTCGTCCAGGATCAGGAATTTCGGATCCTGCATCAGCGCCCGGACGATCTCGATGCGCTGGCGCTCGCCGACCGACAATTGCCAGACCTCGCGTTCGGGATCGAGCGGAAGGCCGTAAGTCTTCGACACCTGCTCCAGTCGCGCCGACATGTCCTTGAAGGATTCCCGTCCGTCGAGGCCGAGCGCGACGTTCTCGGCGACGGTGAGATTGTCGAACAGCGAGAAGTGCTGGAACACCATGCCGATGCCAAGGCTGCGTGCTTCCGAAGGACCGGACAGCAGGATTCGTCGACCCTGCCAGCGAATCTCGCCGGCGCTCGGCTGGATCAGCCCGTAGATCGCCTTGACCAGCGTCGACTTGCCGGCGCCGTTCTCGCCGAGCAGCGCGTGGATCTCGCCTGGCCAAATATCGATGTCGATGGAATCATTGGCGAGGAAATCGCCATAGCGTTTGGTGAGTCCGATCGTCCGCAGCAGCGGGGACTCGCCGGAATTCAGGCCGTCAGGTGTCGAATCCAACATTCGCTGATGCGCTTGCATGGTGAAATGCCCCAATAGTGGGCCAGTTTGAACCCCGGCGTAAGGTGGGAAAATGCGTCATCCCTTGCTCAACGCTTTGGCAGGCAGCTTGTGGCAGCGCGCCAGCTCTCGCCGGGACGAAGACCGGTGTTCAGGCGCCCGCACATTGCCTTACGGGCGCGGCTTCCGCGGGCGCCTGTTGCAGATTTGTGACGGTTCATGGCAAATCGGAACCCGCTATGCAGCCTTGACGTCGCAGTGAGCAAAGTTGCGCCATCGCACTTATGCACTGCGGATCGACGCAACATTGGCCCCTGACCCTCCGACCCCCAACATGCGCTCGACATGAAAGAAGAGCGAAATCAAACGGGAATGTCCGGCAATCGCCGGCCTTGCGGGCCGCATGCCCGCTGCAAGAAAACCTCCTAAATCCCACGAAGAAACGCCGCCCCTTGCCAAAACAAGCGGCACGCCTTGAAAAAAGTTGAGGCTTCTCCCTCCGGGAGATCGGCGCAAGTCTCGCACCCAAGGGCGTTCATTGACGTGTCCAAACTTGGGGGTATTCAGGATGTCGTTTCGTTTCAGGGCAATTGCAGCAACGGCGCTGTCACTTGCCACGCTGGCCACCGGTGGCCTGGCTTTCGCGGCGGATCTGCCGGTCAAGGCTGCCAAGAAGGCGGCGGATCTCCCGTTCTTCCTGGTGATCGATAACCGCGTCACCTTCTCCTACATCTTCAACGCCTCGCAGCCCGGTGCGTGGTCGTTCCGGCCGGATGGGTCGATCGACAGCAAGACCACCAAGCAGGTCTACTCGTTCACGCATTTCGATCTCTGGGCATACGGCACGAACTTCTTCACCATCTCGATGTTCAAGTCCGACCACAATGACCCGGCCGGGCCCTGCACCAACGCGGGCACGATCTTCGGCGCGCCGGCAACGTGCGCCGGTGCAACGGAGATCTACGGACTGTTCCGCTCGACGTTCGGCTGGAATGAGCTCTTCGACACCAAGGCCTTCACCGCGGGGCCGCTTCACAACATCTCGTTCGAGGTTGGCATGGATGCCAACACGGAAAACCGGTATTTCGGCGCGGCCAAGCGCGACGTCGTCGGCGGTCTGCAGTTTGCGTTCGATCTGCCCTACAAGGGTTACATCAACGTCGCGCCGCTGGTGTACTGGGAGTTCGCCAATCACAACTCATTCAGTCAATGCGGACTGTTCGGTGCAGGCGTTCCCGGTGTGACCTGTCTTGCAGACGGCAACACCTCGTTCAAGCCAACCTGGGCGGTCGAGATCAATTACTACATGGATCTCGGCTTCCTCCCGCCGAACATGCAATATTTCTCGATCAGCGGCCGCGCCGGCTGGTACGGCAAAAAGGGCACCGACACCGAACCGCTTCCCTACAGCCCCGCGAACGGCGTTTACAACACGGCGGTCGAGTTGAATTCGGAGCCGATCCGGCTGACCTTCGATGCCTCGAAGGCCGCCTGGGGTGACAAATATTCGCACTTCGTGGACGTCTGGGTGGCTTACCGCTATTGGCAGAACAAGTTCGGTCTCGATCACAACCTTGCCGTCGGATGTACCACGGCGGTCGGTGGCCGGACGGTGAGCACGGGGTCGTGCACCGAATCCTCGCTCTACTCCGGTATCACCGTGAAGTTCTGACTGATTGACACGTGGCAGCCGTAGGGTGGGCAAAGCGAAGCGTGCCCACGACTTCTGCTGCCGTAGCAATCCGATGGTGGGCACGGCGCAAGGGCGCCTTTGCCCACCCTACAGATCCGAACTTGTGGTAACGCCTACTTCGTCCACACGCCGTCGTGCAGCGCTGCGGCTTCGTCCTCGAGCAGCGGACCAACGACCTCGGTCGGCCGCTGGCCGCTGGCAAAGACCTCGCGGCACGGCAGGTCGAGGGTCGGGTTGTCAGGATGGTTGCCGGTGACGCCGCGCAGGCGATGCTCGCTGAGCCCATAGACGACGCGGCCGATGCCAGCCCAGTAGATCGCGCCGGCGCACATCGCGCAGGGCTCTGCCGAGGAATAGAGCGTCGCTGTCGCCAGCACCTCGCGGCTGAGTGTGCGGCAGGCCTGGGTGGCCGCGAGACGTTCGGCATGCGCGGTGCCGTCATGATCCGGCATGTAGCCGTTCTCGGTCTCGATCAGCACCCTGCCGTCCGCATCGACGACGATGCAGCCGAACGGATGGTTGCCATGGGTGAGGGAGCGGCGGGCGACCGCGAAGGACAAACGCAGCAACTGCTCGTCACGCTTCGATGTGCCGGCCATCAATCCTCCGCGGTCAGTGCCCCGCCATGCGCCGACCGATCGCGGCGAGACCGGCTTCGCCGGTTCGTCCTTCATACACGAATTCGCCGTGGAACATTCTCCACCAGCCGCCCCCGGCTTATTGACGGTATATTCCGGATAAGCGATTGAAAATATTGATTATGCGGGCGGTTCGGGGCCTGATATTGGGTGAACGGTTGCCGCGCCTGTGCATGACCGGCGCGACGCAGCCTGCCGCGCACGCGCATTCATGCTAACCACGCGGCGGTTGGGACGGGCGCCGGTGCGTGATTTGCCGCCGAACGTGTACCGATGGTCGCCAGGACAGCCGCTGCCGCGGTCCAGAGAAGAGAAAGCTCGTCGAGATGGGTGCCGCCAACGCCGTTCAAAATGCATCGCTCGGCGAAGAGATCGTGCGTCGGATCAACGATCTGGCTGCGATCTCGGAAGCAGGCGACAACCTCACCCGCATCTATCTCACCAAGGAGTTGCGCAAGGCAGCGGACCTCCTACTGAGCTGGATGCGCGGGGCCGGCATGAGCGCGCGCCTTGACGCGATCGGCAATGTCTGCGGCCGCTACGAAGGCGAGCGGCCCGGCGCGCCCTGCCTGATGCTCGGGTCGCACTACGACACCGTACGCGATGCCGGCAAATGGGACGGGCCGTTGGGGGTGATCACGGCCATCGCCTGCGTTGCCGATCTCAATCGCCGTGGCAAGCGCCTGCCGTTCGCGATCGAGATCGTCGGCTTTGCCGATGAGGAGGGCGTGCGCTTCGCTTCGACCTTGCTCGGCAGCCGTGCGGTGGCCGGCACCTTCGACGAGAGTGTGTTGAATGTGCGCGACCGCGATGGTGTGTCGATGCGCGATGCGCTCGTACAGTTCGGCCTCGATCCCGATCATATCGGAGCAGCCGCGCGGACACGGCGCGAGCTGCTTGCCTATCTCGAATTGCACATCGAGCAGGGGCCGGTGCTGGAAGCGCAGGACCTGCCTGTCGGTGTCGTCACCGCGATTGCCGGTGCCACGCGGCTTGCCGCGCGGCTGACCGGCATGGCGGGGCACGCCGGTACCGTGCCGATGGCGCTGCGCCGCGATGCGCTCACGGGCGCGGCCGAATGCATCGGCGCGATCGAGCAGTTTTGCCGCACCGACGAGAGCGGCCTTGTCGGCACCGTCGGCTACATCCAGGCGAGGCCCGGCGCCACCAACGTCATTCCGGGCGAGGTGTCGTTCACCATCGACATGCGCGCGCCGACCGATATGCACCGCAAGCGCGCGGTCGCCGATATCGTCCGCCAGATCGAGGCGATCGCCAAGCGCCGGCACCTGGCCCTCCAGCTCGACGTCACCCACGAGAACCGCACCGCGCCTTGCGCGCCGTGGCTCAAGGAGCAGATCGCGCAGGCGATCGGAGCGGAGGGGTTCTCCGTGTTCGAGCTGCCGAGCGGAGCGGGGCATGACGGCATGGCCATGATCGACATCGCCGATGTCGGGATGGTCTTCGTCCGCTGCCGCGGCGGCATCAGCCACCACCCGGACGAGCATGTGGAGCTCGCCGACGCCGACGCCGGTGCGCGGGTGCTGCTGCGGGTGATCGAGAATTTCAGGCCGCGGGAAGGCTAGGCTGAAGAAGCCCCGCCGGAAGCCGACACACGTCATCTGGACGAAATACGAATCAGCCATGCTTCGGATGGTGGCCGCACCATCGGAGTGACCTTAGCCACATATGAATAGCGATATCTCGTTGCCCTCAGATCACGGAAACCGATTTTACCAAGGCGTGGCCGCGACCTTTTTCGCCAACGCCCTCCAGGCGGTCAATTTTCTCGGTGATCGATTCCTGAGGAAGTCGCACCATTCGTTGTCGGCCATCGAGGACCTTTACCGGCACTCGATGGACAGCGCGTTTTCGGTCACCGAGGCCTTCCTCGTCACGGGCGCGCCGCACGCATCCGCCTATTATCCCCGTGACTTCGCCTGGTTCTACCCTGATGTTCTCGACCCCGAGACCATCATGGATGCGCAGGACGCAGTGCGGCGGGCCCGGCTGCTCGACAAGAGCATCCGTCTGTTGCTGGAGGCGGTTCGCGCCGACGTCGTCACGACGACCATCGTCCCGGCGGGGCGCGGCCGGTACCTCGGCGTGAACTATTTCTCGCAGCCCTCGGATACGCTGCTCGGCATTCTGGCCGGCCTGCAGCAGATGATCTCGGCCGATCAGAGGGCGCCGTACTATCTGGCGACGTCGCAATGCGCGCATGCCGGCCGCCTGCTGCTGGCAGAATATGGCGGCGACCTGAAGCGTGCGATCCTCCAGCTCGCAAGCGAGCTCGAGCCGTTCGACGATGACGGCACCAGGTATTTGTTGTGTGATGCCCGTGGCTCTCGCTCCGCTGCAACGGATACCCGTGCGGAACGCAGGCGCTTTGTCACCAATGCTTGCGTCTACACGACCTTCGTGTGGAGCGTGCAGCTCGGCATCGTCGACGAGAGCGAGCTAAAGCAGCTGCTTGGACGCGGCCTCGCGCAGTACAAGAAAGACCTGCTCCATCTGTTCGGCAAAGACGGCTACATCAGGCATTCCCTGGATGGCCCGATGGGATCGCCGGTGTCCTCGGTCGCGCTGGACTTCGTCGGCGTGCATCGCGGCTTCTGGGACATGACCGATGCCGGCGAGCGTGCACTGTTCGCGGCCACGGCGGATCTGATCATTGCAGAGCCGCGCTTCCGCATACCCTCGACGTTCCACTTCCTGGTGTCCGCGGATAATCCGCGGAACAAGATCATCCACAAGATTGCGGCCCCCGCCTATCAGGGGCGCTCATCCTGGCCGACGTTCAACGTCGAGTTCGCGGACCGGATGCTCGATTACGACGAGGTCTCCGGCGGTGATCGCTACCGGGCCTGCGCGCAAGGCATATTGAAGGACATTCGCACCGCGACCGAAGTACACGGCGGATATCAAGAGCTGATCTCGGAACAGGGGCTGAAGTATCGCACCTGGGCCTACAAGGGGGCCGTGGCCCATTCCTGGTTTCCGCGCTTCCTGTCGGTCTGGAGGAGAGCGTATGGAACGCCGCTCCTGCAATGGAATGACTGATCCTAGGGCGCTATCCCGCCGTCACGTCCACCAGCTCGCCGCCCTCCAGCACCTTGGCCGCCTTGGTGCGATCGAGATCGCCTTCCCAGGCCGCGACCACGACGGTCGCGACGCAATTGCCGACGAGGTTGCCGAGCGCGCGGGCCATGCCGATGAACCAGTCGACCGACAACACCAGCACGAGGCCGATTGCGGGAATGCTCGGCACCGCATTGAGCGTCGCGGCCAGGATCACGATGGCCGAACCCGGCACGCCGTGCGCGCCCTTCGAGGTGATCAGGGAGACGCCGAGAACCAGCAGGAGATCGCCGAAGGACAGCGGCGTGTTGGTCGCCTGCGCGATGAAGACGACGGCCAGCGTCAGATAGATCGAGAAGGCGTCGAGGTTGAAGGAATAACCGGTCGGGATCACGAGACCGACCACGGAATCCTTCACGCCCATCCGCTCCAGCTTCTTCATGATCTGCGGCAGCACGGCATCGGAGGAGGCGGTCGCGAGCACGATGGTCAGCTCTTCGCGCAGGTAGGCGAGGAATTTGAGGATGTTGAGTCCGGCGAGCGCCATCACGCCGCCGAGCACGCCCAGCACGAAGATGCCGACCGAGACGTAGAACAGCATCACCAGCGACACGAGCTGCTTCAGCGAACCGACGCCGTATTTGCCGACGGTGTAGGCGACCGCGCCGAGCACGCCGAGCGGGGCAACGCGGACGATCAGCCCCATGACGCGGAACAGCACGGTGGAAGCCGCATCGATCATGCTGGTGACGAGCTTACCCTTCTCGCCGCCGACGAGCGCGAGGCCGACGCCGAACAGGACCGCGAAGAACAGCACCTGGAGCACGTCGTTGCGCGACAGCGCATCGAAGGAGGTGGTCGGGATCACGTTCATCAGAAAGGCGCCGATGCCGCCGCCGGACAGCTTGTGGGCGTTGTCGGCGTAGGTGTTGAGCGCTTTGGCATCCAGCGTCGAGGGATCGATGTTCATGCCGTGGCCGGGGCCGAAGAGATAAGCGAGCAACAGGCCGACGACGAGTGCAACGGTCGTCATGATCTCGAAATAGACCAGCGCTTTGACGCCGACCCGGCCGACCTTCTTGAGGTCGCCGGCGCCGGCAATGCCGTGCACGACGACGCAGAACACGATCGGCGCCACGATCATCGAGATCAGCTTCAGGAAGGCGTCGCTGAGGATCTTGAGCCCGATCGCGAAATCCGGGACGGCCATGCCCAGGATGACGCCAAGCACCAGCGCGGCCAGGACCTGAACGAACAGCGAGGTGTAGAGCGGCTTCGGCTCGGCGGCGGGTGCCGCGGTGATGGTCGACATGGTGGATTCCCCCGGTTTGACGCGACGTGGACGTCAAACAGGAGCAACAACCGTGCCAGATTGTCGCGGGGGATCCGGAAAGCGACGCTGGACATCGCTCTGATATCGCGGGGGCGACGCAACGCTTCTTGGGTCGTGCGCTGTGTCGGGAGCGCGGGACCCGCGGTCAGTCGTTATGCCTTCGCCGAAACGAAAGGCATCGTCATGCCGCAAGATCCAGCAGCCGGCATGATCCGCGCACGAGCGCCTTGCGTCCGGTGGGCGTCATCACGGGTACGCCGTCATTGACGACAACGAGGCCGAACTTGACCAGACTTTCGATAAGATAGGCCTTGGAGAGGCGACCGCCCGACACGGGGTTGCGAAGTGTGCGCAGAGCTTCCCACTGGTCCGGCGAAAGATCGAAGTCGACGTCGTTGCTCATGTTGCCTCAAGCGATAGTACCATTCGCGCGCCTCTGTTAGCGGCGCTGCATGAAGACCATGCGACGACAATGAGTCGGGAATTCGGTGCGCTGTTTAGAACCTCTCTTCACGAATTGCCGCACTTCATTGCACCACAAGAGTAAAGATCGTTCGACCGCGAATATCGTCCCGAGCTTCGATCACATATTGATGATTTCGGTTTGATGTTGCACTGCAAGTTGCCGCGATGCACGGGAAACGCTGCTGTCCCATTCTGCGTCGCAATATGCACAGAAATCGTGAGACGAAAGGTTGAGGACTCTGTTACGGTGATTCCCGGGGAATGACTTCACGCTGCAGGAGTGGAGTGCATGAACAGGCTTGTCGAAATTCGCAGTCAGGAATCCCTGTGCCGGGAGCGTGCCGCGCTCGATTTCAATCGCCGGGTTTTTTGGCTCGCGCAAGCCGAGGAATGGGAGCAGCGCGCGCTCGACGAAATTGCCTATCACTTCCGGGAGTGTAACGTCGGCCAAGTGGAGCTTGCGCGGAGCTGACGTTGGCCGCGGGCAAAACCTACTGACAAAACCTACTGATAAGTGGCCACGATATCTGACACCGCGCGCTCGAGCTGCTGCGCGGTGGCGCATTGGCGCACGACCGTACAGAAGGTCGCGTAGCGCGGCATCTCGGAATCACCAAAGCCCCAGGCGAGCCGCCCTTCGGGATTGAGCCAGACCAGCCGCTTCGAGCGTTCGGAGATGCGGCGCAGGATGTCGGCACGCGGATCGAGATTATTGCTGCGGGCATCGCCGAGCACGATCACCGTCGTCTGCGGCGTCAGCGTGCTCATGAAGTCCTTTTCGAAATCGACCAGCGAAGAGCCGTAATCGGACGAGCCGAAGCCGACCTTGGACATGATCTCGGCCATCGCCTCTTCCGGCGATTTCTTTTCCAGGATCTCGCTGACCTCGATCATGTGCGAGGAGAAGGCGAAGGAGCGGACGTCGTCGACTACCTCGTGCAGCGAGTGGATCAGCAGCAGGAAGAAATCGGAGACTTGCGCGACCGAGCCGGAGACGTCGCATAGTGCCACGATCTTCGGCCGGTCGCGATGCTTGCGCTTCCATGCGGTGAGGAACGGCACGCCGCCCCATGCCGCATTGCGGCGCAGTGTGCGGCGGACGTCGAGATGACCGCGGCGTTGGCGCTTGCGCGGTTTCGAATAGCGCTCGCGCAGGCGGCGCGCGATCTGGCGGATGAGGGCGCGCATCTCCGCGATCTGGCGCCGCTCGATGCGGGCGAGCGGCGCGTTGCGCAGGATCTCGTTGCGGAGATTCTCGGCCTCCTCGCGGGCATAGAGCGCAAGTCCCTGCGAGACGGTGTCGCGCACGGCTTCGCGCAAGGCGTCGAGCGCGGCGCGCAGACGTTCGGCCAGTGCCGGGTTGCTCGCAGTCAGCGCGTCGAGATCATCGCGCAGGCGCTGGAGGCCCATGGCGTCGAGGATGCGGCTGGAAAAGATCCCGCGCTGGGTGGAATAGCGGATGTCCGACAGGGAGGCGGCGCCGGACGCGCCGGCGATGGCGGCTGCGATCGCATTGCGGTCCTGCGACAGCAACATTTGCGCCAGCGGACCCAGACTCTCAGGAGGCTGACCTTCACCCGCCTCGCTGGCCGAGCTGGAGGAGGGCGACTGATCTACGTCCTGCGAGGCGCTCTCCTCGCTGTTGGCTTCGGTCTGATCCTGTCGCGGCTCCGGCTGGCTGAAGAACAGATCAAAGCAGTCGCCGAGCGCGAGCTTCTCGTCCTGCGACTTGGCGAGCGTCAGCAGCAGCGCATCGCGCAGGACGGCGCGGTCGGAGATGCCGACTTTCGCGACCGCGCGCATCGCATCGATGCTTTCGGCAGGCGAGACGTGAACGCCGACGCCGCGTGCTGCCCGAAAGAAACGATGGAGGTTCTCGCGCATCGGCGTCAACCGAAGACGTTGGACCGGGCCGCCTTGGCAATGAAGGTCGTCACCTGCGGCGATGCGGCCTCGATGTCGGCTTCGTATTTCAGGAGCACGTTGAGCGTGTCCTTGACGATCTCGGTGTCGAGTTCCGTGGCCTGGAGCAGCACCAGCACGCGCGCCCAGTCGATGGTCTCGCTGACCGAGGGCAGCTTCTTCAGATCGAGCGAGCGGATTTCGTGGATAAAGCCGACCATTTGCCGGCGCAGCGCCTGCGCGATGCCGGGCACCCGGCTTTCGACGATACGCTCCTCGAGCCGCTGCTCGGGGAAGCCGATATGCAGATGCAGGCAGCGCCGCTTGAGGGCATCGCCGAGGTCACGCTCGCTGTTGGAGGTGAGGATCACCGTCGGCGGTGTGATCGCCGAGACGGTGCCGAGCTCGGGAATCGTGACCTGGAAATCGGACAGGATCTCCAGCAGCAGGGATTCGAATTCGGCGTCCGACTTGTCGATCTCGTCGATCAGAAGCACGCAGCCGCCCGGCTGCTCCAGCGCCTGCAGCAGGGGGCGCGGCTCGACGAATTCCTTGGAGAAGAACACGTCGCCGAAATCGTGCAGCTGGTCGAGCGCGGCATGCAGCGTCTGGGCGCCGCCGAGGACCTCGCCGAGCTTGTCCTTGAGGATCTGCGTATAGAGAAGCTGCTTGGCGTATTTCCACTCGTAGAGCGCCTTGGCCTCGTCGAGACCCTCGTAGCATTGCAGGCGGATCATCTTCATGCCGCGCCAGGCGGCGATCGCCTTGGCAAGCTCGGTCTTGCCGACGCCCGCAGGGCCCTCGACCAGGATCGGCTTCTCGATCTGCTGCGACAAATAGACGGCGGTCGCGATCTGCCGGCTCGCGATGTAGCCCTGCGCGGCGAGGCCGCTCTCCACTGCCTCGATCGAGGTCGAGGCCTTCTGATCAGCCACGAAAGGGCGCTCCCAAAGGTCTTGCTTGAGGCTTGTTCTGCCTGCGTTCCCGGCAAAGAACAAGCCTCGTTTGGGAGGCATCAGACCCGCACGGACGGCGCTTTTTCCGCTCGACGCAAATACGTGTCGGCGCGAATATTTGCGCGGCTCGCCGTTCGCGCGATCAGTGCCGCAGCAGCTCCGGCTTGCGGATCGTCTGTCTGACCTCGGCGCCGCAATCGGCGCATTCATAGACAAAGTCGATCTTGGCGAGGCTCCAATGCGGTTCGACCTCGCGCACATACATCGGCAGGAACCCCATGCACGTCGGGCAATTCACAGGCGCGATCTCGATGTCCTGATGATGCTGTACATAAGCTGGCATCTCGGCTCTCCTTCGCAGGCGACAACCAAACCCCGCGCAGAAGCTACTGCCGGCCGCTCCAGGCGCATCATCAACTCTTTCGAACGGAGATGGAACGGCGGACGTTTCTCGCGCGCTGTGACATTCTTGTTACGTGTCTGTACTGTAACGGGCGGACCGAATGCCTATTTCTGCGGCCAATCCGGTTTTTTCGGCCCTCAACCAACGATAAGGGAGCAACGCCCATGACGCATGCCATTCGTTTTCACAAGACCGGCGGTCCGGAAGTCCTGGTCTGGGAGGAGGTCAGCGTCGGAAAGCCCGGGCCGGGGGAAGCGCGCATCCGCCACACCGCCGTCGGCCTCAATTTCGTCGACATCTACAACCGCTCCGGCTTGTATCCGGCGCAACTGCCGAGCGGGCTTGGCAGCGAGGCGGCCGGAATCGTCGAGGAGGTCGGGCCCGGTGTCACCGATCTGAAGCCGGGCGATCGTGTCGCTTATGGCGCCTCGCCGCTCGGCGCCTATTCCGAGGCGCGGCTGATCCCCGCGGACCGTCTGCTGAAGCTGCCCGATGGCGTCGACGACAAGACCGCGGCGGCGATGATGCTGAAGGGTCTCACCACGCAATATCTGATCCGGCAGACCTATCGGGTGAAGGCCGGCGATACCATCCTGTTGCATGCCGCGGCCGGGGGCGTCGGTCTGATCCTGGGCCAGTGGGCCAAGCACCTCGGCGCGACCGTGATCGGCACCGTCAGCAACGACGAGAAGGCCAAGCTTGCCAAGGCGCATGGCTGCGACCACGTCATCATCTACACCCGCGAGGATTTCGTGAAGCGGGTCGACGAGATCACGGGCGGCAAGAAGGTCCCCGTGGTTTATGACTCCGTCGGCAAGGACACGTTCCTGAAATCGCTGGATTGCCTCGCCCCGCTTGGCGTCGCCGCGCTGTTCGGCCAATCCTCCGGTGCGGTCGAGCCGCTCAATCTCGGCCTCCTGGCCCAGAAAGGCTCGCTCTACGTCACCCGGCCGACTCTGTTCACCTACGCCGCCAAGCGCGAGAACCTCGTGGCGATGGCCGGCGAGTTGTTCGACGTCGTCAAGTCCGGTGCGGTCAAGATCGAGGTGCACCAGACCTATCCGTTGAAGGACGCCGCCAAGGCGCATGCCGATCTCGCCGCACGCAAGACCACGGGATCGACCGTTCTTCTGGTGTAAGGTCCGGGCCCGCGTCACGTCCGTTCATGCTTGCGCAGATCGTGGGCGTGATCGAGGCGAATTGCCTGGAGGTCGACGTCTTCGGGCGGGATCCGGGGCAGGGTGGCCTCGGTCAGGATCGCCTCGGTGACGTCTTCGACCGAACTCCCGGCGATCTCGTGGATGAACGAGACATTCCGGTATTCGCCCGAGGCGATGCGGGAGATGACCTCACGCCTTGTGATTTCGGGGTCGACGACCGCCTCGCGGCCTCGCCGTCCGTAGTCGATCATCACGACGAAATATTGCATCAAAACGACTCTGCCGCGCCCCATTGCGGGCGCGCGGCAGATTATTTCCGAAAAACAGAATCAAGTCAAGGGCGATTTCGAAAAAGCGAAATCGTCAGCCGTGCGAGGCCTCACTTGCCCTTCTTGCGGGGGCGCGCCGACTTGGCGCGCAGCCGCTCGAGCTGGCCCTTGGGCATGGAAAGGCAGATCTCACCCACCCAATCGAGCTTCACGCCGACGATCGGCTTGGCGTTGAAGCTGGTGAGATTGACGAGGGACGGGCTTTTCCCCCGCTCGATCGTTTTCAGATAGCGTTCGCCGGTCTTGAGCCGGACGACGGCCTCTTCGCCGTAGAAACTCGACAGCGGATGGCGCTGATCCTTGTAGACCACGATCACGTCGCCGCTCTCGTATTTGGGCAGCATCGAATCACCCACGATCTCGAAGGCGACAGTCTCTTCCATGATCGGGAAGGGCAGCGCGATGTCGCCGAGACCCTCCGGGGGTACCTGCTCGTAATCCGGCTCGATCACGGCGCCGGCGCCGACGCGGCCCATGATCGGCGCGAGATTGAGCTCGAGATATTCCATGATCGGAATGATCTCCGAGGCCTTCACCAGGCGTTCGCCGCCGAGGATCTCCGAGACCGCGCCGGGTCGCACGCCCATGGCCGCCGCGAGGCCGCCCTTGCTCTTGCCCGTCTTCTCCAGGCCCCGCTCGATCATTGCAACGTCCAACATGGTGATTCCCTCGATTACCCATCGTCTCGCTCTTGTAATCCGAAATTCGGAATTATTGCAATTATGAATATCAGAATTATCGCTTGACTTTGGCTTCGGAATACCGGAATGTCCGTTTCGCCCCCGGTCGTGCGATCGGAGGAGGCGCATCACAGGACAGCAGCATGGAACCGGGCCATTGGCCGTCGGAGCACTCCGACGCGCTTCGCGACTATTTTCTCAAAGGCATGTCTTATGCGGAGATCGGAAGACAGATTAACGCAAGGTTTGGAACGGCTTACACGCGCAATGCGGTGATCGGCCGCGCCAAGCGGCTCGGGCTCGTCATACCGGAATGGATCGTGAGCCCATCGGTCGCGCCATATTTGCCCGGTGAAGCTCCGGTTTCGCCGCGCCGCGCGGTGCTACCGAATCTGAGCGTGCCGCCGAAGTCCGCAGTGAAGCCTGCGGTGCGGGTGAAGCTGCGCTGCGTCGGCGTTCAGCCGCGCCTGATCCAACTGGTGGACCTCGATCCGGCCGACTGCCGCTATCCCTATGGCGGCGACAAGGACGGGGAGGAGATCGGCTTCTGCGGCCATCCGCGCCAGCCGGGCTCCAGCTATTGCGCGCCGCATGCGGGCCTGACGCGTCGCTCCAGGGCGGCGTCCGCCCGTGTCCCAGGTCCCGTCGTGCTGAAGCTGGTCTTCGCGGCCTGAACTCTCACCCGTTCCATCGTCAATTTCGCAAGGAGTATCCAAGTGGCTCGTGCACGACGCAACAAGTCCTACAAATTGGCGCAGATCTACGACCGGCGGTCCCGCGACGTGCCGTTCAATGCCGAAGTGGCGGAGGTCGAGGTCGACAATCCGCTGGCGCTCGATGCCGGTGAGAAGATCGTGGCGATCCGGTCGATCCGCGGCGATCCGCTGGGACGGCTGCACGCACACCACCAGATCGACGAGGCGCAATATCTCGGCGGGCGCGCCTTCCAGAACGATTGGGAGAAAGCGGAGCGGGGCCCTGAGGCGATGGACCCGACCCGCGAATATGTCGATGGCGCGCGCACGCGCGAGCCGGTGACCGAGAGCCAGCGCCAGGCGGTGCTGCGGCTGAACCAGGTCGAGCGCGAACTCGGGACCGACGGCGCTGCGCTGGTGTACGACGTGCTGGTGCTGGGCCTGACCATGGATCAGATCGGGCAGCGTCGCGCCGTCCGTACGCAGCGCTGGAACGACTATTTCGCGCGACGCTTTCGCGAGTGCCTGGACCGGCTGGCACTGATTTACGGCTTTGCGACGGAAACTGGGAAACAGCAGGCAGGGCGGCGCAGATAACCACGGTACGCCCGCGGTTTGGGCCGCGGGCGTGCCGGTCTGCCGCTCACGGATGCGGTACGATCTGGTAGGGCGTCGTATAGGGCTCGACGCGGAGCGAGGCGTTGGCCAAAAGCCCGATCCTGGCGGTCGGTGCCTGCTGCAATTCGCCGTTCGGGCCGCGATGCACGTTATATTGCCAGACCGTGAGATCGCCCTTCTGCGCCAGCGCGTGCGCAACCGCGCTCGCATCATTGCCGCCGAGCGCCTGAAGCTCCTCCGCCGACAACCCGACCACGATTTCGTCCTTGACGGTGACGATCTTGAACAGGTTCATCTTGGTCTCCTGCGCCCATGCGCCTTGTATCGAGAGGGTGAAAAGCGCGACCGAGGCGCCCTTGATGAGATCGCAGCGAGAAAGCATGCCGTCGTCCTTTGGTGCTGAGGCGCGCCCGAATCGAAGAGTTTTCAGCCATGGCGCCCGTTGTCTGCGTGGCCGTGTCGCAACGGCTTGGTCGTTCGTTCATGGACAACGGTTCACGCGGAAACATATCCGGCTTGCGAGATCGATCGTTATTTCGCCGTTAATGCAACCGCCGAGGCCGCACTCAACAATTACGTGTAGGCGCTGAGAAGCTCATTCGCAGCCGAATGTCCGTCATGTCGGAAACAAGCGGAAACGTTGTGCCGATTGATGGCGATCAAGGCTGTGTGTGTGTGATTAATGACGCTTCTTGACGCAGGTGGGTGACGGCGGTCGATATACCTGTTATCCCGAATTGCCGTGGTGCGATGCAGACGAAGCATCGCTATAGCTACTGTTGGGCTTGCCGGACGGGTTGTTCCTTGACATAATTGCAACCAAACGGTTGAGCTAGTCGTTTGGACATGTCGTTCGGCGTGCCAACCTGCCGGGGCCACCCGGCCGAGAATTCGTCGCCATAGGTCCTGTTATGGCGTCTTGTTATGGCGTTCGGTTCTTGAGCGGGTCACGAAGCCGATGCTTGTCATGGGTGCGAGATGAAAAACCTCAATTTCGCGGCTGAACTGCACCTCAAGCTCGGCGCGCCCGCGAGCGGTACGGTCGAAAGCCTGCGCCTGCTCCGCGCGTTCCTGAAGCTCGCGCCACGACAGCGTTTCGAGGTCATCAAGCTGGTCGAAGACCTCGCCACCGAAGAGGTTCTGCCCGAGCACCCCTTGTCCTGAGCCCGGCCACGCGCCGGCCTTACGCCGTCTCTTTCGTTTTCCCGCCGGAGCCGGACTGCCGGCGACGTTTCCACGCGGCTGGCCGCTGGAAGGCGATCCGGCAAGTGTGGTATTCAATTGGGAAAACGGGAGGAGTGCGACCATGATCGAACCGAAGCTCGAAGTTCCGGCCGAACTGCGCGACCTGGCCGAGAAGACAATTGATCAGGCGGAGAAAGCATTCGGCATGTTTTTCGACGCCGCCACCAAATCGATGTCGTCCGTTCCAGGACCGGGGACGGAGGTGTCGAAGCAGGCGCTGGTTTTCACTGAGCAGAACATGAAGTCGGCCTTCGAGCATGCGCGCAAGCTGGTTCATGCCACCGACCTTCAGGAAGCGATGCGAATCCAGTCCGATTTCCTGCGCAGCCAGTTCACCAGCGCCGGAGATCACATGCGCCAGATGACCGGCAGTCTCATGCAATCGGGCAAGGGGAAGTCCTGAACCTCTGAGTGCGCACCATAGGTCGATGACAGGCCACCGAACGACCACATTCGTCGTCCGTCATCCCTTCTGCTGATCCCTGCCGGTCCTCCGGCAGGGATTTGCATTTGCGGCAGCGTCGTGCCCGGCGCGCGACCAAAGCGCGATGCGATCAGCATGTATCGCCATCGCGCTGTTCAAGCATGATCTTTTCGGAAAACCGCTGCGCACTTTTCCGGATGACGCTTTAGCGCAGCGATGTGATGTAGGCCGCGATGTCGCCGGCTTCGGTCCGGCTCAGGGGAAAATTCGGCATCTTCGGGTGCGGATCAAGCAGGAAGAAGGCGAGCCTCTCCGGACTGAAGTCCGGCCTGCGCGCGACGGAGATAAAGGAGGGGACGTCGGCGCTCGCCTGGGTCTGGCCGTTCGCGACGACATGGCAGCTTGCGCACCAGCGCTTGGCGAGGTCGGCACCATGACCGGCGTCGGCCGCGAAAGCGGACGACGCGCCGAAGCTCGAGGTCACGGCAAGCAGCAGGCAAATTCGTCTTAAATGCTGGTGCATAGGGCAACCTTCATACATTGATTGGCGGCCACCATGCTTATCCGCAGCACGATCCCGGAAATTGCGAGAGATCAATGCGGGCGATGATCGACCGCAGCAGCTTGCGGACCGAACGATAGAAATGCCGTACGAAAGCCGGCATCCTCGCCGCGGGCAGGCCAAGATCTTTCGTAACGAGACTTCTCGTACCGAGACTTCTCGTATCGAGACCTTTCGCATCAAGACTTTCGATATAGTGCGACACGTGTCTCTCCGAGGCCATATCGCCCTTTTACCCCGGCGCCTCGGAGCCGCCTTGATCTGTCGCAAAGCGTTCCCGGCTAATAGTCGCCCGGGTTCATGATCATCGGGGTTTTCGTATCAGCCGGCGCGAGCGCGCTGCTGGCGCTGTCACGCAGGAAGCGGTCGAGCGTTTCCTGGATCTTCTCCTTGACCGCGTTGGGACCGCGATCGCTCATTTCCGTGTGCTGCGCGCCGGTGTGAACGATGTCGATACCGCGCGCCTTGGCTTCTTCCGGCGTCGGCAGCACGCCTGGATCGGTCACGAAATGCGGGTCCTTCGACCGGAACGACAGGATCTTCATGCCATCGCTGAGCACGAAAGGCACCCGCAGATTGTCGAGCGTGATCACCTTCGACACCAGCTCCGGATGCTGATGGGCCACATACATGGAGACATCGCCGCCGTTGGAATGGCCGACGAGGGTGACGTGGTCGTAATCGACGTTCTCCTGCTGCTTTTTCAGCTTGTCCAGCACGAAAAGAATGTTGGCTTCGCAGCGGATATAGACCTCGCGCCGGCCGACATATTGCTCACCGACATGGGTCATCAACGGCGGATCGCTCGGCAGATCCTGCTGGATGCTGGCAACCAGATAGCCGCGCGCGGCGAGCACGTTGGCGAGGAAGGAATATTCGGTGGCCTTGACGGTGTTGCCGTTGCTGATGATGGCGAGCGGGAGTTTCCAGAGGCCGAGATTGGCCTTGGTCTCGTAATCGCGCCGCACCGCCAACTCGACCGAGATCGGCCGCTGCCGCGCGGCGTCGTACAGGGTCGAAGTCTCATGGCGGATCGCGAACCGGCTGACGACAAAATATTCCCCGACGCCGAGAACACAGAGAAACGCCAGGATTGCAAACACCCTCGTCATGATCTCGTCTCAAATCACGTTTGGCTGAACATGGTCATTGGGAACTCCCGGATCGAGCGACCGTGAGCAGGTTACGGGATTAAATTTAGGCAAGTCTGTGAACAAGGCCGCAAAAAGGGCTGCACGCCGGCTTACCGCGCGAACGACCGGGCGGCTAGAGACAACCGGACTTGCCGCGTTCGGGGCAGAGCCGGAACGCGCTCGATAGGGTCAACAGGAAGCGCGGGCTGCGGCGCTCGTTGTCCGGCGCCCGGTAGCTCAGGGGCACGGCCACGCCGAGATCGGCTTGCAGATCGTCCGGCAGGAAGAAGCGCACACCGGCGCCGGCCGAGGTGAGCGACAGGCCGTCGCTCAGGCGGTAACCGTCGTTCCAGACTGCGCCAGCGTCGCCAAAGGCATAGAGCTGATAGCCGGTCCAGTAGCGGAAGTTGAGCTTCTGGTCGAAGCGCAGTTCGAGCGAGCCGGCAAGGCCGTTGTCGCCGCTGATCTCGGCTGCGCCATAGCCCCGGCCGAAGGCCGCACCGCCGAGATAGAATTGCTGCGAGGTGAACAGCGGCCGCGATGCCGTCTGGCTCGCTGCGGAGAGCTTGAGCGACCAGGCATCATTGAGCGTCTGGTAGCGCGTGAACCAGAGGTTCAGCACCGAAAAGTTCGAGGATGCGCCGTCGCGCGACAACAGGTCGTCGTCGAAATGCGAGGCGCCGAAGATGTCGAGGCCCTGGCGGTAGGTCAGCGTCGCAAGATTGGTGCCGCCGAAGCGATCCTGCAGCCGGTAGTCGGCGGTCAGGCTCGCGGTCCTGATATGGTCATTGTACCAGGGGCCGTAGAGGTCGTGCTCGGACACGTTGCTGAACGTCGTCGCCGCGGTCAGCGTGAGCGTGGAGGATTGCGACTGGAGCGGGACCATGCTGGCCCGCAACTCGAACGCCTCGGTCGTGGTGATGTCGCTGTCGAGGCGGCGGGCATCGCCCGGCCGAACCGCGCTGTACAGGACGGAAGCGCCGAGGCGCACGCCGTCGACGCCGACGGGCGCGTCATAGGACAGCCGCGCAAAGCCGAGCTGGCGTGGGTCGTTGGCAATGGTCGACAGGTTGACCGCCAGCGTGTCGCCGGGCGTGAGGTAGGAGTTGAACGCGCCGGTCGCGTAGGTCTGCCACGGGCCGACCGAGGATGATCCGAGATTGTCCAGGCCGAACGAGGAGAAGACGTGCCAGGTCTTCAAATAGACTGTGAGACGGAAGTGGCCGGTCGCGCCACCGATCTCCTCCAGCGCAGTATCGGTGATCCGGACGCCCGGCCTGCCGTTGATGAGGAAGAGCTGACGTTCGAGGGTGGGGAGGCGCGACGGCTGCTCAGCCAGAACCGGTCCGAGCATCGGCCTTACGCCGAATTGCTCGGCGCCGTCGCCTTTCAGCTCCGCCTGCACGATGGCGCCTTCGATCACCTGGATCCGGACGCGGCCGCCGGCAATGTCCTGCGGCGGGACGATGGCCCGGCTCAGATGGAAGCCGTCGGCGCGGTAGAGATCGCTGATCGCGCCGGCGATCGCGGCGAGATCCGCCTGCGAAACCTGCTTGCCGAGATAAGGCTGATAGACCGCGGCGATGCGATCTTGGGAGACGGCCTGGGCGCCGCTGACATTGACGCCGCGCAGCACGAATTGCGGCTTCGTATCCCCGCCGGTGTTCGGCTGTCCGACGCTCGGAAGCTGGACCGGAGGCCGGCTCAGCGATTCCCGCTCGCTTTGGTTATCGAAATATTTCTCGGGCTGGCGCGGATCGAAACCGGGCTGGTTCGCCTGTTGTGCGAACCCCTGGGAAATTCCCGCAAAGATCGGTACCAGCACTGCCAATGCGGTAATGAGATGCCGCTGCTCGACGCACGTCGCGAATCTGCCTCCGTAGTTTGACGGAGACTTTGCGATGGGGCGGTAAGGGTTCGTTATCCGCATGATTTTTCATAGTTTTTTATGGTCAATGATTGGTTAATGCTGCCACTGCACTGGCCGCTTCCCGCTAAGCCTCTCTTGAGTGATTTCGGATACCCCTCAGGGCCCGCGCGTAACGCGGACTGAGGATCGTCATGCTTGGCAGAATTGGAATGCGGTGTGCCTTCGTGGCGGCGCTGACCCTTGGAACGGCTTCCGGTGCGTTCGCCGCGGAGGATGGCGTCTGGTCGGTCAGCAAGGCCACCGGTGAGGTGTGGATCGCGACCGAGGGCGCGCAACCGGTGTCGCTGAACCGGGAAGAGACGCTCAAGCCTGGCAATACCATCCGCACCGGACGCAACGGCCGGGTGCTGCTCGTCCGCGGCGAGGAAACCATTCTGATCTCTCCCAACTCCGTGGTCGGCTTGCCGTCGGAGAAGAAGGAGGGGCTCTCGACCACCATCATCCAGCGGGCGGGATCGATCCTGCTCGAGGTCGAGAAGCGCAACGTCAAGCATTTCGAGGTCGAGACGCCCTATCTCGCCGCCGTGGTCAAGGGAACGCAGTTCAGCGTCACCGTGGGAGCTGATAGCACCAAGGTCGGCGTGCTTCGCGGCCAGGTCGAAGTCTCCGACTTCAAGACGGGACAGATTGCCCAGGTCATGCCGGGACAAGCGGCCACCGTGTTTGAGCACGGCAAGCCCGGTCTCAGCTTGAGCGGCGCGGGGACGTTCAATCCTATCGAGCATGGCAAGCCGCGCGCCTCGACGATCGAGCGTGTCCCCGTCCCGAAATCGGGCCTGTCGGCGCCGCGCAATGCCGCGAGCGGCCATGCGATCCATGCGGTCGGTCCGATCGACAAGGGGACCAAGGCGGCTGGCGCGCCAAAGGCATCGCATCAGGCGGCTGGAGGTCATGTCTCCAAGGCCGCCGTCGTGCGCATCTCGAGCTCGCTCGGCGAGGTCAAACTCAATGTCCACAAGGTCACGAATGGGCTCGCCCACGGCGCAGTGGCACCCGGACAGGTGCGCAACGCCAACGCCAGCACGGGTGCCGAGACGGTCTGGAGCGACAGCAAGACCAGCACGGCAGCGTCCAACAGCGCCGTCCAGACTGCGGCGACGACAAGCGGTGCCGCAACGGCTGGCAGCAGCTCGTCGAACCCAGGCGCCGCGATAGCGGCAGCTGCCGCCAACAACGGAAACGCCGGCAGCAACGGCAATTCCAGCAATGGCAACAACGGCAATGGCGCCGGCAACGGCAACAGCGGCGCCACCGGCAATGGCTGGGGCAACGACGGTAACGGCAATGGGAATGGCGCCGGCAACGGCAGCAATGGCCGTGGCCACAACAGACATTAAAGCGATTTCCTAGGGGATGAGGGGCGTACCTGCAGAAGCGGGTGCGCAGGAGGGTGGATTGAAACGCTATCGGCCGCATATTCTCGTCGTGATCGCGCTTGCGATCGTGCTGTCCACGGGATGGCATGGTGCGCTTCGCAACGCGCTCACCGATCTGCGGTTCAGCTGGCAATCGCGTGCGGCCAGCGGCAATGTCGTCGTGGTGGCCATCGACGCACCGTCCATCGATCAGATCGGGGTGTGGCCGTGGCCGCGCCGGCTCCACGCCGAGCTGTTGCGCAGGCTCGAGGCGGCGGGCGCGGGGGACATCGCGTTCGACGTCGATTTCAGCACACCCTCGGATCCGGCTTCCGACGAGGCCTTCGTCCACGCCCTTCGCGAGGCCGGCGGCTCGACGATCCTGCCATCCTTCAAGCAGCCGACGCCGAATGGTGGCGCGGCCCACGTCAATCGTCCCCTGAAGCCGTTCAGCAACCAGTCGTGGCCGGCCGTCGTCAACGTCGCTGTCGAATCCGACGGACTCGTTCGCCGCTATCCGTTCGGCGAGAAGCTCGGCGATGCCTTGATGCCGTCGATGGCCGTGGTGCTGGCCGGGCAGGACGCCAACCGGCGGCCGCCCTTCTTGATCGACTTCAGCATTCGTGCGGCCTCCATTCCGAGCATCTCCTATGCCGACGTGCTGCGCGGCGATACTGCAGCTCTCGACAAGTTGAGAGGCAAGAAGATCATCGTCGGCGCCACCGCGCTCGAGCTCGGCGACCGGTTCAGCGTTCCCAACAGCAAGCTCGTCTCGGGGCCGGTCCTGCAGGCGCTTGCGGCAGAATCGATCCTGCAGAGCCGGATGCTGCACTGGACATCCGATATCGGCATGATCCTGGGCCTGGGTCTGATCTGCCTGCTGATGATGTATTCGTGGCGCCGCTTCGCACCAGGAATTCGCGTCGCAATCCTGATCGCCTTCGGGGCTGCTATCGAGCTGGTCGCGGCCCTCGTGCAGGCAAGATGGCCCCTCGTCATCGACACATCGCTATTCCACATCGCGATCGTCGCCTATCTGGCTGCGATTGCGCTGGACGAAATCGATTTCCGTAGTCTCCTGGGGCGCATCGCCGAGAGCCGCTTTCACCGCATCGCGATGTCGCTCGGTGACGGTCTCGTCTGCACCGACGAGGATCACCGGATCACGGTCTGGAATCCCGGCGCCAGCGCGATCTTCGGCTACGCGCCGGCGGAGATGATCGGCCGTCCGTTCGAAACGCTGTGCGCCGTGCCGGCGGACGGTCATGCAAGGCCGTCCATGCATGACGCCGCGCGCCAGGCGCTGCTGGTTCCGGGCGGGGCGGTCGTCGTCGAGTTCGAGGGCCGGCGCAAGAATGGTGAAACCTTCGCTGTCGAGGCGAGCTTCTCGGGCTGGCAGGGAACGGAGGGTTTTCAGTACGGCGCGATCCTGCGCGACATCTCGGTCCGCAAGCGCGAGGCCGAACGCGTCAAATATCTCGCCGAACATGATGCACTGACCGGCCTTGCCAATCGCAACACGCTGCATGCCGGCCTGGCCGGCATGGTCGCGGATGCAGAGCGACGGCCTCGCGAAGTCGCGTTGCTCGTCATCGGGCTCGACGGCTTCCAGGGCATCAACGACACGCTGGGGCATTCGGCGGGAGATCTGGTGCTGCAGGCGGTCGCCATTCGTCTGGAGGGCCGGGCCGGAGATGGGGCGATCGTCGCCCGGCTCGGCGGAGATGAATTCGCCATTGCGCGCGAAGCCGCGGATGGCGGTGAGCCGGTCGCGAAGTTCGCCGAGCGGATCGCGCGTGCATTCGAAACGCCGCTCGCGACGGGTACGCGCCAGCATCGTGTCAGGATCAGCATCGGCGTCGCGGTCTATGGCGAAGGCGGACAGGGTGCCGATGAACTTCTCAGCAATGCTCATCTGGCGTTGAGCAAGGCAAAGATGACGCGGCGCGGCAGCCATGTGATCTTTGAGGCTGCGATCAGGCAGGAGCTGGAGAACCGGCTGACGCTGGAGAGCGCGTTGGCGCTTGCTGCGGATCGCGGCGAGTTCGAGCTGTTCTACCAGCCCCAGGTCCGTCTGATCGACGGCAGCCTTGTCGGGGCCGAAGCGCTTATCCGTTGGCGGCATCCCGTGCGCGGCTACGTCTCGCCCGGAGAGTTCATGCCGGTGGTCAACACTTCCGCACTGTCAGAGCGGATCGCGAACTGGGTGATGGAGACCGCCTGCCGTCAGGCGCGCGCCTGGGAGCTGTCCGGCAACGGCGTGCGCGTCGCCATCAACCTGTCGCCCTCGCAGCTTCACTCCGGCGATCTCGCGCATTCGGTCGCGGCGTTGCTCGAAGCGACGGGGCTTACCCCGTCACTGCTCGAAATCGAGGTGACCGAAGACATCCTGATCCATGACGAACGCCGCGTGCTCGACATGTTCAAGCGAATTCAGGAGCTCGGGGTGCGCGTCCTGTTCGACGATTTCGGCACCGGTTATGCGAGCCTCAGCTATCTGAAGAAGTTTCCGCTCGACGGACTCAAGATCGACCGGTCGTTCGTGCTCGATCTGCTCGCCGATTCCGACGATGCCGCGATCGTCGGCTCGACCATCGGCCTCAGCAAACAGCTCGGCCTCACGGTCGTGGCTGAAGGCATCGAGAACCGCGCGACTGCCGACTTCCTGGTCAGCATGGGATGCGCGGAAGGGCAGGGCTATTTCTTCGGCCGCCCGATGCCGGCCGAGGCGTTTGAAAAGCAATTCCTGGCGGCCGAGCTCGACGCGGTCAGCGCTGCCTGAGCAGGGCGGCTTCGTTCTATCGCCGCCGCGCGACCGCGACCCCGAAGAGGAAAGCGACGAACAGGCTCGCAAGCGGCGCCTCGCGCGTGATCGCTGCGACCGTCGCGAGCGCCCCGCCGGGCTTTCGTGCTTGCTCGATTGCAGAGGTGAGACGATCGACCGCTGCGTGCAGGCCTCCGGCGACTTCACCCACCGTGCGGGAGACGTCCGCCGCGGTATCGATGGCACGTTCGGCCATGCCGGGTTGCGAGGTGGATTGCGGTATCTCCGTGCTCAAGTGCGCGACCTCCAGACCTGACGATGGGCCGGCACCTTTGGCTATCCGCGCGAGCGCTCGTTCTGAACAGCGGGTCTTGATGACCTTTGGCTATCCGCGACAGGCGCCGTGGTTTACGGCGGGTGCCGGCCTTGGATGGGCAATTCAGCGCGCGGGATTTTGTTCCGGACGACAGGACGACCAGGGCGGATCTTCCCCGGGAAACGACGGGTGCGAATCTCTGTTAGGCTGGCGGTGGCTTGCTGATGTCAGGAGACAGCCGTGACCGATCGGACCATGACGGATCGAGGCCGGCACATCGCCTTGCTCGGCGCTCCCATCGACATGGGGGCTTCGCAGCGCGGCACCTTGATGGGCCCCGCGGCGCTGCGCACCGCAGGCCTTGCGACAGTGCTCGAAAGCCTGGATTTCGAGGTCGTCGACTACGGAGATCTTTCCGTGGCCGAAGTCGGGGATCTCACCGACAGGCCGCCGGAAAGCGCCAATCACTACCGCGAGATCCAGCGCTGGACGCGCGTTCTGAGCCGCAAAGGCTATGAGATTGCGAAGACCGGCGCGCTGCCGATCTTTCTCGGCGGCGATCACACGCTGTCCATGGGATCGGTCAATGCCATGGCGCGTCATTGGCAGGAGCGGGGACGCGAGCTGTTCGTGCTCTGGCTCGATGCCCATGCCGACTACAACACGCCGCAGACGACGATCACTGCGAACATGCACGGCATGTCGGCCGCGTTCCTGTGTGGTGAGCCCGGCCTTGACGGCCTGCTCGGCGACGATCCGCGCGCTTCGATTACCCCCGACAGGCTCGATTTGTTCGGTGCGCGCTCGATCGACAAGCTCGAGAACGAATTGATGCGCGCGCGCCGGATCAGGGTCGTCGACATGCGTCAGATCGACGAGTTCGGCGTCGCCGTCTTGATCCGGCGCGTCATCGAGCGGGTCAAGGCGAACAACGGCGTGCTGCATGTCAGCTTCGATGTCGATTTCCTCGATCCGTGCGTGGCGCCGGGCGTCGGCACCACTGTGCCGGGTGGAGCGACCTATCGCGAGGCACACCTGATCATGGAGCTGTTGCACGATTCCGGCGTGGTCGGATCGGCCGACATCGTCGAGCTCAATCCGTTCCTGGATGAACGTGGCCGGACGGCGCGCACGGCCGTCGAGCTGATCGGCAGCCTGTTCGGCCAGCAGATCACCGACCGGCCGACGCCGAGCAACGCGATCGCTCCAGGCGAGTGATCGAGCTTCTTGCCGCGGACCTCGCGCCTTCAAAATTGGGCCGGAACATTCCCTCGATTGCCAAGTTTTCCCGGTGCCCTTCCCCAAGGGCGACCCCGTATGGCCTCAGCTCGAACGCCCCCGATATCCCCGCGAGCTGAGGCCTCTTTCTGCTCCGGCAGATTGGATATCGATGGTGCACGCAGTTCTCTCTCCTTCGGGGCGCATCGGTATGTTTTGTCAGAGAGATCGGCTGGTGACCCGGCCGGAACTTTGCCGACATAACACCGTTCCCGATGCGCGGGCGCGAACGTAGGCGGACACCAAATGGATGCTTGTGGTCCTCGTGGGTGGCGTCGCCCCCGTCAATACCGATCTCGTATTCGACAAGTTCAGTGACTGCCTGTCCGCCGAGGCGCAAATGCGACAGCACTACGCCGATGCGTTCGATGCCTGGGACCGTGTGGCCGCAGCAAGAATCGACCGGCGTAGCGACTACAGGAAAGCCCGCGATCTCGAGGCGAAAAGACTGCTGAGCAACGTAGGCACCTGTGTGCCACACGGCGGAGGAGATTCTGTTGCGCCGGCGGAGCAGCCCAAGCCGCCCGCCGCACCTTCGCAGCAACCCGCTGCGCCGCCGCAGCCGGCGCCGCGACCTTAGCGAACGCGGCGCGAGCCCGATTGCGTTCGGCCAAATTCGGTCCCGCGAGGTCGCATCGGGAAAAAGTGGCAAAATCTTGGAACCTTGTCACCAATTCGCGGGTTTTCGCAGCGCCGCATCCTGCGGTGAGGAGATACCCATGAAGAAGCTGATGTTGACGTGCGCGGCTGCTGCGCTGATCTCGACCGGCGCGCTGGCGCAGTCGACGGTCGTCACCACCACCGGCACCGGCCATGCGGCCGCTGTGCAGATCGAGCCGGAATACCGGACGAAGATCCGTACCTATGTCACCGAACACAAGGTACGTCCGGTGCAGACCCGAGAGAAAATCGTGGTCGGCCAGCCGGTGCCGCGCGAGGTCGAGCTCGAGGCCGTGCCCGCCGATTGGGGGCCCTCGCTCACCAGGTACCGTTACGTCTACTCGGGCGAACGCGTGATGCTGGTCGATCCGTCGACGCGCACGGTCGTCCAAGAGATCGACTAAGTCCCCGGTGGCAGGTCGCTGAGCCGGCGGCCCGCCCCCTTCCTGTCCGGCCCCCCCGAATACCTCACCCTTGTTTGCGAGCGGCCGTCATGCCGATCATTCGATACTTCGTCTGCGTCGGCGGGCTCCTGGTGACCTTGCTGTTCGCTGCCGACCGGTACTTGCCGGCTCCCGGCGAGCCTGCAGCGACGGCAGATCCTGACAGAACCATCATCCGAATCACGTCGGCAAGAAGACTACCGGAGAAGATCGTATTCGATACGCGTCTGCGCGCCGATGTGCCTGAGATCGCGCAGGCCGATCCGATTCCTGAAGAACCGCGGCAGCACATGCGTGAAGCCATGGCCGCCATGCCTGCAGCACCGTCCGGTCAGACCAAGAAAGAATCGGCTCCGCGCGTCTCCGCAGAGGCCCGTACGCATCCGAAGCGCTCGGCCAAATCAACGAAAAGGTCACCCGAGCGACGGCTTGCCTTCGAGCGGCACGACCCGTTTTCCGGCGGATGGTGGTGAGCGGAAAAGATCGCAAGTGTTATAAAGGAAAAGGCCGCGCTCGTTCGGAGCGCGGTCTTTTTTTGCAGATGGACGAGCGCGAAAGCGATGCCGAAGAACTCGCCAGCTTCGGGATAGCCTACCTGCACCGGCTTCCCAAGGACGAATGTTGACGGACATGAAGATGCTCGTTGCCCGCGTTGCCCGCGGAAGCACAAGGCCGAGTTGGACGCTGCTGGCGATTTCCTTTCTCGTCTCGGCAGTCATCGTGATCGCCTTGCGCATCATATTCGGGAGCTAGATCGGATCGCCGGGCTTGCGGCTCCGCTCCCTGAGTGCCCAACCGGGAACAAGTGGAATATCCAGGCGTTGGCGGCCAGGCATCCATCTGGATGCTGACTCACTGGAGGAGACGATGATGAAAACCACTTTCGCCGCAGCTCTGATCAGCAGCGCTCTGATCGGCGGCGCTGCGTTCGCGCAATCCACTCCGCCGGCTGATCGAGCGGCTCCGGCTGCTACCGCACAGCCGGCCGATAAGATGATGCTCAAGGACAATTGGCGCGCCTCGAAGCTCATGGGCCTGAACGTCTATAACGAAGCCAACGAGAAGCTCGGCGACATCAACGAACTGCTCGTCGACAAGAGCGGCAAGATCAACGCAGTGGTGATCGGCATCGGCGGCTTCCTGGGAATGGGCGAGCACGATATCGCCGTTTCGATGGACAAACTGAAGTTCGTGGAAGAGCCGGTCCGGACCAGCTCGACCAGCACTTCGACCACCCCGCGCGAGACGACGACCGGCGCGGCTTCGACCAACGCCACGACCCGCAACACCAATGATTGGGTCCCCGATCACGCCGTCATGAGCGGAAACAAGGAGCAGCTGAAGGCACTCCCGCAGTTCAAATATTCGGACTACAACTGACAGGACGAAACGTTATCGAGATCGAGGGCCTCCATTTGGAGGCCCTTTTCATGCCGACCCACATCGGAGCCGCTTGCAGCGGCGCTTCACACTCAGCCGCGTGAAGCTATTCACTCGGTTCGGCAATGCGGTGCCGGGCCGGGTCGATTTCCCGACCGCAGGATCGTTGGCCTCTGCAGGGTGGAACCGCCCGTCCCCCAAGGGGGCGGAGGGAACCGGGAGGGGCGCCATTGAATTAACCCTGCATGAGGACAACAGCGGATCTTTCGATGACAAATACTCGTTTCGCGAGCTCCATCTCTGCCGCCCTCCGCCATCCCGGTGTGATCGCGCTGATCGTGGCTGGCGTGACGATTGCGGCAATGCTGATTGTCGATCACGGCCCCTGGAGCCGCGCCAAGACCCAGCCGGCCCATATTGCGATGTATGCGACCACAGGAGAAGCGGCACGGGCGGCTGGTGCTGCGGTACTCCCGACCAAACCGAAATCGCCGATCGAGCCGTCGCGGCCGGGGCCCAAGACGTCGCCGACCGTCAACCCCGTGACGCCGTAACTTCGCTCACGATGAGTGGAGCCGCCTCGCGGATCTCGGTGGCGTTGTCGCCGCTCTAGCCTCGACCGATCACCGACGAGCCGAGCAGAGCGAGCACGGCCAGCGCCATCAGCGCGGTGCCGAGCCAGCCCAGCGCGATCAGCCATGACCGGGCCCTGAAGCGGCCCATGATCGCGCGGCTCGAGACGATCAGCATCATCATCGCCATGATTGGCACTGCGACGATGCCGTTGAGCACCGCGCTCCACACCAGCATGTGGATGGAGTCGATGCCGGTGAAGCCGAGGCCGAAGCCGATGAGCGTTGCCGCGGCGATGATGGTGTAGAAGCCGACCGCCTCATCGGGCTTGGCCTCCAGCGTGGCGCGCCAGCCGAAGATCTCTGCGACGCCATAAGCGGCCGAGCCCGCCAGCACAGGGATGGCGAGCAGGCCGGTGCCGATGATGCCGAGCGCGAACAGCGCGAAGGTGAAGTCGCCGGCGAGCGGCCGCAGCGCTTCGGCCGCCTCCGTCGCCGAACCGATGCTGGTAATGCCGTTGGCGTGCAGGACCGATGCGGTGGTGAGGATGATGAAGAAGGCGATGCCGTTGGACAGCAGCATGCCGGAGATGGTGTCGGCCCTGATGCGCGCGAGCTCCGGGCCGGCGCCACGCTTGACGTCGCGAAGCGGCTTGTCGCGCTTGCCCTGGTTCATCTCCTCGACCTCCTGCGAGGCCTGCCAGAAGAACAGATAGGGGCTGATGGTGGTGCCGAGCACGGCGACGACCATCAGAAAATAGTCGGCGCTGACATTGGCCTTCGGCCACACCGCGGCGAGCAGCGCCGTGCTCCACGGGATCTCGACGGTGAAGGCGGTGGCGACATAAGCGAACAGCGCCAAGGTGAGGAATTTCAGCACCGGGGAATAGCGGCGATAAGGCAGGAAGACCTGGAGCAGGGTCGAGCCCGCCGCGAAGATCAGCGCGTGCTCGTGGTTGAGGCCGCCGATGACCAGCGAAAGCGCCTCGGCCATCGCGGCGATGTCGGCGGCGATGTTGAACGTGTTGGCGGCGACGAGCATGGCGACCAGCGCCAGCACCGCCCAGCGCGGCGCGATCTGCATGACGTTGGCGGCGAGCCCCTTGCCGGTGACGCGGCCGATCTGCGCGCTGACGAGCTGGATGGCGATCATGAACGGCGTGGTCAGAAACACCGTCCACAGCAGCCCGTAGCCGAATTGCGCGCCGGCCTGCGAATAAGTGGCGATGCCTGAAGGATCGTCGTCGGCAGCTCCGGTGATGAGGCCCGGCCCCAGCCTTTGCAGCAGCGTCGGCGCGGATTTCGTCGGCGTGAGAGCGCTGTCGCTCATGAACGGGGACCTCGTCGGGGCGGGTGCTTTTATGCAAATGCTAATCGGGAAACGAAAGTTCCTCGCCGCGCGGGCGTCCTATCGATTTCTGATAATGCTAAGTCGACTTGACTGTCGGGCAAAACAGGTGTAGATTGCCATCATCGCAAAAATTCCCGCAGCCAGATTCTCGCAAGTAGTCCGCGAGGCTACTGGTGTCGGCGGCGGGACTTTGAACGTTGGGGATGAAGGACGTCGGCCGCGCTACTTGACGCTGACGAACATGCCCCAGGCGGCGGCCAGCGCCGCGCCGGAAAAGACGATCAGCGGGTTATCGCAGAACGCGCCGCCGTAGCTGCACATGGTGACGCCGAACGAGCCGATCTCGTGATGGCTCGCGGAGTAGAACAGTCCCGACAGCACCAGCAATGCAGCGGCGACGTAGTACATGGCAATCTCTCCGACGCTTTCCCGATTGCATTCGCGCAAGCACATGTCCCAGCATGGCGCGAAGAGATTGCATCCTGCCGAATTCGGTAGGTTGCATTTGAGTCAAATGTCGGAAAGCGGACGGATCGCCTTGTTCCGGAGCAGGAACAGGCCTTCGTTAGTGCGGTGCACCTTGCTGAATGTAAGTGCGCGCCCCCGCCGGAATTGCCAGAATTTCCCGGTCCAGCGCTGGGCCAAATCCTGAAATACCGAAAACGTGGGGACCGACAATGCATTCCTTTGTCTGCGCACACGATGTCGCACTTCTTCATGAACGAGTTGAAGTGCTCATTCTACAACTCGCTGAACTGGAAGAATTGCGCATGCGAGTGCTTATAGCCGAGCGGGTGATGAAGAGAACTGGGGCGGGCCCACACGGTGAAGCGCCTGAACAACCGCCGACTGAAGCGGTTGAATGGCAGGAAATGTCTCGCGATTGCTACTGCCCGACTTGATGCGTGGCATCGATATGAGGATCGGCTCTCGACAGGAAAAAAGGCCCCGCACCGCGGGGCCTTTGTCGTGCCGGGTCTGGGCTGCTCTATCGCCGCGTGCCCACGCCGTAGAGCTCGCGCTCGCGGCCGATGTCCTCGGGAGACAGGGGCGGGCTTGCGGCATCGAAGTCGGTCCAGCCGGCTTTCTGCCAGGCCGCGCTGCGGTCCTGAAGGTTCACGGACTTATCGTGGAGAAGCGCATCGAGGCGTGAGCGGTCCTGGTCGGGCACCCTTGCGGACACCAGCGTGCCGCCGCGGCGAATGCCCTCGGCATAGCGCGAGGCATCTTCCCTGGAGACGCCGGCCTGCGTCAGGGCGCCGACGATGCCGCCCGTGGCCGCGCCGGCAGCCGCGCCGACCGCGGTCGAGGCGAGCCAGCCTGCCGCGACGACCGGCCCGAGGCCGGGGATTGCCAGCAGGCCGAGCCCGGCGAGCAGGCCGGCTGCGCCGCCGAGGCCGGCGCCGATGCCGGCTCCGGTCCCGGCGCCTTCAGCGCGATCGTCGACGCCGTCGCGATCGCGGTCGACCTTGCCGGACCGCGAACCGTACCAATTGTCCGAATTGTTGGCGACGATGCTGATATCGGAATGCGGCACGCCGGCGCCTTCGAGCCGGGTCACGGCACGTTCGGCATCGGAGTAATTGTCGTAAAGACGTGAGATGGTGACTGTCATTGTTCGGTCTCCTCGTGATTGCTTGTTACTTGGTGGGGTTCACGTTGCCCTGGAAGTCGACGCTGACGTCGCTCTTGCTGCCGGCCTTGTCGGCCTTGCCGCGCCAGACGCCTTCGTTGTCCTTGTGCAGGCCGGAGACGTTGGAATAACCGGCATCCTCGATCCGCGATTTGGCCTGCCCCTCGGTGAAGCTGTTGCGGCCGGCGACCGGCTTGTTCGAGTTGTTCTGGTCCGAGCTGTTGACGGCGTTGTTGCCCGGCCCACTCTGGGCAGGCTGCGATTGCGCGCTGGCGGGCACCGCTCCGAGCAGCAGCATGGTCGTGGCAAGTAGAGTAAGACGTCGCATTTTTTTGTCCTCCAGCAGGTGAAAGTGCCGGCGACAACAAGTGAGATTCGAATTGGTTGCTTCCGTTTGCAGATGCCGAGTGCCGCAGCCTGTCTCGCGCGAAATGTGCGTGTGCATCGAACCAGATTAGGAACGTCTGCCAGTTTGTCCCGTTTATGCGCGCCGTGCGGATGCCGTTGGCAGATTTATTTCAGCCGCCGCATCAACTGATACGGCACGAAGGCGTGAGGGGCGGATGATGGCCGGAGCGCGCGCGTTGAGTTGGCGCGCTGGCGGCCCCGGCATTTTCGCTCCCCACGTCCAGCCCCGGAGGTGCCTGGGGTCGCTCCATGCGGGCTTAACTGGTTTTTCGCCTTCGGAACTTCAACTGCTCCGGCCCATTGTCGCCGGGAAATCGAGACGGCTCCCATCATGCAATCTGACTACCCGCTGCTGAAGAAATGGACGGCGCAAGACCACGAGCGATTGAAGGCATTGGCCGAAGCAGGCCGGCGGCCGGACGAGATTGCAAGCGAGCTCAATCGAAGCGAAGCGGCGGTGAGAGTGCGTGCCTGGCAGCACGGCATCGCCTTGCGGCTTGTGATTCAGAGGCGCAAGCCCGTGAAAACGGCTGGTTCGAAGGCCCGCATGTGATTGAACGGCGGCCGCCTCACTTCGACGATTGTGCGTCGGCTTGCGTCCTGGCGGGCTCCCAAGGTGCGGGAAGGATGACGCGGATCGGACGAGCCTCGGCGGAGCCTTGACCAGCTGGCCGGGCTTGATCCCTGGCAGGTTCGGCCAGAGCCACGGACAAGAGTGCAATCAGCATCGCCAGCGAGGTCGTGACAAGTCTCATATCCAGCATCGAGGCCTCCAGTTTTCGCACCAACGCTGGCGGCGGCTGTCGGTTCAGGCTCGATCGGGAACAAGTGGTAATTTTGTATGTTTGAAGAAGACAGGTCCGGATGACCGGACTGCTGGAGGAGGACACGATGAACATCAAGACCATCATTGCCGCTGCCGTGTTGACGTCATTTGCGGCTCCCGCATTCGCGCAGTCGTTCTACGTGGTGCAGGACGTCAAGACCAAGAAGTGCACGATCGCCGAATCGAAGCCGACGAGCACGGAAACGACCGTCGTCAGCGGTGACACCGTGTACAAGACCAGGACTGAAGCCGAGGCCGGCATGAAGACCGTCAAGGTCTGCACGTCGAACTGAGAAGGACAGATGCCTGTACTTTTGCTTTGGGCCGTCCCGGCCGTGATCGTGATCGGTGGCGGCGTTTATCTGATTGGCCACATGCACTGAGAATGGATGCCGAGGATGCCTGGCGCGCCCACGGCCCCTTGCGAGTGAGGTTGCGCAAGCGTCAAGCAAAAGCCCGCGTGGAGCGATCCGCGCGGGCTTATTGTATGTGACGCCTCGTCCGCTTGCCGCGCAGACGACCTCGCGGTGACCATGTTCAATTCTGTACACAAGCAGGCGGCACCCCGAGCCCCCATCCGACGAAACACGGCTGAAACATTGCTGAAACCAGATCGTCCTGAACTCCGCGCCCGCTCGTCCCGACCAACGGAGCGAAGAGGAGAGACAGTCATGATCCAGATCGGTTCGAAGGAAGAAGTCGCGTTCCTGCTGGCGCTGTTCGGCACCCACACCCAGCCGGTGCAGCGGCCGAAGCCGAAATCGCAGCAAAGGTGAGAGGCTGAACCCATGCCAGGTTTGGCCGAATGCCAGAGCCTGCTCAGGCTCCTGATCGCCAGGGGCGATCCCAAGGCCATCCCGCTCGCCAAAGGTGCCATCGATCAGTATCTGAACACGGCGCCGCTCAGCGCCCGCGGGCGCGGCCTGCGCGTGCTCCAGCGCGACGCACTGGACCAGCACGATGTCGCGGTCGGCGTGCAGCGCTCGTTCGCCGAGACGGTGGATGCCTATATCGAGCACAAGCTTGCGGAGGAATAGGGGGCTGCGCAGCCAGGCAAAGTCCCCGTCCTGCCGGATCGACCTCGGCGGCGTTCCCGGAACCCGTTGATCCCAAGCGAATTTTTCGTCGCATTTGGAAACCTTTGCCCGTCCCGGGCCTATTAGGGCAAAGGATGCAACGATGCCGCGTTATTACTTCGACCTTCGCGACCAGCAGGGAATTGCGCTCGACGAGGAAGGGCTGGAATTGGCTAGCCCGCGCGCCGTTCGGGCCGAGGCCGCCAAGTCGCTTGCCGACATGGCACGCGATGCCGTTCTTTCCGCGCCGCCCACGGGCGGCAGGCAGACGATGGCGATCGACGTTCGCGACGCCAGCGGTCCCGTCATGCAGCTGACATTCTGGTTCGAGATCGAGACTCCGACCTCGCGATCGCCATCACGCGATCATTGACGCGTCAACGCGTCCGGCGGCGACGGCTCGGGATCCAGCACGGCGATCTTCCGGCCGAGCTGCCACACCTCGACCTTGCCATGACGGGTGTACTGTCGTGCGAAGCTGAGAGCGGAGGAATCCGACGGAGCCTCGAACGCTTCGGCGGAGCGGAAGACCCCGTTCTCGCCGACGAGATAAGCGCGATATTGCTGCATCATGTCGGTGCCCTCAGGCCGGGGGAGCGCAGCCAGGCCTCGATCTGCATGGCCGTTTCGTCCTGCCGCGCCCGGCGCAGCAGCATCTCCCGGCGGCGCCCCGGCGCGAGCGCGCGCGCTTCCTCGCGACAGCGCGTGGCTTCGTCGGCGAGTCTTTCGCTGAGAGTCCTGGTCTGTTTGAAACGACGCCGCGTCAGCATGGCGCATCTCCCTGTTCGCGGAGGCGGGAGCGCAAACTGGCGTTCTCATCACCGATAAATGCCACGAGCCTTGCGGTGATGAATTAACGCTACGCCGCCGGCGGCGCCGAGTCTGTATCATTTGGTATGTCCGCAAATTAAATTTTCGGGTGCAAGTTCAGTCCTTTGAGCCACTTACTCATCTTGAGTGCGACACGAGAGCTAAGCTCACTTTTGAACCAAAGCGACCTCTGGTCGTTTGCAAGACATCACCGGCCAAGGATTTGTCCGTAGGCGTCGGTGGCTGAGAGACCCAGCGTGCTCCCGCCTGCAAAGCGAAGGAGCATACCGATGCGGGTTTATCGGCCGTTGCCTGCCGATCATGAGCAGGCAGAATACATGCGACAGCTTTTGCGCGAGGCCCGCGAGCTGCTGAACCAGTCGCCGCCCGATACGTTTCTGGGACGCAAGACAACAGAGGCGCCTCCGAAAAAGCAGGAGCCGGACGCGGATACCGGCTGACGCGTGGGTGCTTGTCGAATCCGGCCACTGATGCCCGCTCTGAATTTACTTCCGCTGCCGGCGGCAAAATGGACATCGCCGGACTTGCTGTCGGTCTGGTCCCGTCGCGAATGACCCGACTGAGACATTGGCGCTGAGCTTCTGTCCCGCGTTTTGCGTTCAGGACCACGGCGGCTCTTCGCTCGCCCCGGCTGCCTCGTGGCGGATCGTGACATCCGCCGAACGCAACCCGGTCAGCAATACGGTTCTGACAGAGGCAGCATCAAATCCAATATCCTTGGCATTTGGTGGATGTGCCTCGCTGTTCTTCAATCGGAGCGCAAGGTGCAATTGCTCGCAAAGGTGCTGAACGACGAGATTGACCTGATCGTCAGTCATGATCGGCTTCTCCTGCGGCCATTCTGCTACAAAACCAGGTAGCGCACTTGATCGGACGGTATGCGGTTGGACCGCCCATGGGATCACCCTGTGCGATGACCATGGGCGGACGAATGAGACGCATTCCGTTCGCTACAACGCGAAGGAGGGTTCGAAATTCGACGACATCAGCAAGAGGCGGCGCTCCCACGCAACTGGCGGCGCTTGCGGCTACTTTATGCCCGAGGACCCATTGGGCTCCATGTGCACCAAAACCTCGCCGGTCGTGATTTCGGGCACTCCAAGATCGAGGTCAGGCAGACTTGCCTGAACAAACGCGAGTATCTTGGCATTCGCTGCATTGGCGCTTTCGCAGTCGTCAAATATCATCACAGCGATACCAACACCGTCGCCCGCATCAAGCACATAGTAAGATTTGAATCCGTGCGATTGCCTTAGGATCTCGCCGACGCCGCTCCTGGCGCGGCGAGCAGCGTCCGCGACCGAACGAACCTTGGCGTACTTGCGAATGACCATGTACATGGGGCCACCACGCGCTACACGCCCCCACGCATCAAAGCACATCGGCCCTGGTTGGACTAGGGCCTCCTCTGGATGGGTCACACCGACCGTTGGGCCCGCGCAACGCGCCTTTTCAATCAGCCATCCTCGCCCCGCAAGTGGGGGCCGAGGTGCCGAGGCTAGGAGCCCTCGAACTTGAACGACACGTTGAGCTTGGCGCGATAGGCCTCAACTTTTCCGTTTTCATCCAGTTGCATGTCGAGCTTGATGACCTCTGCAACGCGAAGATCCCGGAGAGATTTCGCTGCTTGCTCGACCGCATTGGCGGCCGCCTTCTCCCACGAGTCGCTGCTGGTACCGACCAGTTCTATGACCTTGTAGACGCTATCAGCCATGTCGTCCTCCTGTTCGGTATGACCCAGGAAATCTAGCATCAGGATCTCGACGCTGATACCGTTTCGGACGGAGCCGAGAAGGGACAAACTGCTGGCGGAGGGGCGGCTCTTGGCTCCGAATGAACTGCCGGACCGACGCCATCGTGTCCGCTCATGGCGGATCGACGGAAATGCGTCTGATTGGCTGTCTCTTTTCAGTCTGCCCCGGACCGGAAGGCAGCACGATCCCGTTGGCGCGCAAGCTCACGCCCAAACAAAACGGCTATGGCTCGTGCCGAGCGCGAGAAAGATGGCCCCAAGGAAGCTCTGGAAGGAAGCTCTGGCTCGCACGCGAACCATCTCGGTCACCTGCCTCGCCGAAAAAGGGGTAAAGTGCCCAGGGCTCACATCCGAGGAGCAACAACATGACCCTACGCCCCGAACTGGTTCCTGCCAGGATCGACTGGCATGTCTTCGCGGTTATGAGCAACACGATCCCGCCTCGAGATCCTGACGACGAAGAAGATGACGACGAAGAAGAGGATGAGGACGAAGAGCAAGACGAGGAGGAGAACCAAACCGACGAATCGCCAGTCGTGCGCGAGCCGGACGAAGACTAAGCGGGATGCTTGGAGATAGCCTTGAGCTTCGGTGAGTGCGATCCCCAGCCTGCGCGCGGCGCGCTGGTGCGTCCGGCGGCTTTCAAGGTCGGTCTGATTCCGAGAGCCACCGATAGACGCTGAATGGACCAGGTTTCCGGCGCAGCACTATCGGCGTTCACGGGTAGAGGAGGTGAGCATGACCCTCATATGGCTTGGTGTGCTGCTTGTTTTCGGCGGCATACTCCAGATGGCGTTTCAGCCCATCTGGCGAGGCCGATTCAGCGGTGGAAGGTGGCTTCGCTCCGGGCGTGACACGCTGGAGCCTGAAAGGCCGGGTGGCGGCTTCGGCATCAAATCGAACTGGCCTGGACTTGTGATGGTCGCACTTGGCGGCACTTTCTTGCTGGCCGGAGCTGCCATCTGAGTTGAAATGTCTCGGGCGTCGCCCGCTATCTGGCCGCGCCAATCTGCTGGAGCCGAGTCTCGTAGTGGCGTCCGCGCGCCGGATCAGGCGCGAAGCGCAAGGTGCAGGAATTGGTTGAAGGCGCTCGCCTGGTAATCGGCGAACGCCTCGCCGTTGACGAAGCCGCGCTTGTGGTACAGCGCCAGCGCCGGCTCGAACGCCGGGCCGCTTCCGGTCTCCAGGCTCAGCCGGGTCAGCCCGCGCGCCTTCGCCTCGCGCACGATGTGGTCCAGCAGTAGCGCCGCGACGCCGCGGCGCAGATGATCGGGGTGGGTCCGCATCGACTTCACCTCGGCGCCGCCGTCACCCAGCTCCTTCAGCGCGCCGATGCCGACGACGTCGTCGCCCTCACGCACCGACCACACGGTGACCCCGGGCACCTGCAGCCCCGACAGGTCGAGCGCGAACACATGGCCCGGCGGCGAGCTCGCATGCATGCCGGCGAGATGAAGCGCGAGCAGGCGGCGAGTCGGTTCGGAGGTGAGATCGTCGGGGTGGATTGAGAACATGGGGGACCGTTTGGGAGCTGTGCCGACACTCGGATTGCGCCCGCGCAATATGACGCAAACAAAGGGGACAGCATCGTCTCCGATACGACGGACAATCCGGTATCTGCCAACAATTTCATCCATGCGGGTTATCGGCTGTACGAGCCCGAATCGCCCTGGGCCTGGTCGCATACGCTTTATTGGCGAAAGTGGCTGCGCTGAGCAATTGGAGTGGTTTTCCCGTGATGCGGAACGTGACCTTCTCAGACTAGAATTGCTGCGCAAGATGCGCGCAGCCTCCATACGCTCAAATATCTAACGGCCCGGCAGCTTGACGCTGCCGGGCCGTTTTTGCGTTTCAGGTGAAGCGAGCGAGGCCCTTGCGAAGTTGGCGGCGCCGGGCTTTAAGCTTGCTCCTGCAGGAAATTCGGCGACCACAAGCCGATGTAAGGGAGCGCTATCGATGCCGACCAAGCCTCAATTGCCGGAACGTTCGTCGCGAGCGACGGAAGGGCCGAGTGCGCTCGACGGTCTGCTGGTCATCGATTTCACGCGTGTCGTCGCCGGCCCAGCCTGCACGCAGACGCTCGCCGATTTTGGCGCGCACGTCATCAAGATCGAAAATCCCGACGGCGGCGACGACACGCGCGCCTACGAGCACGCCGAAATTGGCGGGGAAAGCGCCGCCTATCTCAGCCTGAACCGCAACAAGCGCGGCATTGCGCTCGACCTTGCCGTGCCGGAGGCCCGTGAGATCGCGCTGGATCTGATCCGCAAGGCGGATGTGGTCGTGGAGAATTTCTCGAGCGGGGTCATGAAGAAGTTCGCGCTCGACTATGAGGCGGTCGCCCCGCTCAATCCACGGCTGGTCTATTGCTCGATCTCCGCCTACGGACGTTCCGGACCGTTCGCCTCGCGCCCCGGCTTCGATCCCATCACGCAGGCGGAAAGCGGCTTCATGTCGCTCAACGGATTTGCCGACGGCCCAGCGGTTCGTACCGGGCCGCCCATCGTGGATATGGCAACGGGGATGTCTGCCTGTAACGCCATCCTGATGGCGCTGTTGGCGCGGGACCGGCTCGGTCGCGGGCAGCATGTCGAAGTCGCCTTGTTCGACGTTGCGATAGGGATGACCGGCTTTTACGGCATGGCGTATCTCATCAATGGCGAAAACCCCGGCCGGTTCGGCAATTCGCCGAGCGGGTCTCCCACCGTCGGCGTCTATGAGGCCTCCGATGGGCCGCTCTACATGGCCTGCGCCAACGATCGGCTGTATCGCCGGCTCGTGGTCGAGGTGCTGAACCGGCCTGATCTCATCACCGATCCGCAGTTTGCCACGCGCAAGGCCCGCTCCGAGAACAAGGAGCTTTTGCGGGCAGCCATTGCAGAGGTCTTTGCCAGTGATACGCTCGAGAACTGGATGGCGAAAATGAAGCTGGCCAATATTCCGGTCGGCTATCTCCGGACGGTCGAGGAGGGGTTCAATGCGCCAGAGGCTCGCGAGCGCCATCGCTTGAGTCGCATTCCGCACCGTACAGCGGAATGGGTACCCAACATCGAGCCGCCGATTACCATGAGCCTGACCGGCGCGATCGATCCCGTTGCGGCCCCTCTGTTAGGCGAGCATACCGAGGACGTCTTGCGCAGCATGCTCGGTTATGACGAGCATCGGATCGCGGAGTTTACCCGGAGGGGCGTCTTTGGCTCGGGCAAGCCTTCGACTCCGGTTTAAGCCGGAGCCGTTAGTCCGCTGGCAAGAGGCATCATGAAGGCATCGGAATCGATGCCTTCATGATGCCTGCCGCATTGACTTGATTTGGTAAGGGGCCGGCCGCATAAATACGCCAAAGTGAGGGACACGAATGGCGCCTGGTCGAAAGCCGAGCATGGGTCAGCCCACCGGGCCGGAAGCCGGCGAAAGCGCCTATGCGGCGATGATCGCGAAGGCCCGGGCCCTCGTGCCGCGACTACGAGAGCGGGCGGCGCGGACGGAGGAGCTGCGGCATCTCCCGTCGGAAACCGAGATGGACCTCCATGAAGCCGGCCTGTTCCGGATGCTCCAACCGGCACGGATCGGCGGTGCCGAGCTCGACTATGTCGCTCTTGTCGACTGCGCTGAGCTGCTCGGACAGGCGGATGCGTCGGTAGCGTGGAATCTCGCCAATCTGGCGAGCCACCACTGGATGCTCGGCATGTTCGAGCAAAAGGCGCAGGATCTGGTCTGGGGCCGTGATCCGGATGCGCTGATCGCATCCTCGTTCATTTTTCCCGCCGGACGCGCCACGCGAGTCGAAGGCGGTTATCAGCTGCGCGGCAGCTGGCCATTCTCCTCCGGCGTTGCCTCCTGCGAATGGAACATGCTTGCAAGCGTGGTCTATTCCGACGACGAGGCGGACGGCATCGAGTATCGCATCTTTCTGCTGCCGAAAGGCGATTACAGCGTGCTGGACACCTGGAACGTCGCGGGACTGCGCGGGACGGGGTCCTGCGACGTGGAGGTCAGGGATGTCTTCGTGGCCGACCATATGACAGTCGCCGTCGGCGACCTCTCAGGCGGCCCGACGCCGGGAAGCACGGTCAATCCAAATCCGCTTTATACGCTGCCCGTGTTCTCGCTGTTTCCATACGTCCTCTCCGGTGTCGCGCTGGGGAATGCGCAAGCGTGCCTCGACGATTATACGGAGGTCGCACGTCATCGTATTTCAACCTACAACCGGGCCAAATTGAGCGATTTTCAAAGCACCCAGATCAAGATCGCGGAGGCCTCGGCGAAGATCGACGCCGCGCGCCTGATCATGCGGTCGGCGTGCCTCGATGCCATGGAGGATGCGCGGCTTGGTCACATCCCTGGCATGGCGACCAAGACCCGTTATCGGCGCGACGGATCTTTTTCGGTGAACCTGTGCACGGACGCGGTCTCGATGCTGTTTGCCGCGAGCGGCGCGCGCGGTCTGTTCACGACCGGCGTGTTGCAGCGGCAGTTCCGCGATGCGCACGCGATCAACTCGCATCTCGCGTTCAACTTCGATGCGGCCGGGACCAACTATGGACGGGTGGCGCTGGGCCTGCCGTCCGAAAATCTCACGCTCTGAGGCCGGCCGATGAATGATCTGCCGCAGCAGCCCGGCGCTCCCGATCCCGCCAACGAGTTCGCGAGCGACAGCTCGTCGATCGATCCTCGCGACTTTCGCAACGCGCTCGGAACCTATGCAACGGGCGTGGCGATCATCACGGCCGCAGCGCCTGACGGCAAGCCCTACGGACTGACTTGTAATTCGTTCGCCTCCGTCTCGCTGAACCCTCCACTGGTCCTGTGGAGCCTGGTCGTCTATTCCTCTAGTCTGACCATCTTCCAGAACGCCAGCCATTTCACCGTCAACGTGCTTGGCGCTTCGCAGCAGGCGCTTGCGGCAAAATTCGCCAAATCGTCGGACGACAAGTTCACAGGTGTGGATTGGACGCCGGGCCTCGGCGGAGCGCCGGTGCTTGCGGAGAGCGTCGCCAACTTTCAATGCCGCTCCGTGAATCGCTATTATGGCGGCGACCACGTGATCTTTCTCGGCGCGGTCGAGGCCTATACCTACGGTGCGAAGGAGCCGCTGCTCTTCGCGCGGGGGACGTTCGGCCGATTCCTCGCAGATGACGAGCGCAAGACGTCGCCTTGACGTGCTTCAGATCGCGCTCGACAGCTTAGCGCTCTGCCGCTGAAAGCTTGTAAATCTCCAGCGCGTCCGCTTCCGCGCCGCGTGCGGCCTTCGCGAGCCGGAAAAGTTGGCCCGCAAGCGTGGCCATCGGCACCGGCGTCGACGTTGCCTGCGCGACGTCGGCGACCGTATCGAGATCCTTGAGCATCGTGGCAATATGACCGAGCGGGGGCGAGTGAACGCCCTGGACCATTCTGGGCACGAAAAGCTGAAGCGGGATCGAGTCCGCGAAGCCGCCGGCGAGCGCTTCGGGCAGGCGATTGGCGTCAATACCGGCGTTGACGGCCAGGCGCGCGGCTTCTGCCAGCACGGCCATCGCGCATCCCACGATCACCTGATTGCAGAGTTTCGTGGTCTGGCCGGCGCCGGTCGGGCCCATGTGGGTGAACCTGCGCGCCATGGCCTGCACGTAGGGGCGCACCCTTTCGATCTCGTCTGCTTCCCCGCCGGCCATGATCGCAAGGGTACCTTCCTCGGCGCCCTTCGTTCCGCCGGAAACCGGTGCATCGATCCAGCCGGCGCCATTGGCGGCTTTCAATCGCTTTGCCAGATCGCGGGCGGCGTCGGGATGTATCGACGAGAAGTCGACGACAAGCTTGCCTGCGCCGGGCGCCGCCGCCAGCCCCTCAGGCCCGAAGATCACCTCCTCGACAGCCGCGGCATCCGTCACGCACATGAAGGCGATATCGGAGTTCGTCAGGAGATCACGAGGCGTGACTGCGCGCCTGGCTCCAGCCTCGGCGAGCGGAGCCACCTTGCCCTCTGAACGGTTCCAGACAGTGACCTGATGGCCGGCCTTGAGCAGGCGTCGGGTCATCGGCGTTCCCATCAGGCCAAGGCCGAGATAGCCGAGCCTCTCGACGCCTTGCGGGTTTGCCTTGCTCGCATCAGCCATAGGTTGCCTCCTTCTGTCGCAGCGCGACGAGGCTTTACCATACATTGCGTATCGGACGGCAAAACCGCCGGGCTCGCATGGCTTGCCTGATTGTTTGAACCATGAAAGATTTGAGTCCGGTCGGGGTTGGGTGGCGCCGGTCGGCGCCGGAGCAGCGGAGTGGGCACGATGCGAACCGTTTCGAGATGGATCCTGGCTTTGGGGGCGACAGCGGCCGTGAGCGCGGGGGCAAGCCCGTCATGGGCGCAGCAGACGATCCGCGTCGGCTGGACGATCCCGGCCGAGGAATCGAAGTACTGGATGATGCGCCGCCCGGCTGAGTTTCCCAGTATCGGCAAGACCTACAATATCGAATGGACCCAATTCCAGGGTACCGCGCCTATGACGCAGGCCCTGGCAGCCGGTGCGCTGGACTGCGCGACGCAGGCGCCGCTCTCCCTCGCCAATGGCGTGGTCGGCGGCAATCTCAAAGCCTACATCGTGGCGCAGCACGTGTTCGAGAAGCCCGGCGGCTTCTCGGTCTACTGGGCCGTGATGGATGACTCGCCGATCAAGACGATTGCCGACCTCAAGGGCAAGACGGTTGGCATTTCCGTGATTGGCGGCGGCACGCAAGGCCCGTTCAACCTGCTCCTGAAGCAGAATGGCGTCGATCCGGCCAAGGATATCAAGCTGGTCGAGGTCGGCTTTGCCGTCTCCGAGGATGCGCTGCGCCAAGGCCGCGTCGATGCGGTGAATATGAACCAGCCGTTCGCCGCGCGGGCGGAGGCAAAGGGCGGTACGAGGAAGCTCTTCTCGCTGTCCCAGGCCATGCCGAACATCGTGCATATCCTGGAAGCCTGCCGTGCCGATTTCGTCGACAAGAACCCGGAACTGGTCAAGACCTATGTCCGTGACATCACCTCGGGCATGAAAAAGGCGCTGGCCAACCGCGAGGAAACTCTCAAGGTCGTCAATGAAGTGCTGAAGGCGCCGCTCCCGGTGCTCGAGACCTACCTGCTCAAGGATAACGATTTCGGCCGTGATCCGGGCGCGGCGCCGAACTTCCCGGCAATCCAGAAGATGCTGGACATCTACGCCGAGACCGGAATGCTGCCGAAGCTGGATGTCTCGCAGTTCAAGCATCCGACGATCGTCGCGCCGCTGCAGTAAGGCCACCAGGCGGATGATCCGAGCCAGGTGCTCGCGGGCGTCCCGGGTCATCCGGGACGAGGCACGAAGAAGATGCACGTATGAAGAAGTTGCGATCACGAGTCACGACTGACGGTCTCGACCGGGCCCCGCACCGCGCATTCATGCGCGCGATGGGGCTCGACGACGCTGCGATTGCCAAGCCGATGGTGGGCGTTGTCAGCATGAAGGGCGAGCAGACGCCCTGCAACATGACCCACGATTTTCAGGTGGCCGCGGCCAAGACGGGCATCGAGGAGGCCGGCGGGACGCCGCGTGAATTCTCGACCGTGTCGGTTTCTGACGGCATCAGCATGAACCACGAGGGAATGAAGTTCTCGTTGTTTTCGCGTGAACTGATCGCCGACTCGATCGAGGCCGTCGTCCATGGTCTGGCCTACGATGCGCTGATCGGATACGGCGGATGCGACAAGACGCTTCCCGGTGTGATGATGGGCATGGTTCGCTGCAACGTGCCCTCCATCTTCATCTATGGCGGCAGCGCGCTGCCGGGCCGCGTGGACGGGCGCACGTTGACGGTGCTCGACTCCTATGAGGCCGTTGGCAGCTTCATGACGGGTGAGATCGACGGCGCCACGCTGGAGCGGATCGAACGTGCCTGCTTGCCGACGATCGGCGCGTGCGCCGGCCAGTTCACCGCCAACACCATGGGAATGGTCTCGGAGGCGATGGGCCTGACTATCCCCAACGTCTCGATGATGCCCGGCGTCTATGCCGAGCGTGCGCAGATATCTCGGCGCGCCGGATGCCTGATCATGGAGATGCTGGAACGCGGCGGGCCGTTGCCTCGCGACATCGTGACGCGGAAGTCCCTCGAGAACGGCGCGGCGATCGTTGCGGCGACGGGTGGTTCGACCAATGCCGCGCTGCATCTGCCCGCCATCGCCAATGAGGCCGGCGTTGCGTTCACGATCGACGATGTGGGCGAGGTCTTCGCCAGGACGCCGCTGATCGGAAATCTGCGGCCTGGGGGCAAATATACGGCAAAGGATGTCTACGACATCGGCGGCGCGGCGGTCGTGATCCGTGAGCTGATCCAGAGCGGGCACATCGACGGCAGCTGCCTGTCCATCACTGGCCGTACACTTGCCGAAGAATACGGCGGGGCCAACGCACCCGACGGAGACGTTGTGCATGCGGCTCGCGCGCCGATCATGCCTGACGGCGGCGTGGCGGTGCTGAAGGGAAATCTTTGTCCCGACGGTGCGGTGATCAAGGTCGCAGGTTTGAAGAGTCAATTCTTCGAAGGCGTGGCGCGCGTTTTCGAGGATGAGGAAGCCTGCGTCGCGTCGGTTCGTGACCGCAGCTATAGGGCGGGCGAGGTCCTCGTGATCCGCAATGAGGGGCCGGTCGGCGGCCCCGGCATGCGCGAGATGCTCGGCGTCACTGCGCTGATCTATGGGCAGGGCATGGGCGAAAAGGTGGCGCTGATCACCGATGGCCGGTTCTCCGGCGCGACCCGCGGCATGTGCATCGGCTACGTAGCCCCCGAAGCATTTGTTGGTGGTCCGCTGGCGCTCGTTCGCGACGGTGACAGGATCCGGATCGATGCCGCAAACCGGCGGATGGATGTGCTGCTCGATGAGCAGGAACTCACCGCGCGGCGACGGGATTGGAAGCAACGTCCGCCGCGTCACCGTGCGGGCGCGCTCGCAAAGTATGCGCGACTGGTTGGGCAGGCGCCGGGCGGAGCCGTGACGCATGAAGGCCCGGCAGAATGGCCGTGGTTCGAATGACGCACCGCACGGGTGCGAAATCGACCGCCTGTCTGGCAGGTTTCTTGCTAAGCTCGTGCCGCTGGCGGAGAACGTTCAGCAGGTTCGTCGAGGAATGTTCGCGCGAGTGAGACGGGATGACGGTAGTGCCTGCGAGATCGAGCGAATGGGTGAGACCGGTGAGATCACAAGAGCCGGCTTCTGCAATCATCGAGATCGACCGCGTCTCGCAGGTCTTTCAGACTTCGGCGCGCAAGGATCATGTGGCGCTTTCCGAGATCTCGCTGACGATCGAGGAGGGCGCCTTCGTCTCCATCCTTGGGCCGTCCGGCTGCGGCAAGTCGACACTGCTTTATATCGTCGGCGGTTTTGTCAGTCCGACCAGCGGCTCGGCGAAGATCAAGGGACATGCGATCACGGGGCCCGGTCCGGATCGCGGACCGGTATTCCAGGAATTTGCGCTGTTTCCCTGGAAGACCGTGCTGGGCAACGTGATGTACGGCCCGCGTCAGCAAGGGGTGCGCGCCGCCCAAGCGGAAGCGCAGAGCCGGGCCTTGATCGAGATGGTTGGTCTCAAGGGCTATGAGAGCTTCTATCCCAAGGAATTGTCGGGCGGCATGAAGCAGCGCGTGGCGTTGGCGCGGACGCTCGCTTACCATCCGGAAGTGCTGTTGATGGACGAGCCGTTCGGTGCGCTCGACGCGCACACTAGGACGCGGCTGCAGAACGACCTTCTCAACATTTGGGAGCGCGACCGTAAGACGGTGCTGTTCGTCACCCATTCGGTCGACGAAGCCGTCTTTCTCTCGGACAAAGTCGTGATGATGTCGAAATCGCCCGGCCGCATCCGCGAGGTGATCGACATCGATCTGCCGCGACCGCGCCGCCGCAACGAGCTGTTGCTCGACCCCCGCTATCAGAAGTACGTCGTCGATATCGAGCGCATGTTCGATGAAAGCGACGAAGCCGGGCCGGCATCATGATGTCGTCGGCCACCTTGATCAGACGGGCCGCTCCGGTGCTGGCCTGCATCGGGTTGCTGGCCGTGTGGCAGGTTGCATCGCTTGCGCTGAAGAACGACAGTTTCCCGACGGCGATCGATGCGATCCGGGCAATTCCGGATATTCTTGGCGACAAGGAATCCCTGATCAACATTCTGGCCTCGCTTCGCCGCATGGCGATAGGGTTCGGTGTGGCGGTGCTGGTTTCGATTCCGCTGGGCCTGTTGATGGGACGCAGCCGCGGTGTCGCGGCCTTTTTCAATCCGCTCCTGATGGTCATTTATCCGGTGCCGAAGGCGGCATTGATGCCGATCATCATGCTTTGGCTGGGCGTCGGCGACGTCACCAAGACATTGGTGATCTTCCTGGGCGTCAGCCTTCCCGTGATCTATCACAGCTTCGAGGGGGCCAAGGCCGTCGAAGAGAAGATGCTGTGGTCAGGTGCCGCGATGGGGCTTTCGCCGGCACAACGCCTGGTGCGGATCGTGTTGCCCGCGGCGCTGCCGGAGATCCTGACCGGCTGCCGCACGGGACTGGTGCTGGCGCTGATCACGATGATCACCAGTGAGATGATCGCCCGCCAGTCCGGCGCCGGCAATATCCTGTTCAACGCGCTCGACATGGGCCAATACGACACCGTCTTTGCGATGATCATCATCGTGGGCGCGATGGGTATCTGTCTCGACGCGATTTTTGAAAGGGTTCGGGCCAGACTCGTGCGTTGGTCCGAGCCTCAGTTCGACATGCCGCTGAGTTTTTCGTGATGTCGCGCCTTCTCTCCGCAAATGTCCTTCTCGGCATTGCCCCGATCGTGCTGGTCATCGCCTTGTGGCAAGGCCTGGTGTCATTCGGCTTCGCGCCCGCGGTCTTGCTGCCGCCGCCGGGCTTCGTCTTCAGCCGGCTGCTCCAGCAGCTCGTGACGTGGACGTTTCAGCAGGAGATCGCCGCAACCCTGGTCCGGCTGTTTGCAGGCTTCGCGATTGCCGTCGTGCTGGGTGTCAGTATCGGCATTGCCGCTGCCGCCAATCCGGCGATCAATGCCGTGGTTCGGCCGATCGTCCGCGTATTGGCCCCGCTGCCCAAGGTCGCGCTCTATCCGGCACTCCTGCTCTTGCTCGGATTCGGCCACGGGTCGAAGATCACATTGGTAGCCGCGGACGCGCTCTTTCCCATTCTGCTCTCGACCTATTACGGCGCGTCGACCGTCGAACAGAAGCTGATCTGGTCGGCGATGGCGGCGGGAACGCCGCGCTACGAAATCCTCTTCAAGGTGGTGCTGCCGGCGGCGATGCCGTCGATCCTGACCGGATGCCGGATCGGGCTTGTCATTTCCTGCATCGTGGTGTTTCTGGCCGAGATGATCACGTCGACCGACGGATTGGGGCACGCGCTCGTGACCGCGGCGCGAACCTTCCAGGCCGTCGACATGTTCGTGCCTCTGATCACGATCTCGCTGCTGGGCCTGATCTTGAATGGCCTGCTCGGCGCGTTGCGCTCGTACCTGCTGCGGGGCTTTCCCGAGGCGTGAACCGACCAAGAAGAAACCAGAAGACCGGGAGTGAACCATGCTGGCTGATCGCATCGAGGCAAAATGGATCGACGCATTTTGCAAGATCTTTGAACGTTGCGCCGTCAAGGCCGGCGATACCGCGGCGATCCTGTCGGAAACCCAGTCGCGTGCGTTGAATGTGCATCTGGCGGAGCTCGCGCTGCTGCGCATGGGCGCGCGGCCGTTTCACGTGGTGATGCCCACACCGCGCAACCGCAACATCGTTCCGGTTCGCTCAACGGGGGCGAGCGAGGCGATCCAGAAGCTTGGGCCAGTCATCAGCGCACTTCAGCAGGCCGGCTTCGTGGTGGATTGCACCATCGAAGGCCTGATGCACGCGGTGGAGACGCCGGAGATCCTCAAGGCCGGCGCACGGATCCTGGTGATCTCGAACGAGCATCCCGAAGCGCTGGAGCGGATGGTGCCGGATCCCGCGCTCGAGAAGCGCGTTCGTGCGGCGGCCAAGATGTTGCGCGGGACCAAGCGGATGCGGGTGACCTCGAAGGCCGGCACCGCGCTCGATGTCGACATGGTCGGAGCGTCCACGGTCGGTGTCTGGGGCTGGACCGACAAGCCCGGCACGCTGGCGCATTGGCCAGGCGGAATCGTCGTCAGCTTCCCCAAGAGCGGGACCATCAACGGCACGCTGGTGATGGCGCCGGGCGACATCAATCTCACCTTCAAGCGCTACCTGACGTCACCTGTGAAGATGACGTTGAAGGACGACTATGTCGTCGAGCTAGAAGGCGAAGGCACGGATGCCGCCATGATGCGCGCCTATCTCGCCGCCTGGGGCGATCGCGAGGCATATGCCGTGTCGCATGTCGGCTTCGGCATGAACCCCGGTGCGCGCTATGAAGCGCTTTCGATGTACGACCAGCGCGACACCAACGGCACCGAGATTCGGGCCGTCTCCGGCAATTTCCTGTTCTCGACCGGCGCGAACGAGTTCGCCGGCCGCTACACGGCGGGGCATTTCGACCTGCCGATGATGGGAACGACCATCGAGCTCGATGGCGTCGCGGTCGTTCGCGAAGGCGTGTTGCAGGACGTCTTCGGCTAATTGCGGTCGAGCACGGGTGGACGCGCAAGGTCGAAATGGCGCAGCAGATCCACCATGGCCTGAAGCCGCTTTACGCGATAGGCGTCAACGTCCATGCCCGAATAGTCGAGAAAGCCGGCACCCGTGCGTAACCCGATCCGACCTTCATGCATGTTGCGTGAGATGACGTCCGGCGCGCGGTAACGGTCGCTGCCAAGCGCGCCTTCGAGATAGCGACTGGCGTAGTACAAGATATCGCCGCCACCCCAGTCGATGAATTCGAGCAGTCCGAGTACGGCGTAGCGGAAGCCAAAACCGTAGCGGATCGCCTTGTCGATCTCCTCGGCACTGGCGACGCCTTCCTCGACCATGCGTGCGGCCTCGTTCATCGCCAGCGCCTGGATGCGCGGAACGATGAAGCCGGGCGTCGCCGCGCAGACGACCGGGACCTTGCCGATGCCTTCGAGCAGTCCCTTGACCTCGGCGACGATTGCCGGATCGGTGGCCTTGCCGGGCGAAACCTCGACCAGCGGAATCAGATAGGCTGGGTTGAGCCAATGCACGTTGAGGAAGCGGCGAGGATTCACGATCGCGCCGGAGAGATCATCGACGAGGATGGTCGACGTCGTCGATGCAATGATCGTGTCCGGGCGGACCTGCCGTGAGGCTGACCCAAGCACCTCGCGCTTGAGCTCGACGACCTCCGGAACCCCTTCGAAAACCATACCGGCCTCGGAGAGTGCTGCCCCGCTCTGGCTGGCGGGCACCACCGAGACGCGCGCGACGAGCGGATCGACATCGGCTTCCGTCAGCAGCCCCAGCTTGGACAGGCTGGCAAAGGTCTTCGCGACCTCGCCGAGCGCGTCCGCCTCCAGCTTGGCAAACTCCTCCGCGGAGCGCGCCTTGACGTCGATCATCGTGACCTGATGCCCAGCGTAGGCGAAAGCGACGGCAATGCCGCGCCCCATGCGGCCAGCCCCCAGACAGACGATGTTGGCGCGATTGGTCATCGGTCAAAATCCATTGCGAAGCAACGTCTGCAATTCAGCCTTGCTGAGATTGTCGAGCCCCAGCGTCTCAAGCGTTCTGCCGCCCTGCGCAAAGTTCTCGCCGCAAATCGCGCCACCGATCGCCAGAAAAGCTTTCGCCAGCGGCGTGGCCACGCCGGCCAGGCCGGCAGCGGAGACCAGCAGCGACAGCCCAAGCCGCAGGTCCTCACGCATATAGCGGTGCTCCGTCAGCACGATCCGCTCGCGCCAGTCGCCGGAATCCGTCAGCCGGTCATGCGAGCCGCGGCCATACATCCAGATCTCGCCTTCTTTCGCATAGTGATGAGCGAGCGGGAAATGCGGTGCGCCGTAACCGAGCGCTTCGCGTACGGCAATCCGCTCGGTGTCGAGCGCGTCGGTCACCCGGCGGATCGCGGCCTGCGTGCCTTCCTTGTGAATGTCCCAACGCTCGAAATGTTCGATTGGACCTGCATTCATCACGATCAGCGGCGGATGGATGATCGGCCCTGCATTCATCAGCGCACCGGACAGCGCGTCTCCGCACGGCTCGATCGTATCGGGGAAAGCGCGTCCGATGACCTCGAGCGCATGCGGTGCCCGGTCGAGCGGGAACACGCCGACTGGAAGCCGTTTGGCGCGGATGGTGATCGCGACCTCGAACGGTCCGTGCTTGCGGGTGAGCCACGGCAATGTGCCGGTTTCGGCAAAGCTTGCCTTGGCCTGGTTCCCAGCTTCCCGCGCGGCCTCTGCGAAGATCATCGAGCCGAATGTCGCTGGCGGCAGAAATACGACCTGACCGTCCCGCAGATGCGGGGCGAGCAGGCGAGCGATATCGGTCTGCGCGAAGGCAGGCGCGGGGCACAGGATCAGCTCGGTGCCGTTGACAGCTTCGGCGATGTCGGTCGTGACCAGCGCGAGCTTGACGTCGTGGCGGCCGTTGTGATCCTTGACCAGGATGCGCGAGCCGGCGGCGCGATGTGCCGCGACTTGACCGGCATCGCGGCGCCAGAGCCGCACTTCATGCCCCGACAGCACAAAATCGCCCGCGGCCGCGAAGGAGCCGTTTCCCCCACCCAGAACTGCAATCTTCAAGATGCTTCTCCTTGCGCGCGCGACTGCGCGTCGAGCTGCTTCAGCAGGAAATGCTGGACCTTGCCCAGCGCGGTGCGCGGCAGGTCGGTGACGAAGACGATATCGCGTGGCACCTTGTAGCGGGCCAGTTGCGTCTGGATGTGTGTCTTGAGTTCATCCGCTTCGAGCCGGGAGCCGGATCTCCGTATCACATAAGCGATCGGCACCTCGTCCCAGCGCGGATCCGGCCGGCCGATCACGGCGCATTCGCTGACGTCAGGATGTTCGAGCAGGACGCGCTCGACCTCGGCCGGATAGACGTTTTCTCCACCTGAAATGATCAAGTTCTTCTTGCGGTCGCGGACCCAGAAATAGCCGTCGGCGTCGCACAGGCCGATGTCGCCGGTGCGATACCAGCCGTCGTGCAACGCATCGCGCGTGGCGTCCGCATTGCCCCAATATTCGAAGAACACATTGGGACCGCGCACCGCGATTTCGCCCGGCGTGCCCGCCGGCAGTTCGTTGCCAGCCTGATCGATGATCTTTGCCTCGCAGCACAGGCCGGCGAGTCCGGTCGATCCCACCCGCGAGAGGTCGCCGCCGAGGCGCGTATAGATCGCGATGGGGCAGGTTTCCGTCGAGCCGTAGACCTGAAGCACCGGGACATCGCGCGCGACGAAACGCTCGATCAGATGCGGCGGCACGATGGTCGAGCCGGTGGCGACGGCGTTGAGTGACGAAAGATCAGTGGCGGCCCAGGCAGGATGTTCGCTCACCGCTTGGATGATTGCAGGCACCATGACCGTGAGTGTCGGCCGCTCCTGTTCGATGGTCGCGAGCGCGGTATCCGGCGTGAAGCGCGCGTGGACCGTGACGGTCGCGCCAAGCTGCAGTGCCGGCGTGGTCTGGATGTTGAGGCCGCCGACGTGGAAGAACGGCAGCACGGTCAGCACGTGATCGTCGGACGACATGTTGTGCATGTGCTGGCTCATGACACCGTTCCAGAACAGCGCCTCCTGGCGCAGCACTGCGCCCTTCGGCCGCCCGGTTGTCCCCGACGTGTAGACGATCAGCAGCGGGCAGGAGAGATCGGTGTGCGGATTTCGGCTGCTGCCGTCGCTGCGCGCCAGCAGGCTTTCGAATGTCGTGCAGCGGGGCGGCGCGAAGTCGAGGCCGACGACGGCAGTCCCCGGCGCGGTCCGGGCGAGCCCGGAAAGAACGCCCTCAAATGCCTGCTCGAGCACCAGCACCTTGGCGCCCGCATCGGTGAGAATGAAGAGCTGCTCGGCGACGGCGAGCCGCCAGTTCAGCGGCACAAGTATCGCGCCAAGTCGCGCGCAGGCGTAGAGCAGAACCAGATAGTCCGGCCGGTTCAGACTCAGAATGGCGACGCGGTCGCCGCGGCCGACGCCGAGCTCCTGCTTCAATGCCGTCGCGGTGTGTTCGATGCGTGCGGCGAACGCCGCATAGCTCAGCCGTTCCCCTTCGAAGGCAATGGCTGTCTTGTCTGGCGCGAACGCCGCGTTGCGATCGATCAGACTGCAGAGGTCCACCGTCAGTCGTCCGTCTCGCCGGTCTCATACAGCGCCTCGCGTCCGATCCGGTCGAGGCAGAGTTCGGCAGTCCAGGGCAGCATCAGCGAGCCGCAGCGGCTGTCGCGATAGATCCGCTCCAGCGGCAGCGAGCGAAGCATGGCCTGGCCGCCGCAGGTGCGGATCGCGAGCGCGGCGAGCTCGTTGGCACCCTCCATCACCGAATATTGCGCGGCGTAGGCCCGCAGCACCTGCTCCTTGCTCGGATTGGCGCAGGCTTCGGTGACGGCCTGGAACCAGATCGCCTTGATCTGCTCGAGCTTGATCTGCATCTGCGCGACCGCGATCTGCTTGGTCGGATACATCCGCCGCTTGACCGGCGGCATGCCCGGCACTTCGCCGCGCAGATAGCGCACGGTGAAGTCATAGGCGGCTTGAGCCAGGCCCATATAGGTCGGCGACAACGTCAGGAACATGTGCGGCCAGCGCATCGCGGCCTGGAAATAGACGCCGCGCGGCATCAGTGCAGAGTCGGTCGGCACGAACACGTCCTTGAACAGAAGCGTCCGTGAAACCGTTCCGCGCATGCCGAGCGGGTCCCAGTCACCGACGACCGAGACGCCTTCGGACTTGGCTGATATCGCGAGGTAAAGCGTGTTGCGGCGAGACGCCTTCTCGCCTTCCTCGATCTCGGTGCAGAGCACGCCGTAATAGTCGGCGTGGCCGGAGAGCGATGCAAAAATCTTCTTGCCGTTGACGATCCAGCCGCCCTCGACGGGCCTTGCTTCCGTGCCGAAGGCGACACCGCCTGCGGCGGCCGCTCCGCCCTCGGAGAAGGGTTGCGAATAGATCGCACCGTCCTCGACGATGCGCTTGTAGTGAACCGCGCGCCGCCGCTCGTGCTCGGCGCGGGTGTCCGCGTCCATGTCGAGATCGTCGGCGAGCGGCCCCGACCACAGGGTCGAGCACACGTGCATGTTCCAGGTCAGCGCGGTCGCGCCGCAATAGCGGCCGATCTCGGCAGCCGCCAAAGCATAGGTCTGGTAGTTCGCGCCGAGCCCGCCATGTTTCTTGGGCACGGCAATGCCGAGCAGACCGACGCGGTGCAGGTCGCGATAATTCTCGATCGGGAAGGTCGCCTCGCGATCGTAGGTCGCAGCGCGAGCGGCGAACACGCTTTGGCCGATCTCCCTTGCGCGGGTGATGATGCCGGCCTGCTCGTCGCCGAGGCGGAATGCAACGGGATCGAAGATCGGCGCATCCAGTGCAACCTTGTCGGTCGTGCCGATCGTCTTGCTGACTTGCATGGTCATTGCGCAGTCACCTTACGCTTTGGTCGCGAGAGAGTTCAGGAACCGGCCGAGGGCCTCGTCGAAGGCCTCGGGGCACTCGAGGTTGGCGAGATGGCCGACGCCGGCGAGCTCGACATATTCGGCACCAGGGATGTAGCTCGCCGTCTTTGCCATCATCGGCGCGGGCGCATTGTTGTCCTTGGAACCCGACAGCAACAGCGTGGGGACGGAAATATTCGCAAGCGTGCTGCGCTGATCGAAGCCGATCAGAGCCAGCATCATGGCACGATAGCTTGCTTCGGGCACGCTCCCCATGCATTCGCGTGCAAGCTCCATCCCGTTCGGATCGGGATCGTCGCCGACAAGCTCCTTCACCAGCGAGGGCGCCAGTGACTTCATCGTCTCCCCGCGATCGAGCGGCCCGAGCCGTGCCGCGATGAACGATTTCTGCCACTCGCCGTCGGCCTTGCCGAAGGCAGGGCTGGTCTGCGCCAGCACGACCGCGCGTGCCAGCTTTGGAGATTGCACCAGCCATTTCTGCACGATCATGCCGCCGATCGAGTGACCGACCAGGATGGGTCTGGCCGCGCCGAGTTGTTCGATGAATTGCTGGAGTGCCTCCGCCAGGGCAGCAATACTGACGCTGGCGAGCGGCGCCGATCTGCCGTAGCCCGGCATATCCCATGCAATTGCGCGGAAGCCGCCGCCGAACGTGGCAAGTTGCCGCCGCCAGGCCCGCGCTGCACCGCCGATGCCGTGCAGGAAAATGAGAGGTGTCGCATTCGGATCGCCCGCGGCTTCATAGGCGAAGCGTCCGTCCTTTGTTATCATTGGCACAGGCTGCGACACGCGACATCCTTTTGCTTGGCCCTTGATGCTAACAGGCCTGTGGGGGATGGGAAGCGATAATTTTATACTTAAAGCAATTTTCGGGCCGCCCTCTCGTGTCGTGACGAGCGCCGCTTTCGTTGCAAAAATTTGAAGGTTAAAATATATCGGAGGAACGATCATTGGATCCGAGGGAGCCTGCGCATGTCCGGATTGCCGCACTCGCCGCACGCACTGGTGACCGGTGGTGGCCGCGGCATCGGCCGCGCGATCGCGGCGTCTCTTGTCGGTGCCGGGGCCATCGTGACGGTGCTTGGCCGGAATGCCGCGACTCTTGCGGAGGCGGTCGACGCCGGCGCCGCGCATTTTGCGGCCGTTGCCGATGTTTCGGACGAAACGTCGTTGAAGGCCGCTATTAGCGAGGCCAGCGCGCGGCAGCCGATTGATATCCTGATTGCCAATGCAGGCAGCGCCGAATCGGCGCCATTCGCGAAGTCGGACGCCGCTCTTTTTGCGCGCATGATGGATGTCAATTTCATGGGCGTTGTCCACGCCGCCCGTGCTGTGCTGCCGGGCATGAAAGATCGTCCCTATGGCCGAATTGTCGCGGTCGCGTCGACGGCGGGGTTGAAGGGCTACGCCTATGTCAGCGCATACAGCGCGGCCAAGCATGCCGTGATCGGTCTGGTGCGCTCCCTTGCCATCGAGATGGCCGGAAGCAATATCACCGTGAACGCTGTGTGTCCGGGCTTCACCGACACCGATCTCGTCGCCGGCAGCATCGAGAACATCATGACCAAGACGGGGCGTAGTCGCGAGCAGGCGATCGCAGAGCTTGCGAAACACAATCCGCAAGGACGCCTGATCGCGCCTCGGGAAGTGGCAGACGCGGTGCTCTGGTTGTGCGGCGAGGGCGCCGGCGCGATCACCGGGCAGGCGATTGCCGTGGCCGGGGGCGAGGTCTAGCGTGAATGGCGCAGGCGCGGAACAACGAAGCCAAGGAGATCGCATGAGCAGACCAGCAAATCCCGTCACCATTCCGCTCGCGGACTATTCGCCGCAGCACTTCGTGCTGGCGGTGGTCGACGGCGTCGCGACGGTCACGCTCAACCGGCCCGAACGAAAGAATCCGCTGACGTTTGAAAGCTACCGGGAACTGACCGATTTCTTCCGCGCTTGCGCCTTCGACGACGAGGTCAAATCCATCGTCGTCACCGGCGCTGGCGGCAATTTCTCGTCCGGTGGTGACGTGTTCGAGATCATCGGCCCGCTGGTAAAGATGGACACCAAGGGGCTGACGGCCTTCACGCGGATGACCGGCGACCTCGTCAAGGCGATGCGGGCCTGCCCGCAGCCGATCATAGCCGCGGTCGAGGGCATCTGTGCCGGGGCTGGTGCGATCGTCGCCATGGCCTCGGACATGCGTCTCGCGGCGAGCGGGGCCAAGGTCGCGTTCCTGTTCAACAAGGTGGGCCTCGCCGGTTGCGACATGGGCGCCTGCGCGATCCTGCCGCGGATCATCGGACAGTCCCGCGCCTCCGAGCTGCTCTATACCGGCCGGTTCATGACCGCGGAAGAGGGTGAGCGCTGGGGCTTCTTCAGCCGCATCGTGACGTCGGAGCAGGTGCTGTCCCAGGCGCAGGTCCTGGCCAAGCAGATCGCGGAAGGGCCTACCTTCGCCAACACCATGACCAAGCGGATGCTGGCGATGGAATGGGCCATGTCGGTGGAGGAGGCGATTGAGGCGGAAGCCGTTGCCCAGGCCCTGTGCATGACCACGGCCGATTTCGAGCGCGCCTTCGAGGCCTTCGCCAACAAGGTCAAGCCGGTCTTCAGGGGCGACTAACGGCGTCTTTGTCCGAGCCGGCCAGCAACGGGGGACTTGCGCGAAATTATTTTAGGCTTAAAATAGTTTCATGGCCGGGTGAATTGGCGAGGCTCCCATGAAAGTCGCGATCATCGGTGGCGGACCTGCGGGTCTTTACGCTGCGATCCTGCTCAAGAAGCAGCGCCCGGGCGCCGACATCACGGTGTATGAGCGCAATCGGGCCGACGACACCTTCGGCTTCGGCGTGGTGTTCTCGGATGCCACGCTGGACAATTTTGAAAAACACGATCTGCCGAGCTATCGCCGCATCACCCAGGAGTTCGCCTACTGGGATGACATCGCCGTGCATTTCCGCGGCACGGTCCACCGGGTCGGCGGTAACGGCTTTTGCGGCTGCTCGCGGCGCAAGCTGCTCCTGATCCTTCAGGAGCGGGCCCGCGAGCTTGGCGTCGTCCTGCATTTCGAGGTGGACGTCGACGACGAATCCCGCTTCGCCGATGCCGATCTCGTCCTGATCGCCGACGGCATCAACAGCCGCTTCCGCGAGAAATACATCGATCATTTCCAGCCAGAGGTCGACCTCCGCTCCAACAAGTTCGCCTGGATGGGCTCGACCAAGCCGCTCGATGCCTTCACCTTCATCTTCCAGGAGACCGAGTGGGGGCCGTTCATCGCCCACGCCTATCAGTATGAGGCCGGACACTCGACCTGGATCTTCGAGACCGATCCCGAGACGTTCGAGCGGGCTGACCTCACGGGGCTGGACGAGACCCAGTCCGCCGCGCGGATGGCCGAGATTTTTGGCTGGTTCCTCGATGGGCACAAGCTGCTCATCAACCGTTCGATGTGGCGCAATTTCCCGATGATCCGCAGCAAGCGCTGGGTCAAGGACAACATGGTGCTGCTCGGCGATGCCAAGGCGAGCGCGCATTTTTCGATCGGCTCCGGCACCAAGCTCGCGATGGAAGACGCGATTGCGCTGGCCGATGCGATGGAGAAAGCTCCCAGCATCAAGGCGGCGCTTGATGTCTACGAGCAGGGCCGCCGTGAGGAGGTCGAGAAGACGCAGCACGCCGCCGACGTCTCGCTGGTCTGGTTCGAGCATGTCGACCGCTTCTGGAATTTTGATCCCGTGCAGTTTGCCTTCGGCGTGATGACGCGCTCGAAGGCGATCACCTATGACAATCTCAAGCTACGCGCGCCCGATTTCGTGGCCGAGGTCGAGAAGTCATTTGCCAAACAGGTTCGCGACAGCGGCTTCGACGTCGACATCAAAAAGCCGGCGGTGCCGTTGTTCCAGCCGTTCCGCCTGCGCGAGATGGAGGTCGCCAACCGCGCCGTGATGTCGCCGATGTGCATGTATTCGGCGAAAGAGGGCGTGCCGACCGACTTCCACCTCGTGCACTATGGATCGCGTGCGATCGGCGGCGCCGGACTCATCTTCACGGAGATGACCTGCGTCAGCCGCGATGCCCGGATCACGCCGGGCTGTGCCGGTCTGTGGAACGACGAGCAGGAGGCGGCGTGGCGGCGCATCGTGGACTTTGTCCACGGCAATTCGGCCGCGAAAATCTGCCTGCAACTCGGCCATGCCGGCCGCAAGGGTGCGACCAAGCTGATGTGGGACGGCATGGATCGCCCGCTGGACGAAGGCGGCTGGGACGTGTTCTCCGCATCGCCACTACCCTATTTCCCCGACAGCCAGGTGCCGCGCGAGCTCGATCGCGCCGGCATGAACGCGGTGCGAGACTCTTTCGTCGCGGCGGCCGAGCGCGGCGAGCGCTGCGGCTTCGACATGCTGGAGCTGCACTGCGCCCACGGCTATCTGCTCGCCAGCTTCATCTCGCCGCTGACGAACACCAGGACGGACGAATACGGCGGCTCGCTCGACAACCGTCTGCGCTTCCCGCGCGAGATCTTCGAGGCGCTCCGCGCGGTCTGGCCGTCGCACAAGCCGATGTCGGTACGTATCTCCGCGACCGATTGGGCTGACGGCGGCATCACCGGCGACGATGCGGTGGCGGTTGCGCGCGCTTTCGCCGAGGCTGGTGTCGATCTCGTCGACGTCTCGACGGGACAGACGGTCCGCGACGCGCAGCCGATCTACGGCCGCATGTTCCAGACGCCGTTCTCGGATCAGGTCCGCAACGAGGCACGCGTCGCCACGATGTGCGTCGGCAACATCACGACCGCGGACCAGGCCAATACCATCCTGGCTGCTGGCCGGGCGGATCTCGTGGCGCTTGGGCGGCCGCATCTGGTCGATCCGTTCTTCACCATGAGGGCGGCGGCCTGGTACGGGGCAGAAAGCGCATTCTGCCCGCCCCAATATCTGCCCGGGAAGGATCAAATTTTCCGCAACAGCGTCCGCGACCGCCAGGATCTGGAGGAGCTGCGCATTAAGGCTAAGCCCAAGACCCGGGCCGAGCTCAAGGCGGAGGCGACAAAGCCGCTTGCGGCGGAGTAACCGCCCGTGCGACGTTAACCTCATTGCCTGGCATATTTCGAGTGGAGTAAGGGCGATGAAGGCGATTATCGTCGGTGGCGGTATCGGTGGTCTCACCACGGCGCTGATGCTGCGTTCGCGTGGCATCGGATGCGAGATCTTCGAGCAGGCTGACACCATTCGTGAGCTCGGCGTCGGCATCAATACGTTGCCGCACGCCATGCGCGAGCTTGCCGGACTCGGCCTGCTCCAGAAGCTCGACGATGTCGCGATCCGCACCGATCAGCTTTACTATCTCAACCGCCACGGCCAGGAGGTCTGGCGCGAAGCCCGCGGCATCGACGCCGGTCACGACGTGCCCCAATTCTCGATTCATCGCGGCCGGCTTCAGGGCGTCATCCATCGCGCGGTCGAGGAGCGGCTCGGAGTGGATGCAATCCACACCGGCTGCCGCCTCGGCGCCTTCACGCAGGACGAGGGCGGCGTCACCGCTTACTTCTTCGATCGTGCCGGCGCGCATGTCCACACCGCGCGCGGCGACATCCTGATCGGTGCCGATGGCATTCATTCACGCGTCCGCGAGACGTTGTTCCCAAATGAAGGTCCGCCGTGCTGGAACGGCTTGATGCTGTGGCGCGGTGCGCGCGACTGGCCGCTGTTCCTCACCGGCAAATCGATGATCGTGGCCGGCGGCCTCAATGCCAAGGTGGTGATCTATCCGATCGCGGAGGGATCGAGCCCGGCGAGCCGCCTGACCAACTGGGCCGTGCTGGTGAAGGTGGGCGAGGGCAATGCGCCACCGCCGCGGAAGGAAGACTGGTCGCGGCCGGGCCGCCGCGAGGAGTTGATGCCGCACGTCGCCCGCTTCTCGGTGCCTTATGTCGACGTCAAAAGCCTGATCTCGGCGACGCCCGAATTTTACGAATATCCGACCTGCGACCGCGATCCGTTGCCCTACTGGTCGTCAGGACGTGTCACGCTGCTCGGCGATGCCGCGCACCCCATGTATCCGGTCGGCTCCAACGGGGCGTCGCAGGCGATCCTCGATGCGCGCTGCCTTGCGGACGCGCTGGTGCGCGCCGAGCATCCGCGCCAGGCTCTGCTCGAATACGAGAAGAAGCGCCTGCCGATGACGGCCGATATCGTCCGCTCCAACCGGCGCGGCGGCCCTGAAGGCGTCATCGACGCCGTCGAGCAGCTCGCCCCCGACGGCTTTGACAATGTCGACAATGTGCTGAGCTATTCCCAGCGCGAGGCCATCGTGCGCGGCTATGCCACCAAGGCAGGCTTCGCCGCCGTGCCGGGGCTTGCGGCGGTGCGCGCTTGAGACTTGCCGCTAGCCAGCGCCGGGAGGCGGCGGCAGGAAGTGGATGTTGAACTCGGCGGCCATCGCCACCACGTCCTCCGGCTTCTGTTCCTTCATGTTGTGAAGGCCCCAGAACAGGTCGAACAGCTTCTTGGTCGGTGACACCCAGAACAGCACCTTTGCGGTCTGCTCCGACTTGTTGAAGATGCCGTGCGGCACGCCCATGCCGAGGCGGATCAGGTCGCCGGCGGTCGCCTGCGACTCGGAATTGCCCAGCATGAAGTCGAGCTTGCCCTCCAGCATGTAGAGATATTCATCCTGGTCGGGATGAATGTGCGGCGGCACGAACGTGCCCGGCGGCAATGTCGCGTGCCAGGAGAAGCTGTGCTCGGTCTTGCTCTTCGGCACGTAGGTTTGACCGAGGATGTTCCAGGAAATGCCCTGGATCCCCTCGTTGGCCCGGGTAATGCCGGTGATCTCGCTGCTCATTGAAGTCCTCCCTTAACGCGACGCGCGGCTTAGTTCGCCGCCTTGCAGTCCTTGGCGTAGCGGTCGCCGTAATTCTCGAAGACCTTCTGCACGATCTCGGTCTGGAACTTACCGTCCGGACGCTTGGCGACCTTGGTCAGGTAGAAGTCCTGGATCGGATAGCCGTTGGCGTTGAACTTGAAGGTGCCGCGCAGCGAGGTGAAGTCGGCCTTCTTCAGCGCGGCCTGGACCGCGTCCTTGTTCGACAGGTCGCCCTTCACGGCCTTGACCGCGCTGTCGATCAGCATCGCGGCGTCATACGCCTGGAAGGCGTAGGTGCCGGGCACGACGTTATAGGCGGCCTCGTAGGACGCGACGAACTTCTTGTTCTGGGGATTGTCGAGATTGGGCGCCCAGTTGGCGCCGCCAAACATGCCGACGGCCGCATCCTGCTGCGCCGGCAGCGTCGATTCATCCACCGTGAACGCCGAGAGCACCGGAATGCTGTCGGCGAGGCCGGCCTGCCGGTACTGCTTGACGAGATTGACGCCGAGGCCGCCCGGCATGAACGTGAAGAGCGCATCGGGCTTTTGCGAGGAGATCTTGGAAAGCTCCGGCTGGAAGTCCAGGGTGTTCAGCGGCATGTAGGATTCCTCGACGATCTCGCCCTTGTAGTCGAGCTTGAATCCCGCCACCGAATCCTTGCCGGCCTGATAGTTCGGCACCATCAGGTACATGCGCTTGTAGCCGCGATCCTGCGCGACCTTGCCGAGGATCTCGTGCACCTGATCGTTCTGATACGAGGTCACATAGAAGAACGGGTTGCAGTCCTTGCCGGCAAAGGTCGACGGGCCGGCGTTGGGGCTGATCAGAAAGGTCTTCGATTCCGTCACGGGCCGGTGGATCGCCTGCAGGATGTTGGAGAAGATCGGGCCGATCACGAAGTCGACCTTGTCGCGTTCGAGCAGACCCTTGACCTTGGTCACCGCCGCGTCCGGCTTCAGTTCGTCATCGACCACGACGACCTCGACGTCACGGCCGCCCATCTTGCTGCCGAGGTCCTTTACTGCGAGCGCAAAGCCGTCGCGAACCTGTTGGCCAAGCGCTGCGGCGGGTCCCGACAGGGTCACGATCACCCCGAGCTTGATCTTCTCCTGGGCGAGGGCGGGGGTCATGGCGGTGCCGAGCAGCAGGGCTGTTGCGGCCAAGGTCAATTGCGTCTTCATGATCTGTCCCCCGTGACATCAGGGCTTGCGTTGCAAGCCGCGTACTCTGATCCAAGCTTATGCTGATGATGGCGGCCGCGGCAAGCAGCGCTCAAAGTGTCGTCATCCCGCGGGCAGCGGCGCATGCAAGCGGCGCGCCAATTATTTGAAGCCTAAAGAAATTGGCGTGCGGTCGATTGTTGCAGCTTTGGACTTGCGGCCGGCGTCGATTTATTTGAAGCTCAAAATGTTGGGGAATCCGTGCCGGCGCCAATGCCCGCCGAGAGTGAACGCACCGAGATGCTCGATTCCGAGACCAAGGCCGTCGAAACGCCGGAAGACCATGCCGACGAGCTTCGGCTGTGGCTGCGCCTTCTGACCTGCACCACCCTGATCGAGGGCGAGGTTCGCGGCCGGCTGCGGCAGCGGTTCGACGTCACGCTGCCCCGCTTCGATTTGATGGCGCAGCTCGACAAGGCGCCTGACGGCATGACGCTGTCCGATGTCTCCAAGCGCATGATGGTGTCGAACGGCAATGTCACCGGTCTCGTCGAGCGCCTCGTGGAATCCGGCCATCTCGATCGCCGGACCTCGGAGACGGATCGCCGGGTCCAGGTGATCCGCCTCACGAAACTCGGTCGCGCCGAGTTCCGCAAGATGGCTGCGGAGCACGAGACCTGGATCGCCGATCTCTTCGCCGACCTCTCGCCGAAGGATGTGCGCGAATTGATGCGGCTGCTCGCCAAGACCAAGGCGTCGGCGCAGAAATCGGCCGCGCGCCGCCGGCCGTAAGCGCCGCCGCCCAATCCCTTTTGCCGCAGGAAAAAGCACGGAATGCCCAAAATCCGCTATTGCGCCAAATTGTTTTAAGCCTAAAATGTTTCCCAGATCGTGCTGCCGGGTGCAATCCATGCTGAAAGGAGCGTGCGATGGCCAACGCCGCCAAGATTCAAGTGTCGGGCTCGCATGACGGAAACGCTGCGACGGCCCATGTCGATACGTTTGCGCGGCAGCATCTGCCGCCACGCGAGCTCTGGCCCGAGTTCATCTTCACGCGGCCGGAGCTGCACTATCCGCCGCGACTGAACTGCGTCAGTTATTTCCTCGACCGCTGGGTCGAGCAGGGCCATGGCGATGCGCCCTGCGTCATCAGTCCCGCCGTCAGCTACACCTATCGCGAGCTGCAAGCGCTGGTGAACCGCATCGCCAACGTGCTGGTCGGCAAGCTCGGTCTCATCCCCGGCGGTCGCGTGCTGCTACGCTCCGCCAACAACCCGATGATGGTTGCGACCTATCTCGCAGTCATCAAGGCCGGTGGCATTGTCGTGGCCACGATGCCGCTCTTGCGCGCCAAGGAGCTGTCCTACCCGATCCAGAAGGCGGAGATTGCGCTCGCGCTGTGCGACGGAAAGCTCGCCGAGGAGATGGAGAGGGCAAAGGCTGCGGCGCCAATTCTCAAGCGAGTTGTTTATTGGGGCAATGGCGCGGCGGACTCGCTCGAAGCGCTCAGCGCTGACGCGAGCCCGGAGTTCAAGGCCGTCGATACCGCCTCCGACGACGTCTGTCTGATCGCCTTTACGTCCGGCACGACAGGCGATCCCAAGGGCACCATGCATTTCCACCGCGACATGCTCGCGGTCTGCGACGGCTATGCGCGCAACATCCTGCGAGCCGAACAGAAGGATCGCTTCGTCGGCTCGGCGCCGCTCGCGTTCACCTTCGGCTTCGGCGGCGTGCTGTTTCCGATGCATATCGGCGCCTCCTTCGTGGTGCTGGAGAAGACGACGCCCGACGACGTGCTGACGGCAATCGAGCAATACAAGACCACGGTCTGCTTCACGGCGCCGACCGCTTACCGGGCGATGATCGGCAAGCTGCCGGGCCGCGACATCTCCTCGCTTCGCAAATGTGTTTCCGCGGGCGAGACGCTGCCCAAGCCGACCTTCGACGCCTGGCTCAAGGCGACCGGGATCAAGCTGATGGACGGCATCGGCTCGACTGAATTGCTGCACATCTTCATCAGCGCGACCGAGGACGAGATCCGCCCCGGCGCAACGGGCAAGCCCGTGCCGGGCTATGAGGCCAAGATCGTCGATGATGACGGCCATGATTTGCCGCCGGGCACGATGGGGAACCTCGCGGTGCGCGGGCCGACCGGATGCCGCTATCTCGCCGACGAGCGGCAGCGCAAATACGTCAAGAATGGCTGGAATATCACCGGCGACACCTACCTGATGGATAGCGACGGCTATTTCTGGTACCAGTCTCGCTCCGACGACATGATCGTGTCGGCCGGCTACAATATCGCGGGCACCGACGTCGAGGCGGCGCTGCTCACGCATCCGGCGGTCGCCGAGTGCGGCGTGGTCGGTGCCCCCGACGAGGCGCGCGGCATGATCGTGAAGGCCTATGTCGTCGCGACGCCCGGCGTGACACCGGACGCAGAGCTCGTGACCGAGTTGCAGGAACATGTCAAACGCGAGATCGCGCCGTATAAATATCCGCGTGCCATCGAATTCGTGACGCAACTACCCAAGACCGAGACCGGAAAATTGAAGCGCTTTGCCCTGCGGCAACTGGCGCAGGCCGCCGCAACGTCCTCAGGCGTCGCGGCGGAATGAGAAGAGGATGAAGAATTGTCTGTGACGACGCCGAAAGGCCCGCAACTCGCGGTGCTGCCGACAGCAGCCGAGGATGACACCCGCTCGCGGGTGCAGGTGCTCCAGCCGTCGGGGTGGCCGATGCCGAAGGGCTACGCCAATGGCATGGCCGCTGAGGGGCGCATCGTCGTCACGGGCGGGGTGATCGGCTGGGATGCCGAAGAGCGTCTTGCCGACGGCTTTGTCGCACAGGTCGGGCAGACCTTGAGCAACATCGCCGCGATCTTGGCCGAGGCAGGCGCGAGGCCCGAGCACCTCGTCCGGTTGACCTGGTATGTCGTCGACATGGACGAGTACCTGTCCAACCTGAAGGAGCTCGGCAAGGTCTACCGTGCCATCTTCGGCGCAAATTACCCGGCGATGGCGCTGGTGCAGGTGGTGCGCCTCGTGGAGAAGGCGGCGCGCGTCGAGATCGAGGCCACTGCCGTCATTCCGCACTGAATCGCGCTTGGCTCAGCTCGCCTTGTCAGCTGGCCTTGGCGAGCTCGTCGTCCTCGGGCGAGTTCAGATAGACGCCCGACATGGTGTCGACCCAGCACAGATGGTCGTGCACCTTCTTCACGCCATCGACGTTCTCGGCTGCGACGATCGCGGCCTGCCGCGTGCGCTCTTCGGTGATGACGCCGCTGAGGTGAACGATGCCGTCGCGGACGATGACGTTCAGCCCGAACGGGCACCAGTCGTTCTTCTCCATGGTGTCGATGATGCGGCTGCGAATGTGGTCGTCATCCGCCGTCGGATCACGCACTTCGCGGGCGAGCCCCGCCACCGCCTGCAGCAGATTGGCGCGGGATACGATCCCGACGACCTTGTCGCCGCGCACCACCGGCAGCCGCTTCACGTTGTTCCGCTCCATGAGGTCGACGATCTCGGCGAGCGCCGTATCCTCCGTGATGGTGACGACCGTGTCGGTCATCACCTCCGCGACCTTGCGGCCGTGCTCGTGGACGAAATCGCTGGCCGACTTGCCCGGACCAAGGATGAACCGCAGCCAGCGTCCGCGCTTGCGCCCGGTGCCGATTTCGCTGCGGCGGATGAAATCTCCTTCCGACACGACGCCGACCAGCTTGCCGGTATCGTCGACCACCGTGAGACCGCTGACATGCCGCTTCAGCATGATATTTGCCGCCTCGACGATGCTTGTGTCGGGGGTAACCGAGATGACCGACCGGGTCATGATCTGGTGGGCGCGCATGGACAACTCCGCTGGCTCTATCGAAATTCAATGCGCGAAAACTAGCGCGGACATCAGGGTGCGGCTTGACTCAGGTCAATCGGACGAGGCCGTCCGTCCTGATTAAGCAATCGTGATCCGCGCCCCGGATTTGATGCAGCTCAACGCCTCTGCGAAGCCTCGTCATATCCTGCTGCCGACCTAGACCAGAAGCCCCTCGGGAACATTGAGCCATGAGCGTCGTGCAGATCTTTCCACGGGCCGAAGTGCCGGCGGCGCAGGCTCTTCCCGTCAATCCCGTCGCTGCTCCCGAAGCCTCGACGGTGAGCCCCGAAACACCCGCCGGAATGCCTGCCGCCGCCGATCCTCCGCCTGCATCGGAGCCATATCCTCTCGACCGCGCATTTCACGCGATGCTGGCGCGATTCACAGGCGGGATTTCGCCGCTGGCCTTGTCGCTGGCCTGGCTCGACTGGAGTTCGCATCTGGCTGCGGCGCCGCAGCGCCAGATGGAGATTGTCCGCAGCATCCTGCGCGACACCGGCCGGCTGGCGGAAGCCGCCGCGCACGCGGCGTCACCGGAGCAAAAGCCGTGGTCTGTGATCCAGCCGCAGGGACGCGATCGCCGCTTCAGCGGACCGCAATGGGAGACCGCGCCGTTCAATCTGCTGGCGCAGGCATTTCTGCTCACAGAGCGCTGGTGGCGGGATGCGGCGACCGGCGTGCGCGGCGTGTCGCACGCCAATGAGGCCATTGTCGAGTTCTCGATGCGCCAGATGCTTGACATGCTGGCGCCGTCGAATTTCGCGGCGACCAATCCGAAGGTCCTGGAGAAGGCGTTCCAGAGCGGCGGCGAGAACTTTGTCTTCGGTTGGCAGAACTGGTGCAGTGACTTGATGCGCCTGCTGTCCGCCTCGAAACTGGCGGACGGCGAGCAGTTTGTGGTCGGCAGGTCGGTGGCGGCGTCGCCCGGCAAGGTCGTCTACCGTAACGCGCTGATCGAGCTGATCCAATACCATCCGACCACGGCGCAGGTGCGACCAGAGCCGATCCTGATCGTGCCGGCCTGGATCATGAAGTACTACATCCTCGATCTCTCGCCGCAGAACTCGCTGGTCAGATATCTGACCGGTCAGGGTTTCACCGTGTTCGCGATCTCCTGGCGCAACCCGGATGCGGCGGATCGGGATCTCGCCTTCGACGACTATCGCAGGCTGGGGGTCATGGCGGCGCTGGACATGATCGGCCGCGTTATTCCGGGTCGGAAGACCCATGCGCTCGGCTATTGTCTGGGAGGTACATTGCTGTCGATCGCTGCCGCCGCAATGGAGCGCGACGGTGATAAGCGCCTTGGCACCGTTACTCTCCTTGCCGCCCAGACAGACTTCACCGAGGCCGGAGAGCTGACGCTCTTCATCAATGAGAGCCAGGTCGCCTTTCTCGAAGACATGATGTGGCAGCGCGGTTACCTCGACACGACCCAGATGGCCGGCGCCTTTCAGCTGCTGCGCTCCAACGAACTGATCTGGTCGCGGCTGTCGCACGACTATCTGATGGGTGAGGGCGCGCCACCGAGCGATCTGATGGCGTGGAACGCGGACGCAACGCGGCTGCCTTACCGCATGCATTCGGAATATCTGCGAAAGCTGTTCCTCGACAACGATCTGGCCGGCGGGCGCTATCACGTCGGCGGCAGGAACGTTTCGCTGTCCGATATTCACGCCCCGATGTTCGTGGTCGGCACGCTGGCCGATCACGTGGCGCCGTGGCGATCCGTCTACAAGATTCACTATCAGGTCGATGCCGACGTGACGTTCCTGTTGACGAGTGGCGGCCACAATGCCGGCGTCGTCGCGCCTCTCGACGAGCCCGGCCACAGTTATCAAGTGCTGAGCAAGGCCGAGGACGCGCCCTATGTCGGTGCGGACGAGTGGCTGAAGCTGGCTCCGCGCGTTGAAGGGTCGTGGTGGCCGGAATGGACCAAATGGCTGGCGGCGCGCTCCGGTGCGCCCTGCGATCCGCCACCGATCGGGCTTGGAGACGCTCCCGGCCTGCCCGATGCGCCAGGGGACTACGTCCACACTTAAGCCTCCGGCTCGGAATTCGGTGCGAGGTCCGAGGAGCGGAAGGGTTTGGTCTTGTCCAGTTTGCGGTAGGCCGTTGACGCCGTCCGCAACAGCTTCTTTTCCCGTTTGCGGTTGCGGAATCGATTGCCGGCTTCGAGGCCGGCGCCGTTCAACGACGCCGCCAGCGCCTGTCCCCGCGCATCGTCGTTCAATCGTCCGAGCGACCGTTGCGCCTTGCGCAATTTCTTGAGGATGGATTTCTGTTTCGTCAGCGATTCATCGGCGAACAGGTCCTGGAGCGACTCGATCGAATAGGTCAGCCGCTTGTTGAGAATCCGCAGCTTGTGGCGCTTCTCGACGTCGAGCTTGCGGAGTTTTCGCGCCTTCTTGAGCAGCGCCGTCTCCCACTCGGTCAGCCGCTCCGTCGCGTGATAGGCGAGCGTGCAGCGGCGCAATCGTATGGCTTCCTTGCTGCGCCGGGTCGACCAGGGGCCGCTCTCGATCCAGGTCGAGGTCTGCTCGACAAGGCGGCGATACCGCGCGGATTGCAGCGCGCGCGCCAGCAGGCGGTGGCTCTCGGCGCGCTTTTCGTCCCAACGCTGAAGCTCGGCGACCACCGCGAGATTGTCGCCACTCTCGGCGACGATCCGCTCGATCGCCACGTCGAGATCCCGTACCATGCCGAGCTGACCGTTCAGCCATTTTAGCTCGGCCCAGACCTTCGGGCGCAGGGCGTCGTCGACTATCGGCGAGAAGAAGCGGATGGCAGTTCGCAGATGCGTCAATGCGATCCGGATCTGGTGCAGCGCGTCGGGATCGCCGCGGCAGGTGCCGTCATGCTGGGCGAGCACGGCATCGAGGTGACGGCGCGCGATGATGCGGAACGCCGTATCGCAGGCCATGCCGGGGCTGAGGCGGCCGGGCAGGGCATTGCGCCGCGCCGCCGGCGTGGCGCGAACGGCCGTCGAGGTCGTGGTGGGTCGCGCCATCTTTGTCCGCGCCAATCAGATTGCCTTATTTGCTTTCAGCGATCGCGTCCCGGCAGTTCTGGAGCGTCTGCGCTTGTGTCCCGGATGCATCGATGGTCGCCCAGCCGACGTGACCGATATTATAGTGCTCTTGCCGCGCAGCAACCTCTTGCGTGGCGTCGGATGCGTCTCCCCGGCGACTTCCGATCCGCATCTGCCGGGTCGCGAGGTCCGCAACCAGAAACAGGCCGTTCAGGGGCACATTGCGCTCCCGCGCCAGTGTGGCGATCGCGTCCCGTTCGTCCTCACGGGCGAATACGCCGTCGATGATCGCCGAATGGCCCTGCGCCAGCACCCGCCGGGCGTGCTGAACCAGCGTGTCGTAGACGCGGGCCGCGTGCTCCGGCGTGTAGGCGGACGGCGGCAGGCGGTGCGTGTCCTCGACCCCGAACATCTGCTTGCGGACGAGGTCGCTGCGCAGCACGATTGCTCCCGGGGGCGGTGCGACGACGGGCGCGAGCGCGAGCGCCAGGACCGTCTTGCCGGTGCCTGACAGGCCGCCGACCGCAATCAGGCGCGGAGCAGGAGGATGGATCAGCTTCCTGGCGAGGTCAAAATAACGCTGTGCCTGGTCAAGGATGCCGGGGTCATCGGAATGCGGCGGCTTCAGCCGTGCCAGGGCCACCTGGGCGCGGATCGCCGCCCGGATGGACATCAACAGCGGCAGGGCCGAGAGCGCGTCGAGATTGTCGGCCGGCGTCACGGCGAGATAGCGGTTCAGGACGATGTTGGCCGCATCTGGCTGATCGTGGTGCAACAGGTCCATCAGCGTGAATGCGAGATCGTAAAGCACGTCGACGGTTGCCATCTGCGCATCGAACTCGATGGCGTCGAACAGCACCGGCCGGTCGTCGATCAGAACGATGTTTGCGAGATGCAGATCGCCATGGCAGCGGCGCACGAAGCCTTGACCGCCGCGCTCTGCGAGCAGCGGACGAACACGCGAAAATGCCTCGTGGGAGGCTTTGCCGAGCTTCTCGACGTCTGCCGCGTTGAAATGGCCGCCGGTCCGCAGGCCGTGACTGTTGCCGTGGATCAGGGCGGGGATGGAGGCGACCCATGCGTCGCCGTCGGCGCGTGTCGCCGCGCCGTGGGAAGCGACGATCGCGTCGGCGGCAGCCGAGGCAAGGGCTGCATCCAGCGGGCCGGCCTTTGCCAGATGATCGAGCGTCCGGTTTTCGTCGAAGCGCGCCATCTCCACCGCATACTCGATCGGCCGGCCGGGACCGTCGACCTGCACCGAGCCGTCCGCCTCCTCGGTGATCGCCACGACCCGGTGGTAGATCTGCGGCGCCAGCGGCCGGTTGATCCGGATTTCCTCCTCGCAGGCCGCCTTGCGCTTCTCGAGCGTCGAATAATCGAGGAAGGGAAACTGCACGGCGCGCTTGATCTTCAACGCGCGCTTGCCGTCGAGGAACACGGAAGCTGCGTGCGTATCGATCCGCCTCACGTCAGGATGCACGGCAGAATCGGTTAGAGCCGCAAAGATCCGGTCCTGGGTCGCAGAATCGTTTGTCATTCCCGCTGGCACATCCAGATGCGTCGGAAGGCGGCCCGTCCGCCGACCAAGGTAATCCTTAGAAGCAGATCGCGGCTAGTCCTTGACGTCGGTTAACGCCAGTTACTGGTGGACTGGACGAGGTTTTCTTGGCTTGACGAGGATCAAGCCTCTCGACCAAAGCCGGCCTATTGTGGCGGCCAAGGAGAATCCCGATGCCCATCAAGGATGTCTTTCTGCCGCTTGTCGGCCAGCCGCGCGGATCGGCCCTGGTTGCGATCGAGAAATGTGTGGCCGTCGCCGCCGACCTCGGCGCCAGGATCACGGCGCTCGCGCTCGAGGAAGACGTTTTCGAGCGGCCGAAAGTGATGCTGCCCTATGACCGCGATTCCGCGGAGGCCGGCAGTTCGCGTGAGGCGAACGACACGCAGCAGCTCCTCAATGCCTTCACCAATGCGGCGTCCCGCGCCAACATTCGCGCCCAGAGCCGAACGGGCAAGGTGCCGGCGGACGAGATCGCGGCGATCCTGGCCGAGCATGCCCGTTTCAGCGATCTCACGCTGTTTCCCGTGAAGCCGCACGACAGCCGAACGGAGCACATCATCGAAACTTTCCTGTTCGAATCCGGGCGGCCGCTGCTGCTCTGCCCGGAGCAGCATGCGGAGCAGTTGCGGCCGGAATTCGAGAACGTCATGATCGCCTGGGATCATTCTGCCCGCGCTGCGCGTGCGGTCGGCGACGCCTTGCCGATTCTTCAGGCCGCCAGCGTGGTCCGTGTGGTGACGGTAACGCAGGACAGGGATGACGCAGTCGTGCAATCCGGCGCGGCTCTCGTCGATCATCTCAGGGAACACGGGGTCTATGCCTCCTTCGAAACGGTGACCGGCAACGGCAGCTCGATCGGCAAGGTACTGGGAAGCTGGGCGAATTCCCACGGCATGGATGCGATCGTGATGGGCGCCTACCATCATTCACGCCTGAACGAGATCGTGTGGGGCGGTGTGACAAAGACCGTCATTGGCCAGCCACCGTGCTGGGTTATGATCTCGCACTAGGCTCGCCATCTTCCCAGCCTGATCGTCAACCATCGGAACCGCCGCTGACCCGGCGCATTTGCTTTCATGTCAACCTATCGTCTCAACAATCTGCTGGCGCCGCGTTCGGTTGCGCTCGTCGGCGCGAGCGCCCGTCCGGTCTCCGTTGGACGCGCCGTTCTGGAAAACATCCACAAGACCGAATTCAAGGGGCGGTTCGGCCTCGTCAATCCACGCCATGCCGAAATCGGCGGCGTCGCCGCGGTGAAAAACCTGGACGGCTTGGACTTCGTGCCCGAGCTCGTGGTCATCACCGCGCCGGCGCGCGAGATTCCCGGTATCATCGACCAGGCCGGGCGTCGCGGCTCGGCGGGCGCGCTGATCGTCTCGGCCGGGCTCGGCCACGGACCGGGATCTCTGCATGAGGCTGCAATCGCGGCGGCCCGCAAATACGGCATGCGGCTGATCGGACCGAACTGCCTCGGCATCATGATGCCCGGGGTCAGCCTGAATGCCAGCTTTGCCGCACACATGCCGGGGGCGGGCAGCCTCGCGTTGATCTCGCAATCGGGCGCGATCGCTGCCGGCATGGTCGACTGGGCTGCGCAGCGCGGCGTCGGCTTTTCCGGCATCGTCTCGATCGGCGATCAGATCGACGTCGATATCGCCGATCTGCTCGACTATTTCGCGATGGATCACAAGACGCGCGCGATCCTGCTCTACATCGAATCCATCAAGGATGCGCGCAAGTTCATGTCGGCGGCGCGTGCCGCCGCTCGCGTCAAGCCCGTCGTCGTGGTGAAATCCGGCCGCATGGCGCAGGGCGCAAAGGCGGCCGCCACGCATACCGGCGCGCTCGCCGGCGCGGACGCGGTCTATGACGCGGCGTTCCGCCGCGCGGGTGTCCTGCGCGTCTCAGATCTGCGTGAGCTGTTCGATTGCGCCGAGACGCTCGGCCGCGTCGAATCTCCGACGGGAAAGCGTCTCGCCATCCTGACCAACGGTGGCGGCATCGGCGTCCTCGCCGTCGATCGATTGGTCGAGCTCGGCGGAATTCCGGCGACTATCTCACCGGAGGTGCGCAAGACGCTCGATGCGGCTCTGCCGCCGACCTGGTCCGGTGCAAATCCCGTCGACATCGTGGGCGATGCCGACGCCTCGCGCTACGCGGCGGCGCTGGAGGTGCTGCTGGCCGATCGCGACAATGATGCGGTCCTGGTCCTCAACGTGCAAACGGCGATCGCCTCGGCCGCCGAGATCGCCACGACCGTGACCGAGATCGTCGGCAAATATCGCGAGCAGCACCGCCGATGGGCCAAGCCCGTATTGGCGGCCTGGGTCGGCGCCGATCAGCACATCATTCAGGCCCTTTCCGGCGCCGGTATGCCGAACTATCCGACCGAGGACGACGCCGTGCGCGGATTCATGCATCTGGTCCGGCACCGTGAAGTGGTGGAGGAGCTGAGCCAGGTTCCTCCCGCGATGCCCGATACGTTCGTGCCGGATGCAAGGGGGGCAAGGCAGATCGTCACGGCCGCGATTGCTGATGGCCGCGAGTGGCTCGAGCCTGTCGAGATCAAGCACCTGCTCGAGGCCTACGACATCGCGATGGTGCCGACCTATGCGGCGGCCGATGTTGAGCAGGCGGTGGCCTATGCGAAGGAAATCTTCGCGCAGGGCGGCACCGTGGTGCTCAAGATCATGTCGCGGGACATCATCCACAAATCCGATGTCGGCGGCGTCGTGCTCAATCTGACGACGCCGGAGGCCGTGCGAGCGGCCACTTCAGACATCCTCGCCCGGGCGAGAAAGCTGCGGCCCGAGGCCCGCATCGGCGGGGTCATCGTCCAGGCGATGGTCGTCAAGGCGAAGGCGCGCGAGTTGATCCTGGGCCTCGCCGACGATCCCACTTTCGGCACCGTCGTGGTGTTCGGCCGTGGCGGCACGGCGGTGGAGATCATCAACGACAAGGCGCTGGCGCTGCCGCCGCTGGACTTGCAACTCGCCCGCGATTTGATCGACCGCACGCGCGTGTCACGGTTGCTAAAAGCCTATCGTGATGTGCCGGCGGTCAAGCAGGACGCCGTGGCCATGGTGCTGGTCAAGCTGGCGCAGATGGCGGCCGACATTCCCGAGATCCGCGAATTCGACATCAATCCGCTGCTGGCGGACGAAACCGGCGTGACCGCGGTCGACGCCCGCGTTGCCGTCGGCCCGCCGCAGCGGAAGTTTGTCGGCTCCGGCCCGGCCAATTTCGCCGTTCGCGCCTATCCTTCGCAATGGGAGCGCCGCCTCAAGCTCAAGGACGACTGGCGCATCTTCGTGCGGCCCATGCGCCCCGAGGACGAGCCGACCATCCACGAATTCCTGCGTCACGTCACGCCGCACGACCTTCGCCTGCGCTTCTTCGCACCGATGAAGGAGTTTACCCACGAGTTCATCGCGCGCCTGACCCAGCTCGACTATGCGCGCGCGATGGCCTTCATCGCCTTCGACGAGGCCACCGGCGAAATGGTCGGCGTGGTCCGGCTCCATTCGGATTCGATCTACGAGAGCGGCGAATACGCGATCCTGCTGCGGTCCGACCTCAAGGGCAGGGGGCTCGGCTGGGCGCTCATGCAGCTCATCATCAACTACGCCAGGTCGGAGGGGCTGAAAGTCATCTCGGGCGACGTGCTCAAGGAGAACACCGTGATGCTCGAAATGTGCCGGCAGCTCGGCTTCGAGGTCAAGCCCGATCCGGCCGAGCCCGATATCTGCGACGTCAAATTGAAGCTCTGAGCGCGCCTGCTTCAGGAGCGCGCTTCAGCTGAATTCGCCGCGGCGGATGTCTTGGCGGATGACTTGGCCGCCGTCCGCAGGTTCCTGATGATGATCGCGATCAAGGGCACCAGCACCGGCACGATCGTGCTGAGCGGATGATGCACCGCGCCCGACACCTGGGCCTGAAGCGCACGCGCCTCGAGCTGAAGAGCTTCGATGGAGGTGTCGTGAATCTCGTTGGCGAGCTCGATATCGCGGCCTGACGGAGCGCGGCCGGCGATTGCGAAGAGAGCGGCCGCGATGGCGAAATTGACGGCGCCGAGGATGGCCGCTGCGGCAATCGCGCTCCAGATCTGCACCAGCGCGAAATAGGCAGACAGCTCCAGCATCAGCAGCCCGAACGCCGCGATCAGCGCCGCGAAGGCTCGCAAGCCGAGGCCAACAAGCAGATGGCGCAGCCTGATGTCCGCGATGATCCTGTCGGTGCGCCACAGCGCACGCAGATGTTTGACCACATTCTCGGTATTCACCTAATGTCTCCTCAGCATGAAGCCGACAACGACGCCGAGCGCGAAGGCGGAGGCGAGCGAAGTGATTGGACGCTCCGCTATGAGACCCTGGAGCTGCGCCTGCTCTTCATCCACGGTCTCGCCGAGCTCGGTCAGCGCGGCACGGATCTGATCGGCGAGCGCCTCGGCGCGGTCCTTCGAGCTCTCGAACATCTCCTCGCCGGCGGTGCTCAGCAAGCGTGTGACATCAACCTTCAGCGCCCGCAATTCTTCGCTCATCCTGTCGCTGTCGAACATGGACTCTTATCCCCATTGAATGAAAGCGAGCCTAAGGCGCACCTGTGCGTTCGCGCTTGATTTGCCTCAAGCGGTGGCCGCAGTCCGGGTCTTGAGACAGGTCAAGCCGGCCGCCATATGCTGGCCTAGAAATGCCGTCTGAATGGGGACCGATTGTCCCGATGAGGTGGAAGCGTGAACCACGAACCGCTGTTGCTCGCGACGCCGTCCGGCGACGCGCTGAACCTGCGTCCCGAAGGGCCCTGGACCGCCGCGAATGTGGTCACGCTCGAGACATTGTCCCGGTCGGTCGGTGCCGACGTCGATCGCTCGCGCGTCGTCACCCTGGACATGTCGGGCGTCAGTGCGCTCGACACGCTCGGTGCCTGGGTCCTGGAAAAATTGTCGCGCAGGGCCGCAACATCGGGCAGATCGGCCGAATTCGTCGGCGTCGCCGATCATTTCAGCGGGCTGCTGGATGAGGTGCGCCAGGTCAACCGCCACACGCCGGCCCCGACGGCTGCGCCCAATCCGGTGCTGGCGAGGCTGGGCGATCTTGGCAAGTCCACGGCCGATGCGCGGGAAGACGTCACGATCTTCCTCCAGATGCTCGGCGCATTGTTCATGGCCGTGATCGGCGTGCTGCGCCGGCCGCGTTCGCTGCGGCTGACCTCGCTGGTGTATCAGCTCTACCGCATCGGGTGGCAGGCGATCCCCATCGTCGCGCTGATCACCTTCCTGATCGGCGCCATCATCGCGCAGCAGGGCTTCTTCCACTTCCGCAGGTTCGGCGCGGAGTCCTACACCGTCGACATGGTCGGCATCCTGGTGCTGCGTGAGCTCGGGGTGCTGATCGTCGCCATCATGGTCGCGGGACGGTCGGGAAGCGCCTACACTGCCGAGCTCGGCTCGATGAAGATGCGCGAGGAGATCGACGCGCTCTCGACCATGGGGCTCGATCCCGTCGAGGTCTTGATCCTGCCGCGCGTTGCGGCCCTGGTCATTGCGCTGCCGATCCTCACCTTCATCGGATCGATCGCCGCGCTCTATGGCGGCGGTCTCGTCGCGCAGTTCTATGGCGACATGGGTCCGGCGATCTACATCGCCCGGCTGCACGAGGCGATCTCAGTCACCCATTTCGAGGTGGGCATCCTGAAGGCGCCGTTCATGGCGCTGGTGATCGGAATCGTGGCCTGCAGCGAGGGATTGCGGGTCAAGGGCAGCGCGGAATCGCTCGGGCGGCAGACCACGACATCGGTGGTGAAGTCGATCTTCCTGGTGATCGTGCTCGACGGCCTGTTCGCGATCTTCTTTGCCTCGATCGGAATGTGACGATGGACGCATCGCAGGACCAGTTCGCGATCCGCGTCCGTGACCTCGTGGTCGGATTCGGCCGCCAGACCGTGCTCGACCATTTGTCCCTCGACGTCCGCCGCGGCGAGATTCTCGGGCTGGTGGGGGCGTCCGGCGGCGGCAAGTCGGTGCTGATGCGCACCATCATCGGCCTCATCCCGCGCCAAGGTGGGACCATCGAGGTCATGGGGCAGCCCACCGGCGGCCACGGCCGCGGCGCCGCCACGACATGGGGCATCCTGTTCCAGCAAGGCGCGCTGTTCTCCTCGCTGACGGTCCGCCAGAACGTCCAGTTTCCCTTGCGCGAGAATCTCGTCCTGTCGCAGGAGCTGATGGACGAGATCGCGATCGCCAAGCTCGAGATGGTCGGCTTGCGCGCCCAGGACGCCGACAAATATCCGGCAGAGCTGTCGGGCGGCATGACCAAGCGCGTGGCGCTGGCGCGCGCCCTCGCGCTCGATCCGCCGATCCTGTTCCTGGACGAGCCGACCTCCGGCCTCGATCCGATCGCCGCCGGCGATTTCGACGCGCTGATCACGACGCTGCAAAAGACGCTGGGGCTGACCGTGTTCATGGTGACCCACGACCTCGCGAGCCTGACCACGGTCTGCGATCGCGTCGCCGCCCTCGCCGACGGCAAGATCGTGGCGATCGGCCCGATGCGCGAATTGCTGCAATCCGAGCATCCCTGGGTGCGCGCCTATTTCCACGGCAAGCGCTCGCAGATGCTGCAACACGAGATGAGATGAGACATGGAAACCCGCGCTCCCTACGTGCTGATCGGCAGTTTCGTGCTGGCCGCGATCCTCGCGGTGTTCGGCTTCGTCTACTGGCTGAACAACACCGGCGGCATCGGGCCACGCACGAACTACCATGTGCAATTCCAGGGGCCGGTCCCAGGCCTCCTGGTCGGCGCCGGCGTGCTGTTCAATGGCATCCGCGTCGGTGAGGTGACCCAGCTCGGGCTCGCGCCGGATAACCCGCGCTTCGTCAATGCGACGATCTCGGTTGCGACCGCCACCCCGGTGCGTTCCGACACCAGGGTCGGCCTCGAATTCCAGGGCCTGACCGGCGTGCCGGTGGTGACGTTGGAGGGCGGCGCGATCGTCGCCAAAGCAGGCGAGCCCGTGACCTTGATCGCGGAGGCCGGCGCCGGCCAGAGCATGACGCAGGCGGCGCGCGATGCGCTGCGGCGGGTCGACACGGTGCTCCAGGACAATTCGGGCCCACTGAAGGACACCATCGCGAATTTCAAGACGTTCTCCGACGGGCTCGCGCGCAACACCGGCAAGCTCGACGGCATTATTGCGGGCCTGGAGAAGATGACCGGCGGTGGGACGCCCGCGCAGAAAATCACCTACGACCTGCGTACGCCGAAGAATCTCGAGCCGGCCGGCAAGACGCTCTCCGCCTCCCTGGCCATTCCCGAGCCGACCGCGGTCGCAATGCTGCAGACCCAGCGCATGCTGTTCGCGCCCGTCGGGGACAGGCCGGGTTTTGCGGATTTTCTCTGGGCCGACAGCATTCCGAAACTGGTGCAGGCGCGCCTGATCGACAGCTTCGAGAATTACGACATCGCCCACGCCCCGCTACGCACGAGCGATCTCGGTCAGGCGGATTACCAGCTCCTGATCGACATCCGGCGCTTTCGGATCGCCACGGAGGGCGAGGCACGGGTGGAGATCGACCTCTCGGCGCGGATCGTCGACAAGAACGGCAAGGTGGTGGCATCCCGACTGGTCGAGACCAGCGAAAAGCTCGACAAGGTCGAGCCGGCCGCTGCAGTCGCCGCCTTCGATGCAGCCTTTGCCCGCATCGCCAAGGAGCTGATCGGGTGGAGCGTGCAGGCGGTGTGATGCCTTCTATTCCAGCGTCTTCAGGTAGGACAGGAGATCGTGGATCTGGTCCGGACTGAGCTCGAAGGCCGGCATGTCGTCGTGACCGGTGTAGATCCCTTCGGCCAGCGCCTCACTAAGGGTCTCGATCGGATAACGCTGGTGCAGCGTGCGCAGCGGAGGCGCGCCCTCGAGCGGACTGCGGGAGACGCGGTCGATCGCGTGACAGCGTGCGCAATTGGCCCGTGCGAAGGCCTTGCCGCGCTGTTCGGCGGTCGGGGCCGCCAGCGCCGGCATCATCAGAAGTAGCCCGATCAGGCCGTGACGCAGGGCGGCTTGCAGCATGGAAAATGATCCCGTCGAACTCTGGACGCAGAATATGACGGGGATGCCGCTCAAATTTGATCTCTGTCAATTGGCTTTGGCGCAGTGCAGTAAAATGCACCCGCGCGGTGGACTCGGCCTGGTGTCGGGAGCAGCCGGCGCGGGGAGCGGTGGATGAAGCCTTCCGTGGTCACGATCGAGCCGAACGGCCATTTCTGCAGCGATTGCGCCGTACGTGGAGCGGCGGTCTGTTCGTCGCTGGATGCGGCCGAGCTCAGGGAATTCGAGCATCTCGGACGCCGCGTTCATTTTGACTCCGGCGAGACCGTGTTCTCCGAGGAGGACATCACGACCTCGTTCTACAACGTCCTCGAAGGCGTCATGCGGCTGTACAAGTTGCTGCCCGACGGCCGGCGGCAGATCGTCGGTTTTGCCTTGCCCGGCGATTTCCTCGGGATGAACATATCGGGCCGGCACAATTTTTCGGCCGATGCGATCGGCGCGGTGACCGTCTGCCAGTTCGCCAAGGCGCCGTTCGGCCGTTTCATCGAAGCCCGACCGCTTCTACTCAGGCGGATCAACGAGCTGGCTATCCGCGAATTGAGCCAGGCGCGCGACCATATGGTCCTGCTCGGCCGCCGCTCGGCCGACGAGAAGGTCGCGACCTTTCTGCTCGGCTGGCGGGAACGGCAGGTCGCGCTCAAGGGGCTGTCCGACACCGTTCCGCTTCCGATGAGCCGTCAGGACATCGCCGACTATCTCGGTCTGACCATCGAAACCGTCAGTCGCACCTTCACCAAGCTGGAGCGTCACGGTGTGATCGAGATCATTCACGGCGGCATCAGCCTGCTCGATCCTGCCCGTGCCGAGGCGCTGGCCGCAGCCTGATAGTCCGTCCGCAACGCCCCGAAATTTTTGATCTCGATCAATGACACCGGGCGGCTGCAGCAAATAATGCTCCGACAATCCGGGAGGTGCATGATGCCCGCTGATGCGTTGCTGGTGACCATCGTCGTCGTCGCGATCTTCGTCGCATTCGCCGCAGCTCTGGCCTGGGCAGACCGGCAAACCAGTGCAGGCCGGCTCGATCCGGATGCCAAGCGCTGACCTCCTGAGATCCTAAGTCCGCTCAGACGCGCCAACAGCCGACGCTCGGCCGGCTTGGCCTTCGCCAGCGCCTCAACGCAAGCGCGGCTTGCGCAGCCTGCAACTCTGCATCGACCGGGCCGCATCGGCGCAGCCTTCGGATGCAGGCTTTCGGCTTGAACGCGGCCTTTTCGCGGCATTTGCCACAAAACGCGCGGGTGCTTTCCGGTTGAAAAGCCTGATAACGTTGACTACGCAGGAACCTCAGTGCCTCGCAGTCTTAGGAGCCCCGCGGCGTGCCTCAGGACAAGACCGGCGACCCCCGACAGTCGGCGGGCAACAAACTATCGGTCCTGCGCAAGCACCCGATCTTCGCGGATCTGGAGCCGGAAGCGCTCGATCAGCTTTGCCGCTACGCCAAGCACACTACCGTGAAGCGCGGCGCGACGATCGCTGCCAAGGGCGATCCCGGCAACAATCTGTTCGCGGTGATCACGGGGACAGTGAAGATTTCCTCCTCGTCCCCCGATGGACGGAACGCCATTCTCAATTTGATCGGTCCCGGAGAAATCTTCGGCGAGATCGCGGTGCTCGACGGCGCTCCCCGGTCGGCCGATGCGACCGCCAACACCAATTGCGAGCTCTACATCATCGATCGCCGGGACTTCCTGCCGTTCGTGAAGAGTCAGCCGGCGCTGGCGATGAAATTCATCGAGCTGCTCTGCGCCCGTCTGCGCTGGACCAGCCAGCAGGTCGAGCAAGTCATCCTCCAGAATCTGCCGGGCCGGCTGGCGAGCGCACTACTCGGTCTCACCGAGGAGCGCAAGCTCGACTCCGGCAGCGGCACGCTCGCCATCACGCAGCAGGAGATCAGCGAGATGGTGGGGATGACGCGCGAGAGCATCAACAAGCAATTGCGCGCCTGGGCCGGCCGCAACTGGGTTCGCCTCGAGCACGGCGCCATCGTCGTGCTCGATACGGATGCGCTGCGCGAACTCGCCGAGAGCGGTCTCGACGGCGAGTAGTCGCTCCGTCTTAATCCTCGATGATCGCGACCGCGCGGGTCCAGCCCGCGGAGGCGCGTTCGATCTTCACCGGAAAGCATGAGACCGTGAAGCCGGTCGAAGGCAGCTGGTCGAGATTGTGCAGCTTCTCGAGATGGCAATAGCCGATGTGCCGTCCCGCCTTGTGGCCTTCCCAGATCAGGCCGGCATCCTTTGTTTCGGCATATTTCTTCGCGGTGTAGAGGAACGGCGCGTCCCAGCTCCAGCCGTCGGTGCCGGTCAGCCGCACCCCGCGTTCGAGCAGATACATGGTGGCTTCATAGCCCATGCCGCAGCCGGAATTGACGTAGTCGGCCTTGCCGAATTTGGCGCCGGCGCTGGTGTTGACGACCACGATCTCCAGCGGCGACAGCGTGTGCCCGATGCGCTTCAGCTCCTTCTCGACGTCGTCGGCACCAGCCACGTAGCCGTCGGGCAGATGCCGGAAGTCGAGCTTCACGCCGGGCTGAAAGCACCATTCCAGCGGCACCTCGTCGATCGTCCATGACCGCTCGCCGCGGTTCATGGTCGGATGGAAGTGCCAGGGCGCATCGAGATGGGTGCCGTTATGGGTCGACAGCGAGACCTGCTCGACGGCCCAGCCCTGGCCATCGGGCAAATCCTGCGCCTTGAGGCCCTCAAAAAACTGCAGCATGCGGGGCAGGCCCTGCTGGTGATCGATATACTGGATGGTCGGATGGTTGCCCGGCGGATCGGCCGTCACGTCGTTTCTGAGCGGCACCGAGATATCGATCAGCTTCCGCGGCATGGGCATTCCTTCGAGATAGTCCGCTGTTTCGGACATCTTGAGGGGCCTGTCTTGGTCGCGTCAAGTCACGTGCCGGCGACGCAAGCCGTCCCGCCGGCTTCCACAACGACGCGAATTGCGCCAGATTGATCGATGCAACTGCTGCATCGATCAATGCCGGATTTGGCTTGGACATGGAATGCCGCGCGCCCTAGGGACGACATTGGCGCTTGACTTCACACCTGAAGGGGAGCGACCCAAGGCGGCGTGCAGCCTGCCGACAACGACATAATCAACCCAGGAGGAAGCCCAGATGAAGACACTCACCGGTATCGTCGCAGCCGTTGCATTGGTGCTCTCAGCGCCGCTGGCGACCGCACGCGACTTCCGCTCCGCCGACGTCCATCCCGCAGATTACCCGACCGTCGAGGCCGTCAAGTTCATGGGCAAGCAGCTCGCGGCGGCGAGCGGCGGCAAGCTCGGCGTGAAGGTGTTTCCCAACGGAGCCCTGGGCTCCGAGAAGGACACCATCGAGCAACTCAAGATCGGCGCGCTCGACATGATGCGGATCAACGCATCGCCGCTCAACAATTTCGTGCCGGAAACCATCGCGCTGTGCCTGCCGTTCGTCTTCCGCGACACCCAGCACATGCGCACCGTCCTCGACGGGCCGATCGGCGATGAGATCCTGGCGGCCATGGAGCCGGCGGGCCTGGTCGGCCTTGCCTATTACGACAGCGGCGCCCGGTCCATTTACACAGTGAAGGCGCCGGTCAAGTCGCTCGCGGACCTGAAGGGTCTGAAGATCCGCGTTCAGCAGTCCGATTTGTGGGTCGGCATGATCCAGAGCCTCGGCGCCAACCCGACGCCGATGCCGTATGGCGAGGTCTATACCGCGCTCAAGACCGGCCTCGTGGACGCTGCCGAGAACAACTGGCCTTCCTACGAGTCGTCGCGCCATTTCGAGGCCGCCAAGTTTTACAACATCACCGAGCACTCCCTGGCGCCCGAAGTCCTGGTGATGTCCAAGAAGGTCTGGGACACGCTGAGCAAGGAGGACCAGGCCATGGTCCGCAAGGCGGCCAAGGAATCGGTTCCCGTCATGCGCAAGCTCTGGGACGAGCGTGAGCAGGCGTCCCGCAAGACCGTCGAGGCCGCCGGCGTTCAGGTCGTGACGATCGCCAACAAGGCGGAATTCGTCGATGCGATGAAGCCGGTGTACCAGAAGTTCGCGGGCGACGAGAAGCTGCAGGGCCTCGTCAAGCGTATCCAGGACACGAAGTAAGACCACAGCGTCGGGTCCGGCGTCGCGCGAAGGCGATACCGGACCCTCGCAAGGAGGCGCGGGAATGACAGACCCACACGTCGCAGACCACGAGCAGGGGGCAGTCGTGGCACGCCCGGCGACCGGCTTGCTGTCGCGCGTCAATGCCGTCGTCGCGCGCGCGGGCATGTATCTGTCCGTGAGCGGACTGCTCCTCATCGTCACGGTCGTGTTCTACCAGGTGTTCGGTCGTTACGTGCTCAATTCGAGCCCGACCTGGACGGAGAACCTTGCGCTGGTTCTCATCCTCTACGTCACGCTGATCGGCGCCGCCGTTGGCGTGCGCGATGCCGGACACATCGGGATGGACAGCCTTCTGGTGATGCTGCCGGATCACGCGCGCGAGAAGATCGAACTCGTCATCCACGTCCTGGTGGCCGGGTTTGGCGTCGCGATGGCCTATAACGGCTGGATTCTCGGCGCATCCGTCGGGACCGTGAAGATCCCCAATCTCGGCCTGCCCGAGGTCATCCGCTATGTCCCGCTCATCGCCTCCGGCGTCCTGATCGTCTCCTTTTCAATCGAGCACATCATTGCTCTCCTGCGCGGCGAAGAGGTCGTCCCCTCATGGAACTGATCATCCTCGGCGCCACCTTCTTCGGCTTCCTGATCCTCGGCGTCCCCGTCGCCTTCGCGATCGGTCTCTCGGCGATCTGCACCATCCTCTACGAGGGTCTGCCGGTCGCCGTCATCTTCCAGCAGATGATGTCGGGGATGAACATCTTCTCGTTCCTTGCCATCCCGTTCTTTGTCTTCAGCGGTGAGCTGATGCTGCATGGCGGCGTCGCCGACAAGATCGTGCAGCTCGCGAAGAATCTCGTCGGTCACATCCGCGGCGGGCTCGGCATGTCGAACGTGGTCGCCTGCACCCTGTTCGGCGGCGTCTCCGGCTCGCCGGTGGCCGACGTGTCGGCGATGGGTGCGGTGATGATCCCGATGATGAAAAAAGAGGGGTTCGACACCGACTACGCCGTCAATGTCACGACCCACGCCTCGCTGGTGGGCGCCTTGATGCCGACCAGCCACAACATGATCATTTATGCCCTGGCAGCCGGCGGCAAGGTCTCGATCGGCGCGCTGATCGCCGCCGGCCTTCTGCCGGCGATCGTGCTGATGGTGTGCATGCTGGTCGCCGCCTACGCTGTCGCGGTAAAGCGCGGCTATCCGGCCGGCAAGTTTCCGGGCTGGGCCGAGGTTTTCCGCTCGCTCGCGGCCGCGCTGCCGGGCCTTTTGATCGTCGGCATCATCCTGGCGGGCATCCTGTCCGGCGTCTTCACGGCAACCGAGTCTGCGGCCGTCGCGGTCACCTACACGATGCTGCTGACGTTCTTCATCTACCGCACCATGACCTGGAACAATTTCCTGCGCGCCGCCGCCAAGGCGGTGAAGACGACGGGCGTGGTGCTGCTGCTGATCGGCGTCTCCACCATGTTCCAGTACCTGATGGGGCTCTACGAGGTGGCGGACCTTGCCGGCGACCTGATGAGCAAGGTCTCCACGCAGCCCTGGGTCATCTTCCTGCTCATCAACGTCATCCTGTTCGTGCTCGGCACGTTCATGGACATGGCTGCGACCATCCTGATCTGCACTCCGATCTTCCTGCCGATCGCGATGAAGGCGGGCATGGATCCGGTGCAGTTCGGCATGCTGATGCTGATCAATTGCGCCCTCGGGCTGAACACCCCGCCGGTCGGAACCACGCAGTTCGTGGGCTGCGCCATCGGCGGCATTTCGGTGGGCGCGGTGATGCGCACCATCCTGCCGTTCTACGCCGCGCTGATCGCAGCACTGATGTTCGTGACCTACGTCCCTGCATTCTCGCTGTGGCTGCCCCGCCTGCTGATGGGTTACAAGGGCTAGCAGCTACAGGAGAAGCTATCAGTGACTGACTATCGCAAGCTCTTTGATCTCACCGGCAAGACGGCCGTGGTGCTCGGCGCCGCATCGGGCATCGGCAAATCGTCGGCCGAGGCGCTGGCTGGGCTCGGGGCCCGCGTTGTTTGCGCCGATCGCGCGCTTGACGCCGCGGAGGCGACCGCCGCCGGCATTCGCGACAAGGGCGGCTGGGCTGAAGCAGCCAGCTGTGACGCCGCAAGCGCTGCGGACGTCAATGCGCTGGCCAAAACGGTGATGCAGAAATTTCCGCGGCTCGACATCGCGGTGACGACGCCAGGGCTCAACATCCGCAAGACCATCCTCGACTACACCGAGGAGGATCTCGACCGTGTCCTCAACCTCAACGTCAAGGGCACGGTGTGGTTCTTCCAGGCCTTCGGCCGCATCATGGTCGCGCAAAAGGGCGGCAGCATCATCGCCTGCTCGTCGGTGCGCGCGGTGACCATCGAGCCGGGCCTCGGCGTCTACGGCTCGACCAAGGCGGCGATCGGCCTGCTGGTGAAGGGCTTCGCCTCCGAGGTCGGCCATGCCGGCGTGCGCGTCAACGCGATCGCGCCGAGCATCGCGGAGACCGCGCTGACCGGCCCGTTCAAGCAGCGGCCAGACATCTATAATCTCTACGCCGGCCATACCGTGTTCAACCGCTGGAGCAGCGCCGACGAAGTCGCGACCGCCGTGGCCTATCTCGCTTCGGACGCCGCGAGCTATGTCAGCGGCAGCACGATGTTCGTCGATGGCGGCTGGACCGCCGTCGATGGTCCGCCGACCGGGCTCACTCAGTTGCACAAATAGGGCGTCATCGGCATCTAGCCGGTAAAGCCAGCGCGCTGGCGCAGGTCCTTCCGATCTGCGCCGGTCAGCAATGCGATCAGCGCGGCCGCCTCTTTCGGATACGCTGCCCTCGCGGTCACGCCGGCCGTGTACATCGTCACGAGTTCGCAGCCGGGAGGCAGCGCCCCTGACAGGGCAATGCCGTCTGTCGCGATGATCTCGGTCGCCTGCGTGCATCCGATCGGCCGCGTCGCCGTGGACGCTGCGAGCTCCCGCATCGCCGTTGCACCGTTCGGAAAGATCTTGAGGCGCGATGCCACCTCATAGGCGATGCCGAGCTGGTCCAGCACCTTTGCGAAATGCTGGCCCGCGGTCGAGGCCTTGGTGTCGGGGACGTAGATCGCATCGGCGCTGCGCAGCACCTCGCGCAGATCGGCCTCGGTCTTCACCGTCACCTTGGAATCGCGGCTGCGGACCGCCAGCGCGGTCTCGACCCGGCCGACATCCGTGATCGAGGAGGGGACGATGAGCTTCTCCTCGGCAAGCCTCGCAAGCAGCGCCTGCGTCAGGATCACGAGATCGGCCGGCGCGCCCGCGCGCAGCTTGTCCGCCATCACGCCGACCGCACCAAATTCGCCGTCGATACCGAGGCCGGTTTGCGCCTTGAAGGCCTCGGTGACGCCGCGCACCAGGCCTTGTGCCGCGCCTCCGCTCAAAACGTTCATTGTCGTCAAGACGCACGCTCCATCGCTGCAAGGATCTTGTCGCGCGTGATCGGCAGGTCGCGCACGCGGACGCCGAGGCAATCGTGAACCGCATTCGCGATCGCCGCCGTCACCGGCCCGTGCGCAGCCTCGCCGGCGCCGACCGGCTCGATCTCCGGGCGCTGGATGATCTCGACATCCACCGCCGGCACCTCGCTGAAGGTCAGGATCGGATAGTCGGTCCAGGAGGTCGAGGTGATGCGCGTCCGGTCGAAGCGGACGCGCTCCTTCAGCACCCAGCTCGTGGCCTGGATTGCGCCGCCCTCGATCTGGTTGATCACGCCGTCCGGATTGATGGCCTCGCCGACATCGACCGCAAGCGTCAGCCGCTTGACACGGATGTCGTCAGCGCCCTCGATCTCGGCGATGGCAGCGCAATAGGCGCCCGTATTCTTGTAGCGGGCAAAGCCGACGCCGTGGCCAATGCCCGATCGCTTCTGCGGCTTCCAGGCGGCGCGCCTCGCCGCGGCGCGGATGACGTCTCTGGCCCGTTCGTCCCGCAGATGCCGCAGACGGAACGCGATCGGATCTTCGCCGCGCAGGGCGGCGATCTCGTCGAGCAGGGACTCGATGGCGAAGACATTGCCTTGGCCGCCCAGCGTCCGCAACGCCGAGGTCCGCACCGGCATGGTCAGCAGCCGGTGGCTCGTGATCGTCCAGCCCGGGAAGTCATAGAGCGGAACGGAGTTGCGGTCGCCGCCGCCGCCATTGGCGGCCGGCGGGTTGGTCGAGATCATGCGGGGATGGGGATTGGCGATCTCGGTTGCCGCGAGCAGCGCCGGCTGCGCCGCGCGTCCCGGCCGCGCCGCATGGCCGTTGCTCCAGATCGCATGGCGCCAGCCGGTGATCTCGTTGCCTGCGTCGAGGTCGGCCTCGATCTCGATGGCCATCGCCGCCCCAAAGGGCGCGTGGGACATCTCGTCGTGGCGCGACCACTGCACCCGCACTGGACGGCCACCGACCGCCCTCGCCAGCAGCACGGCATCCAGCGCGACGTCGTCGGCCGCATTGTGTCCGTAGCAGCCGGCGCCCTCGATGTGCTCGACGACGATGTTCTCGGCCGGCAGCTTGAGGACGATTGCGAGATCGGCGCGCAGCAGGTAGACGCCCTGGCTATGCGTCCAGACATGGACACGATCGCCGTCCCATTGTGCGACGGCGCAGGACGGCGCGATCGAGGCGTGGGCGATGTAGGGGCGGGTGTATTGCCGGCGGAGGGTTTGGGCGGGTTTGTGCGCTGGCCCCGCCGCCTTGGTGTCGATGACGGTGGTCTCGAGCGGTTGGCTCTTCAAAAAGCCCGCCAGATCGTCTTCATCCGGCAACGGCTCACCGGCCGACCACGTCGCGCCCTTGCGCAGAGCCTTGAGGGCCGCGTCCGCCGCCGCCTCGTTGTCGGCGACGACGCCGGCAAAGCCGCCGTCGCGGACAATCGCAACGACGCCGGGGACGGCGCGTGCAGCCTCCTCATTCAGTGCGATCAATTTGGCGCCCGAGATATCCGGCCGCAGCACGCGCCCGTGCACCAGTCCCGGCAGCGCAAAGTCGTGAATGAAGCGCGGCCGCGCGAACACCTTGTCGGGAATGTCGACACGCTGGACCGAGCGTCCGGCGACGGTGCGCCCGGCGGCACTCTTCGCTGTCGGGCCTGCGGTGGCGTCGTGGTCGAGCGAGACCTCGTCCATCAACTCCCAATAGCTGGTCCTGACATTGCCGGGACCCGAGATGGTGCCGTCATCGATATCGAGCCGCGATGCATCGACGCCGAGACGTTCCGATGCCGCGCGAAGGAAGCGCTGGCGGACTTCGGCACAGACCTGGCGCAGCGCGCGGCCGGACTGCTGGATCGAGAGACTGCCCGAGGTGACGCCTTCATTCGGGCTGGTCGCCGTCGAGGCGCGGATCATCGCGATCCTGACGATCTCGACGTCGAGTTCGTCCGCCGCGATCTGCGCCAGTGCCGTGACGATGCCCTGGCCGATCTCGACCTTGCCGGGCGAGATCGCCACACGGCCGTCATCGGTGAATCGCACCCATGACGACAGCTTGGGATTGGCCGCGAGGCTGACCGGCAGCTTCGGGGCAGGAGAGGGCGCGCTCATGACGTCGCCACCTCTGCTGCCGCACGCAACACGGCGCGGACCATGCGGTTGTGCGACCCGCAGCGGCACAGATTGCGATCCAGCGCGGCCCTGACCTCGGCCTCCGTCGGGGACGGATTGCGCTTCAGCAGCGCCGCCGCGCTGATCAGGATCCCCGCGACACAATAGCCGCACTGCATCGCCTGTTCGGTGATGAAGGCGCGCTGCAGCGGATGCGGCTGCTCCACTGTCCCGAGGCCTTCCACCGTGACGACCTCCTTGTCCGTGACCGACCACATCGGCATGTCGCAGGAGGCCATCGCGCGGCCGTCGACCATGACATGGCAGGCGCCGCACTCCCCGGCGCCACAGCCGAAATGCGGCCCAGTGATGCCGAGTTGGCTGCGCAGCACATCAAGCAGCATCTGGTGGGGATCGGCATCCACGGCGATCGCCGCGCCGTTGAGCCTGAATTGAACGGAGGGCATGAGCAGTACGGCCTCAGGACTTGTCGAACTTCTTGACGACGTCGGCCCATTTTTCGATGTCGCCGCGCAGGAATTTGTCGAACTGTTCCGGCGTCATCGACATGGGCACGGCGCCCTGTTCCGTCCAGAGCTTGACGATGTCGGGTCGCTTCACCATTGCGTTTACGGCCGCATTGAGCTTGTCGATCACGGGCTTGGGTGTTCCCACGGGCGCCATCAGGCCAAGCCAGATCGTGGCCTCGTAGCCTGCGACACCGGCTTCACCTGATGTCGGCACGTTCGGCAGCACGGTCGAACGCTGCTTGCCTGTCGTGGCGAGCGCGCGCACCTGATTCTCGGCGATGTTCGGCGCCATCGCCGGCACCGCGTCGATCATCATCTGCACCTGTCCGCCGATCACGCCGCTGCGCGCCTCGCCGCTGTTGCGATAGGGCACGTGCACGACATCGATGCCGGCCATGGCTTTGAACAGCTCGCCGGCCATGTGGTAGGGCGTGCCTTGGCCCGAGGAAGCGTAATTCAGCTTGCCCGGCTGCGCCTTGGCGAGCGCGATGAACTCGGCCAGCGTCTTCGCCGGGACCTGCGGGTTCACCACGATGACGAGATCGGAATAATTCACCGGCGCGATCGGCGCGAGGTCGCGCATCAGCTCGTATTTGCGCTTGTCCGCCGTCAGCAGCGATTCATTCGCGGTCTGGGTGTTGGACATCATCAGCAGCGTGTAGCCGTCGGCCGGTGATTTCGCGGCCTCAATGGTGCCGATGACGCCGCCGGCGCCGGTGCGGTTCTCGACCACGAAGGGCTGACCAAAACTCTCCTGGAGCACGTTGCCGATCAGCCGGGCCGCGACGTCGGCCGGCCCGCCCGCGCCGAACGGCACGACGATACGGACCGAATGGCTGGGATAATCCTGCGCGAATGAGGGGGCTGCAGAGAATGCGGCAAGCAGGCCGGCCGCCAATGCCAGCACGGATCTTCGGGCGATCATGCCCACCTCCCTGATATCGTTCTTGTTGGCCGGCACTGTAGCGGCAGGGAATGCGGACTGTCGACGGCTCACAAAGCAGATTGTATCAGGGACTATCGCCCGGTGTTCGGTGTGACTGCGCCGCCTTCGCGCTTGCAGCAGGAACCCGCGGCGCGCGCGCTTTGAGCAAATCGCATGGGCCGTGCCGGATAAATGCGCTCGGCTGGCTGGTATTTTGGTGTTACGAACTGGGACATGAACCAGCACGCCAAAATCGAAATCCGCCATTCGACCTGTCCGCATGATTGCCCCTCGGCCTGCGCCCTCGATGTCGAGGTGGTCGAAGGCCGCAGCATCGGCCGTGTCCGCGGTTCGAAAAAGCAGACCTATACGGCCGGTGTCGTCTGCGCCAAGGTTGCCCGCTACGCCGAGCGCATACATCACCCCGAGCGGGTCACGTTTCCGATGCGCCGCATTGGGCCGAAGGGCTCGGGGCAATTCGCGCGCATCTCCTGGGACGAGGCGCTGGACGAGATCGGGCATCGCTTCAATCAAGCCGAACGCGAGTTCGGCGCGGAATCGATCTGGCCCTATTATTACGCCGGCACGATGGGCCTGGTGATGCGCGACGGTCTCAACCGTCTCACGCATGTGAAGAAATATTCGCGCTTCTATCAGACCATCTGCGCCAATGTCGCGCGCATCGGATTCGCGATCGGCACCGGCAAGATCGCCGGCGTCGACCCGCGCGAGATGGCGCTGTCCGACCTCGTCGTGATCTGGGGCACCAACCCCGTCAACACGCAGGTCAATGTGATGACGCACGCCTCCCGCGCCCGCAAGGAGCGCGGCGCGAAGATTGCGGCGGTCGACATCTACGACAACGAGACCATGAAGCAGGCTGACATCAAGATCATCCTGCGTCCCGGCACCGACGGCGCCTTCGCCTGCGGCGTCATGCATGTCCTGTTCCGCGACGGTTACGCCGACCGCGCCTACATGGACAAATACACCGACTGCCCGGCCGAGCTCGAGGCGCATCTGAAGACGCGCACGCCGGAATGGGCGTCCGCGATTTGCGGCGTGCCGGTGGCCGAAATCGAAGCCTTCGCGAAAGCGGTTGGCGAGACCAAGCGCACCTTCTTCCGCTTTGGCTACGGCTTTACGCGCAGCCGTAATGGTGCGACCCAGATGCATGCGGCAAATAGCATTCCCGCGGTGACCGGCGCCTGGCAGTATGAGGGCGGCGGCGCCTTCTTCAACAATTACGCGCTGTGGCATTTCAACGAATCCATCATCGAGGGCCACGACGCCATCGACCAGAGCATCCGTGCGCTCGACCAGTCCAAGATCGGCCGTATCCTCACCGGCGATGCCGAGGCCCTGCGCGGCAAGGGGCCAGTCAAGGCGTTGCTGATCCAGAACACCAATCCGATGACGGTGGCGCCGGAGCAGGCGCTGGTGCGGCAAGGCTTTGCGCGCGAGGATCTGTTCGTCGCGGTGCACGAGCAGTTCATGACCGAGACCGCGCAAATGGCCGACATCGTGCTGCCGGCCACCATGTTCATGGAGCATGACGATCTCTATTACGGCGGCGGCCACCAGCACATCTCGGTCGGGCCGAAGCTGATCGACCCGCCCGGCGAATGCCGCTCCAACCACGAGGTCCTGCAGGCCCTGGCGCCGCGGCTCGGTGCCCGGCATCAGGGTTTCGAGATGACGCCGCGCGAATTGATCGACGCGACCTTGAGGCTGAGCAACCACGGCGACATCGGCCGCCTCGAGGCCGACATCTGGCGCGATCTGCAACCGGACTTCCGCACCTCGCATTATCTCGACGGCTTTGCCCATGCCGACGGGAAATTCCACTTCAGGGCCGATTGGGCGCATCCGCCGTTCGGCGTGACCATGGGCGATGTCGACAAGATGCCGTCGCTGCCGGACCATTGGGCGGTGATCGAGCACACCGACCAGGCCCATCCGTTCCGGCTCGCGACCAGTCCCTCGCGCAGCTTCCTCAACACCACCTTCAACGAGACGCCGTCCTCGCAGGCGCGCGAGGGCAAGGCGAGCGTGATGATCCATCCGCTGGATGCCGCCGCGCTCGACATCGCCGAGGGCGATGCGGTGACGCTCGGCAACCCCCGCGGCGAGACCACGCTGGTGGCGACGCTGTTCGACGGCGTGCGGCGCGGCGTGCTGATCGCGGAGTCCGTTCATCCCAACAAGAACCATATCGGCGGGCGCGGCATCAACATGCTGACGGGCGCCGAAGCCGTGGCGCCGATCGGCGGGGCCGCGTTCCACGACAACAAGGTCTGGATCAGGAAAGCGGCCACCCCTTAGGGGCTGCACTCGGTGACGCCGTAGCCCGCGAACTCCTTCGCAATGTTCGGGTTCATGGACTTTGCCTGCGCGATATCGGTGGCGCCGTCGCCGCCGTTCTTGCGGGTGGCGATGCCGCGGCCGAACAGCGACGATGAGGAGCGCGGGTTGCGCTGGATCGCGTCGGTGTAATCCTTGATCGCCTCAGTGGTCCGGCCGAGCTTGAGGTTGACGAGCCCGCGGCTGTCGAGTGCATCGCTCAATCCGGGATCGACCTGGAGCGCCAGATTGCAGTCGGCGAGCGCGCCCTGCAGATCGCCGGTCGCCGCGCGCGTCCAGCAGCGATTGTTGAGCGCCTCGCCATCCCCAGGATTGCGACGGATCACGACGTCGAAATCCTGCATGGCGGGCGCGTAGGCGCGCTTGATCGCGTAGACCTGGCCGCGCTTGTAGCGCGAGGCGACGTCATTGGCATTCGCCGCGATCTTGCGGCTGAGATCGGCGATGACGGGATCCCTGGCGAGATCGTTCGCGCTCGGGGGAGGTTCTGCCTGCGGCACCTCGCAGACCGGTTTCTGCGGCTCGGGTTTCTGAGGCTCCGGCTTGGTCGGGTCGCCGATCTTGTTGTCGGGCGGCCGCGTCACCGAACCTGCGAACGAGAATTCCGTGGTGAGCGAGGACGACAGCCACGGCACCTGCTCGCGCCTGGTGGCGGCGACGACGCCGTTCTTGGTGTTGGTCAGGGCCTGCTCGGCGCTGATGTTCGGCGCACGCATCTCGCGCAGCAGCTCGGCGACGAACAGGCCGTGCTCGGTCTTGCCGCTGGCCGCGACCGCACCGAGCGCGGCGGAGTAGAGCACGAGCGAATTGCTCGGCGCGATCGCCGGGGCAAGGCCGGCCGAATAGCGGCGGAAGCGCCGCTCGAACGGGTTGCGGCGCGAGGCGTCGATCAGCGCGATCTTGATCGCCGCGCCGCGCGTGTTCATTTCGGCGAGGATGGTGTCGAGGCTGAAGCCGTCGCGCGCCACATCCGGCTCCGTCCAGATCTGCGCGTCGACCGGAAGCAAATAGGTCTGCCGGTTCGACTGGATGGCAAATCCGTCGAAGAAGATCAGCGCCACCGCGCCACGTTCGATCCGGGAGTAGAAGCGATCCAGCACCTGCCGCATGGCGTCGGCCGTGAGATTGCTCTGCCGGTCGACGACGAAACCGTCGCGCTTCAATTCTTCAGTGACGTCCTGGGTGTCGTTGGCGACCTCGTTCAGCACGAACTCGTTGTCGGGATATCTCGCATTGCCGATGACCAGCGCCAGTTTCGCGGCATCGGCCGCGTGGCTTGCGGGCGCTGCGCCCAGCACGAGCAAGCCTGTCAGCAACAAAATCATCGCGGCGCGCATGAAATGGCTCATCGGTGATCAAAATCTCCAGTCAGGATAACGGCCGTCACCCGCAATTCAATCACCAAGCGAATTTGCGCCCACACGCTATGGTGACACGGTGTTGCAGATTGCCCTTGCGCGCGACGCCCGTCCTGCCGCAAATGGCTGCAAAATGGATGGCAAGGAAGCGAGCGTACCATGACCGACACCACAGCAATCATCACAGAGAAGCGCGGGCAGGCGTTCTGGATCACCATCAACCGGCCGGAGAAACGTAACGCGCTGAACGGCGAGGTCATCGCCGGCATCACCAAAGGCTATCGCGACGCGCACGACGACAAGGACGTCCGCGTCATCGTGCTGACGGGCGCGGGCGACAAGGCGTTCTGCGCGGGCGCCGATCTGCAGAATTCCGGCGCGGCTTTCGCGATGGATCATTCCAAACCAAATGTCGACTATGCCGATCTGTTACGTTTGTCACAGAACGCCACCAAGCCCGCGATTGCGCGGGTCGGCGGCGTCTGCATGGCCGGCGGGATGGGCCTGCTCTGCATGACCGACATGGCGGTCGCGGCCGATCACGTCGTCTTCGGCCTGCCGGAGGTGAAGGTCGGCGTGTTTCCGATGCAGGTGCTGAGCCTGCTGCAGTCCATTGCGCCGCCGCGGCTCGTCAACGAATGGGCGCTCACCGGCGAGCCGTTCGATGCGAAGACGGCGCAAGCCGCGGGTCTGCTCAACTACGTCGTGCCCACCGCCGAGCTCGATGCCAAGGTCGACTGGCTGATCGGCCGCATCGTCGACAAGTCGCCGACCGCGATCCGCCGCGGCAAATACGCCATGCGCGCCATCGCCTCGATGTCGTTCGACGAGAGCATCGCCTACACCGAAAGCCAGATCGCGCTGCTCGCGATGACCGAGGACGCCAAGGAAGGGTTGAAGGCGTTCAGCGAGAAGCGGAAGCCGGTCTGGACGGGAAGGTGAGGGGCGCTACCGCGCACGCAACTCGTAGGGTGGGTTAGCGTAGCGTACCCACCGCTTCTGCTGCCGCAGAGAAAGAAGAGGTGGGTTACGCCCTGCGGGTCGCGCTTGCGCGCCCACAGTGCTACCCCATCCTACGGCATGTCAGCCCGCGTTCGGCTTCAGCCCCGCCGCCTGGATACCCGCCACCGCGCAGGCCTCGTCATTGTCGGAGGTGTCGCCGGAGACACCCACCGCGCCGAGCAGCGTCGTGCCGTCCATGATCAGGACGCCGCCGGGGACCGGCACCAGCGCGCCCTTGGCGATGGTGTTCACGGCGTCGATGAAAAAGGCTTGCTCCTGGGCGCGCTGGAACAGGGCCCGCGAGCCCATGCCCATGGCGAGCGCGCCATAGGCCTTTCCGTGGGCGATCTCGCCACGCATCAGGCTGGTGCCGTCCTGCGCCGCGGCGAGCTTGAGCACGCCGCGCGCGTCGAGGATGGTGACGACCAGCGGCTTGAGCTTGAGTTCGCCGGCCTTCGCGAAGGCGGCATCGAGGATCTTGCGGGCGGTGTCGAGGGTGAGGTCAGCCATGGCTGGTTTCCTTTGCAGCAGTTGAGGTGGAATTGGTCTCAGTACGATCGAGGCTCATCGCCAGCACGCGCGCGACGTGAAGCGCCTCGCGCCGGGTGCCGTCATGGATCTGGTGGCGGCAGGAGGTGCCGTCGGCAACGACGAGAGTCGTTAGGTCCGCGCGCCGCACGGCGGGCAGCAGCGACAGCTCGGCCATCTCGATCGAGGCATCATAGGTGTCCGCGCCATAGCCGAACGCGCCGGCCATGCCGCAACAGCTCGATTCGATGGTCTCGACCGCAAGGCCTGGGACGAGGCGCAGCACCTGCTCGACCGGCTTGAAGGCGCCGAAGGATTTTTGATGGCAATGGCCGTGCACGACGGCCTTCTCAGCGACAGTGCCGAGCGGCAGTTGCAGCCGGCCGGCCTCGGCCTCGCGCACCAGAAATTCCTCGAAGGTCAGCGCATGGGCGCCGACCGCCTTGGCGTCGTTGTCCTTGCGCAGCGAGGCGAGCTCGTCGCGCAGCGTCAACAGGCAGCTCGGCTCGAGGCCAACGATCGGCACGCCGCGCGCGGCAAAGGGCGCGAACGCGGCCACGAGACGATCGAGCTCGACCCTGGCTTCATCGACGAGGCCGGCGGATAGGAAGGTGCGGCCGCAGCAGAGCGGGCGGCTGCCGCTCAGCGCCTTCGGCAGATGCACGCGATAACCGCCGGCCGCGAGCACGCGCAGGGCGGCATCGAGGTTCTCGCGCTCATAGATGCGGTTGAAGGTGTCGGCGAGCAGCACGACCTCACGGCCATCGACGGGCCCGACCACGTCAGCCGCCGGCGCAAACACGTCGCTGCGGAAGGCGGGCAGGGCGCGGTGCGCGCTGATGCCGGCAAAGCGTTCGAATAGCTTTCGGAGCAGCGGGCTGCGGTTGCGCAAATTGGCCAGCGGCGCCAGCCGCGATGCGAGGCCGGCATAGCGCGGGAGATAACCGACCAGGCGGTCGCGCAATGTCAGGCCGTGCGAGGCGGCGCGCGCGGCCAGCACCTCGATCTTCATCTTGGCCATGTCGACGCCGGTCGGGCATTCGTGGCGGCAGGCCTTGCAGGAGACGCAGAGTTTGAGCGTTTCCATCATCTCGTCGGACGACAGCGCGCCGGGGCCGAGCTGGCCCGAGATCGCAAGGCGCAGCGTGTTGGCGCGGCCGCGGGTGACGTCCTTCTCGTTGCGCGTGGCGCGATAGGACGGGCACATCACGCCGCCCTCGAGCTTGCGGCAGGCGCCGTTGTTGTTGCACATCTCGACCGCGCCCTGGAAGCCGCCGCCGGCGCCGGGATAAGCCGACCAGTCAAGCTTGGTCTTCAGCTCGCCGGCGCGATAGTCGGGCTTGAAGCGGAACAGCGAGCGGTCGTCCATCTTCGGTGCGTCGACGATCTTTCCGGGATTGAGCACGCCATCGGGATCGAAGCGCTGCTTCACCTCGCGGAAGTCGGCGACCAGACGCTCGCCGAACATGGTCTCGTGGAATTCGGAGCGCACCAGGCCGTCGCCATGCTCGCCGGAATGCGAGCCCTTGTACTCGCGCACCAGCGCGAAGGCCTCTTCGGCGATCGCGCGCATCGCCTTGACGTCCTTTTCCAACTTCAAATTCAGCACCGGGCGCACATGCAGGCAGCCTTCGGAGGCGTGCGCATACATCGTGCCGCTGGTGCCGTGTTTGGCAAACACCTCGTTCAGCCGTGCGGTGTAGTCGGCGAGGTGCGGCAGCGGCACCGCGCAATCCTCGACGAAGGAGACCGGCTTGCCCTCCTGCTTCATCGACATCATGACGTTGAGGCCGGCGGCGCGGAAATCGGCGATGCCGCTCTGCAATGCAGGGTCGGTGATCTCGACCACGCCGCCCCATTTGCGTTTGTCGTTGGTCCAGCCGAAACCGAGATCGCCCATGAGCTCACCGAGCTGTTTGAGACGGAGGACGTTGTCCGCCTGGTCTTCTTCGGCGAATTCGACCACCAGCACGGCGTCCGGATCGCCCTTGATCGCGGCGGAGATAATGGGACGGAACATCGCGATGTCGCGGCCGAGCGCGAGCATGGTGCGGTCGACCAGCTCGACGGCGATCGGCTTCAGCTTGACGAGATGCTGGGCCGCGTCCATCGCCTCGTAGAAGCTGCCGAAATGGCAGACGCCGAGCGCCTTGTTGCGGATCACCGGCCACAGCTTCAGCTCGACCTTGGTGGTGAAGGCCAGCGTGCCCTCGGAGCCGACCAGCAGATGCGCCATGTTGTTGCGCGCATTGCGCGGCACCAGCGCATCGAGATTGTAGCCGCCGACGCGGCGCTGCACTTTGGGAAACCGCGCCGCGATCTCGTCGGCCTCGCGCGTGCCGAGATCGAGCATGTCGCGGAACAGGGCGCGCGCGCTGTTGCCGGCGTCGAGATCGGAGAGATCGCGCGAGACCTCGCCGTAACGGCTCAGTGTGCCGTCGGCGAGGGCGGCCTCCATCGACAGCGTGTTGTCGCGCATGGTGCCGTAGCGGAGTGAGCGCCCACCGCAGGAATTGTTGCCGGCCATGCCGCCGATGGTGGCGCGCGAGGCCGTGGAGACGTCGACCGGGAACCACAGGCCATGCTTCCTGAGCTGGCGGTTGAGATCGTCGAGCACGATGCCGGGCTCGACCACGCAGGTGCGGCCCTCAACGTCGAGCGAGAGGATGCGATTCAGGTGTTTCGACAGATCGACCACGATCCCGTCATTGACGGTCTGGCCGCATTGCGAGGTGCCGCCGCCCCGCGGGGTGACCTTGCGCCCCTCGTCGCGGGCGATCGCCAGCGCCAGCAAGGCCTCGTCCATGGTCTTGGGCACGACCACGCCGGCCGGCATGATCTGGTAGAACGAGGCGTCGGTGGCGTAGCGGCCACGGCTGAAGCGGTCGAACAGGACGTCACCGGTGATTTCCCGGGCCAGGCGTGCCGCCAGGCTGCCCTTTTGAGCCGATTCCGGTGATTTTCCAGCCACTTCCGCCGCCATGGTCCGCTTTCGCCTTTTCGCCGGCACCGTCTTGCCTCCCGTCACGGCCCTTGGCAAGCGAGCCCTGCTTCTTGTGCATTGACGGACCTCGCCGGGCGAGGGACAAGCCCGGCGAATAGTGATATGCGAGCGGCTCGCGGGAGCCCCGAATTCGGGCCCCCCCCCGACGCTCACGTCGAGACAAGCCTCAAAGACCGGGAAGGACGCCGATGACCGTGCACACTGGAAGGCATTTCTTACAGATTCCAGGACCGACCAACGTGCCCGACCGGGTGCTGCGGGCGATGGACATGCCGACGCTGGACCATCGCGGTCCGGAGTTCGCCGAGCTCGGTTTTGCGGTTCTCGCCTCGATGCAGCGGGTGTTCCGCACCAAGCAGCCCGTGATCATCTTCCCCTCGTCCGGCACCGGCGCCTGGGAAGCGGCGATGGTCAACGTGTTCGCGCCCGGCGACAAGCTCCTGATGTGCGAGACCGGCCAGTTCGCCGTGCTGTGGCGCGGCATCGCCGACAAGTTCAAGCTCGACGTCGACTTCATCCCGAGCGACTGGCGCCACGGCGCCGACCTCGCCGAGATCGAGAAGCGCCTCGTCGCCGATAAGCAGCACGCGATCAAGGCGGTCTGCGTCGTGCACAACGAGACCTCGACCGGTTGCGTGACGCCGCCCTTGGAGGTGCGCAAGCTGCTCGACCGCGTCAAGCATCCGGCGCTGTTGATGGTCGATACCATCTCCGGCCTCGGCTCGATGGAATATGAGCACGACGCCTGGGGCATCGACGTCTCGGTCGCCGGCTCCCAGAAAGGCCTGATGCTGCCGCCCGGACTCGGCTTCAACGCCGTCTCGGAGAAGGCGCTGGCCGTGGCCAAGGCCAACCCCGGCATGCGCTCCTACTGGGACTGGCAGGAAGTCATCAACTTCAACAAGCTCGGCACCTTCCCCTATACGCCCGCCACCAACCTGCTCTACGGCCTGCGCGAAGCGGTCAAGATGCTGGAGGAGGAGGGGCTGGAGAACGTCTGGACCCGCCACAAGCGCCACAGCGCGGCGACGCGTGCCGCGATCAAGGTCTGGGGCCTGGAGACGCAGTGCGCCGACCCGGCTGCACACTCGCCGGCGCTGACCGGCGTGCGCGTGCCTGATGGCCACGACGCCGACGCCTTCCGCAAGGTTGTGCTGGAGAACTTCGACATGTCGCTCGGCACCGGCCTGAACAAGGTCAAGGGCAAGGTCTTCCGCATCGGCCATATCGGCCACTTCAACGATCTGATGCTGATGGGCACGCTCGCCGGCGTCGAGATGGGCCTGGATCTCGCCAAGATTCCGCACCGGAGCGGCGGCGTCCTGGCGGCCATGGACGTCCTGAAGGGACGCGACGTGGTGCCGATGACCAAGGCTCAGGTGGCTTAACGCCTCGGCAGGTCTCGAGGAACTTAAGAGAAGAGAGCGCGCGATGAACGCACCGACGACTGCCAACGAAGACCTGCTCTACTCCGTCCAGGACGGCATCGCGCGGATCACCTTCAACCGCCCGCAGGCGCGCAACGCAATGACCTTCGCCATGTATGATCGCATGGCGGAGATCTGCCAGGAGATCAACGCCGACCGTTCGATCAAGGCGCTGATCCTGACCGGCGCCGGCGACAAGGCGTTTGCCTCCGGCACCGACATTTCCCAATTCCGTGCGTTCAAGACCGCGCAGGACGCGCTCGACTACGAGGCCCGCATCGACCGCGTGCTCGGCACGCTCGAGCAGTGCCGCGTGCCCGTGATCGCGGCCATCGCCGGCGCCTGCACCGGCGGCGGCGCCGGCATCGCGGCCTGCTGCGACCTGCGCATCGGCACCGAGACGACGCGCATGGGCTTTCCGATCGCGCGCACGCTCGGCAACTGCCTGTCGATGTCGAACATCAGCCGCGTCGTCGCGCTGGTCGGACCGGCCCGCACCAAGGATCTGATCTTCAAGGCGCGGCTCGTCGAGGCGCCGGAGGCGCTGGCGCTTGGCCTCCTCAACGAGGTCGTGCCCGACGTCGAGACGCTGCAGCGCCGCGCCGATGAGACCGCAAAGCTGGTCGCCAGCCACGCACCGCTCACGCTGGAAGCGACCAAGGAAGCGGTGCGCCGCATCCGCCGCACGCTGTCGCGCGAAGAGGGCGAGGACCTGATCCTGAAGGCGTATATGAGCGAAGATTTTCGCGAGGGCATGGACGCCTTCCTCAACAAGCGCACGCCGAACTGGAAGGGCAAGTAGCCCGCGTCCTTGGCCGGCTGCGCCATATTAGGGCGTTTACTCATAAAGGCGCAGACGTCGGCTTTGAGATCTAAGCAGAAATTTTCTGCTCAATCAGAGCGTTGCCGGTTTTGACCCAAAGCCGTCCTGCGCCACACGCCGTACTTGCGACGCAGCATCGCAGTCCGCGCGACCATCGAACGTGATACTTTGTCTCCCGTCGTCCTCAAGCTGCGATGAGGATTCGATGAAGCGGCGGGAGTTCATAGCGGCTACTGCGGCACTGCTCGTTTCGCGAAGGCGCTCGTGGGCGCAGGGAGCTCGCCGTCGACTTGGCTTTCTTGCCATAGGTGATGGGAGCGGGCGGGCCTTAAACCAAGCCGAGCGTGTGTTCGTTGATGCGCTGCAAAGTCTCGGCTGGGTGGAGGGGAAAAATCTGGTGATCGAGTATCGCTTTTCCCAACCACCGGATCGACTGCCAGCTTCCGTTGCCGACCTGGTTGCACTCAATCCGGATGTCCTCGTTGCTCCGGGACCACAAGCAGCCATGGCCCTGAAATCGGCGACTGCCACCATTCCGATTGTATTCGTGGGGGTAGCCGATCCCGTGCAGCTCGGCCTCGTCCAAGGCCTGTCACGCCCCGGTGGCAACATAACGGGTCTTTCGACCATGGTGCCGGATGACTTCCTCGCTAAACGTCTCGAGATCCTTCGGGAACTCGTACCCGGCGCCTCGAAGATTGCGCTCTTGGTCAATCCCGACAACCCAATGCAAAGGCATTACTTGGCGGAAGAGATACCCAGCATGGCTCGTAGGCTTGGTATAGTTCTGCCGATAGTTGAGGCGACCAGAGCCGAAGAACTCGACGCCGCCTTTGCCTCGGCCGCCGCTCAGCACGCCGATGCGATAGTCGATTTTGGTGATCCTCTCACCTATGTCGAGGCTCCGCGAATCATCGCGCTGGCGGCGAAATATCATCTGCCGGCAATCTACTTGTTCCGACATTACGCCAATGGCGGATTGTCGGTATACGGAGCCGACGCGGGCGATCTGATGCGCCGTGCGGGCGGCTATGTGGACAAGATACTCAAAGGCACCAAGCCTTCCGAGTTGCCGGTCGAGAGGCCAACCAAATTCGAGTTGGTCATCAACATGAAGACCGCCAAAGCACTCGGTCTCACTGTGTCCCCCTCGTTGCTCGTCCGCGCCGACGAGGTGATCGAATAGCGACCACAATTGCGGCGGTGCATGAGGGACCCATAAGACCTGAGCCAGAGCCGGATAGCACCAAGCTTTGCAAAAGCGAGGTACGCTGAAGCGTATCTGTCGTATCGTGTTGCGATGTGCGTGAAAGGCGAACCCGAGCTTAGCTGATAGAATACCGTTCAGCGCGCGCCGGTCATCGACCCTCGGAACGCCCCGCGCCTTGTTCGGCAAAAGCGGTTTGATCACATTCCACTCAAACTCAACCGCGTGACTACGGCATCGGAAGATTGTATGCTTGTCGCATGGGACTACTGATCTTCAGCACCAACGTCACGTTAGACGGCTGTGTCGACCACCAACAAGGAATCGCCGACAACGAGACACACGCCGTCTTCACTCGCCTCATGGACGAGAGCGGGGCGATGCTGTGGGGCCGCGTCACCTACGAGATGATGGAGAGCTACTGGCCAGCGGTCGCCCGCGGCGAAGCGGAGGTGCCGCCGCCGATGCGCGAGTGGGCGGTTAAGCTGGATGCCAAGCCGAAATACGTGGTGTCGTCAACGCGAAACGACTTCCCGTGGAACAATAGCCACCACATCGCCGGTGATCTGCGAACAGGCGTGCAGAATCTCAAGGATGCGACCCCGGCGGGCGTGCTCCTCGGTAGCGGCAAGCTCGCGGCTGAGCTGGATCGGCTGGATTTGATCGACGAGTACAAGTTCCTCGTTCACCCCAGGATCGTCGGCCACGGCCCCACTCTATACGAGAGCGGCTTGCCGAGCGCGCGAAAGCTCGAATTGGTTTCGGCGAAGCCGCTGCGCAACGGCGTTGTTGCTATGCACTACCGACGCTCTTTGGCGAAAGTCGCAAGGCAAGAATAGCTCATAGCCGGATTTTCACAGCGTGGGCGAGTTTTCTCTGCGGCAACAAATTAATGAGTATGCGACCCAGGTGCGGCGGCCGGCGGAAGCGATTGCTAGCCAACGTCAGCGGCCCCGCGCAATTGCAATTGTCACAACTCTTTCAAGCGGTTCCGCCCTCCGGAACCGCAGTTGCGCGCGTCTGCGGTTACGCGTCCACGTTGACGGCGCGACGAGCTCAGGCATAAGATCGCAGAGGTTGCATGATGCCTTCTCGTATTCCTCGTGCCGACAGGCCGGCCAGCAAGTGATTTTAAGTCCAATCGAATTGGTTGACGTGAACTCTGCGAAGCGTTCTGACCGACCGTCCTGCAACCGGACGTCATTGAACTGAAATTGAACTGAAGACAAAGCGACGTAATTTCCACGACGCGAGCCGCGCCAATTTCATTGCTGCCAACCATCCCGGGCACGGCCTCGCGAACAAGCCCACGCTCCTAGATCAAGACCCTAAGCCAACGCTTTGATGCAAGACCGTTGAGTCTCGTCTGATTTCTCAGACCGATCAGTCACGTCGCCGCGCCCCCGTGCGGCGGCGCCTCCATGGCAACGCAGGCAGGGATTTTTCCATGACCAACCACATGCCGGTTTTCACCTCGTCATCCGCGACGGGCAGCTTCACCGAATTTGCCAACCTCAACGATTCAACCACGCTGCACACTCTGTCCGGGACGATGAGCTTCAGGGACAGCGACAGGACCGACACCCATACGACGTCGGCGACGCTGCATTCCGCGGTGGTCTCGGGCGGAACGATCGTCCCGGCGGCCTCGCTTGCGCATTTCCAGACCGCGATGCAATCGCAGATCCTGAGCGATTCAAACGGCTCGGGGCAGCTCAAATGGAGTTTCAGCGACCAGGACCAGGATCTCGACTTCCTGGCCAAGAACCAGACGCTTGTCCTGATCTATGACGTCAAGGTCTTCGACAACCACGGCGGTTTCGCCATCCAGACCGTCAAGATCACCATCACCGGTACTGACGACAAGCCGGTGATCAACATGACCACGGCGGCGACAGTCACCGAGCAGGCCAACCAGACGCTGTCGCTCTCGCCCGACACGGTTCACGTCGCGCTCAACTTCACCGATGACGACCTCGCCAACACCGGGCACACCGCGACCGTGATCGGCGTCTCCGCCTCCGGTGCCACCGCGGGCCTGTTGCCAGGCGCGTTCGGCAACGCCGAGTTGATGTCGTTCTATCACGTCGACAACGTCGTCAAGAACTCGGGCTCGGCTACCGGCACCATCAACACCACCTTCTCCGCGCCCGATCTCGCTTTCGACTATCTTGCGGCTGGCCAGCATCTCGACATCACCTACACGGTGCAGCTCGACGACCATGCCGGCGGGATCTCGACGCAGACGGTCAACGTGACGGTGGTCGGCACCAACGACAGGCCATTTTTCCTGTCGTGTCCGGAATCGGCCGCGCTCGTCGAGGATCAGAATGTCGACCCCGGCGGCAATCTCACCGCACATGACAGCCTGCTCTTCACCGACATCGACCTTGCCGACGCGCACACCGTCTCGACGACCGTCACCGCGACCCGTTCGGGCGGCGGAGCGATCCCGCTGACCAATGCGCAGCTGCTGGCCGCATTCGGCACCGCGCTTCAGGATTCGACCGGTCATCTGATCGGCGAGGTCGACTGGAATTTCGCGTTTCCCAACTCCTCCGCCAATTTCCTCAACGGCGGTGAGACGCTCAAGCTTGTCTATCACGTCACGGTCGACGACGGTCACGGCGGCTCCACGACCCAGGACGTCACCATCACCGTTCTCGGGGTCAACCAGCCCGTGGTGATCACCAGCGGTCCGGAATCCTCCACCGTCGTCGAGCAGGACGCCACGACGGGCTCCCCGGTCCTGGACACGACGCCGACGATCCCGGCGGGCACGCTCGCCTTCACCGACCAGGACACCAGCGATACGCACACGGTGACGGTCACGCTGGACACGACCTCGGGGCCGACGCCGCCCGCCGCGACGCAGGCGGATCTCGCGGCGGCGCTGACGACGACATTGCACGATTCCACGGGTACCGGCACCGGCAGTATCGACTGGAACTTTGCGATTGCCGACAACGATCTCGACTATCTCGCGTTCAACGAGACGCTGACGGTGACGTACAACATCAAGGTCGCGGACGGCTCGACCAGTTCGACGCAGACCGTCTCCGTCGTCATCACCGGCGCCAACGACGCGCCGGTGATCACCAGCGGGCCGCAATCCGCGTCGCTGTCCGAGCAGCCCGGCGTGACCGGATCGCAATCGCCGGACACCACAAGCCCGGTGCCGACGGGAACGCTGAGCTTCAATGACGTCGATCTGTCGGACACGCATTCCGTCAGCGTCGTGCTGAATTCGGCGGTGTGGTCGGCCAATAGTTTTGCCGCCCCGGCGCAGACGTTGGTCGACCTTCAATCGGCGCTCGCAACGGTGCTGCATGATTCCACGGGCACCGGAATCGGCAGCATCGACTGGACTTTCAGCATTCCCGACGCCGATCTCGACTTCTTGAGTATCGGCGAGACGCTGACGGTGCAATACGACGTCAATGTCTGGGACGGCTTTATCAATTCGGTCCAGACCGTCACCGTGACCATCGACGGCGCGGCTGATCCGCTGGTCCTGACGCCGCTGACGATCGCGGCGTCCGACACGGCGGGCCCCGATGCCGGTACGGGTATCGCCACCGGCGCCATCTTCGACGTCACCCAGCCGGTCGATCAGAGCACGCCGCGGACCATCACCGAGGTCAACGGCAGCGCCGCCAATGTCGGCAATTCGGTCGCCGGCGCGCATGGAACGCTGGTGCTCAACGCCGATGGCTCCTACGGCTATGTCGCGGATGCGTCGGTCGACGCGCTGCTCGCCGGCGACAATGTCACCGACCAGTTCACCTTCGCGGTCGATGACGGCCAGGGCCACCAGGCCTCGACGACGATCACCTTCGACATCGCCGGCGCCAACGACAATCCGCTGGTTACGGCGGCCAATCTCAGCGGAGCGGTCACCGAGGACGCCGGGCCGCCGGTGATCCTCAACGGCGATTTCGAGACCGGCAATTTAGCCAATTGGACGGTGAGTGGCGGCGGCCACATCCACGTCGCGCAGCTCGAGCTCGGCGGCAGCTTCGGCCATTACTCGGTCGAGCTGTTGCCGACGAGCAATCCGGAAACGCTGTCGCAGAACGTCGCGACCACGCCCGGCCAACACTATTTCGTCAGCTTCGACGTCATCGGCGATCCCGAGAGCGTCAGTGCGCCGTTCACGGTATCGTGGGACGGCGCCACGATCCTGTCGCTCAGCAATGTGCCGGCCGGCGTCAACCATTATTCCTTCGATGTGCTCGGCGACGGCGTGCTGTCATCTACGCTGCTGCAATTTTCCTATGAGGACAATGACACCGGCATGATCCTCGATTCCGTCAATGTCAGCCCGGCGACAGGGCCGGCCACGGAATCCACGGCGGGCTCGCTGTCGTTCTCCGACGCCGAGACGGGGGATACCCACAGCGCCAGCTTCGTGCCGAACGGCAGCGGTTATGTCGGAACGTTCTCGCTCGATCCCATCAGCGAGGCCGGCGGCGCCGGGTCGCTCGCCTGGCACTTCACGGTCGACAATGCCGACATCCAGTTCCTAGCGCAGGGGCAGACGCTGACCCAGGACTATCTGGTGACGATCGCTGACAACAATGGCGGCTCGACCACGCAGGATGTCACCGTCACCATCAACGGCACCAATGATGCGCCGACGGCGGTCAGCGAGACCGTGATCACCGATGTCGGCACCAATGCGACGGTCCAGATCCCCAGCTGGGCTCTCGCCCTGAACGATACCGACCCCGACACCATCGACCATCTTTCGCTCGGCAGTATCACGACGAGCTCGGGAGGCAGTGCTTTCGCGTTCGGAGACGCCTTCTTCACCGACGACGGGACGCTCGGCGGCTCGTTCAGCTACACCGCCTCCGACGGAACGACCTCGTCCAATGCGGTCACGGCAACGATCATCAACAACACGGCCGGCGCGAGCGCGCTGACCGGCACCGGCGGCGACGACATCCTGATCGCGACCAACGGGAGCGAGACCATGAGCGGGGGCAGCGGCAACGACGTCCTGATCGCCACGGCCAGCGGCCATGCGATGACCGGCGGTGGTGGCAACGACACCTTCGCCTTCCTCCAGCCACCCGGTCCGAGTACGATCGGCGACTTCAACAACACTACCGAGCACGACCGCATCGCCGTCTCCGCGAGCAGCTTTGGCGGCGGGTTGACGGCAGGGATGGACGTGACGTTCGAGACCTCCGGCGACGATGTGTTCTCGGGTTTCTCCCAATTCCATTTCGACACCGGCAACCAGACGCTCTATTACAGCGCCGACGGGACGCAAGGCGCGGCGGTCGCCGTAGTCAGCGTCCAGAACGGCGTGCTGCTCAATCAGCACGACATATTGGTCGTGTAGACAGCGGGCCGAGCTCCAGGCCTCAAGGCGCGGGCTCCGCAAGGAGCCCGCTTTTTGCGTTGCGTCATCTCATTCCAAAGTCATAACGGGGATGACGTCGGATGGCTTGAACTTGGCCGGATTCGCCAGCACAATGGTCGTTGAATTCATCTCTGAATTTCCAATCCGAACAAGAACATAGGGAAGACGCCCGTGGGACATGGAATGAAGGCCGCGATTGCGCTGACAGTCGCGCTTTGCGGCACGCCGGCTGTTGCAGGCTGGGAGCCGGCAAAGCCCGTCGAGATCGTGGTGGCGGCAGGCGCGGGCGGCGCCTCCGACCAGATGGCGCGGATGATGCAGGCCGCGATCCAGAAGAACAATCTGATGAAGCAGCCGATCGTCGTCTCGCTCAAGGGCGGCGCCTCGGGTGCGGAAGCGCTGATGTACATGAAGTCCAGCGAGGGCGACCCGAACAAGGTGCTGATCGCCTATTCCTTGATCTACATGCTGCCGCTGTCGGCCAAGATCCCCTTCAACTGGCGTGAGCTGACCCCGGTGTCGGTGGTCGCGCTCGACCAGTTCGTGCTCTGGGACAACAGCGCGGGCCCCAAGACGGTGAAGGAATTCGTCGCGGCCGCGAAGGCGGCGAGCGCGCCGTTCAAGATGGGCGGCACCGGCTCCAAGCGCGAGGATCACGTGCTGACCGTCTTCCTCGAGCAGAAGACCGGCGCAAAATTCTCCTATCTGCCCTACAAGTCCGGCGGCGAGGCCGCGACCCAGCTGGTCGGCAACCACACCGAGGCCAACGTCAACAATCCATCCGAAAATCTCGAAGTGTGGCGCGCCGGCCAGGTGCGTCCGCTCTGCGTGTTCGACAAGGAGCGCATCTCCTACACCAGCAAGGTGACGGATACCCAGTCCTGGGCCGACATCCCCACCTGCAAGGAGGAGGGGGTCGACGTCCAGTACCTGATGCTGCGCGCGATGTTCCTGCCCGGCAAGGTGACCGCCGAGCAGCAGGCGTTCTATGTCGAGCTGTTTCACAAGGTGACGCAGACCGCCGAGTACAAGGACTACATGGAGAAGCAGGCGCTGAAGCCGATCTTCCTCACCGGCAAGGATATGGTGCAGTTCCTCGAGGAGGACGATGCCATCAACAAGTCGCTGATGACCGAAGCCGGATTCGTCGCGAAGTAGTCGTCCCTCTCTCTTCTCCCTCTCCCCGTTCTTACGGGGAGAGGGTTGGGGTGAGGGGCTCTCTCCGCGAGTCCGATTCTCACCGTCCTTGTGGAGACTCCCCCTCACCCCAACCCTCTCCCCGCACGCGGGGAGAGGGAGAATTGAACGCACTCCGTCCCTAACAGAGCATGTCCCAAACCGATCTAGAAATCGTCGTCGACGATCCGACCGCGCCTGAAGACGACTCGCCCTCCGTCGTCTCGTCCGGCACGATCGAGATCGTCGTCTGCCTCCTGCTGCTCGCGCTGGCCGTCACGCTCGGCTACGACAATTGGCGCACCGGCGCGTCCTGGGATTCGACCGGGCCCGAACCCGGCTATTTTCCGTTCTATCTCTCGGTCATCCTCGGCGGCGGCAGCCTTTACGGCCTGATCGTGGCGCTGCTGGCGCGGCGTGCGGCGTCCGGAACCTTCGTCACGCGCGCACAGGCCCGCCGCGTCATGGCGGTGTTCGTGCCGACGCTGCTGTTCTGCCTCGTGATGCAGTTCCTCGGCCTCTATGTCGCGAGCTTCCTGCTGATCTCCGGCTTCATGCGCCTCGTCGGCAAGATCGCGCTGTGGAAGTCGCTGCTCACCGCTCTTGTGTTCACGGCGATCATGTTCGTCACATTCGATGTCGCCTTCGACGTCATCATGCCGAAAGGGCCGCTCGAAGCGGCCTTCGGCCGCTAGGCGGTCCCGCGATGGAAGCTTTTGGTCTCCTGCTTCACGGCTTTGCCGTCCTGCTGACGTGGAAGACGCTCGTGCTGATGATGGTCGGGCTGGTGCTCGGCATCTTCGTCGGCGTGCTGCCGGGCCTCGGCGGCCCGAACGGCGTCGCGATCCTGCTGCCGCTCACCTTCACCATGGATCCGACCTCGGCGATCGTGATGCTGTCCTGCATCTATTGGGGCGCGCTGTTCGGCGGCGCGATCACCTCGATCCTGTTCAACATCCCCGGCGAAGCCTGGTCGGTCGCGACCACCTTCGACGGCTATCCGATGGCCCAGCAGGGCAGGGCGGCGGAGGCACTGACCGCGGCGTTCACCTCCTCCTTCATCGGCTCGCTGGTCGCGGTGCTGCTGATCACGTTCCTCGCGCCGATGATCTCGTCCTTTGCGCTGAAGTTCGGCCCGCCCGAGTTCTTCGCGGTGTATCTGCTGACCTTCTGCTCGTTCGTCGGATTGGGGCGCGAGGCCAAGCACAAGACGGTCATCTCGATGTCGCTGGGGCTGCTGCTCGCCGGCATCGGCATGGATACCGTGTCGGGCAATCTCCGCATGACCTTCGGCTCGCCGGAGCTGCTCCGCGGCATCAACTTCCTGGTCGCGGTGATCGGACTGTTCGGGATCAGCGAGATCCTGCTGACGATGGAGGAGCGGCTGGCGCTGCGCGGCCACGCCGCAAGCATATCGCTCCGCGTCGTGCTCGGCGTCTGGAAGGACCTGCCGAAATACTGGACCACGCTGCTGCGCTCCTCCTTCATCGGCTGCTGGCTCGGCATCACCCCAGGCGGCGCGATCGCGGCGTCCTTCATGGGCTACAACCTTGCCAAGCGCTTCGCCAAGGATCCCGAAAGTTTCGGCAAGGGCCGAATCGAGGGCGTGTTCGCGCCGGAGACGGCGGCACATGCGTCAGGCACCTCGGCGCTGCTGCCGATGCTGGCGCTCGGCATTCCCGGCTCGGGCACCGCGGCGATCCTGCTCGGCGGCCTGATGGTGTGGGGGCTCAATCCGGGCCCGCTGCTGTTCGTCGAGCACAAGGACTTCGTCTGGGGCCTGATCGCCTCGATGTATCTCGGCAATGTTGTCGGCCTCGTGCTGGTGCTGACGACCGTGCCGATCTTCGCCTCGATCCTGCGTGTGCCGTTTGCCGCGGTGGCGCCGATGATCGTGGTGTCCTGCGCGATCGGCGCCTATGCGATCCAGAACGCGATGTTCGACATCTGGCTGATGCTCGGCTTCGGCATCGTCGGCTACGTCTTCAAGAAGATCGGCATTCCGCTGGCGCCGTTCACCCTCGCGCTCGTGCTCGGCAATCGCGCCGAGGATGCCTTTCGTCTGTCGATGATCGGCTCTGGCGGCGACCTCAAGGTGTTCTGGTCGAACGGCCTGGTCGGCTCGATCACGACGCTGGCGATCGTCCTGCTGTTCTGGCCGGTGATCGACGGCATGCTTTCCCGCGTCGGATGGACGCAACGGACCAGGGCGACATCGCGACAGGCATAAATCGATTGGATTCAACTACATAAAGGGAGGCCATGTCGTTGTGGTCCGGCGCGCCACACCCTGCGATTGTTTCTGGATGTTGCCGGCATGGCACAGCCTTTGGGCAGGCGGTGACATATGTTTTGATCACAAAATTGTGCGGAGGGGGTTCTCCATGAAGCGGATCGTGATTGGAATGGCAGCGGCGATGTCGCTGTTCGCGACGGGCGCGTTGGCTGCCGATATCGCAGCAAGACCGTATGTGAAGGCGCCTATCGTCGATCCGGTGTGGAGCTGGACCGGCTGGTACGTCGGCGCCAATGGCGGCTACAGCTGGGGCCGTTCGCGCACCGACGTATCCTATTTTAACACCCCGACTGGCACACCGATCGCGCCTCCGGCCGGCTCCATCACCAGTGGGGCGTTCGACATGAACGGCGGTATCGCGGGCGGCCAAGCCGGCTACAATTGGCAAAATGCCAACTGGGTCTATGGCATCGAGGGCGACCTCCAGTGGTCGGGCGAGAAGGGCAGCGCCGGCTTCAGCTGCGTCGGTACTGCCGTCGCGCCGGTCGCCGGCCCCTGTCTTCCCGGCCTGACGTTCTTGCCGCCCGGCGGTCTGGCTGGCACGACCTTGACGGTCGACCAGAAGCTCCAGTGGTTCGGCACGGTCCGGGGCCGCGTTGGTATCCTGGCGACCCCGAAGGTGCTGTTCTACGGCACTGGCGGTCTGGCCTTCGGCGAAATCAAGACCACAGGCACGATGACGAGCTTCAGCGGCATTGCGCCCTTTGGCGCTCCGATTACATCGGTCGGTTCCAACTCAACCACGCGCGTCGGCTGGACCGCCGGCGTTGGCGTCGAGGGCAAGATCACCCGGAACTGGAGTGCCAAGCTCGAATATCTCTACATGGATCTCGGGCGCTTCTCGTCCGGTCCGTTCACGCTGTCGCCCGCCTTGCCGATCAGCGCCAATGTCTCGTCGCACTTCACCGACCACATCCTGCGCGCCGGCATCAACTACCAGTTCGACAGCCCGGTCGTCGCCAGGTACTAAGATCAACAGAGGCGTCCAACAAGAAGCAAAGCCCGGCTCGCGCCGGGCTTTGTCGTTTGGCGACGTCAGGCGAGGGGCTCACACCACCTTGGCGTCCCTGAGTTTGCTGATCTCGTCCGCGCTGAGGCCGAATTCCTTCAGGACCTCGTCGGTCTGCTCGCCGAATTCCGGCGGCCGCGCAACCATGCTGCTCGGCGTGCGCGACAGCGTCACGGGCTGCCCGATCAGGCGGATGTGGCGATCCTCGTCGTTCGGCACGTCCTGGGCGATGCCGAGATGCTTGACCTGGGCGTCCTCGAACATCTGGTCGATGGCGTAGATCGGCCCGCAGGGCACGCCGGCCTCGTTGAGCTCGCTGACCCAGGTTTCGGTCGATTTCGTCACGGTGCGCTTCTCGATCTCGGCGTTGAGCGCGTCACGATTCTTGGAGCGGGCAGGGGCCGTCGCATAGTCGGGATGGGCATAGAGTTCCGGTGCGCCGATCGCCTGGGCGCAGCGCTCCCAGATCCGCCCGCCCGTGGTGGCGATGTTGATGTAGCCGTCCGAGGTCTTGAACACGCCGGTCGGAATGCTGGTCGGATGGTTGTTGCCGGCCTGCTTGGCGACCTCCTTCTCCATCAGCCAGCGTGCGGCCTGGAAGTCGAGCATGAAGATCTGGGCCTGGAGCAGCGAGGTCTGCACCCACTGGCCCTTGCCCGAGACCTCGCGCTCGAGCAGCGCGGTGAGGATGCCCATGGCGCAGAACAGCCCGGCCGTCAGGTCGGCGACGGGGATGCCGACCCGCATCGGGCCTTCGCCCGGCGCCCCGGTGATCGACATCAGCCCGCCCATGCCTTGCGCGATCTGATCGAAGCCGGGCCGCTTGTGATAGGGGCCGTCCTGGCCGAAGCCGGAGATGCTGCCATAGACGATGCGCGGGTTTATTGCGGCAAGGCTCTCATAGTCGATGCCGAGCTTCTTCTTCACGTCGGGCCGAAAATTCTCGACCACGACGTCGGCCTTGGCGGCGAGGCGCTTGAACAAGGCGAGCCCGCGCTCGTCCTTCAGGTTCAGCGTCATGGCCCGCTTGTTGCGGTGCAAATTCTGGAAGTCGGAACCCCGGCGAGGCCCGCCCGGCTGCTCGCCGCCGGCATCCTCGGTCAGCGCGTCGATCTTGACGACATTGGCGCCCCAGTCCGCCAGCTGCCGCACGCAAGTGGGCCCGGAGCGGACGCGGGTCAGATCGAGCACGGTGAAGCGCGACAGGGCATCCGAGGCATGCGGAAAGGGCATCTTGAGAGGCTCCGGGACAGATTACGGGCCTACCATAGTGCCGAACGACCACGCGACAAGCCGGCCCGGCGCCGATGCCGCCTGCCGAAATGCCATGCCTGATGCGGTGTCCGAGCGATCAGCGCGACAGGCGCTTCAACTCCGTGCGTGCCTGCTCGGCCAGGGGATCATCGCCGTGGCGCGCAATGAAGAGCTCGAGCGCCTGGCGCGTTCCCTTGCGGCGGGCAGCTTCGTATTCCTCTGCCACCGCGACGGCGGGATCGCGGGCCATCGGCATGGAGGGCGCACGCGCCGCCTTGCCGCTGTCGTCCGCCTTGGCCTTCTCCACCATGACAGGGAATCCTCCGAAGGGTTGATGGTCGAGCCCGGCGAGCGCCATCAAGGCGCCAAACAGACCGGCTATGAGTGAACGTCGCTTCATGAAACCCTGCAATTACGGGTGCCGCAGGAACCGAGGCTGTTGTTCGCGTCCCGTATGACTACGGAATCTGATGGCTAACACAGTCTTATGGAAGAGGGGCAGGCGGAGCTGCCCAATTTAAACCAAACGTTTAACTCTCAAGCTAGAATCATGTGCTTTCTTCCCGAATCGCACGCGACGCGTTGCTCTGGAGAGTCCATTGGCCACCGCTGTTAATGTCAGTGCCACCAACAACGCCGAGATCGACGGCCTGCTGTCCGGCTACAAATGGACCGGCACGATCACCTATAGTTTTCCTGACGCATCCAGCGACTACCCCAATCCCTATTACGGCGGCAGCAGCGAGCCGACCACTTCGGGCTTTGCCTCGGCGCCCACCCAGATCCAGGCGGCCATCAACTACGCGATCGGGCTGATCCTCAGCTACACCAATGCCGACATCCAGTACGCGGGCACGAACGGCGCCGATATCATGATCGCGCAGTCGCCGGCGGCCAATCCGACCGCCTACGCCTACTATCCCGGCAATTACGCGTCCGGCGGTGACGTCTGGTTCGGCACTCAATACAATTTCTCGCTGGCCAAGCTCGGCAATTATTACTTCACCACCGCGCTGCACGAGCTCGGCCATGCCTTCGGCCTCAAGCACAGCCAGGAGGCCGGCGGCCCCGGCAACGTCGCGGTGCCGAGCGCGCATGACGACAGCGAATACACCGTCATGAGCTATCGCAGCTATGTCGGCGCTTCGACCACGTCCGGCTACACCAACGAAGCGTACGGATATTCGCAGACCTACATGGCCAACGATATCCTCGCGCTGCAGACGATGTACGGCGCGGACTACACGACCCAGAGCGGCAGCACCGTCTACACCTGGAATCCGACCACGGGGCAGGAGTTCATCAACGGTGTAGGGCAGCTCGCGCCGGGCGGCGGCGTCGGCGGCTCGGCCAACCGCATCTACGAGACGGTCTGGGACGGCGGCGGCGTCGATACCTACGACCTGTCGAACTACACGACCAACCTGAGCATCAATCTCAACCCCGGCGCCTCGTCGGTGTTCTCCTCGGTGCAACTGGCATATCTGGGCAACGGCCATTACGCGTCGGGCAACGTCTACAACGCCTATCTCTATAACGGCGACGCACGCTCCTACATCGACAACGCCATCGGCGGATCCGGCAACGACGCCATCGTCGGCAACGCCATCGCCAACACGCTGAACGGCGGCGGCGGCAACGACACGATCACCGGCGGGGCGGGCAACGACACCATCATCGGCGGCTCGGGCACCGACACCGCGGTGTATTCGGGCAGCCGGGCCAACTATCTGGTTTCGTACAATTCCGCGACGCAGACGTTCACGCTGGTCGACCAGCGCAGCGGCGTGCCCGACGGCACAGATACCGTCACCGGCGTCGAATATTTCCAGTTCGGGGGCGCCACGGTGGCCGCCTCCAGCCTCGTGCCGAGCGCGATCGAGACGTTCGGATCGACCAGCGTGGCCCTGACGAACGGCAACTATTACCTGAACAGCATCTCGACCGGCAGCGGACCCACGCTGAAATACGCCGGGTCTGTGGTGAATGCGGCCAATTACAGCACGTGGTCGGTGATCGGCGCCGAGCAGGTGTCGGGCGGTGGATACGACGTCGTCTGGAAGAACTCGGCAAATGCCCATTATTCGGTCTGGAGCACGGACAGCACCGGCAACTTCATCACGACTCTCGGCTCGGCCTCCGAGATGCTGGGGACGGACGCGGCTCTGAAAGGGCTGGAGCCGACGCTGCAGCAGGATCTCAATGGCGACGGCACGATCGGCTTGTCCGCCGTCACCATCCCCGGCGTCACGATCGAGGCGTTCGGGTCGACCGCGGCGGCTCTGTTTGGTGGCTACTATTATCTGGACGATATCTCGACCGGCAGCGGACCTACGCTGAAATATGCGGGCGCGGCTGTGATCGCTGCCAATTACGGCACTTGGTCGGTCGTCGGCGCCGAGCAGGTGTCGGGCGGCGGCTACGACGTGGTCTGGAAAAATTCGGCGAACGCCCACTACTCCGTCTGGAGCACGGACGCCAATGGCAACTTCCTGACCACACTTGCCGCGGCTCCTGAAGTGCTTGGCACCGATGCGTCGCTGCAGGCGTTGGAGCCGACGCTCCATCAGGACATCAACGGCGACGGCACGACTGGCGTCCCCGTTGCCCCCCTCGTCAGCAGCGGCACGATCGAAGCGCTGGGATCGACCAGCGTGGTCCTATCCGGTAGCACCTATTACCTGAACGACATCTCGACCGGCACCGGGCCCACCTTGAAATACGCTGGCTCCGTCGTGAATGCGGCCAATTACAGCACGTGGTCGGTGATCGGCGCCGAGCAAGTGTCGGGCGGTGGATACGACGTCGTCTGGAAGAACTCGGCAAATGCCCATTATTCGGTTTGGAGCACGGACAGCACCGGCAACTTCATCACGACTCTCGGGTCGGCTTCGGAGATGCTGGGGACCGACGCGTCTCTAAAAGGGCTGGAGCCGACGCTCCATCAGGATGTCAACGGTGACGGCACGATCGGTCTTCCCGTCGTCCCCGTCAGCGGCGTCACGATCGAGGCGTTCGGAGCGACCCGTGCGGTCTTGTCCAGCGGCAACTACTATCTGTACGACGCCGCCGGCACCGGCCCCACGCTGAAATACGCCGGGTCTGTGGTGAATGCGGCCAGTTATAGCACGTGGTCGGTGATCGGCGCCGAGCGGGTGTCAGGCGGCGGCTATGACGTGGTCTGGAAGAATTCGGCAAACGCCCACTATTCCGTCTGGAGCACCGACAGCAGCGGCAACTTCCTGACCACGCTCGCGGCGGCGCCCGAAGTGCTGGGGAATGATCCATCGCTGAAGGCGCTGGAGCCGACGCTTTACCAGGATCTCAATGGCGACGGTGCTATCGGCGCAGCGCCGCCCGCGACTGCGGGGCTTGGCACCTCCGGTGATGGCTTTGCGTTCAATTTCACTGAGGGCGGAATCTCAACGGCGGTCCCGTCCGAGCTGCCGGACGCCATGCCCGCGCCGGCCAGTACGCAGACTGCAGAGCAGTGGACTCAACCGGCGGGGAGCCACGACGCGGCTGTGATCGACATGCTGACCGAGTTCTTTCACAACCTGCACGAACATGGCTTTCTGCTGAGCTGACGGCACGCGTCGCGTCGAATCGACGCAGCACGGGCGATCATTGCTGTCATGGCAGGCGGATCGCATTGCTATTCGTGTGAGATGCACCTCGTGTTTGCGATCGCTTCTGGCCTGACCGTCACCAGCGGCTTCCTTGGACGAGGTTTGGCGACGCCCTAGGCGCGTTGATGGCGTGAAATTCCTCATAAAATGTACACGTCGAATTGAACCTTGCCTGTTCCGGCACGACCACTAGAAAGCTCGCCGTCTGTCGCGCAACAGTTGCGTGGTGCGAAGTGGCAAGAAGCCTGCCTTCCGTTTTTCCCAATAGTGTTGCGTATCCAATCATTTGAACACAAAGGCCGTATTGCGAGCGCCGAAAGCGGCGGGGGGAAAGTTTCAACGAAATATCGACAATGATGCCGGAGGGCCGCGCGACGCGCAGGCTGCTGCGGCGAAGACTTGTGCATGGCAACAAGCTGGGATCCCAGCTCAATATCGGGAGAAAGAGAAATGCGTCGAATTGCACTCTTGGCTCTGATTGCAGGATTGTTCGTGCCGGTGATTGCATCGCCGGCTCATGCCCAGGCCACCAGAACGTGGGTGTCCGGCGTGGGCGATGACGCCAACCCCTGCAGCCGCACCGCCCCATGCAAGACCTTTCCCGGGGCGATCTCGAAGACGGCGGCGGGCGGCGAGATCAATTGTCTCGACTCCGGCGGTTTCGGCGTCGTGACCATCACCAAGGCGATCTCGATCTATTGCGAAGGGGTTGTCGGCGGCATCCTCGCAGCGGGTAGCTCCGGCGTCATCGTCAACGCCGCCGCGACCGATCACATCGTGCTGCGCGGCCTGGACATCGACGGATTCGGAACCGGCATCAAGGGCGTCAACATCCTCCAGGCGGCCTCGGTGGTCATCGAGCATTGCTTCATCAGGAACTTCAACAGCGCGGGCGGGGTCGGCGTCTTCGTCAACCCGTCGAACTTCAACTCGATGCTGATGATCCGCGACAGCGTGATCTCGCACAACGGCACCGCCGCCGACGGCGCCGGGATCAGCATCAATACAAACGGCGGCAGTTCGCGGAGCCTGATCATCAATACGGCCATCCACAAGAACTTCGTCGGGGTGAACGTGCAGGGATCGGCCAACGTCCAGATCAACAACACCAACATCTCGGAGAATCTGGGTACGGGCGTCGCCCTTACCGGCGGTGCGGGAGTGCGAATCGGCCGCTCGGTGATCGTCAACAATCTGGGGGCGGCGACCTCCGGCAACGTGCTGTCGTATCTGGATAACCAGATCAACGGCAACAATCCGGACACGACCCCGGCGACCGCCGGCGGGTATCACTAGGTCCTTCGAAGCTTCTAGCCTGGCAACAACGTCAAGTTTTTCCGTTCAATTTTGGAGGTTCAATATGCGTCGTATTGCTCTATGGACTCTTGTCGCGGGATTCCTCTTGCCATTCGCCGTGTCGCAGCCGGCTCATGCCCAGGCGACCAGAACGTGGGTCTCTGGGGTCGGCGATGACGTCAATCCGTGCAGCCGCACCGCGCCGTGCAAGACCTTCGCCGGTGCGATTTCGAAGACCGCCGCGGGCGGCGAGATCAATTGCCTCGATTCCGCGGGCTTCGGCACGGTGACCATCACCAAGGCGATGACGATCTACTGCGAAGGTGTCGTCGGCAGCATCCTTGGGTCCGGCACCAACGGCGTCAACATCAACGCTGCGGCGACCGATCACATCGTACTGCGCGGCCTCGACATCGAGGGAGCCGGCACCGGCGTCAAAGGCGTCAACATCCTCCAGGCGGCCTCGGTCGTCATCGAGCATTGCTTTATCAGGGACTTCAACGGCGCGTCGGGAACCGGCATCTTCTCCAATCCGTCGAACTTCAACTCGATGCTGATGATCCGCGACACCGTCATTTCGCACAACGGCACTGCGGCTGCTGGCGCGGGGATCAGCATTAACACCAATGGCGGCAGCACCCGGGTGCTGATCAACAACACGGCCATCCACAACAACTTCGTCGGCGTGAACGTGCAGGGATCGTCCAACGTCCAGGTCAACAACAGCAACATCTCCGAGAATCTCAGCACCGCCTTTGCCCTCAGCGGCACTGCGGGAGCCCGGATCGGCCGCTCGGTGATCGTCAACAATCTCGGCGCAGCCACCACCGGCAACGTGTTGTCCTATCTGGACAACCAGATCAACGGCAACAATCCGGACACGACGCCGGCTACGGCTGGCGGGTATCACTAGGCCCACCCAATCGACGAGCTCCGGGCGCGATGCGCCCGGAGCTTTTTTGTGTCTGGCACCGCTATGGATTTCGGGATGCCTGCAGACTAGTCTGGCTACATATGCAGGGAGCGCGGGCGGCATGAAGACCCTCGACAGCCAGAATCCGGGGTTTTGCCGTGCGGCGCCGCAGGAGCGCGGTTTTTGGCGAAGGGCGGGGTGGGGTTGGGCCGCCATTCTGCTGACGCTGACCTTCGCGATCCCGGCCCATGCCCAATCGTTCCGCCAGGGCGTCTCCGCTTTCCATCGTCAGGACTATGTCACGGCATCCCGCATCTTCATTCCGCTCGCCGAGCGGGGCAACGCGGCTGCACAGTCCTATCTCGGTTTCCTGTTCGAGACCGGCCGCGGCGTGCCGCAGAACTACACGGAAGCCGCGATGTGGTACCGGCGCGCGGCGGAGCAGGGCGACAGCCGCGCTCAATATTCGCTGGGGCTGCTCTACGACCGCGGCCAGGGCGTGCCGCAGGATATCGTCGAAGCCTCCAAATGGCTCAATCTGTCCACGGCCGCCGCACCTCCGCCGGCGCGCGAGGCGCGAGCCAGGATCCGTGATGCCGTCACCACGAAGATGACGCGCGGAGAGATCGCGCAGGCCCGCCTGCGCGCGCTGGAATGGGCGCCGAGCCGCGAGCACTGACCGCCACGTAAACTCCGCAAGGCGCGTACCGTCAGGTAAGTCATTGATAACGCTGCCCCCGTCTACTGTGCATGGGGTTGTTTTCGCGTTTTGATGTGGAGCAGGACCCGCAATGGTCCCGATCCTCGCCTTCAGCCCGGCCAGCCGCCGAGCCAGTTCGTGTACCAGGTCTCGCCCAGCCAACCGATCCAGATCGCCGGCGCCAGGAACAGCCCGAAGGGCAGGAAGGCCGTGGCGCGCAGCGGCTTCCGTCGCAGGGCCGCGCTGACGACATAGGCGCCGATCGCGAGCAACGCCGCAAGCTCGATCACCGCGACCACGGTCGCAAGGTCGAGCCAGGCGCCACCGACCGCGGCGAGCTTGACGTCGCCGAGCCCCAGCCCATCGCGGCCGCGCCAGCGGCGGTAGAGCACCATCAGCATCAGCAGCGGCAGCCCCGTGGCTGCGGCGCGGGTCAGCGGCCAGAGCAGCGCCTCCGCGCCGATATCGGGCACGAACGCGCCGGCACGGAGCAGCCCGAGCGCGAAGGCGGCGCCCGTCAGCTCGTTCGGAATGCGACAGTGGCGCGCATCGTTCGCCGCGACCGCAAGCATCAGGGCGGCCAGGAACGCGCCGTACAGGCCTTCGGCGCCCGGGGCAGTGACGAGGCTTGCGAACACGCTGAGCAGCAGGGCGATGGCGAGCGCGAGCGCAGGGCCCATCGCGACCTTCACCGCCTGATCCGTCACGCCCTAGCGCGCCGCCTTGGGCGGGTTCACGGTGACCACGGGATTGCTGGTGCCGACCAGGCGGCTGTTCATCTTGCTGCGCATCTCCTCCGCAATGACGTGCGCATCGACGCCGTCCTTGATGACGGTCGGGCGGATGAACAGGATCAACTCGGTGCGGGCGCGCGTAGTGCCCTGGTGCGAGAATGCGTCGCCGACGCCGGGAATGGAATCGAGGATCGGAATGCCCTGGCGTTGCCTGTTCTCGGTCTCGCTGATCAGGCCGGCGAGCAGCACGGTCTGGCCGCTCGTCACCGCGATCGAGCTCTTGACCCGGCGCTGCGAGATCGTCGGCGTCAGCGAGCCGGTGCTGCCGGCCGCGACGCTCGAGATCTCCTGCTCGATGTCGAGCACGACATTGCCGTTGGCGTTGGCGCGCGGGAGCACGCGCAGGATGATGCCGGTGTTCTTGTAGTCGATGGTGTTGACGACGGTGTTGTTCGCGGTCAGCACGGTCGCGGTGCCGGTCGAGAACGGCACCTGGTCGCCGACCTGCAAGGTCGCCGGCTGGTTGTCCAGCACGACCAGCGACGGGTTGGACAGCACCTTGACGGTGGTGACGTTGTGGAGCGCATCGAGCACCACGCGCGGGGAGTTTTCCGCGCCGATCAGAAAGTTGAAGCCGGGCAGGGCGCGGCCGAGCAGCGCGCCGGCGGCAGCGTTGACCGCGCCGGTCTGCTGCTCGATGTTGCTGCCGACCGCGGCGCTGTTGCTGACGCCGCCGATGACGTTGGAGACCGAGCCGTGCTTGCTGGCGATGAAGAACTGGACGCCGTAGTTCAACGCGTCGTTCAGCGTGACTTCGGCAATCGTCGCCTCGATCGCGATCTGGCGCTGCGGCCGGTCGATTTGCCGGATCGTCTGCTCGACGACGCGCTGCGATTCCGCGTTGGCATAGACCAGCACCGCGTTGTTGGTGACGTCGGCCGTGATCCGCACGTTCTGAAGGATGGCATTGTTGACGGGCTTTGCGCCGGTGCCGAGCAGCGAGCCGGAGCCGTTGTCCTGGCCGGGTACGCCGGCCGCCGCCGGGGCGGGGCGCGCGGCCAGCGACGAGCCGGGAGCGCCGGTGACCGGGGTTGCGGCGCCTGAGGCTGCGGTCGGAAGTGCGCTGAGCGAGGCGATCGGATTGGTCCCGGACGAGGACGTCGCGATGCCCGAGCCGGGCGAGATCTGGCCCGCGGAATTGTCGAGCGAGGAGCTGCTGGTCGCGCTCTGGCTGAACAGGATCTCATTCAGCAGCGCCACCACGGCCTTGGAGTTGCCGTAGCGCAGCGGATAGGATTTCAGGTTCACGCCGTCAGTGTCGGAGCGGTCGAGCCGCGCGATCCATGTCTGCGCGCGCTTGAGGTATTCGGGCTTCTGGCTGACCACCAGGATCGAGTTGAGCCGGCCGATCGGCTGGAATTTCACCACGTTCTGGCCCAGGCCGCCTTCGCCTGAATCCATGATCTTTTCGATCTCGGCAATAAGCGGCTCCGGCGTCGAGTTCCGCACGGGGAAGATGCCGACCGATTGCCCGCGCATCCAGTCGGCGTCGAAGGAGAGAATGGTGTCGACCGCGGTCGCCCGGTCGGTGCCGCTGCCGCTGACGAGCAGCGTGTTGCGGGCGCTGTCGGGACGCATGGTCTGGGCCTTCACGCCGAAGGCATCGAGCAGCTTGAAGATGTTCTGCGCCGAGACGTAGCGCAGCGGCACCACGGTGACGCCCTGGCCGGCGGCGGCGTTCAACGAGCGGTCGACGCCGCCCGGACCGGCCTCCGGCGCCGGCAGCAGGCGATAGCCGGTGCGGTCACGGACCAGCGCGACACCGGACATGCGTAGCGCGTTCTCCAGCACGTAGAGTGCATCCGCCTTGGGCACCGGCCGCACCGAGGCCAGGGTCACGGTTCCCTGTACCCGCGGGTCGATCGTGTAGCCGACATTGAGTACATCACCAAGGATGACCTTGGCGACGCTGGCGACCGGCGCGTTCTCGAAATTGAGGTCGTAGCCGCTGCCGCCGGCATCGTCGCGCTCGGCCAGCGTGCCGCCTTGCGGCGTTGCACCATCGCTGAGATAGATCGCCGGCTTCGATGATCTTGCCTGCGCAATGCCGCTGGCGCCTGCATCCGCAGGTTGACGCGGCTGGAGATCGAGAGAGCGGACCTTGTCGGCGATATCCTGGGCGCGCGGGTCCTTTGGATCGGCTTCGATCGACTGGTCGGCGGTCACGATGCAGGCGCCGAGCACGAAGGCGGACGACAATAGCAGGAGCGTTCCAGACAACGCTGAGCGAAGGCGCAAAAGCGGTTGGACCACCTTAAACAAAATACGCCTGCCAACGCTGGAAGTGACTGAAAATTGCGTCCGATCCCCCTTGGTTCGGACGCGCAATAATTTGCGCCACGATTATGTTTTTGCTAATAAATAAGTCAAGGGCAAAGGGCGCTCCATGTCCCGTCGAGGTTGTTGCATTCAGGTAACAAGGTCAATGCTGTGAATGCGATGCGCGACCGCTCCGCAGATAGCTTCCGACAGCACCTCCTGGAAAAATACTCATTGCCGCCGCGGGCGCATGCCCATGTCGACAAATCAGCCAATCCCGCGCTCACGCGTCCCTTGCGTGAATTGTGGGAGGCCACCGATCTTTCCGCGGCCGAATTCGCAGATGAAGTCTCCGACCATTTTGGTCTGCCGCGGCTGAGCCTTCCGCAACTGCTCGCGGCCACGCCTTGCCTCGACGGCTTCTCGCGCCGCTTCCTGCGTGAATCCACCATCTTTCCCTTCAGTGCGCCCAACGATGTTTTCCGGCTGGCTGTCGCCGACCCCTCCGACACGGCGGCCATTCGCGCCGCCGAAATCGTGTTCGGAGCACCGGTCGATGTCGTCGTCGCCTCATACGAGGATATCACCACCGTCCTCGATCAACGGGCCGATGCCGACGATGCAAATGCCGATCGAAGCGGCAGGAGCGTTGCGCAGCAGTCCGACGACGACATCGAGAGCCTGCGCGATCTCGCCAGCGGTGCGCCGGTGGTGCGCGCGCTCAACGATCTCCTGGAGCGCGCGGTCGACTTGCGTGCCAGCGACATCCACGTGGAGCCGTTCCGTGCCGGTCTTACGGTGCGCATGCGCGTCGACGGCCTGTTGCGCGCGCTGCCGTCGCCGCACGGCATTCCGCCGCAGGCGCTGATCTCGCGCATCAAAATTCTCGCCAGCCTCAACATCGCCGAGCGGCGCCTGCCGCAGGACGGCGCTGCCCGCGTGCGGGTCGGGCGCAGCGAGATCGACGTCCGCGTCGCGACCATGCCGACACAGCACGGCGAGAGCGCCGTCATCCGCCTCTTGCCGCGCGACCGTGGCCTCCTTGAGATGAGCAAGCTCGGTCTCGCCGCGCGCGACGAAAGCGTGATGACGCGGCTGCTCGCGATGCCGCACGGCATGATCGTGGTCACGGGACCGACCGGCAGCGGCAAGACCACGACGCTCGCGACCATGCTGTCGATCCTGAACGAACCCACCCGCAAGATCCTCACCATCGAGGATCCGGTCGAGTACGAGATTCCCGGCATCAACCAGTCCCAGGTCAAGCCGTCGATCGGGCTGACATTCGCCTCGGCCATGCGCGCCTTCGTCCGCCAGGACCCCGACGTGATCATGGTCGGCGAGGTCCGCGACGCCGAGACCGCGCATATCGCGATCCACGCGGCACTCACCGGCCATCTCGTTCTGACGACGCTGCACACCGAGACCGCCGCGGCCGCCGTGCCGCGCCTGATCGATCTCGGCATCGAGGGCTTCCTGCTGAAGTCGACGCTGCGCGCCGTGGTGGCGCAGCGCCTGGTGCGCGTGCTGTGCGATCGCTGCAAGGTCCCGCATGCGCTGACCGAGGCGGATCTCGCCGAGGATCCGCGCTTTGCGGTGATCGGCTTCAAGTGCGGCGAGGTCGTGCATGAGGCCGGCGGCTGCGAACGCTGCGGCGGCACCGGGTATCGCGGCCGCAACGGCGTGTTCGAGATCCTCGAAATGTCCGACGAGGTGCGCGCGCTGATCGGCCCGCAGACCGACTCCCATTCGATCGACGCCGCGGCAATGCGCGGCGGCATGACGACGATGCTGGAGGATGCGGTGGCCAAATGCCGGGCGGGGCTTACCACCGTGCCCGAGGTCTTCCGCGTCACGACGGTGCGCTAACGCATGCCGAACTATCGCTACCGCGCGCTCAACGCCAACGGCGAACTGGTCTCCGGCGCCATCGCAGCGCCCGCGCCCGGCGACGTCGCGCAGCGGATCGAGCGGCTCGGTCTCGTGCTGGTCGACAACGTTACGCCGGAAGAGGGCGGCTCGGCGGGCCGTGTGTTCAGCCTCTTCAACAGGCCGAAGCCCGAAGACGTCACCATCTTCACCCGCGACCTTGCGCTGCTGCTGCGCGCCGGCGCCCGCATCAACGACGGACTGGAGCTGCTCGCGGCCGATCCCGATTTCGGCCGGCTGCGTCCGGTCGTTGCGGACATTCGTTCGCGCGTCGTCGCGGGCGAGAGCTTTGCCGAAGCGCTGGCGCGGCATGAGGGGCTGTTCCCGCCGATGTATATCGCGCTGGTGCGGGTCGGCGAGGCCTCGGGATCGCTGGACCAGGTGCTGGAGGTGCTGGCCGGCGAGCGCACCCGCAGCGAGGCGTTGCGACGGCGGCTGTCGGATGCAATCCGCTATCCCCTGTTCGTGCTGGGAGCGGCGGGCTGCGTGCTGTTGTTCTTCCTCACCTTCGTGCTGCCGCAGTTCGCATCCGTGTTGCAGGATTTCGGCGCCAAGATCGATCCCGTCGTCGGCGTCTTCCTCAACATCTCCACCTTCCTGCGCGGCAATTCCGATGCGGTGCTGGCTGGTCTTGCGGCCACTATCGGGGTGGCGTGGCTCCTGCTCCGGCAAGAGCGCGTTCGCCGCGCCGTCGCCAATGCGATCACGCGGCTGCCGGCAATCCGCAACGTGATGAGCGCGTACCGGACGGCACTGTTCTGCCGCAATCTCGGCCTGCTGCTCGGCAGCGGCGTCAATCTCACCATCACGCTGCGAATCCTCGTCGACATGATGGCGACCACAGGCCCGTCCGCGGTCTGGAGCGATGCCGCCGACCGCGTTCGCCATGGCTCGAAGCTGTCCGACGCGCTGGCCGAGACCGAGGCGCTGCCCGCAATGGCGGTGCGCATGCTCCGGCTCGGCGACGAGACCGGGCAATTGCCGATGCTGTCGGGCCGCGTCGCTGAATTCTACGAGGCCAAATTGCAGCGCACGCTGGATCGCGCCGTCGGCATCGCGGGCCCGGCGGCGATCATCGCGATCTCGCTGGTCGTCGGCGGCCTGATCACGTCGGTGATGACGGCACTGATGTCGGTGAGCCAGATTGTCGGTTGAATTGATAGTTGGAGGATTTGAGGTGACGAAACATCGATCGTCAAAACGGGGCCGTCGGCGCGCGGGCCGCGGGGAGGCGGGCTTCACCCTGGTCGAGATGCTGGTCGTCATCACCATCATCGGGATGATCATGGCGTTGGTCGGCCCGCGGGTGCTGAACTATCTCAGCGAGTCCAAGGCCAAGGCGGCGAAGATCCAGATCGAGAGCTTCTCCAGCGCGCTCGATCTCTACTTTCTCGATCTCGGCCGCTATCCCACCTCAAACGAAGGCCTCTCCGCGCTGACCCGCAACTCCAACCAGGCCGGCTGGAATGGGCCCTATTTGCGCGGCGGCGTGGTGCCGAGCGATCCCTGGGGTCACATCTACGTCTATCGCGCGCCGGGCGCGAGCTCGCCTTATGAGATCATCTCGCTGGGATCCGACGGTCAGGAAGGCGGCAGTGGAACGGCGGCCGACATTGTCAGCGGCGCGCGCTGAGGGCATTGGCGAGACGCGCGGCTTTGCGCTGATCGAGATCCTGTGCGTGCTCGCGATCATCGGCCTGCTCGCGGCCATCATCCTGCCGGCTGTCCCGCGCACGACGACGCGGGCCAGGCTGGAGAGCTATGCGGTCGAGACCGCGGCGCTGCTGAAAGCCGACCGCAACGCCGCGCTGCGCCGGCAAACCAGGGTGGCGACCCAGGTGGATGCGGAGGCGCGCGCGATCCGTTCCGGCGTCACCGGGCGGACCATCCGCTTGCCCGGCGACGTGGTGGTGCAGGCGATGCTGGCCTCCCGCTGTGCCGACCGGGCCGCGGGGCGGTCGATCGATTTCTTTCCATCGGGCATGTCGTGCGGCGGGGTGATCGCGCTGGCGCGGCCCGGCATGGGATATGAGGTGCGCGTCAACTGGCTGACTGGAGGCGTGGAGATTGTCCCGCAGAAGCTGCTCTGATAGCGCCGGCTTCACCCTGATCGAAGCGCTGGTCGCGCTCGCGATCATCGCGGTTGTGCTGGGGACGATCGGCTCCGTCATCGCCACGACGGCAAAGGGCACGCGCGCGATCGACCAGCGTCTGGCACTCGCCGGTACCGCCGAGACCCTGCTTGCGGACCTGCCGGCGCGCTCCCTGCTGAAGCCCGGCCGGCGCAGCGGCGATCTCGCCGGCAGCCGCTGGCGGGTCGACGTTGCGCCAATGAACGTGCCAGGCGGCGATCCCGCCAGCGATCGCTTCGTGCCATTGGCCGTCAATCTGCGCCTTCAGCACGCCGACGGCAGCGCCATCCAGGTCACGACGGTGAAGCTGGTGCCGAGGGCTTCGCAATGAAAAGCCTGGCAATGAAGCGGCTGCGCCGCGCATTGGCCGATGAGGCCGGCTTCACCCTGCTCGAAGTGTTGCTCGCAACCCTGCTGATGACCGTCATCCTGGCAGCGCTGGCGACCGTGACGGCGCAATGGCTGCCGAACTGGAATCGCGGCATCGCTCGCGTGCAGCGAGCCGAGCGTCTCGCAACCGGGCTCGACCGCATCGTCGCCGATCTGTCCGTTGCCGAGCAAATTACAGTGAATGGCGATGCCAGGGTGCCGCTATTCGACGGCGCCGAATTGTCGGTCACCTTCCTGCGCACGGCCATCGGACCGAGCACGCGTCCGGGCCTCGAATTCGTCCGCCTGATCGAAAAAGCCGACGCGCAGGGACTCGCGCTGGTGCGCGAGCGCGCGCCGTTCCAACCGATGCCGACCGACGGACAGATCCGCTTCGTCGATCAGGTCGTGCTGATCCGGGCGCCGTTCCGCGTGAGCTTCGCTTATGCCGGACCGGACGGTCAGTGGCAGCCGATTTGGCGCGGGCAGGCGCAGCTTCCGGACCGCATCCGTATCACCGTGCGCGACAGCGGGACCGGGCAGGTGCTCGCGGTCTCGGGCGCGGTAGTCCCGCACATCACGGCGCCGGCCGAATGCGCGCGGGCCAAGAATCCGGCGACTTGCGTCACGGCCCGCACTCGGCCGCAGCAGGCGGAGAAACAGGAGCAGCAGCTGTGAGCGGCGCAAGGCGCGACCAGGCTACGCTTGCCGACGGCCGCGGCTTCATCGTCGTCGCGGTGCTCTGGATGCTGGCGGCGCTGGCGGCGTTGGCGCTGATCTACCTGACCTACGTTACCAACACGGCGGTCACGGTCGCCGTGAATGCCGACAGGGTGCAGGCCGATGCGCTGGTGAACGCGGGGATCGAACTTGCGGCCTACCGTCTGACTGCGCAGAACGAGGCGACGCGTCCGACCAGCGGCACGTTCAATGCCCGCGTCGGAGCCGGTCGGGTGAGCGTGACGTTCCGCTCGGAGGCTGCGCGCGTCGATCTCAACATGGCGCCGAAGCCGCTGCTGTCGGGCCTGATGACGGCGCTCGGTGTGTCCGCGACGGATGCGCCCGTCTATGCCGACCGGATCCTCGCCTGGCGCTCGTCGACGGAGCCCGGCCAGGACAATCCGGAGGATTCCTACTATCGCACGCTCGGCGCGCCCTATCTGCCGCGCCACGCGCCGTTTCCGCACAGCGAGGAGCTCTGGCTGGTGCGCGGCATTCCGGCCGCGGTCGTGGAGCGTGTGCTGCCCTTCGTCACCGTGTTCAGCAACATGCGGGCGGTGAACGTGCTCGACGCCGCGCCGCAGGTGGTGGCGGCGCTGCCGGGCATGACGCCCGGGATGCTGCAACAGGTGCTGCGCGACCGCGCCGACCCGAACGTCGATTCCCGTGCCCTGGTCGGGCTTGCCGGCGGCACCAATGCGACGGTCGAGGGCTCGAAGGCGTACCGGCTGACGGTCGCGGTCGAGCTGCCGTCGCATCGGCGGAGCTCGGCCGAGATCGTCATCCTGCTTCTCGAAAGCGGCGATGAGCCGTATCGTGTATTGTCGTGGCACAACGCCGTCGACGGCTCCGCCGGAAAGCCTCTGTGAGATGAGCTCGCTCGATTCCCTTCGCGCCATTCTCGATGCCTGGACCGGCACCGTGGCCGCTACGGTCGTGCGCGCCCTGGAGCGGACCGTGTCGCCGCGGGTGGTGCGGCTGGTCGAAAGCGAGACCGGTGCATTCGCGCTGGAGGCGGCGAAGGCGGAGAACGCCCCGAAGGAGATCGCGTTCGCGGACGGCAAGTTCACAGGCGCCAATCTCGCGCAGATCGTCCGCGGCAGCCGCGTCGAGATCGTGCTGCAGTCCTCGCGCTTCCTGTTTCGTCCGCTGGAGCTGCCGGCGCGCGCGGCCGATTTCCTCGACGGTATCGTGCGGGCGCAGATCGACCGGCTGACGCCGTGGAACGCGAGCGAAGCCGTGTTCGGCTGCCGCGCCCCGGCGCCGCATGGCAGCGACAGCATCACGACCGAGATCGCCGCGGCGCCGCGCAAGGTGGCGATGAGCTATGTCGAGGCCGTGGCGTCCTTCCATCCGTCGGCGGTCGCGATCGCGACGGAGGCGACTGCGGGCGGACGCATCAAGGTGTTCGAGCAGAGATCGCGCGGCGCGGTCGACCCGGCGCGGCTGAGCCGGGCGCTGCAGGCGGTGCTGGCTCTCACTGCCGTCGCAGCGGTGGCCGGATCGGTCGCCGCAAGCTATCTGGCCGACAGCCTCAGCGCGCAGGAGAGGGAGCTCGAACGGCAGATCACCCAGCGCCGCGCCGCGCTCCGCGGCAGCGACGGCGGCGAGCGCTCGCCGCTCGCACTGCTCGAACGCCGCAAATACGAGACGCCGGCCAGCGTAATCGTGCTGGAAACGCTGAGCCGGGTGTTGCCGGACCACACCTATGTCACCGAGCTGCATCTGGCGGGCAACAAAGTACAGATCGGCGGCATCACCCGCGATGCGCCCTCGCTGATCCCCTTGATCGAGCAGTCGCAGCATTTCACCCGCGCGACCTTTTACGCCCCGACCACGCGCAACTCCTCCGATCCCGGTGAGCGCTTCCATATCGAGGCGCAGATCGAGCCGAGGAACGTGCCATGAGCAGCGCAAAGGCCGCTGGCAACAATGCGATTGCGCGGGCGCTCGCGAGCTCGCCGCTGATCGCGGTCACGCTCTATGTGGCGGTTGCCGGCGCGCTGTTGCTGACGGCGGGGCTGTCGATCGCTGAAATTCTCGCCCATCGCCAGGCGCTGGCGCAGACCTCGAACCTGCTCGACCAGTTTCGCGGCCGCAAGGGCGGCACCAAGAACGCCGCGGCGGCGATGGCCGAGCATCCCGGTACGCCCTTCCTGGAGGGGCCGACCGTGACGGTCGCCGGCGCCAATCTGCTGCAGCGCGTTGCCGCTGCGGTCGGCAATGTCGGCGGCCAGGTTCAGTCCTCGCAGGTCGATGTGTCCGGCGCGCAAGCGAAGGACGGCTTCGTCGGCCTCGTCGTGAGCTGCGAGCTCGAGCAGCCGGCGCTCCAGAGGCTGCTCTACGATCTCGAGGCCGGCATGCCGTTCCTGTTCGTCGATCAGCTTGACGTCCAGGTGCCGCAGACCACGGCGCTGAGCGACGCCGGCACAGGGCGCGTCAGGGTGATTTTGGGCGTCTCGGGCCAGTGGCAGGCGGGGAAATAGGACGCTAGGCTTTTGTTTAGACGCGTTTTCTTCACACGAACCGGTATCCACTTCGCTCGAAAACGCTCTGGATCAACTCACCAGGAGTACTTGAACACGCCCTTGCCGGAATAGCTGGTGAGGTTGCCGGAGAACTCGCCGTCGAAGGTGCCGGCGATCGAGAAGCCGCTCAGCCATTTCATCTCGGCGCTGGCGCTGACCAGCGCGGAGTCGGCATCGACCCTGGCGCCGTTCACGACGAAGCTGGTGCCCGGCAGGGTCTGGAACAGCGCGGTGACGGCGCGGCCCGGATTGTAGTCGTGCGCCCAGGCGGCGCGGCCACGCAGCGTCAGCACGCCGTTCTGCATCGCATACGATTTGTCGGTGCGCAGGCCGAGCTCGGAGCGGGTGTCGGTCAGCGATTGCGAAGCGTAATTCAGCGCGAACAGCCCGCCGCCATTGAGGCTGACTTCGGAATAGTTCGGCAGGTTGAAGTTCGTCACCTGCGCCGCAGCGTAGGGCGTGATGCCGATCAGCGGCGTCGTGAAGCGATAGCCGCCCTCGAAGCGGGCCGAGAACGTGTCGGCCTTGAAGCGGCCCTGGAGCTGGTCGAAGCCGCCCGGCGCTACGGTGCGGTTGGTGGTGACGTCATGCCAGCCATAGGCGAGTGCAGCCGAGATGTAGGCCGGTCCGAAATTGTGCCGGCCATAGACGCCGGCCTGGAATAGGTCGGCCGAGCCCGAGCCCATTGCATTGGCGAGCGAGTAGTTCAGCCCGCCGCCGCCGAGCGCGAAGCCGACCAGCGTGTCGACCGAGACCCGATAGTCCGCGCCGGCCGCGCCGCCCCAGACCCGCGCGGTCAAATCCTGCGAGCCGACCGTGGCATTGCCGCCGACCTCGGCCGAGCCGCCATACCCCGCCGTCCAGACGCTCCAGCGGCTGCTCGGCTGCGAGGACAGTAGCGGCGCCTTGGTCGCCATCGCATAAGCCTCGCGCTCGCGCGCGGTGGCCGGCCGCATCGACGCATAAGAGGCTGCGTTATCGCTCTCGGCAAACTGGGGGACCCTGCCCGCCTTGGCGAAGCCGCCGCTGCGTCCCACGACGGTCGGGTCGAGCATCAGGTTCAGGAACTGGCCGTCGGCATTGATCGCGGACTGGATGATGCCGGTGCCGAGCTCGCCCGAGGCGGTGGTCAGCCCCGCCGGTGACAGCGCGGCGAAGGCCGCGGGAATGCCGCCGGTGGTGTTGAAGAAATTGGTCAGCGTGTTCGCGACGTTCTGCTGGTTGACGTTGAGCCCGCCGCCTTGCGCGAAATTGACGTTGACGTTGAGGAACACGTTGTTGGTGTTGTAGCTCAGCGTCGCGTTGAGCGTCGGCATGTTCGACAAAACGGTCGGGTTGAAGGTGCTGCCGCCCAGGGTGCCGGCCGCGGTCAGGATCGTGTACTGCTTCTTGACCGTCCCCGAGGTGAAGTTCGCGCGCACGGTCGCGCCGCCGAGGTCGGTCGCACCGGTGACCTGGGTGAGGCTGGCGTTGGTCGAGGAGACCTGCACCAGATAGGTCGAGGCGGCGGTAAAGGTCAGCGATCCGCTGATCGTCATCGGGCCGAACGGGCTCGCCGCGCTGCCGGGCGCCAGCGTACCGCCATTGACCGCGACGCCGGCGATCGTGCCGCTGCCGGCGAGGGTGCCGCCGGCGTTGACGGTGACCGGGCTATTCAGGATCGAGCCGTCCACCACCAGCGTGCCACCGTTCACGGCGGTAGCGCCCGTGTAGGTGTTGGCGCCGGTAAGCGTCTGCGTGCCGCCGGCGAGCGTGAGGCCGCCACCCGCGGCGCCATCGTCGATGACGCCGGCGAAGGTGCCGTTGCCGTTCGTGATCGTCAGTGTGTTGGCGCTGAGACTGACGTTGCCCGAGCCTGACAGCGACTTGATTGAGGTGCCGGTGCTCAACGATGAGATGTCGAAGATGCCGTTGGCGATGACATTGCTCGAGGTCGCGATGCGGCCGTCGCTGCCGCCGCTGTTGACGAGAGCCAGCTCGCTGCCGCTCGCGATCGTCGTGGTGCCCGTATAGGTGTTAACGCCGTAGAGCTGCTGTACGGCTCCATTCGCAATCACGAGGTTGCCGCCGGTGCCACCACCGATGCCGCCATCCTGGATCACGCCGCCAAAGGAGTTGCCGACCGTGACGGTCAGCGTCTTCGATCCAAGCGCAACGACTCCGTTGGCGCCGAATGAGAAGAGCTGGGTGACTGACGCGCCCGACGTGGTCTGGGAAATATCGAAGGTCGCGCCTGCGCCGGCAAATCCAATGTAGAGCGAATTCGCGATCGAGCCACTGCCTTTCAGCGCCAGCGTCGCACCCGCGTCGATTTGCGTGGGACCGCTATAGGTATTTGCGCCAGACAGCGTCTGCGTTCCACCGAAAACCTCGAGCCCACCGGTGCCCTGGATCACGCCTGCGAACTCGGTCGAGCCGTTGGTGATCACCAGCCCGTTGGTGCCCATGTTGACGAGGCCGGAAGAGCTGCCGGCGAGCGTCGTGATGGCGTTGAACGGAACCGCGGACGCGGAGATGTCGAACGTCGCGTCCACCGTGACTACGCTGGATGACGAGATGCTGCCAAAGCCCGAGATCGCGAGCGTTCCGGCCGAGATCGTGGTTGCGCCGGTATAGGTGTTGGTGCCGGCCAGCGTCAGCGTGCCGGTGCCGACCTTGGTCAGGCCGCCGGTGCCGGAGATGATGCCGTCGACCTGGGTCGAGGTGTTGAGGCTGCCGGTGGTGAGCGTGTTGGCGCCGAGAACATAATTGCCGGCGCCCTCGATCGAGCCGGCCGTTGTTCCGCCGCTGGTCAAGCCTGAGATGTCGACGGTGCCGCCGGCATTGGTGATGAACTTGGCGCTGCCGCCGCTAGACGTGCCCGAGAAGTTCGTCGTCGCGCCGTTGTTGGTGGTGATCGTGGCGCTGCCTGCGGTGGCGGAGCCGTCGAAATTCACCGTTCCGTCGTTGATGATGGACGAGGTGGCGGCTGTGGTGGTGTTGTGGAAGTTCAGCACCCCGCCTGCGCCGTTGTTGATCGTCGCGGTGCCGGCCGAGGCGTTGGTGAAGAAATCGATCTGACCGGTGGCGTTGTTGGTGATCTGGGCGCCGCCGGCGGAGGCCGAATCCTCAAACGTGACGAAGCCGCTGTTGGCGAGACTTGCCGTTCCCGCCGTGCTGTCCTGGATGAAGTTGACGTTGCCGCCGACATCGTTCGTGATCGTCACGGCCCCGGCGCCGCCGCTCGCGGTGCTGCTGTTCTGGAATACCAGATTGTTGCCGGAGGTGACCTGAAAGGTCTGGGTATTGACCGTATCGTTGTTGATGATGCCCGTGGCGTTGACGATGAACGGGTTGCCGATCGTGAATGTATAAGCCTGCGAGGTGTTCGCGAACTGGATCGTGCCGATGCTGACGACACTGTTGTTGTTGTCGACCGCCGTGCTTCCGGTGTTGGTGAAGGTTGCGGTCTCGTCGGGTACGCTCGGATTGGAGGACCAGTTGGTCGGATCCGTCCAGTCGGAGAAGCCGCCGGTCCATGTGCCGTCCACGGCGTGCGCGGCGACGACGCCGAGCGCCGTGGTGGCGAGGAGCGTGGCCAGCGAGTGGCGCATGACGGATCGCAGCCCGTATCCGATCCTCCCACCTGCCATTCTCGGTCCAGCCATCCGCTCGTCTCAAATCAGCAAAGAAATCATCGCAAACATGCAACCGGAGCCCGTGCCGGGGCCCGGCGCCCATGCCATGATCTCATGGCGCCGCAACGGTCTGCAATGAACGGATATCCATTTGCGCCGGCTTCCTCCCTGTTCCGCTTTGCATTTTCAGCCATCGTGGCCATCGGGCAACATATTCATGCTTTGCAACAGGTGCGGGGCAGATTGGGGCCTGCGCGTCGTCTTGGGCGGGACGGCGTGGGTTGATGACGCCGCCGATCGGAACTAGTTTGGCGCGGATGCCTCGCCGTCGCGTGGCGCGGCCGGTGGTCGCAGGGGAATGTCGATGTCCAGGTGGCTGAGGCCGACAGGATTGGCCGCGCTGTGCATGGTTCTGGGCATGGCCGGGACCATGGCGGCCACCTCATCGCGCGTGGATGTCTTGTCGGACGACGCGGCGGGCAATCCTGCTGAAAGTGTCGATGTCGGGACGATGAAGCCGATCGCGCGGCCCGCGCAGCAGGCGCCAGGCAAGCCCATTCCTCGCGGCAATCCGCTGTGGTCGGTGCCGCTCTCGGCGCTGACCGCGACCCAGGAACGCCCGATCTTCTCGGCCATGCGCCGGCCGCCGCCGCGCGCTGTCGCCGCATCACCGGTCGAGGAAAGTCCGGCGCCGCCGCCCAAGCCGGTCGAGGCGCCGCCGCCCTTGTCGCTGGTCGGGGCCGTGGTGGGCGAGGGCGATGCGATCGCAATTCTCGTCAACCGCACCGATCAGAAGGTCGTGCGTCTGCGACAGGGCGAATCGCTCGCAGGCTGGTCGCTAACGTCGGTGCAGCCGCGCGAGGTGACGTTCAAGCAGGGTGAGCGCAGCGAGGTGCTGGTGCTCCAGCGGCTGGAAGCCGCCGCTCCCCCGCCGCCGCCTGCGGAGGCCGTGGGCAAGCTGATGATGCCAGGCCCGTCCGATCCGTCCTTCTCCCCCTTCGTGCCGCGTTCGACGCCGAAGAACGGCGAGTCGGATGGGCTCTGAGGGCTTGTGGGCGCGCGGCCGATTGCTTGACGGGAAGGACGCGGCTTGACCGACAAGCAAATTGACGCGCCCGGCACGGCCGACGGTTCGAGCAGACCTGCCGGCATCAGTCGCGGCCGCCGCCTCTTGCAGGGCTGGTCCGCCAACCTGGTCCAGATGGCGCTGGGCCTGTCTCAGCAGCTCCTGCTCATCCCGGCGTTCCTGCATGTCTGGACCGGCGACATGCTCGCGGCCTGGCTCGCGATCTATGCGGCGGGAAGCCTCGTCGTCGTGGCGGATGCCGGATTGCAGCTTCGCGCGATCAACCGCTTTCTCGCGTTCAAGGCTTGCGCCGATTGCGACGGGCGCACCGCGAATTTCTATTCGGCCCTGCTGCGGATCTATCTCGCCATCGTGGTGGTGTTGGGGGGCCTCTTGTGCGCGGCTGTGGTCCTGGCGCCGCCATCGGCCGTGCTCGGCTTTCAGGCCGCGCCGACATTCGATGCAGCGATGCTGGTGATGACGCTGGGCATGCTTCTGACCGTGCCCGCCAACCTCGTTTCCGGCCTCTATCGGGTGCGCGGCCATTATGGCCGGACGGTCTGGCTGCAGAACGCCGCGCTGCTGCTTGGGCAGATCGCCCAGCTCGCGGCGCTCGCCTTGTTCGGCAGCCTGCTTGCCGTTGCGATCGCCTTCGTGTCGATGCAGCTCCTGTTTGCGATCCTGCTCGCTGCATTCGACGCGCCGCGACTGTTCCCGTTCCTGCGCCGCGCCGGCAAGCCGCCTTTGGTGTCGCCATCGCTGCGCTGGAGCCTCGGGCAATTCGGCCGCGCGGTGCCTTTTGCAGTCGCCAACATCACCGAGCTTGCGCTCGTCAATGTTCCGGTGCTGCTCGTCTCCGCGCTGGTCACGAACCGCGTCGCGGTGGCGCAATGGGGCCTGACGCGCGTGATCGCGAGCCTGGTGCGCGGCCTCTGCCTCCAGGTGACGCTGCCGCTCGCCGCCGAGCTCGGCCACGACCACGCGGTCGGCGACAAGGATCGGCTGCGCCGGCTCTATGCCCATGGCTCGGTGTTCGTGACAGCCCTTGCCTGCTTGATCGTCGCGGGCCTGCTGCCGTTCTGGCCGGACTTCTTCGCGTTGTGGACCCATGGCAGCATCCCCTATGACGCGCCGCTCACGGTGACGCTGCTGCTCGGCTCGGCGGCCGTCGCGCCATCGCTGCTGGCTCTGGTCTTTGCCAATCACAGCAATCGCGGCGATCTCCTGATCCGGACCAAGGGACTTCAGCTTGTCGTCTTTTTGGCGCTGTCCTTCGTCCTGATCCCGCATCTGGGGCCGCTTGGTGCCGCGCTCGCGGTGGTCGCAAGCGACGTCCTCATCCAGTTCGGACTGCTCGCGCTGATCGTCATGCGCCAGACCCTGCATCATCCGGGAAGGCACATCGCCTTCCTGATGCTCATGGCCGTTGTTATCGTGGGAGCAGGCTGGCTGATCGGGCAGGCGATCATCGCGCTGGTGCCGGGCAGCGGGCTCGTGCACTTCATCGTGGAATGCGCGATCTGGCTGGCCGCGGTCGGCATGCTCGCAAGCTCGCTGTTGAGCACAACTCTGCGCGAGCGGTTGCGGGCGCTGATTCCTGCCTAGCTGTTGCTATTCAACGCGCGGTCAGTGCCAGCCGGTGCTTCAGCCGTTCCAGATGGCGGGCGAATTGCTGGTGGCCGGCGTTGGTCTCCTCGGCAAACTGCGCAAGGCGGAGCTGACCGGCCGCGCGCAGCCGCTCGCGCGTGCCGTCGGTCCGCAGGCTGACGATCGCATCCGCGAGCGAGCGCGGGTCGTCATAGTCGAACAGGATCGCCGCGTCGCCGGCCTGGGTCTTGAAGGCCTCGGGATAGATCACCGGCGTGCCGACCGCCCAGGCTTCCAGCGGTGGAAGATTGGTCGGGCCGAAATAGCTCGGCATCACCAGCGCCGCGGCGCCGCGATACAGCGCGCCGAGCTCGGCGGACTCGACGAAGCCGATGATGGAGATCTGGTCCGACAAGCCGTAGGCGCGGATCGCCGCATCGATCTTGTCGCGGCCGCCGCGATCCGATCCGCACAGCACCAGCCGTTCGGTAATGCCCCGCTCGCGCAGGCTTGCGAGCGCTGCGAGCAGCGTCATGTGGTTCTTGTGCGGCCAGAACTGCGCCGGATAGAACAGATAGCCCGGTTTGAGGCGGTATCTCGCCAGCACCGCCTCGTCGTCGGCGGCGTCGGACGTGGATTGGCTGACATAGGTGGAGGGTGAGAACGGGATGCAGACCGCGCGCTCCTTTTCCATGGCATAGCGGCGGCAGAGATCGTCGACCAGCTCCGGCGCGTTGACGATCACCACCGCGGCCTTGGTGCTGGCGAGGCCGAACAGGATCTCGCGGCGCTCGAATTCGCCGAACGTCCTCACTTCCGGAAATTCCGGCGCGTCGCGATGGCAGCCGTCGAAGATCGTGATGATGAACGGCAGCTCGTAGAGCAGCAGGTGCCGCTTCGAGGTCGAGGTGAAGTGCACGACGTCGATGCCGTCGCGGATCAGCGCACGCTCGAACGGCGATTTCAGCTTCAGCGCGATCTGGACGAGATCGAACGGCCCGCAATATTTCAGGAACAGGAAGACATGGTCGAGCGGGCCGAACTTGAGCAGGCGCGCCGCGACGCCGAACTCCTTCAGGATGTCCAGGGTCTTGGGATAGGGCGAGTACACCACGATCTCGTTGCCCGACTTGGCCGCCCAGTCGCGCAGCCAGAGCAGGTCATTGAGCGGCTGCTGGAAGCCGCCGCCGACCTCGAGTGCCTGTTCCAGCATCACGGCGAGCCGCAGCGGTCTCACGGTGCAACACTCTTTCTGGCGACTGCATAGGCCGCCCAGCTCTTCGAGCTCGGCGCGTCCTGCGTCAGCCATGCGGCGTGAGCGGCGCGCTGGAAGCCGCTCGCCGCAAGCGCCGCGTCGATCTCGAACGGAAACCAGTAGCGCATGCGGTGCGCTTCATCGACACGCTTGATCGTGGCGCGATCCATGTCCTCGCAGAACAGGGTATAGTTCACGGTGACGGTCGCGGCCTGTTCGTCATGATCGGATTGCGCAATGCGGGTGAGGCGCAACGGCTTCTGCTCGATCACCTTGACGCGCGTCTCGACGCCCTGCGCCAGCACGGCGCCGCCATACCAATAGTCGAAAAAGAAGACGCCGCCCGGCTTCAGCGCCGCATGGGCCGTGCGGAACATGGCCGTCAGCGCATCGCGGCTGGTCTGATAGCTTGCGACGTGGAACAGCGACACCACAGCGTCGAAATCGCGTTCGGCACCTGTCTCGCAGACATTACCTTGTCGGAACGGAATCGACAGTCCGACCTGCCCGGCGCGCGTCCTGGCGCGCGCGATCATCTCGTCGCTGAGATCGATGCCGGCGACGCTCCACCCCTGGCGCGCGAAGGCGAGCGCATGCAGGCCGGTGCCGCAGCCGAGATCGAGCAGCATGCCCGAGGATACGCCGTGGTCGCGCAGGCGCGCTTCGACGAATGCCGTCTCGGCCGCGTAATCCTTGTCCCGATAGAGAAGATCATACCAGGGCGCGTAGTCGGCGAACACCGTCACGCCAGGATCTCCTTCAGCGCCGCGGCAGAGCGGGCGATCTCGTCGTCGGTCAGGGCAAGCCCGCTCGGCAGGTAAAAACCGCGCCGGGCGATGTATTCCGCATTCGGATGGCTTTCGTCGCGCATCAGGCCCATCCCGCGCAGCACCGGTTGCTCATGCATGCACCAGAAGAACGGCCGCGTTCCGATGCCCTTTTCGCCGAGGCGCCGCATCGCCTCCTTGGCGTCGAACGGCACGTCGTCGTTCAACACGACGCCGTAGACCCAGTAGATGTTGTCGGCATAGCCAGTGCAGGCGACGGGGCGGCGGATGCGGTTGAGGCCTGCGAGATGTTCATCATAGAGCCGGCCGATCCGGCGCTTGATCTCGACTGTGCGCGGCAGGCGCTCGACCTGGGCGACGCCAAGCGCAGCCTGGAGATTGGTCATGCGCGCGTTCCAGCCGAGCTCCTCGTGGACGAAGCGTTGCTGCGGCTGGAAGCAGAGATTGCGGTAGCCCTGCAGCCGATCGGCGAGCGCGTCGTCGTCGGTGAGGATCATGCCGCCTTCACCGGTCGTGATGTGCTTGTTCGGATAGAAGCTGAAGGTCGAGACATCACCGAAGCTGCCGCAGGGCGCGCCGCGATAGGTCTGGCCGTGCATCTCGGCGGCGTCCTCGATCACCTTCAGATCGTGCTTGCGGGCCAGCGCCAGGATCGGATCGAGATCGACCGGCAGACCGTAGATGTGGACCAGCATGATCGCTCGCGTGCGCGGCGTGATCGCAGCTTCCACGCCCTCGGCCGTCATGTTCCAGGTCGCGGCATCGCAGTCGACCCCGACCGGGACGAGGCCGGCGCGCACCAGGGCGGCGGCGCAACTGATGATCGTGAAGGTCGGGATAATGACTTCCGACCCCTCATCGAGCCCAAGGGCATGGACGGCGATGTCGAGCGCGACCGAGCCGTTGGTGACAGCAATGCCGTGGCGCCGCCCGGCGGCCTCGGCCATCGCCTGCTCGAAGCGCTTGATGAACGGTCCCTCCGAGGAGATCCATCCGGTCCGGATACATTCGGCGAGATAATCGGCTTCGTTGCCGTTGAGCAGTGGCGTGTTGACGGGAATGAACGGTGCGGTCACGGGTTTGGGCCTTTGATCCGGATTTCGGACGGGGAGGCTTCGGCAAACCGGGTCTTGTCGTTCTCGCCGGAATAGGGACCTTGCTTGATCTCGAACATCTCGAGCGGCTCGAGCACGTGGAAGCCGTGAGCGCCGCTGCAGAGCAGGATGATGTCGCCGGCGCCGAGCACGCGGCTTTCGAGATATTTTTCTTCGACGGTGTAGAAATCGACCTGGAGCTTGCCCTTCTGGATCAGCAGGACCTCCTGGGTATAGTGCACCTCGCGCGTCACCTTGTTGTGGCGGTGGGGCTCGATGGTCTTGCCTTGCGGATGGCTCATGAAGGCGAGCTGCTGGGACAGCTCCGGCGTCGAAAAGAAGTGGATGCCCGGCTCGCGGAACGAGGCCCGCACGATGATCGCGTAGAGCTGGTCGCCGAATCGAACTTGTTCGACGTGTTCCATCGTGAGCCTCGAAAAAATCGCTGTGATTAGAGAGAGATAGCGGTCCCGCTGTGCACTTTGGCCATTTTGGCCGGGACCGTCAAGGGCGGACGGATCATGAGTATTGCTCCGCCTGCCGATGCGGAATTCAGCCGATGTAACCAAGGATCTCTTCGACACGCCGGCGAAAAGTGTGTGCGGCAAACGTCCTGGCCTGTCCCGCCTTGGCTATGGACTGGCGCGCCGTGTCGTCGGCGAGATACCGATCGATCAACGTGAGACAGTCCTCGACGCTGCGCCACGCGACGACCTCGCGCTCGGGAGCGAACAACGTGTGCAGATTGTCCTTGAAGTCGGTGAGCAGGAACGCGCCGACGCCGGTCGCTTCGAACAGGCGGGCATTGCCGGCCTCGCGGCCGGCCATGTCGATGTGCGAATTGAGGGTGACGCGGGAGGCGCGCAGTGCCTGGTACATCTCCACGCCCCACACCTCGCCCTGGTAGCAGCGGTGCAGCGGCGAGGAGGCGGGAAGGGAGTGCAGGCCGCTGCCGAACAGTTTGAGATCGTAGCGCCGCGCCACCGCTTCGAGCTGCGCGACGCGAAGCTGGTGATCGGCTGACACGGCCCCGACGAAGGTGACGTCGAATTCTTGCGAGGGCGGCGGCGGCAGGACGTCGAGGATGTCGGGGTCGAAGGCGAGATGGACCACTTCGGCGCGCGCTCCGTGGGCACGGAAGAAGTCCACCACCGCGGCCATCTGCGAGATCATGAGATCGTAGACCGACCAGTCCTCGCCGTGTGAGGGCGAGATGCCGATCTGGCCGATCAGGATCGGGCGGCCGATCCCTTTGATCCGGCGCGCGAGGCGCGTGTCGACGTGAAACAGGTCCTGGTTGAGGACGAGATCGGGCTTGAAGTCTTCGATCTGCGCCAGCAGGATCTTCTCTGCTTCGGCATCGAGGCGCGGGCTGAGGCCGACCTTGCGCGCGAGCGGCCGCAGCACCGGCTTGAAGGGGGCGACTGCGCGTTGCAGCCAGCCGGGAACGGCATCGCGCGCGGCCGGCGTGCCGGGCGGCGGCGGCTCGGTCACGGCAAGGCCGTGCTCGCGCGCCCAGGCCGCCCGCATCCAGGGATTATTGACATGGATGTCGGCGGCGGCGTGCCCAAGGCCGGCGAAATTGCGCGAATAGAAATCGGCGACGCCGAACAGGCTGGCGTTCCGCGCTGCCATCTGCACCGCGTAAGGCGCGTTCTCGAGGCCGGGCGTGCGCCGGTAGAGCCAGGCGAGGAAGCGCGGATAGTCGGCGTTGAGGATCAGGATGCGCACGGCGTCAGGGCTTCGTTTCGAACAGGGTGCGGGGCATCACGTACCAGAGCAGGAACAGAAGCACGGTGCCGTGGGTGAGCAAGGCGACGGAGAGCGGCACGTTAAGCAGGATGTGCGGCAGCACACCCGACGACATCAGCACGAAGCGGGGCGGCAGGCCCGCGGAGGCGCGGTTGCCGAGCGCCAGCACGAGGCCTGCTGCGAGTGCGGTCAGCGGCGCCAGCCACGGGCCGACGGACGCAATGCCTTCGGTCGCAAACAGCGAGGCGTTCACATTGCCGAAGTCGTAGGTGTTCTGCATCATTACCGCGAGCGGCTCATCGTAAGGACAATGCATCAGCGGCTTGAGAACGGAGATCTGGCAGAACCAGGTCAGCGGGTGGCTGGCGAAGAAATCGTTGTAGAGCTCGAGCGCGCCCGATGCCGTCGCCATCATCCGGATATTGACGATATCAAAATACCTGCCGGGAATGCTCCTCAGGCTCGCCTCCGTCACCCAGATCACGAGCAGCCCGATCAGCATCGGGACGAAAATCGAGGCGATGACCGATGCTCTCGCCTCCAGGAGGCGCGACAGCACGACCAGCGCGATCAACCAGGCCGGTGTGAAGAACGCGAACTTCGTCAGGGTGATGGGATAGAACAGCAGGAGCAGGACCAGCGCCAGTCCTGCGCGCCACCGATGACCCAGCAGCCAGTAGCTGGCGAATGCAAACGGCAGCAGCGTGCTGGAAACCCATCCGATGAGATATCGCAGCAATCCTGGAAATTCGAGCGTGTCACGGTAGTCATAGATGTTCGCGATCGAGACCAGGCGGAAATTGTAGGTCGAAGCGACGGCGATGGTGACGATGGAGACCAGGAGGATAAGCGTCAGCAAATGCTCGAAGCGGGCATTGGACATGGGCGCGAACTGCCGCAGCGGCGCCCGGATGAACAACATGGGCATCAGGAAGAGCAGCAGCGCCAATGCTGCCGAAACTCCGGCAAGCAATCGCGGGTAATTGTAGTCGGAGAAGACGTCGATCCACAGGAAGCCCAGGATCATCGTGTAGAAATAGAACCCGACGAAATAGCCGAAGCAGAAGCGGGCGGAGGCGAACAGCAGCGAGACGACGGAAAAGCCGGCTGCCACGAGAACGGCGATCCAGAGGCGCCTCGGGTTGAAGTCGATGGAGAGTTGGAAGGTCGCGACCTCGATCAGCGACAGGCAGGTAACGGCGCTGTGCAGCAGCACCAACCTCGTCAACGCGGCTTTCGAGTCCAGCCGGGCCCGCAAATCGCTGATGATGCCGGCCGGTGCGCTCATGGCGGAAGCTCGCTGCGGACGATGGACGTTGCGAGCAGGTCAGGCGATGTCGAGCGAGTGCTTGAAGTAGGCGATCGTCTCCTTCAGCCCGTCCTCGAGCGCGACCTTCGGCTCCCAGTTCAGCACCGCCTTCGCCTTGGCAAGGTCGGGCTGGCGCTGGCGCGGGTCGTCCTGCGGCAGCGGCTTGAACACCAGCTTGGAACGCGAGCCCGTGAGCTTGATGACCTTCTCGGCGAGTTCGCGGATCGTGAACTCGGAATTGTTGCCGAGGTTGATCGGGCCTGTGATGTCTTCCGCCGTCACCATCAACCGCATGATGGCCTCGACGAGGTCGTCGACATAGCAGAACGAGCGGGTCTGCCCGCCGTCGCCGAACACGGTGATCGGCTCGCCCTGGAGTGCCTGCACGATGAAGGACGACACCACGCGACCGTCATTTGGCTGCATGCGCGGACCGTAGGTATTGAAGATGCGCGCGACCTTGATCGGCAGGCCGTGCTGACGCCAATAGTCGAAGAACAGCGTCTCGGCGCAACGTTTGCCCTCGTCGTAGCAGGAGCGGATGCCGATCGGGTTGACATTGCCCCAGTAATCTTCGGTCTGCGGATGGATCAGCGGATCGCCATAGACCTCGCTGGTCGAGGCCTGGAAGATGCGGGCCTTGAGTCGCTTGGCGAGCCCCAGCATGTTGATGGCGCCGTGCACCGAGGTCTTGGTGGTCTGCACGGGATCGCGCTGGTAGTGGATCGGTGAGGCCGGGCAGGCCAGGTTGAAGATCGCGTCGACCTCGATGTAGAGCGGGAAGGTGACGTCGTGCCGGACCGCCTCGAACAGCGGATTTGCGATCAGGTGGGCGATGTTGCGCCGGCTGCCAGTGAAGTAGTTGTCGACGGACACCACCTCGGCTCCCGTATCGAGCAGTCGCTCGCAGAGATGCGATCCGATGAACCCGGCGCCCCCGGTTACGAGGATGCGGCTGTTCTTGTAGTTTTCAAACGGCATGATCGGGTTCCAGCTGGATCTCGGGACGGTCCTCCCGGTGCGGCCGGCAGAGTGGTATCGGCTACGGGCGGAAACGCCAATAGCCTTGCGTAAGGTAATAAAATACCTCTTGACCACAGAAGTGCTTTGAGGACCGATGATTTTCCAGGTTCGGCCACTTCGTATAGAAGCCGGTCTGGACTACGCGGGGAGCGTGCCTCCCGTTCGGAGCAGGTGAATGAAAGTCGTAATTCTTGCGGGAGGCCTGGGCACCCGAATCGCGGAGGAGACCACCACGCGGCCGAAGCCGATGGTGGAGATCGGCGGGCGGCCCATCCTGTGGCACATCATGAAGATCTACAGCCATTATGGCTTCCATGATTTCGTGATCTGCCTTGGCTACAAGGGCTTCATGATCAAGGAGTATTTCGCCAACTACTTCCTGCACATGTCCGACGTGACCTTCCACATCGCCGAGAACCGGATGGAAGTGCATCGCGAGACGGCCGAGCCGTGGCGGGTCACGCTCGTCGATACCGGCGAGGACACCCAGACCGGCGGCCGGCTGAAGCGGGTGTTGCCTTATGTCGCGGACGAGCCCTTCTTCGCGTTGACTTATGGCGACGGTGTTGCCGACATCGACCTTGCCGCCGAGATCGCTTTCCACAAGGCGCACGGGCGGCGCGCCACCGTTTCGGTGGTGCGGCCGGCCAAGCGGTTCGGCGCGATCGCGATCGAGGGCGACCGGGTCGTCAATTTCGAGGAAAAGCCCAATGACGACGGCGGGTGGATCAATGGCGGTTTCTTTCTGTTGTCGCCGTCGGTCGGCGAGCTGATCGCAGGCGACAGCACGATTTGGGAGCGCGAGCCAATGGAGCAGCTCGTGCACGGCGACGATCTGCGCGCCTACGTGCATCACGGCTTCTGGCACCCGATGGACTCGCTGCGCGATCGTAACTTCCTCGAGGGTGAGTGGGCCGGCAACCGCGCCAAATGGAGGGTCTGGTGACGGATCCGGCATTCTGGCGCGGCAAGAAGGTCTTTCTCACCGGCCACACCGGCTTCAAGGGCGCCTGGGCGTCGCTGCTGCTGCGCCGCCTCGGGGCCGACGTCTATGGCTATGCGCTGCCGCCGACACATCAATCCGCGCTATTCGTCGCGGCGCGCATCGCCGACGACATCAAGCACCGCGTCGCCGATATCCGAGATCTCCGCACCTTGCGTTCTGCAATGGCGGAAGCCGAGCCCGACATCGTTATCCACATGGCGGCGCAAGCGCTGGTGCGTCCCTCCTATGAGGAGCCGGTCGAGACCTTTGCGACCAACGTGATGGGCACGGTGCATGTGCTGGAGGCGGCACGGCCTCTGCGCTCGGTGCAGGTGATCCTGAACGTCACCAGCGACAAATGCTACGAGAACAACGGTATGGGCGCCGCCTTCGGCGAGGGCGACCGGCTTGGCGGTGACGATCCCTACAGCAACAGCAAGGCCTGCGCCGAGTTCGTGACGCATTCCTACCGCCACAGTTTCTTCAACGCGACGGGGGCGGCGCGCGTCGCCACTGCGCGTGCGGGCAACGTCTTCGGCGGCGGCGACTGGGCGCGCGACCGCCTGGTGCCCGATGCGATGCAGGCGTTCCTGGCCGGCGAGGCGCTCCGCATCCGCAATCCCAATTCTGTGCGGCCCTGGCAGCACGCGCTCGACCCGGTGCTCGGCTATCTCTCGCTGGTCGAGCGATTGGCGGGCAATGAGCGCTTCGTCGGGGGCTGGAATTTCGGACCGGATGCCGCAAGCGAGGTGCCGGTCGGGACCGTGGTCGATCATCTGATTGCGCTGTGGGGCGACGGCGCGCGGTGGACGGCCGACGCCGGCCCGCATCCGCACGAAGCCGCCTATCTCAGGCTCGACTGCGCGAAGGCGCGGAGCGAACTCGGCTGGACACCGCGGCTCGATCTGGCGCAGGGCCTTCGCCTGACTGTGGACTGGTACAAGGCGCTGCGTGAGGGCCGGGACCTGCGCAGCTTCTCGCTCGATCAGCTCGACCAGGTCACTGGCGCTGCGCAGGCCTGATCAGACCGGCAGATCGAGGATCTCGGCGATGCGGTCCTCTGCCGAAACCGCGTGCTTCAGGTGCTCGCCCGACAAGACCGCCAGATAGGATTTGAGCAGGACGACGAGCACGAGGATGGCGCGCTCGACGTCGGGCGAAAGGCCGGTCCGGCCGAAGGCGGCCTCTTGGAGCAACGGCCGGTTCTCCATGAAGGTCAGCCAGTAGAGGTAGTCGTAGCCGGCGATGCCGCGGAATGCATCTTCCCAGTCGATGACGCGCCGCACGCCGCCCTGGAGCATGATGTTCTTCGGCCCGAAATCGCCGTGACAGAGCGCCTCGGGCAAGTCCGCGTGACGATCTTCGAGCAGCCCGATCAGCCTGCGCACCTCGGCCGCGCTGGCCTGCTTCAGCAGGCCGCGGCTCGAAAGCGTCTTCAGTGCCTCTGCGGCGGACGCCAGATAGTGATCGAACGAGGCAAGCCCAGCCGGCTGCCAGTCGTTGAGCCGCTCACTGCACGCGTAGGCGATTGCGGCGGCATCAGCGGGCGGCATCGGGGCGGCCTGCGGCACCAGCACGGGCATCATGAGGCAGAGCCGCGCCGCTCCATTCGCGAGCGAGATCTCGAAACGGTCGAGCACGATCGTGTTGCCGTAGAGCTGGTCGAGGATGTCGGCTTCCTTGGCGAGGCTGGCGCGCGCGCGCGTGCCTGGCAGATGCGTCTTCAGAAACCGCTTTTCGCCGGCGATATCCGCGTCAAAGCAGGCACCAAGCGTGCCGCCGGGCGCCGGCGCAACGGTGACGTCGCGGCCCAGGGATTGCAGATGCTGTAGCAGCGCGGGCAGGATGCGCGCGCGGTCGGCGGCGATGTCGGGGCGGTCGTCGGTTTCGAAGAACGCGATCTTACTCAGCACGATAGAGCGGGCTCAGATAGTCGATCCGGTCGTAGCCGAAATGACGGGCGAGTGCCGCGGTGCCCTGTGCGATCTGTTTGCGCTCCTCGTCCGAGAGTTCCTGAATCACGGCCTGGTTGTAGTCCTTGGTGCTCTTGAGCACGGTTCCCCAAGGTGCGATGGAGTCCTTGATCTCGACGCCGTTCCAGCTCGGATAAAGCATGGAGTCGGCGAAGGGCACGCCGATGAATCCAGCCGCCTCGGTCATGAACTTGCGCTTGTCGTCGACGAGGTCCTCGTAACGGAAGATCCGTACGTTCTCGGGGTACATCCTGGCAAACATCTCGACCGTCGAGTGATAGATGTTCCAGGTGATCAGGTATTTGGTCAGCGGCTGCGGGAACGGGCGGCGCTTGGTGTCGCGGTAGGCCGAGAACGGATTGCGCACGATGTGCAGGATGCGGACGTTGGGAAAATCGCGCACCATGCGATCGGCATCGATCCCGATGGCGGGCGAGTAGCCGACATGGACCATGCCCGGCCGCGGCTTGACGTAATAGTTCTCCCAGGCCGCGAAGGTCGCGCGGAAGAAGGCTTCGATCACCTGGCGGCGGAAGATCGGCGGCTCGCCGACGATGCGGGCGAACTCGGCGACCCGCTTCTTCTCGTCCATCACGCAGTCCGCATCGCGGAACTTGGAGCCGTTGCGCTTGCGCAGGAAGGTCTTCAGCTCCTCGTCGATCATCTGCTCATAGAGCTCGGTCGCCGTTAGCCCCTCCGGGAATTCGGGATAGCGGTACTGGACGCGCTCGACCGAGGCCAGGAAGTCGTTGAAGTTGCGGTTGCCGAGCTGCGATTCGAAGGGATAGACGAGCAGGTCGGGATGACCGTCGAAGTGACGATGGGTGACGTTTCCGCCGTGCTCGAAGCCTGCGGAAACCATGGCCAGCCTGAAATCATTCATGCGTCTACCCCTGCGTCGTCGAACCTCGATCCGGCCCTCCGTTTAGCCGCATGGGCCGGATAATCAAGTTCGGATCGCCTTTCGGCCGTGCCGGGAACGTGGCCCGGGCAGGGGGACTTGCCGAAGCGGGACATTGACGGGGCCGGGGTAGCTGATCTACCCGGGGCTTATGCGTGTTTTTGCCACCGGCGCGAGCGGTTTTCTGGGCTCCTATCTCGTTGCGGACCTCATGGCGCGGGGGCACGAGGTGGCCGTCCTGTTGCGGCCGGCAAGTTCCTATTGGCGCCTCGGGCAGCTTCATGACCGGCTGCACGTGATCCCGGGCAGCCTGGAGCATCCGGAGGGGCTACGGGGAGCGCTGGGGGAGTTCGCGCCGGACGCCGTCGTGCACATGGCCTGGCGCGGCGTCGCAGGCAGCGATCGCAACAGCCCGGTTCAGGCCGTCAATGTGGCGGATACGGTAGGCCTCGCCCAGCTCGCGGCCGAGGCCGGCGCCAGGATCTTCGTCGGAGCCGGATCGCAGGCGGAGTACGGACCCTATGATCGTCCGATCCGGGAGGACGACGCGCCACGGCCGACGACATTGTACGGTATGGCCAAGCTCGCGGCCGGATCGATGGCGATGCGCCTGTGCGAGGAGCGCGGCCTGCGTGCCGCATGGCTCAGGATTTTCTCGACCTACGGCCCGAAGGACGCCGATCACTGGCTGATCCCGAGCATGATTCGGAACCTGCGCTCGGGACATCGTATGGCGCTGACGGCCTGCGAGCAGCGCTGGGGATTTCTGCACGCGCGCGACGCCGCGAGCGCTTTCCGGCTGGCGATCACGCATGAAGCGGCGAGCGGCATCTTCAACGTCGGCAGTGCGGACGCGCCGCCACTGCGTGAGACGGTGACGCAGCTGCGCGATCTCGTCGACCCCGGCGCCGCTCTCGGCTTCGGCGAGTTGGCGTATCGGCCCGATCAGGTTATGGTCCTCGCTGCGGACGTTTCGCGCATGCTTGCCTTGGGCTGGAAGCCCGAAGTGCCGTTGGATCAGGGACTACGCGAGACGGTAGAGTGGCATGACGCGACCAAATCTTCCTGAGCCGAAAGAATTCGCGCGACGGATTCGTGCGCACGCGTTGCGCATGGTGCATGCCGCGAAGGCCTCCCATATCGGCGGTTGCCTCTCGATGGCGGACATCCTGGCGGTGCTGTACACGCGGATCCTGCGCGTCGATCCCGCCGAGCCGCAAAGCCCGAACCGCGATCGCTTCGTGCTCAGCAAGGGCCACGCCACGGCGATCATGTACGCTACTCTTGCCGAATGCGGTTTCTTTTCTCTGGCCGAGCTCGACACCTATTGCCGCGACGGTTCGATCTTCACCGGGCATGTCAGCCACGCCGTGCCCGGCGTCGAGGTTTCGACCGGCTCGCTCGGCCATGGCCTGCCGATTGCAATCGGTATGGCGCTGGCCGCGCGAAATGCGGGTGCGGGCAGCCGCGTGTTCTGCCTGCTCAGCGACGGCGAATGCGACGAGGGCTCGAACTGGGAGGGCATCCTGTTCGCGCCCCATCACAAGCTCGACAATCTCTGCGTCATCGTCGACTTCAACAAGATCCAGAGTTTCGGCTCGGTCGCCGAGGTGTTGAACTTGGATCCGTTTGCCGAGAAATGGAAAGCGTTCGGCTGGCAGGTCGAGGAGATCGACGGCCACGACCTCACTGCGCTCGAGCGTGTGCTGGGCGGCGTACCCGCGGCGTCGGGTCGGCCGACCGTCGTGATCGCCCACACCGTGAAGGGCAAGGGCGTGAGCTTCATGGAGAACAAGCTCGAATGGCACTACCGCTCGCCTTCGGATGAGCTGCTCGCGCAGGCGCTGGCCGAGGTCGGCGCATGAGGACAACGTTCATCGAGAGCCTGTCGCAGGCTGCAAGCGAAAACCCCGACATCTGGCTGCTCTGCGGCGATCTCGGCTACTCCGTGCTGGAGCCGTTCGCGGCGAAGTTTCCCGATCGCTATCTCAATGTCGGAGTGGCCGAGCAGAACATGGCGGGGATCGCCGCCGGCATCGCCCTGTCGGGCAAGACCGTCTTCATCTACTCGATCGGAAATTTCCCGACGCTGCGCTGCCTCGAGCAACTCCGCAATGACGTCTGCTACCACGGTGCCGACGTCAAGGTCGTGGCGGTGGGCGCCGGCTATGCCTATGGCAGCCAGGGCTACACCCACCACGCGCTCGAGGATGCGGGGATCATGTCGATGCTGCCGGGCATCGAGGTGTTCGTGCCCTGCGATCCCATGGAGGTGCGGGCTGCGACGCGTCTGATCGCAGGAAGCGGCAAGCCCTCTTATCTGCGGCTCAGCCGTCAGGGGGAGCCGAATCTCGGCGCCGCTGTGACCGATCTGCGCAAGCCCAGGATTTTGCGTGAGGGACGGGAGATCGTTATCCTCGCGTCCGGTCCGATCGCCTCTCGTGCGCTGGAGGCCGCCAGCGAACTCGCCGGGCGCGGCAGGGACGTCGGCGTGGTCAGTGTCTCCTGTCTGAAGCCGCTCGACGAGGTCGCGATCCGCGACGCCGTGCGCGAGGCCTCACTCATCGTGACGCTGGAAGAGCACATCCTGCGCGGCGGCCTGTTCAGCCTGGTGGCGGGCGCGTTTGCCGCAGACGCGGTGCGGCCGCCGATTACGGGCATGGGCATTCCCGAGCAGGGAGGGAAGACGTCGAGCGCGGGGTCGCGCGAGGCGCTGCTCGATGCCGCGGGCCTCTCGGCTGAGGCGATCGCCGCGCGGGTCGAGCAATCTCTGGCGAAGCGCTGACGCTGCCTGCGCGTCACGCGCCGGGCGGCGGTGAGGGATCGAAATTGACGCGCTCGCGCTCGAACACCACGGGCTTCTCGCGCACCTGTCCGTAGATCGCAAGAACGTACTCACCGATCATGCCCATGAAGAACAGCTGTACGCCGCCGAAGAAGAACATGGCGACGATCAGGGTGAGGATGCCAGGTTCGGCGAGCTTCTGATAAAGCACCAGGCCGATGATGAAGTTGACGATCGCGTATGCGATGCTCACGGCCGAGATCAGAAAGCCCGCGAACAGGCCGAATCGGACCGGCGCGGTGGTGAAGGACACCAGCCCGTTGAGGCCCTGATCAATCAGCGCGCTGGCTCGGTTCTTCGAAAACCCCTTCTTGCGCTCGCGCCAGGTGTAGGGCACGCCGACCATGCGACCGCCGCATTCGAACGTCATCATTCGCATGAATGGATAGGCGTCACGGACGTGCCGCATGGCCTCGACAACACGCCTGTCGACAAGCTGGAAGTCGCCGACTCCCGGAGGCACCTTGAGCTCGGAGAATCTGGTCAGCACGCGGTAGTAGGCGTTGCGGACGCCGCGCATCAGCCGCCCTTCCTCGCGTGAGGCGCGGATGCCGTAGACGATCTCGTTGCCGGCCTCCCACAGCTTGACGAACTGGGGCAGCAGCTCGGGCGGGTCCTGAAGGTCCGCCGGCATGAACAGCAGAACGGCGTCCCCGCTGCTTGCCATCACCCCGTTATAGGTGTTGCGCAACGGCCCGAAATTGCGCGCGTTGACGATGACTTTCACCGATGGATCCTGCGCGGCGATCTCACGCAGGATCTCGACTGTGCGGTCGTCCGAGGCGTTGTCGCAGAAAATATGCTCGCGCCGATAACCCTGAAGCTCGTCGTCGAAGATCTTCCGGATCGCCTCATAGCAATCCCTGATGTTGAGCTCTTCATTGTAGCAGGGCGTGATGACGCTGATTGTTTTCACGTTGGTGTCTCTGGAGCAGGGCAGGAGGTCATCGCGGCGTGCCAGCGGCACGGACGGCGGATTTTTGCAGGCAACAGACTGCACGGCGTCCAGCCCGCCCAGACCTGGCGAGGAGTTGCGCTGCCAGCGCAATGACACCTTGATCGTACACGCAAAGCCCCTCCAATCCAGGTCAGACTAGAGACAACCGATTCAGGTCGCAATGTCCATTTCCGGCTGTTGCAAGGCGGCTGCGTGCCGGGCCGCCGGCGTCACTAGAATTCCCGCCGTTTCAGCCAGGCCCGCGTACCCCAATGGGCAAAACACCAAGCCGATCTGATCAGCGAGAGTTGCTCGACGTTGCGGTAGATTTGCCAGACCCATTTGGCCGAGCGTGCCGGACGGCTGGAGACCGAGGAGCCCCTGACGCGGTAGCGCGCGAGGTCCTCGTTGAGGCCGTAGGCGGTGTGGCCGCGCTTGAGGATCGAGAGCCACAAACAGAAATCGTCATAGCCCTCGTTCTTCATCGCGATGGGGCCGGCGATCTCGCAGTCGACCATCGCGGTCAGCGTCGCGATCGCGGTGTTCTCCAGGAGCTGGCCATAGGTGAGCGAGGACGGCACCTCGATCAGCCGTCCGGTGACGGTGTTGGCCTCGTTGATGCGGCGGAAGGCGGTGTAGCTGAGGGCAGCCTGCCTCGCCTTTGCGAAGGCGAGCTGCCGCTCGAGCTTTTCGGGCAGCCACAGATCGTCGCTGTCGAGGAAGGCGAGATAGCGGCCCTGCGCGGCGTCGATCGACGCCTGGCGCGCAAGCGCCGGGCCGCCGTTCTTCGGCATCCGGATCAGCTTGACGCGCGGGTCACGCTCGCTGATGTCAGCGATGATCGCCGGCGTGCTGTCGGTCGAGCAGTCGTCCGCGATCAGGAGTTCCCAATCGGTGAAGGTCTGGCTCTGCACCGAGCGGATCGTCTCCTCGATCAGGCCTTCGACATTCCAGGACGGTGTGATGATCGAGACGAGCGGCATGATGGGTCCGTTCAGTTCGCACCGGCCGGCTCGGCGATGGCCGCGCGCAAGGAGGCCGCAAAAATGTCGAGCAGCTTGGGATCGCTGATATAGAGCTCGCCCGGAAAAGACCGGCGCCAGGCGGACTCGAAATAGGGCGCGCCTTTGGCCGGATCGAACGGCCCGGTGGAGAGTGCCTCGCGCAGGCGTGAGGGCACATCGGCCAGACGATCGACCGCAAAGACCAGCGGGCAGGAGCGGTAGAACGCATCGCCCATCACCACGACCGGCTTGCCGAGCAGCAGTGCCTCGGCGCCCGACTTGCTGTTGACGGAGATGACCGCATCGGCGCGATTGAGCACGGTGTAATTGTTGGTCTGCGGTGGCAGCAGCACGAAATTGTCGAACCTGCGCGCCAGTTCGAACAGGCGATCCGCCGAGATCGCGCCGATCTGCGCCGGATGTTCCTTCACCACGAGCACATGCGAATCCGGGATGGTGCGCAGCAGGAAGTCGACGGTCGCGACCTGATCGAGATAGTCCGGGGAGCGCAACGTCAGCGCCATGTCGGCAGGGACATGGAACGGATAGTAGACGAAGGGCGCCTCGGGGATCGGCTTATAGAGCTTGCGCAGCCGCGTCGCGTTGAGCGCCATCGCGGCGTGTACCCGGGCGTGGCGCAGATTGTGCCCGAACTCCTGGTGCTTGCTGAGCGCGAACTGGTCCCACAGCTTCTCGGTGAGGCGGCGCGCGTTGCGCAGGTTGACGACCTTCTTGAAGGCCGCCGAATAATGGTGCTGATCCTTCTTGGGGATGACGATCGCGCGCTGCGTCAGTGTGTCGTCCAGATAGGCGCGCACCTCCGATGACACGGCGTCCGCCGGCGTTCGCATCACGTCGGGTGCGCCGAGAGTGTCGGGTGTGAAGTACATCCGGCCACGAAAGAAAGAGGGTTCGATGAACCAGTTGCGGATGTTGCGGCGCCTGGCGGCGTAGAAGCTCGCGATCACCGAAAGGAAGCCGCCGAGCTCCTGCACCAGTTCGACGCCCTTGCCTTGCGTCTCCAGCCGGTCGAGCACGGTCTCCATCGCATTGGCATAGATCATGAAGCGCCGGCGCAGTGCCGCGGTGTCGCGGATGCCGAAAGTGAAACGCTCATGGCTGAACAGGAAATTGGTCCCGTCGAGCCCGTAGGCCGCAACGCGCGCGTCGAACGCTTTGCGATCGTCGGGCGCGGGGCCGGCCTTGAGGCCCTCGCGATACATGTTCGTGACCGGAACGCCTTCGGACGTCGACATCTCCGCGCTGCGGTCGTCGAAGGCCAGCAACTCGACATCATGGCCTGCCGTGCGCAACCGTTGCGCGACCGGAATCCAGAACCGGGTCTGGTATTCGGCAAGCGTGGTGATGAGAATCGTCTTTGCAGGTGTGGCCATGGCTCTATTGGGCGTGTTCGATCGCAATACTTGCGAGCGGCAAGCCCGTCGTCGCGCAATGCGCGCGTCTTGCCGTGAATTGAGACGGGCTCGCCTGATCGTGAGCGGCGATGCGCTGAAGCAGGGTCTGGACGAAGGGCGGTGCGATCCGCTTGTCGCGCCGGGCGGGGTTGAACTGGCTGCGCAGCCGCTCCGTGACGGCAGAGCCGAGCGCGGCGCTGGCGGCGCCCTTGACGATTTGGCCGAGGCTCGGCTTGGCGCGCGTTCCCTTCACGGTCGCGAGCAGCGAGACGTAAGGCCGGCGCGAGCTCGCTACGCCGGTCAGGACATCGGCGACACGTTCGGCGGCTTTTCCGTCATTGAGGTGGAAGAAGGCCTCGATATCGGCGGCGTGAACGCGGGCGAAGTCGAAGGTCTCGGTCTCCCGTTCGATGTGATCGATGGTGCCGAGCAGTTCGTCGAACGAAGCGACCGGGCGACTCACGCGCGCGGGCAGTGCGGCATGGCCGGCGGTGACCGACGTGTTCAGATATTCAAGCTGGAGCGGCAGCTTTCCGAGCAACACCGATTCGACGGCCGTCCCGCAATTGAGATGGATCACCGCGGCCGCATTGCGGATGCGGTCGAGCACGCTGCCGGTGCCGTCGATCAGGACGTTGCCATGCCGCGCGAGCGCGTTGCGATAGACGTCCTCGCTCTCGAAGGGATGCGGGCGCACGAGAATGCTGCGGTCGGGCCGCGCGGCGGCGAGCCGGTCGAGCTCGGCGAGATAGTTGGTGAAGACCTGCTTCAGGTCCGCGATGAAACGATCGACATAGGCGCCATCCCAACCGGCCCGCACCATCGCCTCGCGCTCGCCACCCGGCTTGCCGGTGAACCGCGAATTGACCAGCGGAAAGTTGGCGTTGACGAGCAGATAGCCGCGCGGCTCGCCGTCGAGCAACGCGCGCCAGCGTGGGGCTGCAAAGTCGAAGCGCGGGCATCCGGTGAGGTGAAGCTGCTCGGGCTTCATGGTTCCGGCGGCCAGGAAGGCGTCGTGCAGCCGGTTGCCCCAGAAGAAATAGCCCGCCAGGATGTCGGCGTAGCCGCTGCCCTTGATGTGGGCGGCCATCGCCGGCGGTGAGTTGCCGCCCTTTTCCGCAAGCACGCCGCCTTCGGTATCGAGCACGTACAGCGCGAGGCCGGCCCTGGCGAAGCTGCGCATCAGGTCGAGATTGACGGGACGCGCGTAGTTGACGACCAGTGCGTCCAGCCCGAGCCGAGGGACATCGACGGCCTGCTCGTACATCGGCACCAGCGCGACGGAGACGCCGCGCCGCGCGAGTTGATAACCAAGCATGACTGCCCCCGGCAGGTCACGCTTGGGGTGATCGACCACCAGGCCTATGCGCAAGATGTGAGCTCCCGGCAGGTCCGTGTCAGAGCCGCATCACGGTGCGCTCGAGGTCCGTCAGGGCACCGACCGCGCGGAAACGCGCCGGCGGTTCGGGAAAGATGCGCGGCTGCTGGATGTAGGTTGCCGTGTACAGCAAGCGGCTGTGATCCGACTGGATCCGGCTGCCCATGTGCAGGCAGCGAGCCGTGTTGACGATGAAGGACGACAGGCGGGGCGCGATCATTTCCTTGACGGCGTCGGGACCGGTCTTGGCGAACACCTGCGCATCGCTCATGTGGCTCTTCAGCGAGTTGCGGAACGCCTTTGACGGCCCGGCCGGAATGAAGGTGAACGGACCGTCGGCGGTGTTTTGAACGTCGGTCAGATAGATGAAGAGCTTGCAGACGCGTTTGTCGTCGTGGTCGAGATGCCACAGCTGGGAGAAGCTTAACGCCTGGTTCGGTGTCGGTTGCGACAACGTCAGCACCACGTCCGACAATTGCGGCAGGTCATGCATGAAGTCGCCGATGATGCGCAGCGCTGCCGGCTGCAGGGCGTAGCGCACGAACGGATGGTCGGTGGCAAAGGCGCCGTTGACGAGATCCTCGTCGAGCAGGCTGACCCAGAACGATTTGTGCCCTTCCTTCTGCCGGCCGACCAGCTCCTGGAGGCGGTTCACCTTGCCGTCGGCGAACGATGCGACGGCTTCCGCGAGGCTGCGATCGACGATCGCGGACACGTCGACGTAACCGTCCTTGTCGAGCTTGCGGCTGGCCTCGGCCCATTCGGGCTTCGTCGGAAGCTGCTTCAGCAGCGCGACCCGCTTGGCGCGGGCCGGCAATTGCAGGCTGGTCAGAGCCGCCTTCAGCACCCAACCGAGATCGGTGCGGTTGACGTGCCACAGCAGGCGGCGGAACTGGCTGATCTTCGCCTTCTTCGGGGCAGGCCGATCAGCCGTCGTGTCGACGGTTGTCATGTGGGCTCCCAGCAATACAAAAAACCATCATTGTGGATCGTCGGCGCGAACGGCATGCGTTCGCGCGCCAAGACGCGGACGCGGCCCTGTCGCTCGTAATCGTCGAGCGTCGAGAACAGCTGCGTTTGGTAGTCGACCGAGCGGATGTACAGGAAGCTGACGATATCTCGCGGACTTGCGAGATTCAGCAGCTCCGTCGTCGGCTCGATGTTGATGACGCGTTTCGGCCGCGCAGCAATGATGTTGTCCACCACCTTGCGCACGTCATAAGGAATTTGCTCGATGCAGAAGTAGGTGAAAACAACCTGGTCCCTGATCGCAGCGTAGTTCGGGTCGTCGCCGTCGGTCAGGTCGATCCTGTCGAGCGATATCCGGTCCAACAGGCCATAATGGGCTGCGATCTCGCGGCCCGCTGCCACGCCGTTCGGCGCGATGTCGAACCCGCGCAGCCTCCAGTCGGGATGATTGAGGTGAAGTGACAGCAGGTTGATGCCGCAGCCAGCGCCGAGCTCGACGATCTCGGTGGCGCCGCCCGTGTGCCGCGCGAGCAGTTCGCCGAGGGCCCTGGCGCGATAGCGATAATAGTCGTCGGCCGCGACCCTGCAGATCTGATTGTCGACCTTGCGAAGACCCCGCGCGGGGTTCTTCGGGATCAGGAATTCGCCGATGCTTGAGGTCTTCGTCCAGGCCTTTTCCGACAGCGTTCGCTGCCAATGCGATAGATTGTACTCGGAATCAACGACGTCGGCCGTGCGTTTGACGCGGCGCATCGCGAAACGGCCGATGCTCCTTGCCGCATCCAGCGCATAAGTCGTCGCCTTGTCCGACAACGACGCCGGAGCGAAATCTGAGATGACGGCTTTCGTGTCTGTCGCGTGGATGTTCATTCAACTGCTTTTGGATGTCAGTCCCATCAGTTGTCCGACCGCTGGAAATACAGTCCGGTGCCGCTTTTCGAGCACGAGGAAGTATTGGAGCGTCCAGGTAATCAGACAGAAAACCATGGAACCGAGCGCGAGCTTTAGCACGCTGTCGAACCGAATGTAACCTGCAATTGTTGCTAGAAAAATGCTTGCCAGGATAAGGATTGCGAACTGGGTTCCGATGACCTTCGCGAAGCGATTGCGGTCGAGTTCGAGTGCACCGCGCAACTCTCCCAGCTGAAAGGGCAGAATGAGGATACTGCCGATGACCTGGCCGAGGATCAGGGCGCGTTCCGCGAACAGGTGCAAGGTCGCAGCGGAGACCGCCGCCCAGATCAGAAGCTGAACGGCTATCAGCCTGTTGAGCCTGGACTGCACCTCCGGCCGAGTCAGGAAGATCAGGCTGCCGATCGCCACATATTGGCTACAGATGGGAACCAGGAAGCTCAGGCCCATCCAGAACGCGTAGGGCGCAAGGAGGGGACCGATCCAGATATTCATGATCTCCGGCGAGAGGATCGCGGTCGCGGCAAGCGGCGGCACCACGAACATCGGCATCATGACGAGGCCGAGGTCGCCGAGGCGCTGGAACGACGTCGCGCTGCCGCGCTCGTCGAGGCGGCTGGCAACGGGAAGCAAGGCGGATGTCAGAAGGCTGACAACGACTTTGGAAACCCGCGACAATCGCACCAGCGCGTCATAGGTGCCGACCGCCTTGGGCCCGAACAGCAATCCGATCAGGAACGGCTGAAGCGGTCCGGAAATGCCGCCCATCAGTTTGCCCTGCAGCAGCAGCAGGCAGCGGTGCAGAATATCCTGCCGGATGTCCGGGGTCCACGGCAGCAACCGCACGTGCTTGTGCCGCAGCGCGACGAACGCGGCAATTCCAATGACGACGGCGCGGGCCACCAGCGTGGCGAGATAAATGTAGGCGACCATTTCAAAGCCTGCCGCCGCCCACGAGGCTGCGAATGTCAGGCCGACATAGGCTGCCGTTGACGTGACCTCCGCAACACGGAGCAGGTTGTAGCGCTCGAAGCCTTTGACGGTACCTTCCCACACCAGCGCCGGAACGAAGATCAGATTGGCGAGGGCCGTGTAGTGCATGATCCGGGTGAACGTCTCCACATGGACGGCGTCAACCTTCATCACGATGACGAACAGCGGCGTCGCAAACCATATGGTGGCGCTGAGGATCAAGGTGAGAGCCATGGAGACCACCCCCAAGAACGCGATCTGGCGACTGGCCTGCGTCCAATTGCGGTGCTCTCTTGCGCGCGCGACGACCTGGGTGGCGACCTCGGACAGACCGAGGTCGAGCACCGCCATCATGCCGCTGGGAAGCAGCAGCCGCGAGATGACGATGAGGCCGAACTCGGTCACCCCCCAGGTCCCGATGATCAGTGGAATGACCGCAAGGCCCAGCAAGGCGGCCACGCCGAAGGCAAGCGCCGAAATCACCGTATTCTGGATCAGGCGCTTGATCATCGATGTTTTGCTACCAGGCGCTCAGACCGCCGTCGACGGCGATGTTCTGGCCAGTCACGTAGGACGCTGCATCCGACACCAGGAACAGCATCGTCCCCACCATCTCGTCCGCGCGAGCCATGCGGCCGAGCGGGATACGGGCCCCATAGCGCGCCTTGAAGGTGTCGTTCTGCCCGCTCTCCACCCCGCCCGGGGTGAGGGTGTTGACGCGAACGCCCTTCGCCGCCCAGTAGGTCGCCAGGTGCTTGGTCAGGCCGATGACGCCGGCTTTGGACGCGGTGTAGACCGCGGGCGTGTTGATGGCGCGGCCGAGATATTCGGAGCCTTCGTAGATGCGCTGGTCGGGCGCCATCAGGCCGTAGATCGAGGCGGTCTGCACGATGGCGCCGTAGCCACGTTCGGCCATTCGGCCCCCGAACACTTGCGCTATGTTGAACATGCCGTCGAGATTGACCGCCATGATCTCCCGCCAGGTGTCCAGCGAGAACTTCTCGACGGGTGCAAAGAAGGCGTCGACGTCGCGGGTCTTGCTGGCGGCGTTGTTGAGCAGGATCGAGACCGGTCCGAGGTCCGCTTCGATCGCATCGGCCGTGTTGCGGACGGAACTTGGCTCGGTAATGTCGCAGCCATAACCTTTGGCGCGCACGGCATGGCGCGAGGCGACGTCGGCTGCCGCAGCATCGGTCGCGGCCTGATCGAGATCAACGATCGCGACGTTGGCGCCAAACTCGGCAAGGCCCTCGGCGAAGCGACGTCCGAGGATGCCGCATCCCCCGGTGACGACGGCGGTTCGGCCGGTCAGATCGAACAGAGCCTTGAAGCTCGTGGTCATCGCTTGAAGCTCCTCAGGCCGGCAGTCGTTGGCGCAGTAGCAGTTCCACCAGGGCAAAATCGAGATCGGAATCGATGTCGATCGAGCGTTCTTCCGGCATTTCGAACAGGCGAGTATCCGGATAGAACACCGAAGGCTGCTCCAGGAAGGACGCGACACGCCAGACATAGATCGACGCGTTCATGTCGAAGCAGCGCGGCGCATCCTGCCGGCGTGTGATCGGAGGCTCGGCGGTTTTGGAGAGGCCGACACTGCCATCGGCGCGCTGCTCGACCAGGTTGAAATAGGGCGAGCGTCGCGCCGGCGCGCCCGTGATGACGTTGCGCGCGCCGCTCTCGCGCAGCAGCGCGACTGCACCGGTGATGTCGGAGGCCAGGCGGAGCGGCGAGGTGACGTCGAGGTCGACGAAGATTTCCGGCGTCCGGCCCGTTTGCGCGATGGCCTGCTCGAGACAGTGGCGGATCGCCGGCAGCTTCGGTGCGGTATCGGTCGCCATCTCGTCCGGACGTTTGACCGCGATGTCGACGCCGGCCTTCAGGGCAGCCTCAAGCAGCGCGTCCGAATCGCTGCTGAAGGCGATCGCGTCGAACAGGCCAGTCTCGCGCGCCTGCGCGATGCTCCAGGCGAGCACGGGCCTGCCCAGGAGATCGCGTGCATTCTTGCCGACGACCCCTTTCGAGCCACCCCGCGCGCAGATGGTGCAGAGGGCGCTCATGGCGATATCCAGGTCTTGGTGCGCAGAGCACGCTCGCTGGCGTCGATCAGATGCACGACCCCGAGCGCCTCGGGCAGCGAGCAAGCCGGGCTCGCGCCACGCATCGCCGCGACATGCATGTCGCGATAGCTCTGGTCACGGTCGCTGGGGATCTCCGTTGCCTTGCCATTGATCGCAAGGCGGCTGCCGACGAGATCGGCTTCGATGGTGTCATCGTCGACATTGACCCGAATGCGGCGGATTCCCTGGCGGTCGAGATAGTCCATGTGGACGTGGACCGATGGCGCCCGCTGCATATCGAGCAGCAGGTCGAGGTGGTCGTCGACGTCGATGTCGCGGGCGCCGGACGCGCCGCCGAGCGCTGCGACGCGATGCCACGGCCCGAACAGCCACAGGAGATAGTCCAGTTCGTGGCTGAGATCACGCAGCACGCCGCCTCCGGCGTCGGCCGTGGCGGATGCGGTCGCGCGATGATCGCGGCCGGGCCGCCAGTCCCTGATGTCCTGGCCGACATAGGCGGCGACCGTGATCACGTCGCGGCCGCTTAATGTCTCGGCAAGCGCCGTCATGACCGGGTGGAAGCGCAGATTGTATCCAACGCTGACACGGGCAAACGGATATTTCGGGGGTGCTGCCGGTGTTGCGAACAGCGGCTTTTCGACAAGCACGTTGCCGTGGAAGCCGGCCTGCGCGAGCTCCTTCAGATTGTCCGCATGGCGCGCGGTCTCGGTGGCGATCACCACGTAGTCCGGATGCGCGCCCGCGACGGCCTGCGCGATCGATCCGTAGTCGCCGCCTTCGCGGCGGCTGACGGTCGCGACCCCTAGGCCAAGCTCGCGCAGGATGCGCGCATGCCTTGTGCCGATCGAGCCGAGGCCAACCACGACGGCTTTTGTGGAGGTCACGGGAAGACCTCGTGAAACTCCGCATGGGCCTGCTCGAAATCCTCAAGGCGGCCGATATCGAGCCAGTATTCGCGAATGGGATAGACCGCGACCCGCCCCTTGCCGGCGATCACGCGTTCCAGCACGGTCGGCATGTCGATGCTGACGCCCGGCGTGACATTTCTGAAGACGGACTGGCCGATCACATAGATGCCGGCACTGACGAACCAGCTCTCGGTCGGCTTCTCGCGGATGGCATCGAGAAAACCGTCCGACGTGGAAACCACGCCATAGGGCACGTGCACCTTGTGCTCGCGCACGGCCATCGTCGCTTCCGCCGGCGTTGCGTTATGGAAGTCGAGAAGGGCGCCGTAGTTGATCGTGGTGAGGATGTCGCCGTTGGTGACGATCATGGGCAGAGCCGGCGGCGTCTTGAAGAGGCCGAGCGCGCCTGCAGTCCCCAGTCGTTCCGTTTCGTGGACGTACTGGATCGTGGCGCCGAAGGCGGCGCCATCGCCAAAATAGTCCTTGATCGTCTGGGCCCTGTAGTTGACCGAAATGAAGATGTTGCCAAAGCCCTGCTGCACGACGTTGCGGACGATCGTCTCGAGCAGCGGCCGGCCGCCGACATTGAGCATCGGCTTCGGCATGTCGCGCGTCAGCGCGCCCAGGCGTTCGCCGAGGCCGCCCGCCATGATCAGGACAGGGTTTTGATAGTGAGCCGGTTCGAGCAGTTCGTCGAGCGTCTCGACCACGACCAGATGGCCGCCCTCGTCGACGAGCGGAAGCTGCTTGATCGACTTCTGCCGCATCAGCTGCAGGCGATCCTCGCGCGGCAGCGTCGCTGAAGCCGACACCGGCGCGCGGTTCATGATGTCGGTCGCGAGCCCGGTGAGCGGGATGCCGCGCAGCAGGCCGCGCCTCACGTCGCCGTCGGTGACAACGCCAAGCAGGCGGTTCTGGTCGTCGAGCACGAGCGCAATCTGAATGCTTCCGCTCTCGATGGCAGCAATGGCCTCGCCCACGCTCGCCTGTGTTCCAACGACGGCCTTACGCCAGGATTTCATGGCAATCTGCCTCGTATACGCCAGATATTGGGGGGCGGCCCACGGCTGAGCCTGCTATATCGCGGCTGCGAGAGGCGGCGTCAACCCCAACGACATCCCCTGAACCGCCCTGTCCGAATCAACGGTTTGAAGACCCGCGGTACCCCCGGTAAGATTGCCCCGCGCAAGGGAATCGGGATGGACGATCTCATCATCATCGGCGGCGGCGAGCATGCCGTCATGGTCTACGAGGCGGCGCTGCTGTCCGGCCAGTTCAAGGTCGTCGGCTTCCTCGATCGCCAGCCCGGAACGCTCGGCGACGTCAGCTATCTCGGAACCGACGATGCCGCGCCAGAGTATCCCGATGCCGCCTTCGTGGTGGGAATCGGATCGATGCAGGCGGGCCCCGCACGCCGGCAGATGATCGGCCGCATGCAGGTCAGGCGCTGGGCGTCCGTGATTCATCCGCGCGCGATCGTCTCGCCCTCAGCCACGATCGGTGCAGGTACCGTCGTCATGCCGGGCGCGATCGTCAATGCACGGAGCCGGATCGGCGATCACTGCATCATCAATTCCGCCGTCGTCGTCGAGCATGACGTGCGGATCGGTGATTGCACGCATCTGTCGCCGGGAACCGTGGTCGGCGGAGGCGCGAGGATCGGAGAGAACTGCTTCATCGGTCTGGGCAGCCGGGTCAGGGACCACATCGCGATTGGCAACGATACGCTGGTCGCGATGGGATCGGTGGTTACGGCTCCATGTGCGCCGGGGTCCGTTCTTCGCGGGGTTCCGGCAAAGCCGCAAGGCTAAAGCGGATCGTCGGGCTCGAGCGCGCGAGGCGCGGCCGTTCCGACCAGCGACCAGTAGTCGATCGGTGGCCGGCCTGCGCCCGGTCGCTTTGCGGTGATGTCGGTGGGGCCGATGGTCTCGCCGGCCATCAGCGCGCGCGCCGCAACGATGCTCTTGCGCGCCACAGGGACGTTCCTGATCTCGGAGTCCTTTGGCGACTTCACGCCGTCACCAAGCGCGCGTTCGACGTTGCGGATGGCGGCGACCATGCGCCTGAAATCGTCCGGCTCGAGTGAGGCCGCGTGATCGGGGCCTTGCGCCTTGCGGTCGAGTGTCAGGTGCTTCTCGATGATCGTCGCGCCGAGCGCGACGGCGGCCACCGAAACCTCGAAACTGTCGGTGTGATCGGAGTAGCCGACAGGAAGCTGGAAAGCGGACCGCATCGTCGCCATCGCCGCGAGGTTCACGTCGCCGATGGGGCAGGGATATTCGGTCGTGCAATGGAGCAGGCTCACATGCTGTGCGAGCGCCGTGCGCGCTGCCGGATCGCGCCACGCCGCGCGGAAGGCGGCAATGCCGGGTGGCCCGCCGGATGGGCCGTAGCCATGCGCAAGCACGCCCAGGGCCTCCTCGATCTCGCCGAGCGTTGCCATGCCGGTCGACAGGATCAGCGTCGCGCCGGCCCTCGCCGCCGCATGCAGCAGCGGAGCGTTGGTGAGATCGCCCGATCCGATCTTGATGCGCGGCAGTTTCAGCGACAGCAGGAAGGCGAGTGAAGCGTCGTCGAACGGCGTCGACAGAAATTCGATGCCGCGTTCCCTGGCGCGTTCGATCAACGTGTGATGCGCGGCACGCGGCAACTCGAGCCGCTCCAGCATGGCAAGCTGGTTTTCGTCGCCGGCCGTCGTGCGCTGCTGATAGTCGGCCTTCTTTGCCGCGCTGCCCGCCAATGCCTTCGCATTGAAGGTCTGGAATTTGACGATGTCGGCGCCGGCGTCTGCGGCGGCATCGACCAGCGCCAGCGCCGTCTCCAGGCTTCCGTCGTGATTGACGCCGGCTTCTGCGATGATCAGCGTGTGCGTTGTCATGCCTGCGCCCCACCTGGCGGAAGCTCGTAAAAGCCCTTGACCAGAAGCTGCCTGAAATCCGGGATGCCGGTGACGATTTCGGCGAATCGCCGGCTGGATTCGCCGTCGCCGTAAGGGTTGACGGTGGCTCGACGGCCGCGCCGGAGCCCTGCCGCGATGGCAGCGGCAATGGCGCCGCGCTCGGGCGCTGCGTGAAATACCGAGGCCGCGCGCTCGCGTCCCTTCTGACGGTCGCCGATATCGACGGAGGGAACGCCGAAGGAGGGCGCTTCGAGTACGCCGCTCGAGGAATTGCCGATCACCAAATCCACCTGGCTCATCAAGCTGAGATAGCGAAGCTGCCCGAGCGAGGCGACCGCGATCGTGTTTGGCCGGCTGGCGGCGAAAGCCTCGATCCTGGCGTTCAGGGCGCGGCCTTCGGCGTCGGCGTTGGCGAGCGTGAACACGAAACGAAAGGCGGGATCGAGCGTCGACAGGGCCGCGAACAATTCATCGAGTTCCGCCACCGAGCGCCCGGCTTCGACCGTGACGGGGTGAAACGTGATGAGCGCATTGCGTTCGCCGAGCGGCATCCCGATCGCACCGCCTATGTCGTGGCGATTCATCAGATCGAGACGCTTGATGGCGTCGATGCCGACCGAGCCGATGGTATGGATACGCGAGGGGTGCTCACCAAGCTGCATCAACCGTTGCGTCGAGCCCTGATTGCTGGTGAAGTGCAGGTGCGACATCTTGCTGATGGCGTGGCGCGTGGATTCGTCGACCGCGCCCTCGGTGACGTCTCCGCCGAACAGATGCGCCATCGGCAGCCGCATGAACATCGCGGCCTGCGCGGCTGCGAACATCTCGAAGCGGTCGCCGAGCACGACGACGAGATCCGGCTGAAGCCTTGTGAAGCTATCGGCAAAGCCGATGACACCGAGGCCGACCGATTTCGCGATGCCGGCGCCGGTGTCGCTGCTCAGCAGCGTTTCGACGCGCTCGTCGACCTCAAACCCCTCATCGCGGATTGCGTTGAAGGTGTAGCCAAACTCCGGCGCAAAATGCATGCCGGTGGCGACGAGCTGAAGTGTCAGGCCGGGCGTTTCCCGAATCGCGCGCATCGGCCACACCAACAGCCCGAAATCGGCGCGGCTGCCGGTGACGAAGCAGATCTTTCGCGCGCCACTATTCATCCGGGGACCTGATGCTGGCGCTGCTGGGCAGGTTGATCAGCCGGCGTTCGATGGATTCGGCGGTGGAAAGATCGCCGCGAGGGTTTTGCGCGAACATCGGCAGCTTGTGCATCAAGGTCCAGGCCGGGCGCGCGCCGAAGCCGGCGTCGTTGAGTGCGGCGAGGACCTCGTCGCGGCGACCGGCATTTTCCTCGTCGAGCAGGATCGCATTCAGCCAGTAATTGCTCGTCGTGTCCTTTGGCTCATGCGAGAAATGGACGCCAGGAACGTCCGCAAAGGCCCGTTGATAGGCCGTGGCCAATTTGCGCTTGCTTGCCAGGAAGCCGTCGAGCTGCTCGAGCTGGGCGCAGCCAAGCGCCGCGTTCAAGTTCGGCAGGCGGTAGTTGAAGCCGATCTCGTCGTGGATGAAGGCCCATTTGTGCGGCAGCTTGGCCGTCGTCGTCAGGTGCTTGGCACGGCGGCCCAGCTCCTCGTCATTGGTCAGGATGGCGCCACCGCCGCCGGTGGTGACGATCTTGTTGCCGTTGAAGCTGAGTGCTGCAAGGCGCGCCTGCGATCCGACCACGTGGCCTTTGTAGATCGATCCCAGCGATTCCGCGGCGTCTTCGACCAGCGCGATGCCCCAGTCGCGGGCGATCGCGGCAATCTCGTCGAGCTCGACCGGGTGGCCAAAAGTGTGCATCGGGGCGATCGCCGCGATGCGGCGGCCGGTCTCGCGGTTGATGGTGCCGGTCGCAGTCTTCTGTGCGATCGCATCCAGTCGCACCGCGAGAGCGCGCGCGTCCATGCCGAGCGTCTCCAGCGAGCTGTCGACGAAATGCGGCGTCGCGCCGCAATAGGCGATCGCGTTCGTCGTCGCGATGAAGGTCAGCGCCGGCGAAATCACCTCGTCGCCGGGCTCGACACCGGCGAGAATGAAGCAGGCATGCAGCGCGGCCGTGCCATTGACGACGGCGACCGCGCGCTTGGCGCCGGTGACCTCCTCGAGCATGCGCTCGAACCGATCGACGAAGGGGCCGACCGAGGAGACGAAAGTGCTCTTGATGCACTCTTCCAGATAGGCGACCTCGTTGCCGGCGAACACCGGCTCGTGCAGGCCGAGAATGCCATTCGGCGTTCCCACCGCGCGTCGCACGGCATCGACGATCGTCTTTTGGTCGAAGCCTGTCCTCGTCACGTGACTGTCCACCATCGCCTCAGACATTGTACACGTCCGCCTTGTAGCGGCTGAGATTTGCAGGATTGGTGAACCAGTTCACCGTCTTGACCATGCCCCGGCGCATACCCTCGATGCCGCCGAATTCCGGACTCCAGCCGAGCTGCTGGCGTGCCCTGGAATTGTCGGCCCAGAGCCGCTCGACCTCGCTATTGGCGGGACGCAGCCGCGCTTCGTCGGTCTCGATTTCGATTGCCGTCCCCATGACGTCGGCGATCATCTGCGCGGTCGCGCCGACTGAGATCTCGAAACCGCTGCCGAGATTGATGGTCTGACCGACGACTTGCTCCGCAGGTGCCGTGAGGCCCGCGATCAGGCCGCGCGCGGTGTCGGTGACGAAGGAGAAATCGCGCGTCGGGCTGACGGCACCGAGGCGGATCTTGCGCTTGCCGGTCGCGATCTGGCTGATCACGGTCGGGATCACTGCGCGCGCCGATTGCCGCGGACCAAAGGTGTTGAACGGGCGGATCACCACGACGGGCATGTCGAACGAAGCCTGGAACGACAGCGCCATCTGGTCGGAGGCGATTTTCGAGGCCGAGTAGGGAGATTGCCCCACCAGCGGGTGACTCTCCTTGATCGGAACCGTCTGCGCGGTGCCGTAGACCTCGCTGGTCGAAGTCTGAACGAAGCGCCGCACCCCGGCCATGCGCGCGGCCTGGAGCACGTTCACGGTGCCGCGCACATTGGTCTCGACATAGGAATCGGGTGCGACATAGGAGAAGGGGATGGCGATCAGCGCCGCCAGGTGCAGCACGTCGGTGCAGCCGCTCGCAGCCGCGATCATGAAATGGGGATCGCGGATGTCGCCAGCGACCACCTCCACGGACTTCATGACGTCGGCCGGTATCGTGTCGAGCCAGCCCCAGGAGTTGAAGGAGTTGTAATAGACGATCGCCTTGACGCGGGCGCCGGCCTTTACCAGCTCCTCGACGACGTGCGAGCCGATGAAGCCGTCGCTGCCGGTAACGAGGACGCGGGCGTCCCTCAGATCTGCCATGCCGGACCCCAAAAGGCGATTAAGCCAGTATTCGCAACAAGATGGCGCTATAGCACACTGGCGGTTAGGCGCAACAGAGCAGGCTTTGGGGGCTGCCAAATGCCCGGGGATGCAGCAGTTTTCGTGGCGCGCCTAAGCCTCGCCCGCCGGACTCAGGCGCTGCTTCACGAACGTCTCCAGATTCCCGCCTTCGAACAGGTGACCCGCAACGCCCGCCGCCTGTGCCGCTTCCATGTCGCTTTCCTTGTCCCCGATCACCATGCTGCGTGTCATGTCGACGGGGAAGCGCCTGACGAGATCGGTGATCATGCCCGGCGCCGGCTTGCGCCGGTCGCTCGTGCGGCAATAGCGCGCCACGGTTCCGTCGGGGTGATCAGGACAATATTCGAATGCATCGATATGCGCGCCGATCAGCGCCATCTGGTCCGCCATCCAGCGGTGCAGCGTGACCACGTGATGCTCCTCGTAATAGCCGCGTGCGACGCCGGATTGATTGGTGATGACGAAGGCAAAATAGCCGGCGTCGTTGACGGCCTTCACGGCCTCGCGTGCGCCCTCGATCCATTCGAGCCTGTGCGTCTCGAACGTGTATCCGGAATCGTGGTTGAGCACGCCGTCGCGATCGAAGAATACCGCCGGCCGCCGCAGCTGCTGGCGCAATTCGCGATCGGCGCGCGCGAAATCGTCGGGAATGCCGATGTCGATGAAGTAACCGCGATAGGCCGTGCCACGCAGCGCGCCGGACTTGGCAAGTCCGGGGAATATCTCCTGCTCGAGCGAAGCGGGAAGCGTCGCGATGTCGTCGAGAACGGACTTGTCGATGACGTAGATGCCGGCATTGACCGGTCCCGTCGCACCCGCTCCCGGGGCGATGAAGTCACGCACCATGTCGCCATCGAGGACGACGCGCCCGTAGCGATCGCCGACGACGCCGTCACGCAATGCCATGTGCACGCGCCCGTCATGCGCGCGGGCGATCAGATCGAGCAGGTTGAAGTCGAACAGGGAATCTCCATTGAGCAGCAGGAAGCGATCGTGCAGCAGATCGCGCGCATGCAGGAGCGCGCCGCCGGTGCCGAGCGGCTCGGTCTCGCGCGACACGACGATTCGCGTCCGCCCCCGGACGGCCGCGGCGTAGTGCGTCTCGACGATCTCCGCCTTGTGGCCTGCGAGCAGGAGAATTTCATCGAACACGCCATAGCGCACGAGCTCGTCGATCAGCGTGTCGAGAAACGGCCGTCCGCCGACGTCGAGCATCGGCTTGGGAACCAGCTTCGTGCGCTCACCCAGCCGGGTGCCCAGCCCACCGACGAGGATCGCGGCCTGTCTCAGCATGAGGTGCCCTTTTCACAGCATGGTTGGCGGGCCGTCGCGCCAATCTGCGACCATGCGAGGATCAATGTCCGGTCCATTTCATATCAGCGCGAGCAGGGAATGCGAACGACGGCAGCCTGCCTGTTGGCAAACAGAACTGGAAACGGCCCGGTGCGCAACGCATCGGCGACCGCAGGATCGATCGGTTCGACGGGAGGAAAATAGCTGAGGCGCTGGTCGGCCGCGAGATGTGTCCAGGCGATCGTGCGGGGCGTGATGATCGCGACCAGGTTCCAGGCGTTGTCGCCCGCTTCCAGGATGTTCTGGATCGTGGATTTGGCTTCCTCACCCGTGAGTTCCGGGCTCACCGAGGCGCTTGGGTCGGAAGACGGTAGCGCCGTTTCCGGAAGCGGTGCCGTTACGGTGCGGACGGATCGCATCATTCCGCCCAAAGCATCGGCCCTCCGCATCTGAAAGAAGGTCTCCGAATTGATTGCTCCCACCAGGGGGGCGATCAGGCTGCAAGTGTCTTCAAGCAGCTGACGTCCTTCGGCCGGCTGCAGCATCGTGCGCACTACCGATTTTGTCCGCTTCGCGAGCGCTTCGTTCACGGTGTCCAGATTGGAGAACAGATAGGCGGCCGGCGCGCCCGTTATCGCCTGGACGATGCCCATCGTATACGGGTCCGAAAGAATGATTCCCTTTCGCAGATTGTCGCGGAGCCAGCGAGCGACTTCAAGGTCGTCGGCGTTGTAGTGTGAAACGACTGCAGTGCGGTCGGGAAGGGCGCCGTAACTGTAGCTCCTGACAATGCCGGACAGGCCAATCTTGTCGACCGCCACGCCCAATCCCACGACCCCCACCAGGCCGTAAAAGTAGATCCGTCTCGACCGGGCGAGGGTCGACAGCGCGAGTATCGCGAGCAGCACGAGGCCTGCGATTTCCGTCGGTCGCAGGAACGCCTGGTAGCGGGCAAAAGGCAGGTCGGCCCGCCAGGCAAACGCGTAGACCAGAACCACAAGAACGGTTGCAAGCAGCGTGACGGCTGCCGCAACCAGGACTCGTCGATATCGGGAAGGGCTGGAATCGATCAGCAACTGACAAAAAGTCTCAGCGGCCGTGATCGTGTACAGCGACATTATGATCGTGCTGATACGATACAGGAAAGGGAAGCCCGAGAGTACGGCGAGCATCAGGCCGCAGCCGGCAATCCAGGACCAGACGAGTGTCACGAAGCCTTCGCTTTGAGGTCCGATCGCCCCCGAGGGACTACGAACGACAGGCCTGGTCATCGACCACCATGCAACGCCCAGTGTGATGCAGATGGTGAAAAGCGGGCCCATCGCCCGGCCGAGTTCGATCGTGGCGACCTGTGGTCCGGAGCCCAGGAACAGCTCTTCGCCGCCCTCGATCCGTCTGCCCAGAATCAGGCCGGTGATCGAGGAGAACGTGTCGTTGGCGCTCATCGGCGGAATGTAGCCGAAGCGCATTCCCGCAACGCAGACGACGATTCCGCCAATGATGAGGGGCAGCGCGAAGGACAAAAACCGCAGGGCCGCGATGCTGGCGGACGGCCAGGCGGAGATCATCCGCACGATGGCGAGATACAAAAGCCAACTGGCCAGGACGGTTGGAACGAACAGGAAGGAGCCGCGATGTGCAAGTAGCAGCGTTGCCGGCCAGATCCAGCCAAGAAAGGGAAGCCCTGCATATCTTCCAGTGTTGCTCAGGATCCTGACCACGAGTAGCCCGGCCATAAGCAACGCAAGTACGAGCGTGTTGTTGTTGAATGCGAACGCGAGCAAAAGCGTCGCGCCGGCGATAACCGCCAGCAGTAAAACGGAACGCGTCGACAGATCGTTTGCGCTCCGCTCCGAATTGCGCATCAGCACGCCGAGAAACACGACACTGCTGGCGACAGCCAGGCTGCCGTTTGTCATCAAGACGACTGCGTTGCCGGTCGCGGCGAAGAAGAAGGCGATCCATTTTCGCGGAGACGTGGAATAGATGCCCTGCACGAAGGCATAGGACGCCAACAGGAAGAACAGGATCGAGAAGAAGCGATAGGTCCAGCTGAATCTCAGAAGATCCAGGCCGAGCGTTCCAGTAAGGGAGCCTGCGAGCGCTGAGCGAAGATCGACATAGGATTGGGCCGCGTAGGGATTGATGACGCCACTGTCGGCGTACTCTTGAGCGGTCTTCATCCAGTGAACATCCGCGCCGATGTCCCCGTAAGGAAAGCTGGAAAATGCGCCGAAGGACCACCACCATGTCAGGAGCGCAATCGGCAGCGCCAGGATGCACCAAGTGGCGGCGGCGCGCGTCTCGCCGGAGCTCGGGCGCCAGTTCGGCCATGACCAGGCAAGGCCGAAGCCGGAGACGGCAAGCATCGCGGCGAATTGGAGCCACATATCGTTTACGAATAGCGACAATAGTCCGAGCAGGATGCCCGTTGTAGAGGCGCCAACCGTAAATCCGAGAACGACGAACTGAGCCTTCGTGAGCCGGCATACCTCGATGAATTTCGTTGACGCAATGGTCAGAATCGAAAATCCGGTCCCGAGCTGTATCAGGAAGAACAGAAGCGTCAGGACAAATGTGGTCGTCCACATCGCGAGATCTCTACAATGGGCTTCCGCCAAGCAACCGGGAAATGGCGATCTTCAGTGTCCTGTCGATAGGTCGGCCGGGCGGCCAACGATCAGCGAGCCGAGCGTAAACAGATCCTCTTCGGAGAAGCCTTTGAAGCATGGCGCCAGTCGTTCCAGGATATGCCGCTCCGGCGGCCGGCGGTCAGGTTGGTCGCTCAGCAGTTGAAACCCCGCTTCCCTGAACAGCTGCAGATATTCGCTGTGGCGCAGACGATTGACGTATTGGAAGCGCGACTGGAAAGGCGCCCAATCCTCCTCGGAATATGTCAGGAAGTTGAATGAACTGATGGACGGATCGAAGCCTTTGAAATGGTCGCCATAGTCGATTTGCATGAGGACCAGTCCGTCAGGACGCATGATGCGTCGCAGCTCCTTCAAGATTGCCGCGATGTCGCGCTTGGGAATGTGCTCGAGCGTTTCGACGGAGACAGCGCAGTCGATCGAGGCGGCGGGCAGGCCCGTCGTCCGGGCATCGGACGGTGCGCGATAGTCGATTCGCCACGAAGGTTCGAGGTCCTCCAGGGAATTTATGTCGGCGTGGTCAGTGCCGCTCAATCGGGAAACAATGGCGGCGTTGGAGCGGATCAGCTCCAGCTTGGCCAGGCGCTCGATGTCGACGGTGATGAAGCGCCGGGCCCCGTGAGCGCTGAAAGCCAGCGGAACGATCAGATCGCGTCCGGCACCGAACTCGAAGCAAGTCGAATCCCGCAGCGGCCGCAAGCTGTACTTTTCGTGGACGGTCAGCAGCCGCTGCGCCAGGGTGTAGATGGATCTGACCTGCTTTTCGGGTCGCGGCAGCCGGCGTGTGACGTAGCGTTGCAGGGCGTAGTGCAGATCTTCGCCCCAGGGAATATTCGACAGCACCGAGAACGCCCGTGCCTTTGTTTGCCAGCGCACGTCAGCGTTTCCCCGGCGGAATGGACGCCGTGATTGGAGTGATGCTGAGGAGCAGTCGCTGAAGCACGGTGTGGATCCAGAAAAGGCCGATGTTCCGGCCTGTTTTCAGGCGGGTACCAAGTCACGTAGCCGGATTCGGTCATACGGGAGCCGCAGCGGCAATGCAAGGATTCCAGGACAGGCAGGATCGCGGGCACCTGTACCGGAAGCGGAGCGTCATCTTGTCTGGCTGCCACGCCTTTTCCGCTGCCGCACGGCCGCAAAGACTGGCTGATCCCGAGCGTGACGACGGTGCTCGCGCGGTCTTTTTGGAGCCGCTCGATGCGACGCCGTTCCCCGGTTGATTCTCCTGTCGGCTCAGCGTAAACAGGCCCTGAAATCGCGTCGACGTTTTAGCATGCGGGCAAGAACATCGCGTTTGATTTGTCCAAAGCCGCCGGCCCGTTCGGTCTGTGCCGATCCCTTGCTTTCCCGCCGAGTCTTGTCGAATGCCCGGTGAATTGCTGATTGGCGAGGCCGTCGCAAGGGGCTATCCGCCCGCCGTGCTCTATCTGCGCAACGATGAGACCGTCACGACGGAAGTCTGCGCATTCAACTACTTCTCGGTCTTCATGAAGGATCATCCGGAGGTGGATGCTCATGTCTGGCTCTTCGACGGAGCGGGCAAGCCGGCCGGATATTTCCACAGGGAACTTGGCGTCAACGGACAATTGCAATTGCAGACTTCGGAGCTGTGTCCGCGCGTTTCGGGAACGGTCGCGATGGCGCTGGTCCCGAAGCACGAGACCAAGCTTCGTCCCGGCCGGAAGGTGACGACCGGCTATTACGCACAATATTTCTCGCAGCACGGGGCGATAACGTTGTCGCACGAGCGCGAACCGGTCGCGGCAGCGCCGTTCCCGACCTCCGCCTGGATGCAGTCCTATCTCACGCGATTCCTGAAGGAGTCCGGCGTGGTGCTTGTGAACTCCTGCATGGCGTCCGAAGGCGTCTCGGTCGGGACCGCACGGCTCATGGCCCTGGATGGCACGGCATTGGGCCAGCGAGAGCTGCCGGAGATCGCGCCGATGGGCGCCATCCGCATCAGCACGCTGGACCTTTTCCCCGAGGCTGAACGGCTGGTCGGCGCGGCAGAGGGTTTTGCCCTGGAGTTCAAGGGCACCAACATCGCCAGCCCGTTCAGCTTTTATGAATTTGCCAACGGCAAGTTCAGCTTGCATCATTTTTAGGGGCGCGTCCGTGACACGTTTCTTGTCCAGCCCCTGGAAGCCCTACGAGCCCAGATTCATGTTCCCGACTTTCGCGGGCGTCGAGTCGCGCATGGGTTTTTCGATCCCTGCCTGGTATCGTCCGGTCGACATCAAGTATCTCCGCAGCCTCGTCGCCGGCAGTCTGCGCAAGAATTTTCGCGAAACGGTCAAGGATCTCGTTCCCGAGCTCGCCAGCCTGGTCGCCTCGGGCTTCAGCAAGAAACTAAGGTTCAAGCTGCACATCCTGTCGCGCGACGGCGAGTACAGGGCGACCTATGAATTTCCGGAAGATTACGCGCCGGGCGCCTCCGTCGAGATCGAGCTGTCGCGCCTTTTCGCCTCGCTCAAGCTGCCGCAGCACGATTATCTGGTCATCGCCGTGATGTCGCGCGGGCGGATGGACGGCTTCCGTTCCTCGCCTGCCAGCTATTCGATGACCTATGTCGATCAGGACAATGTCGCGATCTACCGCACCGGCGCGTTTGCCCGGCCCTTGAACGAGGGCAGGCTCAAGGCGCATGTCGGCTTCACCGGGATCAATCCGAAGATCATTGCGACCAGCGACATCGTCAGCAGCGTGATGCTGATCAATCACTCCTCCGATCCCGAATATGCTCACGCGGCGCGGCCGACGTCGAAGCTGATCCGCGAGGACGGCGAGCAGATCGAGGGCGATTTCGGCGAGATTCCGCCGCTCGGTGCGCGAGAGGTGTCGGTCGTCGACATGTTCGGCAGTCAGGTGTTCGACTTTCTCAAGCCGTTCGGCGGCCGCGGGACCACGGTTACCACTTGCACCGGAATGACACTCGCGAGCCTCCACTTGCAGCGCACGAACGACAATCGGCGGACGTTGCTGGGCATCGAGCACTCACGGCCCGCGCACATGAACCTCGCCGGCATTCTGCAGCATTGATCAGGGAAATCGATTGTCGGAGCACGGGGCAATGCTGTCATGGTCCGGCGGTCTTGGCCGCTTGCTGAAGTTTGACGATCACATGAAGACTCCATCCCTCGGCCTGGTGCTCGGGTTCTGGGTGGTCTCGAACGTTCTGGTCATCGCCTGGTATTGGGTGAATATATCAGACAGGTATCTCCCGGGTCTGCTGCGGTACGCCGGGATAGCCTTCTACGTGGCCGTCGCGCTCGTTCCGCTGCTGCTCCTGTTCAAGGTGAGACGGAGCTTCTTCAATCCTGTCGCGCTGGGACTGCTCGTCAGTTGCTGCCTTGCGCTGTCCATCACCGCGCACGAAGCCAATCTGCTGCGTGAGCAATTGCAGTTCAGCCTCGATCACGAGCGCGAGTTTGCCCATATGGACGCTGTCGAGGGCGTCATGCGGCCGTTGCTCGCCAAGATTACCGAGGCCTACGTCCAGATATTCGGCGACGATCGTACCCACGGCGGCTCGACGTTTCACACCCACATCATCGCCAACTATTTGTTCGATTCTCTGTCGTTTCTTGCCGTCTTTGCGTTGGCCACGCTGCTTCTTTCGCCGACTGCGACGTGGCTCTGTCTGCTGACTTTTGCGTTCTACACCCAGATCGCGATCTACCCGGGACGCATGGGGCCCGTTTTCATCGCGGGTGGCCTGTTCTGGCAGCTCTTTCTGCTGACGTCGCGGCGATATCCCGCCGCGATCATTTCTGCGCTGATCATCAGTTTCGGGCGGACCGATGTCGTATTCGCTTCGGCGTTCTCGCTGCTGGCCCTTGCAGCTTTCGAGCGGCGATTGCCGACACTGAAAGAATGGGTCGTGTTCGGGTTGCTGGTCGGCATCTCACTAGCCGTGCCGAAGACGCTGATCTGGATGCATCCTGGAACGGATTACAGGTCATTCCTGGTCACCAATGGCGACTTCAGCAAGCTCGTCGGCAATCTTCAAACAATGAAGCTCGTGGTGGCGATCGCCAGTCCCGTGCTTGCGATCGTCATCGTGAGGACGTTTGCGCCGAGCCGGACGATCGCCGTGGTCGGTTCGGCTTGCTTGGTCCATTTGGGGCTCGTCTTTTTCATAGCCGATTTCTCCGAGACGCGGCTCATCATACCTGGGCTGGCGGGGCTCGTCTTCGTGGCCAGCGAAGGGCTCGGGAAATTGCTGGAAGGCAGGAGCGAGGCGCAACCCGGTAGCGGCTGAGGCCGGTGCTGCTTTGCGATTACGGCTGAAGCGGCGGCGAGCGCGGTCTCGTCATCCCCATGCCGGCTCCGCGGTGCGCTACCAGACGCTCCGCCCGCCATCCATGACGAGATTCTGCCCGGTCATGTAGCTCGATGCGTCCGAGCAGAGGAACTGCACTGCCGCGCGATATTCATCGACATCGGCCATCCGGCCCATCGGGATCAGGCGCGTCAGTCGTTCAACGAAGGCTGGGTCCTGGTTGTTGAAGACGCCTCCCGGCGAGATCGCGTTGACGCGCACGCCATGATCGGCCCAATAGGTCGCCAGATACTTCGTCAGCCCGATCAAGCCATGCTTGATCACTGAATAGGTCACGGGCTTCACCGGCTGTTCTTCTTCGCGCGTCACCTGCGGCTGGCGGTAGAGCCGCTGGTCCGGCGCGATCACGCCGAGATCGGAGGCGATGTTGAGGATCACGCCGCGGCCCCGTCTGGCCATCTCGCCGCCGAACACCTGCGCGCACAGCATCGCACCGGTCAGGCCGACGGCGATTTCGGTCTGCCATTGCGGCACCGGAAACGCCTCGAAGCGCGAGGAGTGCATGACGCCCGGGCTCGACGTCACCTTCGGATCGATCGCGGCGTTGTTGACAAGGATGTCGACGGTGATGCCGCGGCTTGCCAGCTGCTCATTGGCGGCGCGCACCGATTCGAGCGAGGTGACGTTGATCTCGAGCGCGATCAGATCGGCTGAAGGCGTTGCCTGCTTCAACGCCGTGACGGCGGCCTCGGCCTGCGCCAAGCCGACGTCGGTGACGACCACGCGCGCGCCGGATTCGGTGAGGGCTGCGACATGCTGCTTGCCCAGCAGGCCGCCGGCGCCGGTCACAAGCGCGGTTCGTCCGGTCAGGTCGTAGCGGGAGGAGGGGTTTGCCATCGAAGGCTCCTGTTCAGCTTCTGAGCTGGCCGCCGTCCGCCACCATCACGCTGCCCGTGATGAAGGCGGCGCGGGGCGAAGCAAGGAAGGTAACGACGTCCGCGATCTCCTCGGGCGTGCCGAGCCGGCGCAACGCCACCTCGCGCTGAAGCATGTCGTCGACCGCCTGCCTGTTTTCCGCGATCTTGCGCGCCCAGGTGCCGTCCGCGCTCAGGATGTTCCCGGGCGCGACCGCATTGATGCGGATGCCTTCCAGCGCCAGCGGTCGTGCGAGACCGCGCACTGTGGCGTTCAAAGCCGCCTTCGCACCGTAATAGGTCACGGGCGCGCCAAGCGCCGCCATGCCGGCGATCGAGGAGATGCAGACGATGGCCCGGTCGCCGCTGCCGCGCGCCATCAGCGGCCGGGCGGCCTCGATCATGTTGGTCGCGGCGAACAGATTGAGGTCCATCACCCGCGACCATTCCGCCGCGGTTTCCTTGCCGGGCGGCACGGAGGCGCCGCTGCCGACATTGCAGACCAGGATATCGAGCCGGCCCCATTGCTTCTCGACGCCCTCGACCAGTGTCTTCGCAACGGCGGGGTCAGTGACGTCAGCGACGTGGACGGACGAGATGCCCCCGACGGCCGCGCGGGCGGCGTTGAGCGCCTCGGCACCGCGCGCGGCCAGCGCGACTTTTGCTCCCTCTGCCGCGAGCGTCGTCGCGATCGCAAGCCCGATCCCGCGGCTTGCACCGGTGACGAGCGCGACACGATCGTTCAGCTCGAGCTTCATCGCGCGGCGTCCTCGATCCAGCGAACCGTCATATCGCGATATTTCGCCAGCGCGCCGGCATGGTCGCCGTCGGTGGCGCGTGCGGTCTGCAGGATGTATTGGCCTTTGTAGCCGGAGCGCTCGATGAGGCAGATCGTCCTGGCGAGGTCCGCGTTGCCGGTGCCGAGCGCCACGGTGGTGCCGCCGCGGATGCGATCCTTCACGTGCACATTGAGAATGCGCGGCGCGTAGGCAGCGATCTCCTCGTCGCTATCATAGCCGAGCGAGGCGCTGTTGCCGCTGTCGTAGTTGATGCCGAAAACGTTGGCCGGAAACGCCTCCATGAAACGGGCGAGCTCGCCGGGCGGCAGATCGGATTCGAAGACGATCTTGACGTTCCGCTTTGCGAGCTGCTCGGAGCGTGCGAGCAGCACACGCTTCAACGTATCGCTCTCGCTCTCGCGCTCGATCTTGCCGTTGTCGACCAGCGGGATCACGACGAACTCGATGCCGATGCGGCTGCAGGCGGCGATCAGGAGATCGAGGTCGGCGACGAGTGCGTCGCGCACGACGGCATCGACCTTCCAGAAAGGCGCCTGCATGAAGCAGTCGCCCGTCAGGCTCGGGATGCGCACACCGTTCTCTTGCGACAGCGCCAGAATCTCCTGCTGCCCCGGCTCGGTCGTCAGCGGGTTCTCGCGCAGCCGTTCCTGATCGATGGTCCATTCCATCCGCGTCAGGCCGAGCTCCTTCGCGCGTGGAAACTCGGCCCGCCACTCGTCCCAGGGGAACGCCTGGATCTTGCCGTCGACCAGAGCCGACAGCCGTCCCTGCATGAAGCCGATGCGTTCGAGCGTTGTGGTCACGATTTGCTATCCGAGCTGATGGCGAGGCCCTTGGCGATCCAGCCGCCGTCGACGAAGATCTCCTGACCGGTCACATAGGCGGAGGCTTCCGATGCCAGGAAAACGGCGGCGCCCACCATGTCGACGGGCTGTCCCCAGCGGCCTAGCATGGTGTGGCGGCGTCTCTCTTCGTGCATGACAGGATCGGCAAAGCTCTTTGCGGTCATCTCGGTCGCAACATAGCCCGGCGCAAGCGCGTTGACGCGGATGCCGTCGGGCGCGTAGTCGGCGGCGAGCGCGCGCGTCAGCCCGGCAAGACCCGCCTTCGCCGCCACGTAGCCGGGATTGCCGGGAAAGCCGCGGATCGAATTGATGCTGGTGACGTTGACGATCGCAGCCGAGCCCGCCTTCTTCAGGAGCGGGTAGGCGGCGAGGATGGTGGCGTAGACGCCGGTGAGGTCGGTCGCGACCGTGGCGCGGAAGCGCGTGAGTTCGCTCTCGGCGCTTTGCGGGGGTAGGCTGATGCCGGCGGCGTTGACCAGTACGTCGATGCGTCCGCCCTGCGCCGCTATCGTGCGGAACGCCTCTTCGACCGCCGTGTCGTCGGAGAGATCGCAGGCAATCGCGGTCACACCTTGCGGCGCGGTCCCGGAACGGCTGAGGCCGAACACCATAGCGCCGGCATCCTGCAGGCCGGTCGCGATGGCCGCGCCAATGCCGCGCGAGGCGCCGGTCACCACCGCGATCTTGTCCTTGAGCGAGAAGGCGCTGAGATCAGGCATAGCCGTAACTGCGCATGATGGCGGCACAAAGCTTGACGTCCTCGGGACGGTCGATCTGGAACATCTTGTGACGCTCCATCACGTGGAAGCCGATCTTGCCGCCGAGCCGGTTGTTCTGCTCGCGCAGGAGGGAGGGGATCAGGACGTAGAACGAGCCGTTCTCCAGATAACGCTTCTCGATCTGCTGCCGCATGCGCCGGTTGCGATAATCGTAATTGATGGGCTCCGGTCCGCTTTGGCCGATCCGCCAGTTGAAATAATCCTCGACCTCGCAGACCGAGAGCAGACTGTCGAGATGGTCGCGATCGAAGGTCACAAGCGCGTTCTCGATGTCCCCGGGTTCGCGGATCGGGGAGGTCGCCTGGAGCGCGACGATCCGCTCAAACCGTCCCATCCGCGCGTCGATCGCATCGAGCGCATGCAGCCAGGCGGATTCGGAGGAGGCGAGGTCGCCGGAAATGTCGTCGGGGCGCCGCACGCCGACCGCGCCGGCGGCTTCAGCCGCGGCGAGAATTGGATCGCTGTCGGACGAGACCGCCACCACGTCGACGCCGCGTGCGGCGCGCGCCTGTTCGACCGTCCATGCGATCAGCGGCTTGCCGCAGAGATCGAGCAGGTTCTTGTGCGGGATGCCCTTCGAGCCGCCGCGAGCGGCGATCACGGCCAGCGTCTTGCGCGCCATCAGATGTGTCCCTCGAGACGCTCGAGCGCGGTCCAGAAGCCTTCGCCCATGTTCTTGTGGCCTTGCCAAATTTCCGGAATGAAGGAAGCGCCCGGCGCGTGCTTGCGCAGCACCTGTCCGATGTCGCCGAAATCGATCTCGCCTTCGCCGATCTGCAGGCCTTCGCCATCGAGCCCCTTGGCGTCGCCGAAATGCAGATGCGCGGTGTGCGGCCCGAGCTGTGCGAGGCCTTGCGCGAAGTCGAAACCGAAATGATTGGCCGCGAGCTTGGTGTGCGAGATGTCGACGCACATGCGCAGATCATGCTTGGCGCAGAACGCGGCAGACTCTTCCGGGAAGATGAAGATGTTCTGGTGGCGCTGGCCGCCGAAATGCCAGGGGAACGGCGCCATGGTTTGCGGCGTCAGCTCGACACCGTCCATGTCGAGCTCGGTCAAGCTCTGCGCAAAGATGCGGTAGCGCTCGGCCTTCTCCTCAGGAGGCAGCGGCTCGTCCATGGTGAAGCCGCCGATATTGGCGACGATGGGCGGGCGCTTGGTCTTGGGAAAGTACTTCTTCAGGCCGCGGGTAATGTCGATCACCGCCTGGGTCTGCTCCAGTGAATAGCGCCGCAGCGCCTCGTCAGGCGTTGCCAGGTCCATCAGCTTGGAGCCGGCAAACAGCTCCGGCGCATGCACGACGAAGCCGAGATCATAGGTGCCGGACAGATACGCCGCGGGATCGCGCTCCATGTCGCTGTAGCTGAGATGGAATTCGATGATGTCGGGCTGACAGATCTCCAGGAAGCGCTCGGTGTCATGATAGCGCACCGGCACGCCCCAGGGGCGGTCGAAGCGGTACCGCCGTGCTTTTGCGGCGCCTTCGTCGAGGTCGCTCTGGAAGAAATAGTCGTCGGCCGCCATCGTCCGCGTCAGCTTGCGGCCGAGCAGCGCCGGCATCTTCAGCGGCGACAGGCCCTGTCCCGGGCTTTTCACCGCGATGTCGGCTTCGGAGATCACGGTGCCGGCCGAAAGGTCGCGCGCGGCCACCAGGCTCTTGGCGAGGTTTTCGCGGTTGATCAGCTCGCCCTGGCTCAGCGCGCGCTCGGCCCGTTTCTCGCCGCGCGCCGCCTCCACCTCGCGGATGCCCGAGACCAGCGACTTGAATTCCTCCGGCTCCAGGCTCGCGGCATGGTCCGGACCCTCCATCTCCCGGTCAAGGGTGATGTGACGTTCGATAACGACGGCGCCGAGCGCCACCGCGGCGGTCGAGACGGCAGTGCCGCGCTCGTGGCCTGAATAGCCGACCACCGGATGGATCTCGCGCAAAGTTTCCATGAAACGCAGATGGATGTTGTGCAGCGCGGCCGGATAGGTGCTCTGGCAATGCAGAAGCACGTAGCCGGCGTTGCGCTCGTCGAGGAATTTCGCCGCGGCCTTGATCTCGTCCGAGGTGCTCATGCCGGTCGAGACGATCAGCGCCTTGCCGGTGGCGGCGAGGCGCGCGAGCAGCGGCAAATTGGTGAGGTCGGCCGAGGCAACCTTGTAGGCCTGCACGCCGAAACCTTCGAGCACGGCGACGCTGCTCGCGTCCCAGGGCGTGCAGAGATACTGGATGCCCTTGGCCGCGCAATATTCGGCGATCTTCTTCTGCTGCGCCGTCGGAAGCTCGAAGCGGCGCAAAAGATCGAGCGTGTACTCGACCGCGAGGTCGTCGTCCTTTCCGGACAGGCTCGACGCACGATAGACCTCGTCGAGCTTGCGCATCTGGAATTTGGCACAATCGGCACCGGCCGCGACCGCGGCATCGACCAGCGCAATGGCGCGGTTGAAGTCGCCATTATGGTTGTTGCCGATCTCGGCAATGACGTAGCAGGGCTCGCCATCGCCCAGAAGACGGTTGCCGATGCGGACCGGAGCAGGCTGTTTGGGCGATGTCATCAACATTCTCGTCTCATATGCGTCAGGCGAAGCGCGCGGGAAAGCGTGACTTCCACGTCCGCAGCCCGTTCTCTTCGAACATGATGCGCGAACAGCTATGCCCCTGTTGCTCCAGCGCGGCGATGAGCTGGTAGCGCTCGAACGGACGTACGAAGAACATGAAGTAACCGCCGCCGCCGGCGCCCAGCAGCTTGCCGCCGACCGCGCCGTGCCGCTTGGCGAAATCGTAGATCGCATCGATCGCGTCCGACGAGATCTTCGAGCTGAGCTTCCGCTTGGCGTGCCAGGCCTCGTCGATCAGCCGGCCGCATTCCAGGAGCTGGCCACGCAGGAGATGCCGCCGGATGTGGCGCGTCACTTCCTTCTGCTTGGCGGCCGCGGCGACGGCGTCGCTGGTCTCGTGCTGTGCCTTCTGGTCGCGGTGGATGGCGCCGGAATCGCGGCCCGAGCCGGTGTAGCAGAGCACCAGGCTCTCCTCGAGTTCGGCGATGATGTTGGGGTCGAGACGCAACGGCACGATGGTGTTCTGGTCGGAGAAGAACTCCATGTGATTGAAGCCGCCGAACACGGTGGCGTACTGGTCCTGCCAGCCGCCGGGGATGTTGAGCATCAACCGCTCGGCCTGGAATGCCATCTCCGCGATCTCGTGGCGGTCCCACTGGTCGCCGCGGAATTCGTTGAAGCAGCCGATGATGGCGGATGTGACCACCGCCGAGCCGCCGAGGCCTGAGCCGACCGGGAAGTCGGCGGAGACTTCGAGCTCGAACCCGTAAGTCGGCTTGATCAGGCGCACGACGGACTTGATCAGTGCAAGATTCCCGTCCGTTCCGAGCTCTGCAAGATTGTCGGCCTCGATCGTACTGCGGAAATCGTGCGAATAGATCCGGATGCTGGAATCGCTCCGGCGCCGCAGCGTCGCGTGAGCGTACATCTTGATCGTGGCGTTGATGACCGCGCCGCCGTCATTCTCGACGAAATAGTGCGTCAGGTCGGTGCCGCCGCCGGAGAAGCTGATCCGCACCGGCGAGCGGGCGCGCGCGAACACCTCGCTCTCTTCGGACAGGTTGAACAGCTCGCGGCTGAACACGTCGACGAGCCGGCCTTCGCCATCGAGGATCGGCACCACGTGCACGCGCTGATCGAGCAATTTGAGGATCTGCTCGCGCGGACCGCCGGCCCTCGCCGAGACGAAGTTGCGATTGATGCAGGTCGTAACCCGGTCCTGGATCGTGGTGCCGGTCAGCATGCGCCTGCGGATGTCGCCGTCGGTCACGGCGCCGACGATTCGTCCGCTCGCGTCCTGTGCGAACAGAATACCGAGCATGTTCGCATTCAGGCGCCGGAAGGCTTCCTCAATGGTCTCGGTCTCGGCGATGGTGACGAGGGTTCGTTCAAGCACGTTTCGGGGTCCAGGAAGGGCCAATTCCAGGCCATATCGCAGCAGGGTTGGTAATACGGGAGCGGCAGGGGCGATGCAAGGTTCCTGCGCCCGGCGGCATCGGGCCAAAATGGCCGGCGTCAAGCGCTTCGGTCGGGCCGGGGCCGATTTACATTGGCCGCGGTTTCTATAGAAGGCTCCCGAGGGGTCCACGCGACATGTATGTGATCGGAATCAGCTCGGGGATCAAGCACGGGCATCACGACGGTGCGGCGGTCTTGCTGCGTGACGGGGAGCTGATCGCTGCTGCCGAGGAGGAGCGCTTCACGCTGGCCAAACATGCGCGCGGCGAGCTGCCGCGCGGGGCGATCGGCTTCTGCCTGAAGCAGGCCGGCATCACCATGCGCGACGTCGACTGGATCTGCTCGCCGCTGAAGACCTACACCAACTATACGCAGCGTCTCACCGAGTATTTCAAGTATCAGTTCGGCCACAGCCCGAAGATCGAGCTCTACGACCATCACCTCTGTCATGCCGCGAGCTCGTTCTACGGCTCCGGTTTCTCGGAGGCGACCGTGGCCTGCTTCGACTTCTCGGGCGATTCCAGCTCCGGCCTCGTCGCCCATGCGCGCGGCAACGACTTCCGCGTGCTGACGCGGTTCGGCCGCAACAACAGTCTCGGGCTCTATTACGGGATGCTGACGCAGTATCTCGGTTATCAGATGACCAATGACGAGTACAAGGTCATGGGCCTGTCGTCCTATGGCAGTCCGGACTATCTTGACACGTTCGCCAAGCTGTTGCGTCCGAACGGCATCAATTACGAGCTCGATCCCGAGCTCGACAAGCGCAGGCGCGACGCCGAGATCTTCACCAGCGATTTCTCGACACGGCAGGAGCGCATCTTCACCGAGAAGATGGAGGAGATTCTGGGGCCGCGACGGCTGCGCAGTCAGCCGCTCGATCAGCGGTTGACCAACATCGCCGCAAGCGGCCAGAAGCAGCTCGAGATCGTCACCACCGAGGTGATCCGCACGGCGATTGCCGAGACCGGCTGCGGTGATGTCTGCATCGCCGGCGGCGTCGGATTGAACTGCAAGATGAACATGGAGATTGCGGCCGAACCGTCCGTCAAGCGTCTCTACGTTCCACCGGTGCCGCATGATGCCGGCGTGGCGCTCGGCGCCGCGATGATGAAATGCGCCGAGGCAGGCCACGCCATCGCGCCGCTGACCCACGCCTATTGGGGACCGGAATATTCCAACGACACGATCCGGGAGATGCTGGACAAGATCGGCGCGCGGTTCGAGCTGCTCGACGATCCCGTGTCGCGCTGCGTTACCGATTTGACCGAGCAGAAGACGGTGGGCTGGTTCCAGGGGCGGATGGAGTACGGTCCCCGCGCGCTCGGCAACCGCTCGATCCTGGCCGATCCCAGGCATGCGGGCATGAAGGACCGCATCAACCTCACGATCAAGTATCGCGAGGAATTCCGCCCGTTCTGTCCGTCAGTGCTGTACGAACGCCAGGCCGAGTATTTCGAGGACACGTTCGATGCGCCCTTCATGGTGGTGACGTTCCCCGTCAACGAGAAGGTCGCCGAGACCATGCCGGCGGTGGTCCACGTCGACAACACCGCGCGCATCCAGAGCGTCCATGCGGACAGCAACCCGCTCTACAGCCGCCTGATCGGCGAATTCGCGAAAGCGACCTCTCTGCCGGTTCTGATCAACACCAGCCTCAACATCAACGAGCAGCCGACGGTGAACGCACCGCTGGAGGCGCTGCATACCTATTTCTGCTCGGGGCTGGACGTCTTGTTTCTCGGTAACTATCGGCTCTCGAAGTCGAGCTGAGACTAGCGCTCGTCCGCGATCACCTTGCCGTCGTTCGGCAGCGCGCCGGGACTGACGAACTCGACGCTTCCGCCGAGTTTCGTCACGGCGCGCAAGCTGGTCGCAATCTCCTCGCGCAGGGCGTCACTCGTGGCCGCCGTTTCCGCTTTCAGCGTCATCGCGTCGGTCTCGCCCTGCCGTGTGACGACGAGGCGCAGTCTTCCGAGCGCAGAATGACGCTTGCCGATCTCGGCGATCTGCTCGGGGCGGATGAACATGCCCTTGACCTTGGTGGTTTGGTCGGCGCGGCCCATCCAGCCCTTGATGCGCATGTTGGTGCGGCCGCACTTGCTTGGGCCCGGCAGCGCTGCGGTGAGGTCGCCGAGGGCGAGCCGGATCCAGGGATGGTGCGGATCGAGCGACGTCACCACGATCTCGCCGACGTCGCCCGGCGTCACGGGATCGCCCGTGCCGGGCTTGACGATCTCCAGGATCAGGTCTTCGTTCACGACCATGCCCTCGCGCGCCTCGGTCTCGAACGCAATGAGGCCGAGATCAGCGGTGCCGAAGGCCTGGTAGGCATCGATGCCACGCGCCTTGATCTCCGACTGCAGTGAGGGCGGGAACGCCGCCCCCGAGACCAGTGCGCGCTTGATCGAGGAGACGTCGCGTCCCGCGCTCGCTGCGGCATCGAGCAATATCTTCAGGAAGTCCGGCGTGCCGCTGTAGCCGACCGGGCGGTAGGCCTCGATCAGCTCGAATTGCTGCTCGGTGTTGCCAGGCCCTGCCGGGATCACGGCGCAGCCGAGCGCCCGCGCCGAGGCATCGAAAATGAAGCCGCCGGGGGTGAGATGGTAGCTGAAGGTGTTGAGGACGATGTCATCGGGGCGGAACCCGGCCGCGAACAACGCCCTTGCGCCGCGCCAGGGATCGGCCTGCCGTCCCTCCGGTTCGAAAATGGGCCCTGGCGAGGTGAAAAGGCGGGCAAACGACCCCGGCGCCGCCGCCACGAAGCCTCCGAAGGGCGCGGAGGCCTTGTGCAGGGCGGGTAGTTCCGACTTGCGCAACACCGGCAGGCCCGCCAGCGCCTCCCGGGAGGTCACTGTGGCGGGATCGAGGCCTCTCAGCCGCTCGGCATAGGCCGGGGCGGCCATTGCGGCTCGTAGCACCTCTGGCAGGCGGGAGAACAGATCGGCCTCGCGAGCGGCTTGTTCACGCGTCTCGCGGGCATCGTAGTGGGCGGTCATGGCTGTTCTTTCCGTGTTGGCATCCGTTGCGCGCCGCCGCTGGCGTGGGTATCAGACGGCGATTGGCGAGGCCGAGAGAGGACGCGATGGCGGACGAAGGAATCATTGCGGCGGAGGAGGCGACGGACGTCGTCGCGCGCCTGAAGCGCCGCATGATCGAGGAGGCGCTGCCGCTGTGGTCGACCGTCGGCTGGGATCCTGCTGCAGGCGGCTTCATCGACCGGCTGCATCGCGACGGAACTGCGGATGCGGCCGCGCCGCGGCGCGTGTTCGTGCAGGCCCGCCAGATCTATTGCTACGCCAAGGCCGCGCAAATGGGCTGGTACCCTGAGGGCCGCGCCATCGCGCTGAAGGGGCTGGAGCATCTGCTCGGCAACGCCAAAGCGCCTGACGGCCGGCCGGGCTATGTGCACCGGCTGACGCCGGAAGGTGCGGTGCTGGACGGCCGGCGCGATGCCTACGATCACGCTTTCATCCTGTTTGCCCTCGCGACCGTCTACGCGCTCGACCAGGACGCGCAGGTTCGTGCCGAGATCGACGCGCTGCTCGCTTTCCTCGACGGCCATCTGCGCTCGCCGCATGGAGGCGTGCACGAGGGCCTTCCGGTCTCGCTGCCGCGCCGGCAGAACCCGCACATGCACCTGTTCGAGGCGATGATCGCGTGTTTCGACGCGACCCACGACCTGGCATTCCAGAACCGTGCTGGCGGGTTCTTTGCGCTGTTCCTGGCCAATCTCTACGACAAGCAGAAGCGCATCCTGACCGAGTATTTTGAGGAAGACTGGTCGAAGATCGAGCCGGTCAGCGTCGAGCCGGGCCACCAGGCGGAATGGGTATGGCTGCTGAAGGGGTTCGAGCGCATCACGGGATGCCCGACCGGTCAGCGCCGTGCCGAGTTGCTTGCGACCTCGATGCGCTATCGCGACGAGGCCACGGGCTGCTTGATCGACGAAGGCGACGACATCGGCAATATCCGCCGCAGCACGCGCCGGCTGTGGCCGCAGACCGAGATCGCGAAGGCGTGGATCGCGCAGGCCGAATCCGGCGAGGCGGGTGCGGCGGACGAGGCGCGCGCGGCGCTGGTGCGGCTCGAACGGCATTATCTCAGCCATCCCGTGAGGGGCGGCTGGTACGACCAGTTCGATCGCGACGGCAAATCGCTGATCGACACTATTCCTGCGTCGTCGTTCTATCATGTTCTCTGCGCGGTCACGGAAGCGGAGCAGGTGCTCGAACCCTAAGAGTTCAGAGCCAGCGCTTGCGCCGCTTGAAGCTCTTGAGGTTCTTGAAGCTCTTGCGCTGGTCGCCGGCCCCGCCGAGGTAGAATTCCTTGACGTCCTCATTGTCGCGCAATTCGTCCGCGGTGCCGTCGAGCACGACCTTGCCCTGCTCCATGATGTAGCCGTGGCTCGCCACCGACAGCGCGGCGCGTGCGTTCTGCTCGACCAGGAGGATGGTGACGCCGAGATCGCGGTTGATCTTCTGGATGATGGAGAACACCTCTTTCACCAGCAGCGGCGACAGGCCCATCGACGGCTCGTCCATCAGGATCATCTTCGGGCGCGCCATCAGCGCGCGGCCGATCGCGAGCATCTGCTGCTCGCCGCCGGAGAGATAGCCGGCAAGGCCGGTGCGTTCCTTCAGGCGCGGGAAATAGTTGAACACCATGTCGAGATCGGCATCGACCTCGCGGTCCCTGCGGGTGAAGGCGCCGAGCTTGAGGTTCTCCAGCGAGGTCATGTCGGCGACGATGCGCCGGCCCTCCATCACCTGGAAGATGCCGCGGCGGACGATCTTGTCGGGGTCGATGCCGTTGATCCGCTCGTTCTCGAACACGATTTCGCCGCGTGTGACCTCGCCGTCCTCGGTCTTGAGCAGCCCCGAGATCGCCTTCAGCGTCGTCGATTTGCCGGCGCCGTTGGCGCCCAGCAGCGCCACGATCGCGCCCTTGGGTACGTCGAGGCTGAGGCCGCGCAACACCAGGATGACGTCGTCATAGACGACCTCGATGTTGCGCACGGCGAGGAGGGCGGCGGCGGGCACTGCTGTGGGAGTGGTGCGAGTGGCTTCTGCGATCTGGCTCATGCTTCAAAACTCCGCTGTCGTCGCCCGGCTTGACCGGGCGACCCAGTATTCCAGAGACGCCTGACGTTCCCCGAGAGGCCGCGGCGTACTGGATCCCCCGCCTTCGCGGGGGATGACAGTTGTGTGCAGGGAAACAGCGTGCCTCACCAGCCCAGCAATTCCGGCTTGCGCGGCAGCTCGACGGTCTTGACCTTCTCGAGCTTGATCGTGCCCTTGGCCATGAGGTCGTTGAGGTCGCCGTCGGTCGCGCCCGAGACCTTGGTGCGATAGAGATCGACCTTCAGCGTGCCGCGATGGTCCTTGTCGGTCCAGGTCGAGGGATTGCAGACGCCTTCCATGCCGGCCGGAACCCAATCCTTCTTCTGGTAGAAGCCCTTGGCGACGTTGTCTCCGGTGGCGCCGCCGTTCTTGGCAGCCCAGTCGATCGCCTCCTTCATGTAAAGCGCCGAGCAGACCGCCGCGACGTAGTGCACGGGACGGTAGACCTTGCCGCTGGCGTCGGACATCTTCGAGATCTCCATCAGCGTCTTCATGCCGGGCGCATCGCCGCCCCAGCTCACCGCGGTGCGCAAGGGGAAGATCACGCCGTTGGCGGCGTCTCCGGCCGTCTTGGCGGCGTTCTCGTCCATGCCCCAGACATTGCCCATGAACTGGATCTCGACGCCGGCAGTCTTGCAGGCCTTCATCACCGAGATGTTGGAGGCGGCGGTGTTGCCGAGATAGGCGTAGTTGGCGCCCGAGGATTTCAGGCTCAGGCACTGAGCGCTGTAGTCGCCCGGCGCGAGCGCGAACACCAGCGGCGGCAGCACCTCGAAGCCGAGCTCCTGCGCCATCGCTTCACCGGCGGCCTTCGGCGCGTTCGGATAGGGATGGTTGGCGCCCATGTGCACGAATTTCGGCTTGCCGGACTTGCCCTTGGCCTTCCAGTCCTCGGCCGCCCACATCAGCATCGCGCGCAGCGAGTCCGAATAGCTAGGGCCATAGAAGAAATTGTAGGGCGCGGGCTTGGCCTTGCCGCTGACGCCCTCGGGGTCGGTGAGGGCGGCGGCATAGGAGCCGGACATGTCGGGAATCTTGTCCTGGGCGAGGAAGCCGGTCAGCGCCTCGGTGTCGGCGGTGCCCCAACCCATGATCGCGGCGACCTTGCTGTCCGGCGCCGACCACTTCTTGTAGAGCGCGATCGCGCGCGGCACCTGGTAGCCGTAGTCGTTGGTGTCGACGTTGATCTGCTTGCCGCCGACGCCGCCGTTCTTGTTGACCCAGGCGAAGGTGTCGGCGACGGCCTGGCCATAGGGCGTGCCGACGTCGGAGGTGCCGCCGGAATAGTCGGCAAGGTGCCCGATCGCGATCTGCGCCTGTGCGCCGGCCGAGAATGCGGCGATCGCGACGGCGAGCGATGCGGTGCTCAAAAAGGATTTCATCGTCATGGGTCGGTTCCTCCTGTTTATTGTTTAAGTGAAGTTGCCCGCGCTCAATGCGAGAACGGGTAGAGTTTCCAATACGCCTTGATCTGCCGCCAGCGATGCGCGAGCCCGTCGGGTTCGAACATCAGGAAGGCGATGATGATCACCCCGATCGCGATCTCGCGCAGGAAGGTGATGTTGGTGTTGAGCGATAGCGCCTTGTCGATCGCGCCGCCCTTCAAGTAATGGCTGATGAACTCCATCCCTTCGGGCAGCAGCACCACGAAGGCGGTGCCCATCAGCGTGCCCATGATCGAGCCGGTACCGCCGATGATGATCATGGCCAGGAACAGGATCGAGCGCTCGATACCGAAACCTTCCTGCGACACCACGAGCTGGTAGTGCGCATAGAGCGCGCCGGCGATGCCGGCGAAGAAGGCGGCGAGCCCGAACGACAGCGTACGGTATTTGGTGAGGTTGATGCCCATGATCTCGGCCGAGAGATAATGGTCGCGGATTGCCACCAGCGCACGGCCGTCGCGGGTGCGCATCAGGTTGGTGACGAGGATGTAGCTGAGCAGCACATAGGCCAGCACGACGTAGAAATACTGTTTGTCGCCGCGCAGTGTGTAGCCGAAGATCGAGAACGGGTTGGCGCTCGCCGGCACCGAGCCGCCGGTGAACCATTCGGCGCGGGAGAAGAAGTCGAGCAGGATATACTGCGCGGCCAGCGTCGCGATGACGAGATAGAGCCCCTTCAGCCGCGCCGCAGGGATGCCGAAGATCAGGCCGACCAGCGCGGTGACGACGCCGGCGAGCGGGATCGCGAAGAACACCGGGATCGGCGCGTTGTTGGAGATGTAAGCCGAGGTGAAAGCGCCGAGCAGGAAGAAGGCAGCATGCCCGATCGAGATCTGGCCGGTGAAGCCGACCAGGATGTTCAGCCCGAGCGCCGCGATCGAGAAGATGCCGATCTGGATCAGGATGCTGAGCCAGTATCCGCTGAAGAATTGCGGCGCGAGGCACAGCAACAGCACGCCTACGATGGCGAAGTTGCGGCTGGTCGTGGTCGGGAAGATCGTGGTGTCGGCCGCATAAGAGGTGCGGAAATCACCAGCAGGAATGAGGGCAGGGCCGGCCATGGGTCAGATCCGCTCGATGTCGTGGGTGCCGAACAACCCATAGGGCTTAATCATCAGCACGATGATGAGGACGTAGAACGGCGCGATCTCGTAGAGATTGCCCCAGTGCAGGTACTCGCTGTCGACATACTGTGCGACGTTCTCGAGCAGGCCGATGATGATGCCGCCGAGCACGGCGCCGCCGACGGAGTCGAGCCCGCCGAGGATCGCCGCCGGAAACACCTTGATGCCGTAGGCGGCAAGGCCCGAGGACACGCCGTTCACGACCGCAACGACGACGCCCGCGACCGCCGACACCGTCGCCGAGATCGCCCAGGCCATCGCGAACACGCTTTTCACGGAGATCCCGAGCGATTGCGCGACCTGCTGGTTGAACGCGGTGGCGCGCATCGCAAGGCCGTATTTGGACGCGCGGAAGAACCAGGCCATGCCGATCATCATGGCGACGGAGACCACCAGGCTCATGACATAGACAGTCTGGATCTGTAAGCCCAGCAAGCTGACCGACTGGCTCTCGAACACGCGCGGGAACGGCTGCGGATTGACGCCGAACATCCATTTCAGCGTTGCCTGGAGCACGGTGGAGAGGCCGATCGTCACCATGATCACGGAAATGATGGGCTCGCCGATCATCGGCCGCAGGATCAGCACCTGGACCGCGATGCCGAACACGAACATGAACACCAGCGTCATCGGCATGCCGATCCAGAACGGCACCTGATATTTGGCAAGCAGCGCCCAGCACACCCAGGCCCCGACCAGCAGCAATTCACCTTGCGCGAAGTTGACGACCTGCGTCGCCTTGTAGATCAGCACGAACGACATCGCGACCACGCCATAGAGCGTGCCGACCACGAGGCCGTTGACCAGGAGCTGGATGAGGAAGGCGGTGTTCATGTCGGTTGACCCAGCTCGTCATTGCCGGGCTTGACCCGGCAATCCATCGATGCGGAAGGAAGATTGTTCGGAAGAGGATGGATGCGCGGGTCAAGCCCGCGCATGACGACCATTTGTTTCACTCCGCAGCCTCCGCCATGTGCCCATGTCCGCCGAGGTCGACCACGCGCAGGGTCGTCCGCACGCGCTGGGTGGTGCCGTCCTGGAAGCGGATCACGGTGTCGACGGGGATGTCGGCATCGCCGCGGTAGATGGCATCGATGATGCCTTCGTATTTCTCGTTGATGACGCTACGGCGCACCTTTCTTGTGCGGGTGAGCTCGCCGTCGTCGGCGTCGAGCTCCTTGTAGAGCAGCAGGAAGCGCGAGATGCGCTGCGCCGGCGGCAGCGTGGCGTTGACGGTCTCGACCTCCTTCTGCAGCAGCGTATAGACCTCCGGCCGCGAGGCGAGATCGCTGTAGGTCGTGAAGGAGAGGCGGTTCTTCTCCGCCCATTTCGAGATGATGGAGTAGCGGATGCAGATCATCGCCGCGAGCGCATCGCGGCCGGCTCCGAGCACCACGGCTTCGGCGATATAGGGCGAAAACTTCAGCTTGTTCTCGATGAACTGCGGCGAGAAGCGCTCGCCGCGCGAGGTCTCGGCGAGATCCTTGATACGGTCGATGACGACGAGCTGCTGGTTCGCGTTGAAATAGCCGGCGTCGCCCGACAACATCCAGCCGTCCTTGATGTCGGCGACGCTTGCCTCGGGATTCTTGTAGTAGCCGAGGAACATGTTGGGGTGCCGCACCACGATCTCGCCGACGCCGTGGACGTCGGCATTGTCGATGCGGATCTCGACCTGGTCGGACATAGGAACGCCCGTGGTGTCGGGATCGACCTTGCCCTCGGGATGCAGCGTATAGGCCCCCAGCAGCTCGGTCTGGCCGTACAGCGTGCGCAGCGGCACGCCCATGGCCTGAAAGAACTTGAAGGTCTCGGGCCCGAGCGCCGCGCCGCCGGTGGCAGCCGAACGCAGCCGGGTGAAACCGAGGCGGTCGCGCAGCGCCCGGAACAGGATCGCGTCGGCAAGGCTCGAGCGCTTGCCGTGTTCGAGCGCGGCGAGGCCGCTCTTCATGCCGACGTCGAACAGGCGCTGCTTGAGAGGCGTCGCGTCCATCACCTTGGCGCGGACGTCGGCGGCGATCGATTCCCAGACCCTGGGGGCAAAGAGCACGAATGTCGGCGCGATCTCGCGCAGATCGTTCATCATCGTGTCGGGCTCTTCGACGAAGTTGATCTTCATCCGGCAGAGCAGGCCTTTGCCGAGCACGTAGACCTGCTCCATGATCCAGGGCAGCGGCAGCACCGAGACGTATTCGTCGTCCGGGCCCTTGGGATCGAAGGCAAGATAGGTCGCGCAGTGGCCGAGCACGCGGCCGGCGGCGAGCATCGCGAGCTTGGGATGGGACGTGGTGCCCGACGTCGTGCAGAGGATCGCGACGTCCTCGCCCTTGGTGGCATCGACCAGCCTGTCGTAGAGCTCCGGCTCCCGCGCGGCACGTGCCCGGCCGAACTCGGCAAACCTCTCCGCCGACATCAGCCTGGGGTCGTCATATTTCCGCATCCCGCGCGGATCGGAATAGATGATGTGCTTCAGCTTCGGCGCGCGGTCGGCGAGGGTGAGCAGCTTGTCGACCTGCTCCTCATCCTCGGCGAAGACGAGCTGCGCCTCGCCATAGTTGAGCAGATAGGAGGCTTCCTCGTCCAGCACGTCGCGATAAAGTCCGAGGCTGAGGCCGCCGATGGCGTGCGTCGCCACTTCCGCCGCCACCCAATCCGGCCGGTTATCGCCGATGATGCCGATGACGTCGCCGCGGCCAAGGCCCATTTCGAGAAGACCGAGCGCAAAGTCGCGCACGCGGGTCTGGTAGTCGCTCCAGGTGAACAGCCGCCAGAGCCCGAGATCCTTCTCGCGCAATGCAATTTCGTTGCCGTGCTCCTTCGCATTCAGCCGGAGCATCTTCGGATAGGTGTCGGCCTGCGCGACGCGCCCCGCGTAATCCATCATGCCGCGCTCTCCTGCGCGGGTGCAGCGTCATCAGGGTCGACCAGTACCTCGTCTTCTTCACCAAGATAGGCCCGCCTGACGTGAGGATCGGCGAGCACCGTCGCCGGATCGCCTTCGGCGATCTTCTTGCCGAAATCCAGCACCATGACGCGGTGGGAGATGTCCATCACCACGCCCATGTCGTGCTCGATCATCACCACCGTCATTCCGAACTCCTCGTTGAGATCGACGATGTAGCGGGCCATGTCCTCCTTCTCCTCGAAGTTCATGCCGGCCATCGGCTCGTCGAGAAGAATGAGACGCGGCTCCAGCGCCATGGCGCGGGCGAGCTCCACGCGCTTGCGCAGGCCGTACGAGAGGGTGCCGGCGGTGGCCTTCCGCACCGACTGGAGGTCGAGGAAGTCGATGATCTCCTCGACCTTGCGGCGATGCTCGAGCTCCTCCTTGCGCGCGCCGGTGAGCCAGTACAGCGAGCCCGTGAGGAAATTGTTCTTCAGGAGGTGGTGGCGGCCGACCATGATGTTGTCGAGCACGCTCATGTGGTGGAACAGTGCCAGGTTCTGGAAGGTGCGGCCGATGCCGAGCGAGGCGCGGGCGTTCGGCGTCAGGGCGGTGATGTCGCGGCCCTGGTAGAACAGCTGGCCTTCGGTTGGCTTGTAGCGGCCGGAAATACAGTTCACGATCGAGGTCTTGCCGGCGCCGTTAGGGCCGATGATCGAGAACAGCTCGCCCTCCCTGATGGAGAAGCCGACGTCGGTCAGCGCCCGGACGCCGCCGAATCGCAGGGACACGTCGCGCACTTCAAGACTTGTAGCCACCAAACGAAACCCTCCCGGTGATGGCGCTTTTTAGCGGCGCTCTTCGTCCGTTCCTTCCCAGCGATCCTAGTACGGTGGTGCCGGTGAGGCCATGCAGCAGATGGTCTCGACCGGATCCGCGCCACTCTCGTTCCCGTCAGGGATCAAAAGCCGCATCGTCCGAGGTGGTCCTCAATAGGGGAAAGCGCTATTTTGAAATGTCTCGCGGCTGACAATTCTGCGACAAAGTTTGCCGGGCGGCGGCCTTCATCTTTCGTCGGATGGCGGTTGGAATCATCATGCTGCAATGCAGCAGAAGATGGAGTGACGAAACGGTGCGGCTGGCCGCGAGATCATGATTTCAGAAGATCAACTGAAGCGCGTCGCCGCCTGGTCGCGCGAGCTCACGCAGGCGGAGATCGAGGTCGCGCGCGCCGGAATCACGGAGCGGTCCTACGGCACCGGCGAGACCGTGTTCATGCGCGGTGATATTTTTGGCTACTGGGCCGGCATGGTGGGCGGCCTTGCCCGCATGGGCGGGGTCTCCAGGGACGGCAAGGAAACCAGCCTCGCCGGGCTGACGGCAGGGGCCTGGTTCGGCGAGGGCAGCGTGCTCAAGAACGAGCCGCGCCGCTATGACGTGGTCGCGCTGCGCGACAGCCGCGTCGCGCTGATGGAACGCAGCGCCTTCATGTGGCTGTTCGAGAACAGCGTCGGCTTCAACCGCTTTCTGGTGCGCCAGCTCAACGAAAGGCTCGGCCAGTTCATCGGCATGCTCGAGGTCAACCGCACCCTGGATGCCACCGCGCGCCTCGCCCGCAGCATCGCCTCGCTGTTCAACCCGATCCTCTATCCGGAATCGACCGCGCATCTGGAGATCACCCAGGAGGAGATCGGTGCGCTCTCCGGCATGTCCCGCCAGAACGCCAACCGCGCGCTGAACCGGCTCGAGAAGGAGGGGCTGCTGCGGCTCGAATATGGCGGCGTCACCATCCTCGATATCGAGCGGCTGCGCGGATACGGGGACTGAGGCGACCTCATCGGGCATTGGCGGGCGCGTGCACCGGCCATAGATCGGCGCGCCAGCGGATCGCGATCGCCAGCATCGCGATGAAGCCGGCGGCGGCATAGAGCGAACCCGTCGCGGAATAGCCGATGACGTCGATCAGGCTGCCGGCCGCGAGCAATCCGATCGGCAGGCCGTAGATCACCATCATGCGCACGCCCATCACGCGGCCGCGAAGGTGTGCGCTCGCGGTGCGCATCAGGATCACGGCCGCCGAGATCATGGACATGCTCTGGGCGGTGCCGGCGAGCACGAGGCAGGCCATCGCCACCGGCATGGTCCTGATCTCGACGAATACCAGCAGCATGGCGTACCAGGCCAGCGTCGCACCGATCAGAAGCCGGGCAATGCGCACGCCGCTGACGAGGCTCAGCGTGATGGAGCCGATCAGCGAGCCGACCGCGAAGCTCGCCGAGAGGTAGCCGAGGCCGGTCTGGTCGGTATGAAAGATCTCCCGGGCGATGTAGGGCAGCAATCCGCCAGTGAAGGGAAATGCGGTGAGATTGGCCAGGAAGGCGACGCACAGCGCCGCACGCATTCCCGGGCCACTCCAGGCGTAGACGATCCCTTCCTTCAGATCGCCGAGCAGCCGCGAGATGGCATGGCTATTCGCCGGAAGATCGCTCGTGATGACGGTCTTCTTGGGCCGGGTCAGACACAGCATGAGAAGCGCGGCCACGAAGTAGAGACAGGCGATCGCCACGTAAACGAGGCCAATGCCGAGGACGGCGAACAGCCCGGCGCCCGTCAACGCTCCGGCGATGCGCGCGCTGTCCTGGGTCGTGCGCGCAACGCTGATCGCGCCCACCAGCTGCTCGGCCGGCATGATCTCGGCGAGCAGCGCGCCGCGGACGCCCAGATCCGAGGGACGAATCAGGCCCATGACCGCGACGATGATCATGACGCTCAGCGGCGACAGATGACCGGTCAGCGCCAGAACCATGATGGTCGACGAGAGCACCGTATAGGCAAGACGCATCGCGACCAGCAGATCGCGATGGCCCATGCGGTCGCCGATCATGCCGAACACCGGCGCGACCAAGGTCCCGACGAACTGGAGCGAGGCAAGCACGGTCAGCAGCAGCACCGAGCCGGTCTCGACCAGGATGTACCAGCCCAGCACCAGCGTCTCGACCTCGAAAGCCCAGGAGGTGAGCAGGTCGGACGGCCACTGGAAGCGATAGTTGCGGATGCGGAATGGCGCGAGCGCCGACGGCCGCGTGGCTGCGCTCAAGACGCGATGACGCGTGTCACGGCGAATCCCTTGCCTTGTTGTTTCTTCTTTCGGATCAGCAACGTAGCGTTGGCGACGCGCGTGTCAATCGGACCCGCCGCATGCTGCCATGCATGGCTGCATCAGCACGGCCGCCCGCGGGCGCGTGACCGTCCGTACGAATGTCGTCCCCTGGTTTCTGCGATCGGTTCGTCCATGGACGCAGGAGGCGGTCATAGTGTCTTCATCTTGCTGTGGCCCAACAGGTCGCGGGCGCGGGGGGATCGGAGCGATCGCAGCATGTGGATAGGGTGGCCGAGGTTTGCCGCGCAGTCTTTTTGTTTTGTACTTCTCGTAAGCGTCATGGTCTCGCCGGGGCAGGCGGGGTCGCAAGACATGTTGGCGCTGATGCAGCGCATTACGGCGCTGGCGAAGGAGGGCCGCTATGGCGAGGCGGTCGGCTTTGCCAGGAAGCTCGTCGTTGAGGCCGAGAAAAGCACGGGGCGACAATCGCCCCTGACCGCGACCACGCTCGTCGTGCTGGGTCAGGCGCTCCAGACGAAAGGCGAGACCGCTGAGGCCGAAAGCGTGCTGAGGCGGGCCCTCGTCATTCGCGAGAAGAGCCTTGGTCCCAATCATCCCGATGTCGCAGCCGTGCTCGCTACGCTGGGCCAGATCGAGCTCGGCCAGAACCGGCTCGGCGATGCCGAACGCGACATGTCGCGCGCGATCGCCATCGACGAGAGCGTGCTGGGCCCTGACCATCTCACCACGGCGCTGGCGCGGATGCAGCTCGGCAATCTCCGTCACCGCCAGTTGAAGGAGACCGAGGCGCTCGATCTGTTCAACCGTGCGCTCGTGGTGTTCAGGAAATCTCCGGGACAGGCTGACATCATGATCCCGGTGACCTTGAACAACATCGCGGAGGTCAATCGGGCGCAAGGGCGGTTGCAGCAGGCCGAAGCGAGTTTTGCCGAAGCGCTTGTGCTTCAGGAGAAGCAGCATGGCCCGGACAGCATCTATCTGACGGCGACGCTCAACAATCTCGGCGAGCTCCGGCGGGCCCAGGGACGGCTCCCGGAGGCAGAGCAATTGGCCCGGCGGACTTTGGCCATCAGGGAGAAGGCGCTCGGACCTGATCATCCCGATGTCGCCGCGAGCCTCAACAATCTGGCTCTGGTGTTCTCGCGCGAGGGCCGGGACGCCGAGGCCGAGGGGCTGCTGACCCGCGCGCTCGCGATTCAGGAGAAGGCCGTCGGGATAGCGCATCCGAACGTGGCGACGGCATTGAACAACCTTGCAGAGGCCAGGGCCCATCTCAATCGCAAGCAGGAGGCGGAGCAGCTGTTCCGCAAGTCGCTGGCGATCCGCGAGAAGGCGCTCGGTCCGGCGCATCTGGATGTCGCGATCGCGCTCGACAATCTGGTGACGCTGATGAGCGAGGCCGATCGTTACGCCGAGGCCGAACTGTTCGCGCGCCGGTCGCTTGCGATACGCGAGGCTGCGGTCGGGCATTCTCACCCGCTGGTCGCCAATAGTCTCAACAATCTGGCCGTCATTCTGGACAGCACCGGCCGGCCGCAGGAGGCCGAGCCGCTGCTGAAGCGCGCGCTGGATATCCGCCTGCGCGCTCTCGGCGAGCAGCATCCGGATGTGGCCAACAGCTTCGCCAATCTCGGCGCCCATCATATCGATTCGAAGGATTGGCAGCAGGCCCGCGACGCCTTCGCGCGCGCGGTCGCGATCCAGAACGGCCGCCGCGCCGCCGAGCAGGAGAGCCGCGGCGATGTGAAGGTCCATGAAGAGACCAATCCCTATCCCGGACTGATCGTTGCTGCCTATAATCTCGCGAGCGCCAATGCGGGGCAGGCCGGCGCCTTGCGATCGCAGGCGTTCGAGGCGGCGCAATGGATCGGTGACGAGCAGGCTGCGCGGGCAATCGCCGGCATGTCGGCCCGCATCGCCGATGGCAGCGGGGATCTCGCCGCGCGCGTCCGCGAGCGGCAGGATCTCGCCGCGCAAGCTGTTGCGACCGACAAGATGCTCGTGGCGGCGATCTCGCAGGCGGATGCTGCGCGCAACCCGGCGGCGGAGCAGGCGCTTCGTGCCAGAGCCTCAACCATCGCAGGTCAAATCCGGGAATTGGATCGCACGATCGCTGCGCAGTTTCCGGACTACGCAGCGCTCGTCACCAAGGCGCCGATTGCAATCGAGGATGCCCAGAAGCAGCTTCGTGCCAACGAGGCGATGTTGCTGTTCACGACGACGTCACGCGCCACCTTCGTCTGGACCTTGACGCGCTCGGACGTGCGCTGGCATTCGGCGGATCTCGGCGAAAAGCAACTCGCTGAGGCCGTCGGCGCCTTGCGCTGCGGTCTGGATACGGATGCATGGCTGGACAAGGCGACCACATGTCCGCAGAAGCTCGGCCGCAAGACCCCGCTTGGGGCGGACGAGCCATTGCCGTTCGACCAGGAGCGCGCCTTTACCCTCTACCAGGCGCTGCTCGGGCCTGTCGCACGCGACATCGACGGCAAGGAGCTGATCCTGGTGCCGTCAGGCCCGCTTGCGACGCTGCCCTTTCAGGTCTTGCTGACCGAGAAACCGGCTGCCGGCCAGGACCTCGCGAAGGCGCCCTGGCTGGTCAAGCGATTTGCCACCACAGTGCTGCCCTCCGTCTCCAGCCTCAAGGCATTGCGGCAGGTCGCACGCAAGAGCGCCGCGTCGAAACCGCTTCTCGGCGTCGGCAATCCCGTGCTCGACGGCGATGGCCGCAGCGATGTCGCGATGGCGCGTGCCAAGCTGGCGCGCCAGATCCAGACCTGCGCCGCCCTCCCGACGCAGACGACCCAGGTCGCACAACGGAGCTTGCGCGCCGTGGACGCGCTGTCGGGCGGCACGGCGGACATCGTCCAGCTCAGGCGGCAGTTGCCGCTGCCGGAAACTGCGCTCGAACTGTGCGCGGTGGCCAGCACCTTCGCGCCCATCAGGGGCGACGTCATCCTCGCCGGCGACGCCTCCGAGACCAGGATGAAGGCGCTCGGCCAAAGCGGCGATCTCGCGAAATACCGCATCCTGCATTTTGCGACCCATGGCGCGCTTGCGGGGCAGGTGCGTGGATCGATCGAGCCCGGACTGATCCTCAGCCCGCCAGCGGCGCCGACGTCCACCGATGACGGCTATCTCTCGTCGTCGGAGATATCCGGCCTCAAGCTCGATGCCGATTGGGTGATCCTGTCGGCCTGCAACACCGCCGGAGGGCAGGCCGCCAATTCGGAGGCCTTCTCCGGTCTTGCGCGGGCGTTCTTCTATGCGGGCACGCGCGCGCTGCTGGTGTCGCACTGGGCGGTGAACTCCGACGCCGCGGTCGCCATCACCACCGGTACGATCGACGCGATGAAGACGCATCCCGACATTGCCCGCGCCGAGGCGCTGCGTCGTTCGCTCTCGGCACTGATCACCAAGGGCGGCGACAGCGCGCAGCCCGCAACTTGGGCGCCCTTCGTGCTGGTGGGGGCGGGCGCCATGTAGCCGACCAGCGCGCCGGCGCGCGCTGAACCGGGATGAGCGAAGCCGCGCGCGCGGCCGTTAACCAACCACCGCTTGCTCTTCCTGCACGACGAGCCCATGCTTGCCAGGTTGCTGGGCCCATCGGACAGGCCCAGTAGACCGCGTCATCGCGGCTTCCGCGGGGTCTTGACCCATGAACTGCCCTTGCTGCGGTTCCGAGGTTCAGAGCGGCTTTGCTTTCTGCCCGAAGTGCGGCACGAAGCAGCCGAACGCGTGCCCCGGCTGCGGCTATGCATGCGCACCGGATTTCGCGTATTGCCCGAAATGCGGTGCCCTCGTCAGTGAGGCTCCCAAAGCCGGGGGACAGGCGCAGCCGAGCCGGCCGACAGCGCCGGTCAGAGCGTCGTCACCGCCGCTGGCGCCGGTGGTCGACCCTCACCAGGCATTTCGACCGCAGCCGGACAGGTTGGACAACGAAGCCAACCGCCGCACCATTACCGTGCTGTTTGCCGATCTCAGCGGCTTCACCGCGATGAGCGAGCGCCTCGACCCCGAGGTCATGCAGACGCTTCAGAACGAATTGTTCGAGGAGCTGACGGAAGCGGTGCAAGGCTTTGGCGGCTTCGTGGACAAATTCATCGGCGATGCGCTGCTGGCGCTGTTCGGCGCGCCAGCAGCGCACGAGGACGATCCGGAGCGGGCTGTCCGCGCTGCACTCGACATGATCAAGCGGACGGAGCAGCTCAGCGGGCGTGCGAAGGTCTACGCCGGCGCCCCGCTGCAGCTCCACATCGGCATCAATACCGGGCACGTGGTTGCGGGCGGACTGGGTGTCGGCGCTGCCAAGTCCTATTCGGTAACCGGCGACACGGTGAATACCGCGCAGCGATTGCAGTCGATGGCGCCGCCGGACGAAGTGCTGGTCGGGCCGTTGACCCACCGCCTGACGCGGCATGCGTTCTCGTATGAATCGCTCGGAGAGGTCTCGCTCAAGGGCAAGATGGGCAGTGTCCTGGTCCATCGTCTCAAGGGACCGCTCGACATGCCGCGTGCGGCGCGAGGCCTCGACACGCTGGGCCTCAGTGCGCCGCTGATCGGCCGCGACGCCGAGCTTGCCCGCATGATCGGCAGCCTCGATCGCGCGTGCGGCGGTGCGGCGCAACTGGTGCGGCTGGTCGGCGAAGCGGGTATCGGCAAAACGCGCCTGGTGAACGAATTCGTCGCCCGCATCCGCGATGAGGAGCGCTTCGCAGGTGTGGCGATCCGGCAGGCCGCCTGCTCGCCACTCGGCGAACAATCCTACGGCACGCTCGCCGCGGTCCTGCGCAGCGCCTATGGCATCGCGCAGAAGGCCAGCGCCGCGGCGGCTGAGGCCAGGCTGGCTGAGGCGCTGTCGGAGCTTGGCCTTGCGGCCGAAGAGGCAGAGCGGCTGATGCCGCTCTATGTGCATGTTCTTGGCCTCGGCGGCCCCGACGCCGCATTGCAGCACGTCGAGCCGGAACAGCTTCGGCGGCAGATCTTTTTTGCGATCCGGACCGTTTTCGAACGGCGCCTGGCCTTGTCACCGCTTCTGATCATCGTCGAGGATCTGCATTGGGCCGACGCCGTCTCCCTTGAGGCGCTCCGGTTCCTGATGGATCGGCTGGAGCGCACGCGGTTGATGCTGTTGTTTACGCATCGGCCAATGCTGGAGCTGGATCAGTTCGGTTCGGGTCGGATCAGCCACACGACCCTTCGATTGCTTCCGCTCGGTGACGCCGACGGACAGAACTTGCTGGCGGCTTATTTCAGTCACGGTTGGCGTGAGCCGCCGGGAAATCTGTTCAGTCGAATCCTGGAGCGCGCGAGCGGCAATCCGCTTTTCCTCGAGGAAATCATCCGCGGTCTCATCGAGGCCGGCGCCTTGGAGCGTGACGGCTCGCAGTGGCGGATAAAGTCGGATGAGGCCGCCGCCGACATCCCGGCAAGCATTCAGGCGCTGTTGCTGGCGCGGCTGGACCGGCTGCCGCATGAGGTGCGCCGGCTGGCCCAGGAGGCCGCGGTGATCGGCCCGCGCTTCGACGCGGCTCTGCTCGGTGCGACGGCAACCGCGCCGGCGAAGGTCGAAGTGGGCCTCGAACTTCTGTGCGACGCCGAGATTGTCGAGGAGGTTGCGGGCGCAAACTCGATCTCGCTGCGATCCTACCGTTTCACGCAAACCATGCTGCAGGACGTGATCTATCAAAACCTGCTGTTGCAGCGGCGGATCGAGCTCCACGGACGGATTGGTGTCGCGCTGGAGCGACTCTATGGCAGCGAGCCCGAACGGCTCGAGGACCTCATCCTGCTCGGCCATCATTTCAGCCTGAGCGCGCACAAGTCGAAAGGCGCGCGCTATCTGCGCGCGGCCGGTGATCGTGCACGCGCGACCTATGCCAATGACGATGCCATCCGTCTCTACCAGCAGGCCCTCGCCATGTTGTTGACCGGCGGCGAATGCGTGCCGGAGCGCCTGGTTCTATACGAGCGGATCGCGGACCTCTGCGCCGCGGCGGGCCGCCGCAACACGGCCGAGGAGCACTACCAGAGCGCACTGGAGGGGCACCGCGCCGCAGAGGACCGCATTGGCGAAGCGCGAATCCTTCGCAAGCTTGGCAGGTTGTTGTGGGACGCCGGCAAGCGGATCAACGCAGAGAGGCATTACGCCGAGGCGGCTGACCTGCTTGGAGGGACCGATGCGCCGATCGAACGGGCGCACCTCTTGCAGGAGCGCGGCCGTCTCGCGTTTCGCATGGGCGATCACGTGGCCGCCGCGACATGGGCGGACGAGGCGCTTGGCTACGCCCGATCCGTCCCGGCGGACGCGGACGAGCAAGCCGGACTCGAGGCGGCGCGCGCCATTGCCGAGGCTCTCAATACCAAGGCGGTTGCACTGGCACGGCTTGGACGACACCAGGATGCGGTGCGCGAAGTGGAGCAAAGTGTCGCGGCAGCCGAAGCCGCCGGCCTTCTCAATGTGGCCTGCCGCGGCTACACCAATCTCAGCGTGCTCTACACGATCGTCGACCCGGCGCAAGCCATGGAGGTTTGCCGGCGCGGACTGGACGTCGCGCATCGTATTGGCGATCTCGGGTTCCAGGCGCGTCTTCTCGCCAATTTTGCCGTTGCCTGTTGCACCTTCACGGACAAATGCACCGACGAAGGTGTGCCGGCTGCCGAAAAGGCAATCGAGATCGACCGTGCGCTCGATCAGCGCGAGCATCTCCCCGTGCCCCTGATCGTGCTCGGGCAAATCCATCAATGCCATTTCCGGCCCGATCAGGCCGCCCGCTGCTACAATGAGGCCATCAAGGTCGCGAGCGAAACCGGCGAGCCGCAGCAGCTTTTTCCGTGCTATGATGGTCTTGCGACGCTGAACCTTGATCGCGGCGACATGCCCGAGGCCGAGCGGTATTTCGCGCTGGCCGATGACGTCTGCACCAAGCACGGGCTTGATCCCGCCGGACTGATTGTATTGCCATTTCTTGACTAGGTCATGTGAAGGAGTTCAACCATGTCAGAACGTCATGTCGATGGACCGCTGCAACCTGGTGATCGCGCACCGAACATCGTGCTGGACGCCATCACCCGCGAAGGGAAGATCGCGCTCGAGGATTTTCGCGGGCAAAGTCCGATATTGGTCGGCCTGTTTCGAGGCCTGCACTGCCCGTTCTGCCGCCGCCATATCGCGGCCCAGGCGCAGCTTGACGCGGCACTGCGCGACAAGGGCGTCGAAAGTCTGACGGTCGTCAATACGCCGATCGAGCGTGCTCGGCTCTACTTCCGTTATCACCCGTTGCCCAATCTGCTTGCCGCGTCCGATCCCGAGCGGATCTCGCACCGCGCGTTCGGCCTGCCCAATCTGGAATTCACCGAGAAGGAAACCGAGTGGCCGCGCAAGGTGGGCATGGATGTGGTCATGAGCATGCAAGTGGACATTCCCGGAGAATTGCCCGGGCCGATGAATCGTTTGGCGGCCGCCGAGCAACTCAACAATAAGGATGGCTACGAGATGATGGAGGCCGATCAGCGCATGGCGGCAACCGGCCAGGGTCAGCTATTCGGCCAGTTCCTGCTCGATCGGGAAGGGGTCGTGCGCTGGGCCTTTACAGAAGTTCCGGAAGGCGGCCAGCGCATGTTCGGGATGCCGAGCCCGGGTGAGTTGATGTCGGCAGCCTCGCAGGTGGCGGGCTAGGCAACGTCGCGCGGTTGGCGTGGTGCCCTGACCGCAGCAGGCACGAGCCGGTGCGCGCGAGGTGCTGCCGCCATTTTCCCGACCACGCCTGCGCATGACGAACGATTAATCCGAGCGCACTTAATCCGAGCGCACAATGACCGACATTCAGGAAAGGCTCCTCGAAAGCAAGATGACCGAGATCGAGCGGGCCCGATCCTGGAGCCCCCGCGTGATCTCCAAGTTCGAAACGCTCATCAGGAGCGGTGACGATCTATCGCTCTACCGCGTCAATCCGCTGGCATTCGCGCGCGACCGCGCCATTGCAGAGCCGGAAAGTATTGACCTGTTTCTCTATGCGACGAGAAGCGGGCTATTCGAGATGAGCTGGGACGTTGTTTGTCCCCAATCCGGCATGGTGCTCGATAGCTTCGGCGCTTTGCGCACGCTCAAGACGCACTATGTTTGTGGTTTGTGCGACGTCACTGGTGAAACCGATCTCGACGACTTCATAGAGGTCACGTTTACGGTATCGTCCCAGCTTCGGCGGCTTCCGTTTCATGATCCTGCCTCCCTCTCGGTCGAGGATTTCCATTGGAAGCTTCGATTTCTGAATGACGCGCGGATACCTGGCCAACAAATCCGATTTCTCGACTATTTGCATGCGTTCGTTCGCGGCCTTTCGTTCTTGCCGCCAGGCTCCGCCACGACCATTCGTTGCGAACTCGGTCTCGGCGCGCTGGCGGGGGTCAATATCCAAACCCAGGCTGCGTTCGCCGTCGCGGTGGCCGGCGAGCCGACAACCTCGCCGACAATCCTGCGAGTTGGATACGATGGGCAGCGCTTTTCCCCCTCGCTGGCCGCCGTGCCGCCCGGCCCCGTCATTGTCGAGGCGGAGAACCGCGGATCTACGCGAGGCTCCCTGCTCCTGATCAACTGGCCGCCTGAGGTTCTGGCTCAAGCGATCAAGCCGCCGCTTGATTTCGATCCCTACATGTCCGGCGGGATGTTGCTCGCGAGACAGACGTTTCGCCGCCTGTTCCGGTCAGAACGCGTGGACGAAAAGGAGGGCCTGGGTATTCGGCAGGTGACCCTGCTGTTCACGGATCTCAAAGGTTCGACCGCCATGTACGAACGGCTCGGCGATCTCAATGCCTATGCGCTGGTCCGCGAACATTTTGCTTTGCTCGGTGCGACCGTTCAGGAACATTCCGGGGCCATCGTCAAGACGATCGGCGATGCGGTCATGGCGGTCTTCTCCCGCCCGACGGACGCGATTTCGGCGGCGCTCCACATACTGGGGGAAATCGAGCGCTACAATTCAGACCACGGCGATCCGAGCATCATCCTGAAGATTGGAGCCCATTGCGGCCCCTCCATCGCCGTGACCCTGAACGACAATCTGGATTATTTCGGCCAGACCGTAAATGTTGCCGCGCGTGTCCAGTCGCTGGCGGACGCGGGCGAGATTTGTATCTCGGAGGCGCTGTATTCGGCGCCGGGAGTGAGCGATCTCCTTTCCGGGCATGCCATCGCAGTGTTTGAAGCTCCTCTTCGCGGCGTTGAAGGAAATGCCAGCGTGTATCGTGTCGTGCCCGGGTAGGCCCCTTACGTCCCTTGCCGGGGCAGCTTCTCCGCGAGCGCGACTGCCATCGCCGAGATCAGCGGCCGCATGAAATAGGCGTCTTCCGCGGGCGAGACGTCCGTCCGCAGTCCATGGGCAGCAAGCTCACCCGAGACCGCCGGGCCCACCGACGCAATCAGCGTCCGGTCGAAGCCGGCGCGCAGCTTCGCCTCGCTGCCATGCGCCTTCGCGGCCTCGATCAGGCGGCGGACCTGGCCGAGATTGGTGAGCGCGACGGCATCGATCCGCCCCGCGGCCATGTCGTCGATGGCGGTGACGATGTTGGCATCCGCTGCCTTGGAATCGTAGGCATAGGGCAGCACGGCATCGACCTCGGCGCCTTGCGCGGCAAGGGCGCCGATCAGCGCGCCATGGTCCTTGTCGGGATAGAGCTGAAGGCCAAGGCGCCGGCCCTTCAGGTCGAGCTTGCCCAGCATCTCGATCACGCCCTCGGTGGTCGGCTTCTCCGTGGTCTGCTGCGGTTCGAGACCGACCTCGCGCAACGCCTTGCCGGGCTTCGGGCCGCGAGTGAATTTTCGCGATCCGGCGAGGGCCGCGACAAACGCGCGGTCGAGCCCACGCGCCCGCGCCAGCTCCATGATCCGCCGAAGGCCTTCGCCGGTCATCAGCACAAGGTCGTCAAGGGGCCTGTCGATGGCGCGGCGGATCCAGGCCTCGACCGGAGCAGGGTCCGGTGCATCCTGGATGGTAAACATCGGGCATTGCACGACCTCGGCGCCTTGCTCGGCCAGAAGCTTCGAGAACTGGGCCTCCTCGCGCGTTTCCAGGATCAGGATGCGGTAGCCGTTCAAGCGCTCGGCCATGGGCGTACTCCGGTTAGTCAAAGCAATCGTCCGTTCATCCTGACTCCGCGCTTCAGGTCGAAGCAAGTCTTGGGATTGGCGCAGGGGGACGTCGGTGATAGAGCAGGGCGCAAATCACGGGTCGTTCCGCATCATTTGCCCAAACCTTCATCAAGAGCCAAGCCTGTTCATCAACATGCCCGATCATCAATATGTCCTGACCCTGTCCTGTCCGGATCGTCCCGGCATCGTCTCGGCCGTGTCGACGTTCCTCGCCCACAACGGACAGAACATTCTCGATGCTCAGCAGTTCGACGACATCGAGACCAAGAAGTTCTTCATGCGCGTGGTGTTCACCGCGGCCGATCTCGCCGTGGAACTGTCGGCGCTGCAGACTGGCTTTGCCGCGATCGCCGAGCGTTTCGGCATGGACTGGCAGATGCGCGACCGGGCTGCGCATCGCAAGGTGATGCTGCTGGTGTCGAAGTCGGACCACTGCCTGGTCGACATCCTCTATCGCTGGCGCACCGGCGAACTGCCGATGACGCTTGCTGCCATCGTCTCCAACCACCCGCGCGAGGTCTATGGTGGGCTCGATTTCGGCGGCATCCCGTTCCACCATCTGCCCGTGACCAAGGAGACCAAGCGCGAGCAGGAGGCGCAGATCCTCGACCTCGCCGCCAAGACCAAGACCGATCTCGTCGTGCTCGCCCGCTACATGCAGATCCTGTCGGATGATCTGTCGGCGCACCTTTCGGGGCGCTGCATCAACATCCACCACTCGTTCCTGCCGGGCTTCAAGGGCGCCAAGCCCTATCACCAGGCCCATGAGCGCGGCGTCAAGCTGATCGGGGCTACCGCGCATTACGTCACGCGCGACCTCGACGAGGGCCCGATCATCGACCAGGACGTCGAGCGCATCAGCCATCGCGACACGCCGGAGGATCTGGTCCGCAAGGGCCGTGACATCGAGCGCCGCGTGCTGGCCCGCGCGATCCGCTACCATCTCGACGACCGCGTCATCCTCAACGGCCGCAAGACCGTGGTGTTCGTGGATTAGCGAATAGGGAGTGGCGAATAGCGAGTGGAAGCGGGAGAGCGCCTTATTCGCGATTCCTTATTCGCCATTGCTTCCTTAACGCACCGCGCTGCCCGACGTCGCCCCCGTCGCCCCCGTCGCGCCCTTCTGCGCCTGCTCTTCCTTCTCGCGATCCGCCGCCGGCAACAGCCGCTTGCGTTCGCGCTCCTTCATGTAGGCATCGTATTGCGGCGTGCCCGCTCGCGGCGGGGCGTCGGCCGGCAGCCCGCCGGCCCATTGCGGGACGTAGTCGCCCATGCCGGCGGAGAGTCTTTCGTTGACGGTGCCGCAGCCTGCAAGGTTGGAAGCCAGCAAGGCAACGACGGCAGCGATTGAAGGCAAACGGAAACGCATGAGCATCTTCTGGGTCGAGCTGGACCGGGCGCGGATGGCGGGACGCCCGATGGCGCCAGCGGCGCACTCTAGTCCTCAACAAGTAAATTGGCTTATTCGGCGGCGAATTTGTTTGTATACATTAAGGTAAGATAATACGCTGTTTTTGGCATTGATCGCCTTTGCCAAGGTGATACGGTATACAGTTCGTATTCACGTCTAAGGGGAGGGATTGGGAATTCGATCCGGTGATGCCCGGCAAATGTTCGAATTCTGCAAAGCAGAGGCGGATTTCTCCAACCACGTCGCCGCCGGGCGTTCTTAGAGTGCAGCATCGGCCCGGAGGGCCGGCCAGCGCAGCGAAAGGGTTTCTTGTTGACATCGCCATTTTATTTGTACAATCGTACAAATGCCTCCCCCGCCGTCGATCCGATCGCGCGGCTTGCGCCGAATGGTCGCCCAACGTCCGATTGACAACGGGGTTGCAGAGGACGCCATGTGGCCGTGCGGCATGGCTTGTCCGTAGGTTAGAGCGCGGCAAGGACCGGGTACTCGGTCTGGCGCACAACAGGTCAGGAATGAAGGGGAGGGACATCGGATGTTCGTACGCAGAATTTTTTCACGCACCGTCGCAGCAGCCGCTATCGCGGGCGTTGCAGGCCTTGCGCCTGCCAAGGCCGAGGACAGCGTCAAGGTCGGCCTGATCCTGCCGATGACCGGCGGCCAGGCCTCGACCGGCAAGCAGATCGAGAACGCGATCAAGCTCTACATGCAGCAGAAGGGTGACACCGTCGCTGGCAAGAAGATCGAGATCATCCTCAAGGACGACGCGGCGATCCCGGACAAGACCAAGACTGCCGCGCAGGAGCTGATCGTCAACGACAAGGTCAATTTCATCGCCGGCTTCGGCGTGACGCCGGCTGCGCTCGCGGCCGCGCCGCTAGCGACGCAGGCCAAGATCCCGGAAGTCGTAATGGCGGCCGGCACCTCCATCATCACCGAGCGCTCGCCCTATATCGTGCGTACCAGCTTCACGCTGGCGCAGTCCTCGACCATCATCGGCGACTGGGCGGTGAAGAACGGCATCAAGAAGGTGGCGACGCTGACCTCGGACTACGCGCCGGGCAATGACGCGCTGAACTTCTTCAAGCAGAACTTTACAGCCGGCGGCGGCGAGGTGGTCGAAGAGGTCAAGACGCCGCTGCAAAACCCCGACTTCGCGCCGTTCCTGCAGCGCATGAAGGACGCCAAGCCCGACGCGATCTTCGTGTTCGTGCCGGCCGGCCAGGGCGGCAACTTCATGAAGCAATATGCCGAGCGCGGCCTCGACAAGGCCGGCATCAAGGTGATCGGGCCGGGCGACGTCACCGACGACGACCTGCTCAACAACATGGGCGATGCGGTGCTCGGCACGGTTACCGCGCATCTCTACTCCGCGGCGCACCCCTCGCAGATGAACAAGGATTTCGTCGCAGCCTACAAGAAGGCGTTCGGCAATCGTCCGGGCTTCATGGCGGTGAGCGGCTATGACGGCATCCACCTGATCTACGAGGCGCTCAAGAAGACGAATGGCGACACCGACGGCACCAAGCTGGTCGAGGCCATGAAGGGCCAGAAGTGGGAGAGCCCGCGCGGTCCGATCTCGATCGACCCCGAGACCCGCGACATCGTGCAGAACATCTACATCCGCAAGGTCGAGAAGGTCGACGGCGAGCTCTACAATGTCGAGTTCGCGACCTTCGAAGCCGTCAAGGATCTCGGCAAGACCAAGAAGTGACCCGCGAAAGCGGGGCATCTCGGGGCGAGCATTAGCGCGAACCCGGGATCTCGCACCCCTTGCTCCGCGTCATGCCCGGGTTTGTTCCGGGCATCCACGCGAAGCCAGGAAAGCAAAGTCCGGACAAGAACGTGGATGGCCGGGACAAGCCCGGCCATGACGATAACTCTAAGCTGAGACGATGACCTCTATCCTCACCAACCTGTTCGATGGCGTCGCCTACGGCATGCTGTTGTTCGTGCTCGCGTGCGGGCTCGCGGTCACGCTTGGATTGATGAACTTCGTCAATCTCGCCCATGGCGCCTTCGCCATGGCCGGCGGCTATATCTGCATGGTGCTGGTCAACCGGATGGGCTGGCCGTTCTTCGCAGCGCTCCCGCTCGCTTTCGTCTCCTCTGCCGCGATCGGCATCGCGCTCGAACGGACGCTGTACCGCCACCTCTATGCGCGCAGCCATCTCGATCAGGTGCTGTTCACCATCGGCCTGACCTTCATGTCGGTCGCCGCCGTCGATTACATCCAGGGGTCCTCGCGCGTCTTCATCAACCTGCCGGCGGCGCTTCAGGGCCAGTTCGATCTGTTCGGCGTCGGCATCGGCCGCTACCGGCTGATGATCATCGTGATCTGCGGCCTGCTCACCATCGCGCTGCAGATGGTGCTGGCCAAGACCCGTTTCGGCAGCCGCCTTCGCGCCGCCGTCGACGACCCCCGCGCCGCGAGCGGCCTCGGCATCAACGTGCCGCAGGTGTTCGCCTTCACCTTTGCCTTCGGTTGCGGCCTCGCCGGTCTCGGCGGCGCGCTGAGTGCCGAAATCCTCGGCCTCGATCCGTATTTCCCGCTGAAGTTCATGATCTACTTCCTGATCGTGGTCACCGTCGGCGGCTCTTCCTCGATCACCGGCCCGTTCCTCGCCTCGCTCCTGCTCGGCATCGGCGACGTCGCCGGCAAATATTACGTGCCGAAGATGGGCCCGTTCGTGATCTACACCATGATGATCGTAATCCTGATCTGGCGTCCGAACGGCCTGTTCGGACGCACGGCCGCGCGTTGAGTTCGCCGATGAGCGCTTCCTCCGACGTCGGTTTTCACGCCCAGCGCCAGGCGCGCTGGCACTACGGCGAAGTCGCCTTCTGGCTGATCGTGCTGGCCTGCGGCTTTGCATTTCCCACGCGCTATCTGATCATGACCGATATCCTGCGGCTGGCGCTGTTTGCGATGTCGCTCGATCTCATCCTCGGCTATGCCGGCATCGTCTCGCTAGGCCATGCCGCCTTCTTCGGCGTCGGCGCCTATGCGGCGGGGCTGCTGGCGCTTCATGGCATCGTCAACGAGCCCGTGCTCGCGCTTGTTGTCGCTGGCCTCGCCGCGATGGTGCTCGGCTTTGCCACCAGCTTCCTGGTGATCCGCGGCGTTGACCTGACGCGCTTGATGGTGACGCTCGGCATCGCGCTGCTGCTGGAAGCGCTCGCCGAACGCTTCTCCAACATCACCGGCGGCACCGACGGCCTGCAGGGCATCGAGATGCAGCCGATCTTCGGCGCGATTCCGTTCGACATGTTCGGCAAGGCCGGCTTTTTCTATTCGCTGGCCGTCCTGTTCCTGCTGTTCCTGTTCGCCCGCCGCGTCGTGCATTCGCCGTTCGGCCTTTCGCTGCGCGCGATCAAGAACAATCCGCTGCGGGCCGCCGCGATCGGCATTCCCGTCAACCGCCGCCTGATCGCGATCTATACGCTCGCGGCGTTCTATGCCGGCGTCGCGGGCGCGCTGTTCACCCAGACAACGGCGATCGCCTCGCTCGATGTGTTTGCCTTCGAACGCTCCGCCGATCTGATGCTGGTGCTCGTCATCGGTGGGACCGGTTACCTCTATGGCGGACTGGTTGGCGCGGTGATCTTCCGCATGCTCCAGGAAGTGTTCTCCACCATCACCCCGCAATACTGGCAGTTCTGGATCGGCCTGGTGCTGGTCGTGATCGTGCTGGTCGGCCGTCAGCGCCTGCACCGCTGGGTGCTGTACCTGCCCAATCTGGTCATCAGGCAGATTGCGGGACGCAAGGCCATCGTCGCCGTGCCGGAAAGCGACGCATGACCATCGTGCTCGAAACCCAAAATCTCGAAAAGCAGTTCGGCGGGCTGCGCGTCACCCGCGATCTGTCCTTGAAGATCGAGCAGGGCGCCCGCCACGCGCTGATCGGCCCGAACGGCGCCGGCAAGACCACGGTCATCAACCAGCTCACCGGCGTGCTCAAGCCGAATTCGGGCCGCATCCTGCTCGAGGGCCAGGACATCACCGATCTGCCCGTGCACAAGCGCGTGCTGCGTGGCCTCTCGCGCACCTTCCAGATCAACCAGCTTTATCCCGACCTGACTCCGCTCGAGACCATTGGCCTGGCCGTCTCCGAGCGCCTCGGCCATGGCGGCGACTGGTGGCGGCGGATGGGCACGCGCAGCGACGTCAACGGCGAGATCGCCGATCTGCTGGCGGGCTTCCATCTGCTCGACGTCATGAACGAGCAGACCGTGACGCTGCCCTACGGCAAGCAGCGCCTGCTCGAGATCGCGGTCGCGATCGCCGCCAAACCGCGCGTGCTGCTGCTCGATGAGCCCGCCGCCGGCGTGCCGGAGAGCGAGCGCCACGACATTCTCGCCGTGGTCGGCGCGCTGCCGCGCGACGTCACGGTGCTGCTGATCGAGCACGACATGGATCTCGTATTCTCCTTCGCCGACCGCATCTCCGTGCTGGTTTCGGGCGCGCTGCTCACCGAGGGCCCGCCCGAGCAGGTCGCGCGCGATCCGCAGGTCAAGGCCGTCTATCTCGGCGAGGAGGCGGTCAATGTCTGACCTGCTCGCGATCGATGCACTTCGCGCCGGTTATGGCGAGGCGGTGGTGCTGCCCAACATGTCCTTGCGCCTCGCCGAGGGCCAGGTGCTGGCGCTGCTGGGCCGCAACGGCACCGGCAAGACCACGCTGATCAATTCGATCGTCGGCGTCACCCGCCGCTTCTCAGGCAGCGTGGCGCTCGCCGGCGCCGATGTCACGTCGCTCCGGCCCGACCAGCGCGCGCGCGCCGGCATCGGCTGGGTGCCGCAGGAGCGCAACATCTTTCGCTCGCTCACTGTGGAAGAGAACATGACCGCGGTGGCGCAGCCCGGTCCCTGGACGGTCGAGAAGGTCTACGAGATGTTTCCGCGGCTGAAGGAGCGGCGGAGCAATTTCGGCAACCAGCTCTCCGGCGGCGAGCAGCAGATGCTGGCGATCGGCCGGGCGCTCACCCTCAACCCGAAAGTGCTGCTGCTGGACGAGCCGACCGAGGGCCTTGCTCCCATCATCGTCGAGGAGCTCTTGAAGGCGATCGGCAGCATCACGCGGGCAGGCGGCATCTGCTCGATCATCGTCGAACAGAATGCCCAAAAGATTCTGGGGCTGGCCGACCGCGTTGTGATATTGGAGCGCGGAACGATCGTCCACGACGCTCCGAGCGCCGCGCTGAAAACCGACCCCTCGGTCCTGGAACGCCATCTCGGCGTCGCCGGGGCGGCGGCTCACTAAACTAAAATGTCCAGGGAGTAAGACATGCAGCGAACCAAAGCCCCCTTCCGCGCCGACGAGGTCGGCAGCCTCCTGCGTCCGGCCAAGATCAAGGAAGCCCGTAGCCGGCTCGAGAAGGGCGAGATCTCGGCCGACGATCTGCGCAAGATCGAGGACATGGAGATCGAGAAGGTCGTGCACAAGCAGGCCTCGATCGGGCTCAAGCTCGCGACCGACGGCGAGTTCCGCCGCTCCTGGTGGCATTTCGACTTCCTCGCCAAGCTCACCGGCTGCGAGCTGTTTCATCCTGACACCGGCATCCAGTTCGCAGGCGTGCAGACCCGGCACGACGCGGTGCGGGTGATCGACAAGCTCGACTTTCCCGACGACCACCCGATGCTGGACCACTTCCGCTTCCTGAAGAAGGTCGCCGACCAGGCCCACGTGGCCGCCAAGATGACGATACCTTCGCCGGCGGTGCTGCACTTCCGCGGCGGCCGCAAGTCGATTTCCAAGGACGTCTATCCCGATCTCGAAGCCTTCTACGAAGACCTCGGCAAGACCTACCGGAAAGCCGTCAAGGCGTTCTACGACGCCGGCTGCCGCTATCTCCAGTTCGACGACACCGTGTGGGCCTATCTCTGCTCGCAGGATGAACTGCAGAAGGCGCGCGAGCGCGGCGACAATCCGGACGGTCTCCAGCAGATCTATGCCCGCATCATCAACTACGCGCTGGCCGAGAAGCCCGCGGACATGGTGGTGACGACGCATGTCTGCCGCGGCAATTTCCGTTCGACCTGGATTTCTTCGGGCGGCTATGAGCCGGTTGCCGAGACCATGCTCGCCGGCACAAATTACGACGGCTATTTCCTCGAATATGACAGCGACCGCGCCGGCGGCTTCGAGCCGCTGCGCTTCCTGCCCAAGGGCAACAAGGTCGTCGTGGTCGGCGTCATCACCTCGAAGTTCGGCGAGCTCGAGAAGAAGGACGATATCAAGCGCCGTCTGGAAGAAGCCGCCAAGTTCGCCCCGCTGGAGCAGCTCGCGCTGTCGCCGCAATGCGGCTTTGCCTCGACGGAAGAGGGCAACGTCCTCTCCGAGGAAGAGCAGTGGGCGAAGCTGAGCCTTGCTGTCGAGATCGCGAAGGAAGTGTGGGGCTAGTAAGCGTCACAGAACTCCGCTGTCATTCCCCGCGAAGGCGAGGAATCCAGTACGTCGCGGCTTCTCCGTATCACGTCGGCGTCTCCGGAATACTGGATCGCCCGGTCAAGCCGGGCGATGACACCTGAGTGTAGGGCCAATAGCGCGGCGCTCCTGACCTGCGGGCGCGCAAGCCCACCCTCACTTCTCCGCCAGACCTCGCCCGGCAGCATCGACCACGCACCTGCTTATTCGTCGTGGCCGACTCCGCCTCCCCCCGCACCCGCGTCATCATCTCTGCTCAACCTTCAGACTTGGCGCCGCGCATGGCGCGCGAGCGGCGAGTCGCGCCTCGGTTGTCGAACGCAACTTGGCCGGCGCGATCGCATCGGCAAGTGGATGGGGACTGCGGCGCAACGGCATGGATCCCCTATTTCCTGAGTGGGCAGAATTTGCTAGGAGGCAGATCCCAATCATTCTGCCCACCGCGTCCCACCCATGAAAAACGACGAAATCCTGAGCCAGATCACGGAGTTCTGCCGCAAGGCGGACATGGCGGAATCGACGTTCGGCCGGCGCGCGGTGAACGATGGGAAGCTGGTGCATCGCCTGCGCGAGGGCAAGCGCATCACCATCGATACGCTGGACCGGATCCAGGCCTATATGGCGGCGTCCATGGCCGGCGGCGTGCCGCCGCCGCGCGGGCTTCAGGTGCCGCCCGAAAAGCGCGATCCGCGCGGCAATTTCCGCTTCTTCGAGAACCGCCAGAAATACCTGCTGTTCGTCCACACCTGCAGCGAAAAACGGGTGATCGCCGACAGGGTCGCGCTGGAGCTTTCCTCCATCCATCCGCGCCCGCCGGCCCTGCGCGTGTTCGACGCCGGCGTCGGCGACGGCACGGTGCTGGCGCGGGTGCTGCGCGCGACGCACCAGCGCTACCCGCACATGCCGTTCTACGTCGCCGGCAAGGAGCTCAGCCTGGAGGACCTGCGCCTGACGCTGGAGAAGGTGCCGGATCGCATTTTCGAGCATCCGGCGTCGGTGTTCGTCTTCACCAACATGTTCTATTCGGAGGCGCCCTGGCTCACGCCGGCATCGCCTGCGGCGGCGGCGGCGACCGTCTGGCACGAGGTCCCGCTGCGGGGCGCCTCATCGGGCGAGTTCGAGCAGCAGATCGCGGAGCTGAGGCCGTTCCTCGAGCAGAACTGGCGTGCCGCGATCAGCCCACGCACCGCCATGCCGCTGTACGAGCGGCCGGTCGTCCTGGTGCTCTATCGCGAGGACCACAGGTTCTTGCTGGATTCGACCATTCCGCGGCCGGGCCAGACCGAAGCCAATTTCGACCTCGTCATCGCATCCCAGCCCTACCGCGCCCTGTCCTCGGTCAACTTCCGGGCCAAGCGGATCATCGCGCCCCTGGCGCGGGCGCTTCGGCCGGGCGGCCGTCTGATCGGAATCCACTCCCATGGCCAGGATCCGGGCATGGAAATGATCCAGGCGATCTGGCCCGGAGAAAATCCTTTCGCTGTGACCCGTCATGAGCTATTGCGCGCCGTTAAGTACGAACTTGGTTCGTTGGGCCGCGACTTAAATTTTAATGCATATGCGGATAACCGCTCGATCTTCAGGTATGATATGGAAGCGCTGCCCAACGAGGTAACCGGGACCATCGGAACCTCGACGGCCTTTGCAGCGTGGAATGCGGCGGTGTATGTCGCTCAGATTGAGGACGACCGGTTGACAGAAATGACTCAAAACGGCCGCACTCTGGATGCCGCCAGGGACGTGCTGCGGAAGTACAATGGGCTCTGGTTTCTCGACGAATCCTACGTCATCTCGCGCCGGCGTGATTGACATCATCCACAGGTAAACATCGCAAACGCCCGCCGGTTTAGCGGCGGAACAAGGGGTTACTGATGCGCGCGTCCTATCTCTTCACCAGCGAGTCCGTGTCCGAGGGCCATCCGGACAAGGTGTGCGACCGGATCTCCGACGAGATCGTCGATCTGTTCTACCGCGAAGGGCCGAAGGCCGGCATCGACCCCTGGCAGATCCGCGCCGCCTGCGAAACGCTCGCGACCACCAACAAGGTGGTGATCGCCGGTGAGACCCGCGGTCCGAAGTCGGTGACCAACGAGCAGATCGAGGGCGTCGTCCGCGGCGCGATCAAGGACATCGGCTACGAGCAGGAAGGCTTCCACTGGAAGACCTGCGACATCGAGATCCTCTTGCATCCGCAGTCGGCCGACATCGCCCAGGGCGTCGATGCGCTGCAGCCGGGCGAAGTCAAGGAAGAGGGCGCGGGCGACCAGGGCATCATGTTCGGTTACGCCACCAACGAGACGCCCGATCTGATGCCGGCGCCGATCTTCTACGCCCACAAGATCCTGCGCCTGATCTCCGAAGCCCGTCACTCCGGCAAGGAGAAGGTGCTCGGTCCGGACTCCAAGAGCCAGGTCACCGTGCAGTACGAGAACGGCAAGCCGGTCGGCGTGCGCGAGATCGTGGTCTCGCATCAGCACCTGGTCGAGGACATCTCGTCCAAGCAGATCCGCGACATCGTCGAGCCCTATGTGCGCGAGGCGCTGCCGAAGGACTGGATCACGCCGAAGACGATCTGGCACATCAACCCGACCGGCAAGTTCTACATCGGCGGTCCGGACGGTGACTCCGGCCTGACCGGCCGCAAGATCATCGTCGACACCTATGGTGGCGCGGCCCCGCATGGCGGCGGCGCGTTCTCAGGCAAGGATCCGACCAAGGTCGACCGCTCGGCGGCCTATGCTGCGCGCTACGTCGCCAAGAACATCGTTGCCGCCGGCCTTGCCGACCGCTGCACGCTGCAGCTCGCTTACGCGATCGGCGTGGCCCGTCCGCTGTCGATCTACATCGACACCCACGGCACCGGTAAGGTGTCGGAGGAGCAGCTCGAGAAGGCGGCGGCGCAGGCGATGGATCTGACGCCCCGCGGCATCCGCAGCCATCTCGACCTCAACCGCCCGATCTACGCGCGCACCTCGGCCTACGGCCATTTCGGCCGCACGCCTGACAACGAGGGCGGTTTCTCCTGGGAGAAGACCGATCTCGTCGAGCAGCTCAAGCGCGCGCTCTGATTCACTTGCGTCATTCCGGGGCGCCGCAACAGCGGCGAGCCCGGAATCTCGAAATGCTTGATTCCGGGTTCGCTTGTTTCGCGAGCGGGTCCGGAATGACGAGCCAAACAAACAGGAACCTCCAATGAACGCGAAGCCCGGCTTCACCGATTACATCGTCAAGGACATTTCGCTCGCCGATTTCGGCCGCAAGGAGCTCTCGCTCGCCGAGACCGAGATGCCCGGCCTGATGGCCACCCGCGAAGAGTACGGCCCGAAGCAGCCGCTGAAGGGCGCCCGCATCGCCGGCTCCTTGCACATGACGATCCAGACCGGCGTGCTGATCGAGACGCTGGCAGCCCTCGGCGCCGACATTCGCTGGGTCTCCTGCAACATCTATTCGACGCAGGACCACGCTGCCGCCGCGATCGCGGCCGCCGGTATCCCCGTCTTCGCCGTCAAGGGCGAGACGCTGACCGAGTACTGGGACTACACCGCAAAACTGTTCGACTGGCACGGCGGCGGTCACCCGAACATGATCCTCGATGACGGCGGCGACGCCACCATGTACGTCCATCTCGGTCTGCGCGCCGAGAACGGCGATGCTGCGTTCCTGGACAAGCCGGGTTCGGAAGAAGAGGAAGTCTTCTTCGCGCTGCTGAAGAAGCAGCTCAAGGAAAAGCCCAAGGGCTACTTCGCCGAGATCGCCAAGAGCATCAAGGGCGTGTCCGAAGAGACCACCACGGGCGTGCATCGCCTCTATGACATGCAGAAGGCCGGCACGCTGCTGTGGCCCGCCATCAACGTCAACGACAGCGTCACCAAGTCGAAGTTCGACAATCTCTATGGCTGCCGTGAATCGCTGGTCGACGGCATCCGCCGCGGCACCGACGTGATGATGTCGGGCAAGGTCGCGATGGTCGCCGGCTTCGGCGACGTCGGCAAGGGTTCGGCGGCCTCGCTGCGTCAGGCCGGTTGCCGCGTCATGGTGTCGGAAATCGATCCGATCTGCGCGCTGCAGGCCGCGATGGAAGGCTACGAAGTCGTGACCATGGAAGACGCCGCGCCCCGCGCCGACATCTTCGTCACCGCGACCGGCAACAAGGACATCATCACCATCGAGCACATGCGCGCGATGAAGGATCGCGCCATCGTCTGCAACATCGGTCACTTCGATAACGAGATCCAGATCGCGGGTCTGCGTAACCTGAAGTGGACCAATATCAAGCCGCAGGTCGACGAGATCGAATTCCCCGACAAGCATCGCATCATCATGCTGTCGGAAGGCCGCCTCGTGAACCTCGGCAACGCGATGGGCCATCCGTCCTTCGTGATGTCGGCCTCCTTCACCAACCAGACGCTGGCGCAGATCGAGCTGTTCGCCAACAACAAGGACGGCAAGTACAAGAAGGAAGTCTACGTGCTGCCGAAGTCGCTCGACGAGAAGGTCGCGCGCCTGCACCTCGCCAAGATCGGCGTCAAGCTCACCGAGCTGCGCAAGGACCAGGCCGACTACATCGGCGTCAAGCAGGAAGGTCCGTACAAGTCGGACCACTACCGCTACTGATCCGCACGCAGTTGCGACACAAAGGCCCCGGCGTGATCCGGGGCCTTTTTTTGTTGGGCCTTCCTGTGGTACGCTTTCAGGTAGAGCCGAAACAAGCCTGCCACTTCCGGAGCGGGCGGCCGCTTTTTCCTACGTTCATTGTCAAAATGCATATGGAGGGAATGCGATGTCCAGCGAAGCCAACGTTCAGCTTCTGAAGGAAGCCTATCGCGAGTGGAGCGAGAGTAAGGGCAAGAACGTCGACTATTGGTTCGACCATGTCATTGGCCCGCAAATCAAATTCGATTCGATTCCGCAGGGAGCTGCGGCAGTGCCTTTTGCCAAGCGTTATGACGATCGCAATGCGCTGCGCAGCTATTTCGACGGCCTGCTGGCCGACTGGAGCATGCAGTACTATACGATGAACGAATTCGTCGCGCAGGGCGACACCGTCTTCGCGCGCGGCGAATGCGCGTGGACGAACAAGAAGACCAACAAGGTCGCGAAGACACCGAAGGTCGATTACTGGCGCTTCAAGGACGGCAAGGTGGTCGAATTCCACGAGTATTTCGACACCGCCACAGTGTACGGCGCCACCGTCCCGTGATGTTGCAATTCGGCGCGGCGCTGCCCATGCTATGACGAGGGAGAACGCCATGACCGAAGCCAAAGAACATTTCGACGTCCTCATCGTCGGTGCCGGGCTGTCCGGCATCGGCGCGGGTTATCACTTGCAGACCAAGTGCCCCACCAAGAGCTACGTCATCCTGGAGGGGCGCGACTGCATCGGCGGCACCTGGGACCTGTTCCGCTACCCCGGCATCCGCTCCGACAGCGACATGTTCACGCTCGGCTATTCGTTCAAGCCGTGGACCGATCCGAAGGCGATCGCCGACGGGGCGCAGATCCTGAACTATGTGCGCGAGACCGCGGCCGAGAACGGCATCGAGAAGCACATCCGCTTCCGCCATCGCGTCAAGCGGGCTTCTTGGTCGACGCCGGACGCGCGCTGGACCATCGAGGCCGAGCGCATCACGGGCGAGGGCGCGACGGAGCTGGCGCGCTTCACCTGCAATTTTCTCTTCATGTGCTCGGGCTATTACAAATACGAGGCGGGCTACACGCCGGAGTTCAAGGGCGCCGCTGATTTCGCCGGCCGCATCGTGCATCCGCAAAAATGGACCGAGGACATCGACTACGAGGGCAAGCGCGTCGTGGTGATCGGCTCGGGCGCGACCGCGGTGACGCTGGTGCCGGAGCTCGCCAAGAAGGCGGCACTGGTCACCATGCTGCAGCGCTCGCCGACCTATGTGGTGTCGCGCCCGGCGCAGGATCCCGTCGCCAACAAGATCCGTCGAAATCTGCCGACGCGGCTTGCCTATCATGTCATCCGCTGGCGCAACGTGATGTGGGGGATGTTCTTCTTCCAGCTTAGCCGGCGCCGGCCTGCGAAGGTCAAGGAGCTCGTCCTCAAGGGCGTGCAGATGGCGCTCGGTCCGGACTACGACGTCGCCACCCATTTCACGCCGCGCTACAATCCCTGGGACCAGCGGCTCTGCCTGGTGCCCGATGGCGACCTGTTCAAGGCGATCCGCGAGCAGCGCGTCGCCGTCGTAACGAGCGAGATCGACACGTTCACGCGCGAGGGTATTCGCCTGAAGGATGGCAGCGAACTTGCGGCCGACATCATCGTGACGGCGACCGGGCTGGTGCTTCAGGTCGTCGGCGGTCTCGACGTCAGTGTCGACGGCCGTGCCGTCGATTTCGCCAATACGCTGACCTACAAGGGCATGATGTATGCGGACGTGCCCAACATGGCCTCGGCCTTCGGCTACACCAATGCGTCCTGGACGCTGAAATGCGACCTCACCTGCGAATATGTCTGCCGGCTCATCAACTACATGGACCGGCACAATTTCCGCCAGTGCGTGCCGCATAATGACGACCCTGAGATCACCGCGCAGCCGTCGCTGGACTTCACCTCGGGCTATGTGCAGCGCTCGGTGGCCAAGATGCCGAAGCAGGGCTCCAAGCAGCCGTGGCGGCTGTACCAGAACTACGCGCTCGACATCGTCTCCTTGCGCTTCGGCCGGATCGACGACGGCGTGATGCGATATTCCTGATCGCGCCGCCGCCGGTCGTTACGCCTTGCGCCTGGCAAGCGCCATTGCAAGGTCGACCGCGAGCGCCAGCACCACCGCGCCGCCGCCGAGTGCGAACAGCACCTGATAATCGCCGCCGGTCTGCGCGTAGATCCAGGAGAAGCCGTAAGCGGCCGCGGCCTGGAACAGTGCAAAGCTGGTAGTGGCATGGCTCCAGGTCGCGCGCTGCTGCTCGGCAGAGTACGGAACGAGTTCATGGATGCGCCCGAGCACCAGCGGCACGATGCCGGGCGTGAAGCCGCCGATCACGATGCTCGATACGATCAGCGAAAGAGGCGCGGTGCTGACGGTCGGCAGCAGCACGGCGGCCGCCTCGATCAGAAAGGCCGCCCGCAGCGCCGGACCGAACCCGGCGCGGTCACCGAGATGGCCGGTGACGAGCGGACCGACGATGGCGCCGAGGCCGTACAGCACCCAATAGCGCGATCCGGCGGCAATGCCCTGGCCGAGGCCGCGCGCCACGAAATCGACGATGAAGACCATGTGCGGCACCAATGCCACCGCGTTGAGGCCGTACTGGATCATCAGCGCGCGGGCGATGGGCGAGGTTTGGTGCTTGGTTTGAGAAGGCGCAGTGTCGCTGTTCGCTTCGGCAGGCCAGTTCCACCAGCTTGCGAGGGTGAGCAGGGCGGAGAGCACGCCGAGCCCATACCAGCTCTGCTGCAAGCCCTGTTGCAGCAGCAGCGGCACCAGCGTGCCCGATGCGGCGACGCCGAGGCCGACGCCGGCGAAGATCACGCCGCCGACGATGCCGCGCCTTGCGGCCGAGGTGTGCGGCAGAATGACGGAGGCCGCCAGCACCATGATGATTCCGCCCGTGAGGCCGGAGAGGAAGCGCCAGGCGAAGAACCAGGTGAACGACACCGGCGATGAGCTGGCGAAGAAGGAGAGAGTCGCAAGCAGCATCATCGCCCGCAGCGCGCGAACCGCGCCGATCCGACTGGCGGCACGCCGTGCGGTGAGCGCGCCGGCGAGATAACCGGCGAGGTTCGCAGCACCGAGATAGACGACTTCCGATGCGCTGAACCAGTTTGCAGCGATCAGGGCGGGGATCAGCGGCGTGTAGGAAAAGCGGGCGAGGCCAAGTCCGACGAGTGAGGCGGACAATCCCGCCACCGCATATCGCCAGGTCTGTTGCGAAGAACGTTGCTTTGACGAAGCCTCTCGTGAAGCCGATGCCGCCGTCGGATGCGGCTGAGCCTCGACGAGTGGTTTCAGATCTGCGCTGGTCATGTCATCCTCCTGCGCACACGATCGCGCGCGGATCATCCTGTCTGGGCGGCGCGACGGCGCCGGAACTCCGGCACGGGCAGGCCGCCCCAGCCCCAATTGTCGGTGTCGACTTCCTCGATCACGACGAATGTCGAATCGAGCGGCTTGCCGAGCACGTCGAGCAGCAGCTGGCTCGATCCCTTGATCAGCGCGGCCTTCTCCTCCGCGGTGAGCGACGGCGCCCCCGGCGTCGTTCCTTCGCGGGTCACTTGGATGGTGACGATGGGCATCGTGGCTCTCCTCTCACGCTCAGTGGCCGGCGCTCTGGCCGCCGTCGACATGCAGGATCTCGCCGGTGACGAAGGAGGCGCCCTCGAGATAAAGGACGGCTTCGACGATGTCGGACATCTCGCCCATGTGACCGACCGGGTGGAGCGCGTTGAGCTGGGCATGCGTCGCGACCGGATGCATCGGCGACTTGATGATCCCCGGCGAGACCGCGTTTACGCGAATGCCGCGCTTGGCGTATTCGATCGCAAGCGACTTGGTCGCGGCGTTCAGGCCGCCCTTGCTCAGCGAGGCCAGCACCGAGGGAACGTTCGAATTGGCCTGATCGGTCAGCGTGGTCGTGATCTGAACGACATGGCCCGAACCCTGCTTCTCCATCTCGGCGATGGCGAGCTGCGTGATGTGGAAGAAGCCCGCGACGTTGGTGCCCATCACCGCCGCGTAATCCTCGGCCGTGTACTGCGTGAACGGCTTTGCGACGAAGATGCCGGCATTGTTGACCAGCGTGTCGACGCGTCCGAAGCGGGCGACGGCCTGCGAAACCACACGCTCGGCGGTGCTCCGCTCGGCGATGTCGCCCGCCACGGCGAGGACGTCGTCGTCACCCGACGGCTTAATGGAGCGTGCGGTTGCGACGACGCGGTAGTTGCGATTGCGAAAACCCTGGACCAGGGCGGCGCCGATGCCCTGCGAAGCACCGGTGATGATAGCGACTTTCTGCTCGATACCCATGACGGGCTCCTGTTGTTGGCCTTGAGAACCTGCGTCAGCACTCGGCTGGCTTGGGTCCTGAGGTACGCTGTGGCAGCCCGGCCGCGAATGCCCGCCGTCCGTCAGACACTCTTTCGCGGCGCGTACGAATGCCGGGTCGGCGCCTGGCGACGGTTGTCGCCGCGGAGGGGAACGCCTAGCCTGCGGCCGGAATCCAAGGGGGCGACGGGAAGGCATGGATCGTCTGGATGCGATGAAAGTTTTCGTCCTTGCGGTGGACGAGGGCAGCCTGGCTGCCGCCGGCCGCAAGCTCGGCCGCTCGCCGGCGGCGGTGAGCCGCGCCATCGCCTTTCTCGAGGAACGGGTCGGCGCGGAGCTGCTGCACCGGACGACGCGCTCGATCAAGCTCAGCGAGGAAGGCGAGCGCTATGTCGCGATCTGCCGTCGCGTGCTCACCGAGTTGGAGGAGGCCGACGACATCGCGGCCGGACCGCGGTCGGCGCCGCGCGGCCTGCTCACGATCACCGCTCCCGTGGTGTCGGGCGAGATAGTGTTGCGGCCGATTCTGGATGCATTTCTCGACGCCTGTCCAACGGTGTCGGCCAAGCTGTTGCTGTTCGATCGCGCGGTCAATCTGATCGAGGAGGGCATCGACATCGCGCTTCGCATCGGCCCTCTCGCGGACTCGGCAATGGTGGCGATGCGGGTCGGCGAGATCAGCCGCGTGGTCGTCGCGGCCCCGCGCTATCTGAAGCAGCATCCCCGCATCACCGAGCCCGGCGATCTTGCCAAGCATCAGATCGTGGCGATGGCCCATCTGCCCAATTCCTGGACCTTCGCGCCGCAGGCCGGTGGGTCGGTGCCGCGTACGGTGCAGTTCACGCCGCGTCTTATCGTCAACAGCACCTACGCGGCCGTAGCCTCCGCCGTTGCCGGCCGCGGCGTCGCGCGGATGTATTCGTACCAGGTGGCCGAGCAGGTTGCGCGCGGCGAGCTCGAGATCGTGCTGGCCGGCGAGAAGGATCCGGAGATGCCGGCGCACCTGATCTGCCCGCAGGGTCGGCTCTCCGTGCCGAAGGTGCGGGCCTTTACCGATTTTGCCGTGCCGCGGCTGAAGAAGCACTTTGCGCAGCTGAAGAAGAGCGTGAGTGCGCACTGAGTTACCGCGCGCCCGGCAATGCGTCGTTTTACGTATTCGGCCGCGAGGAGGAATCGGCGACGCTGCCCCGAACGGTTAACGCCGGATTAACCGCGGACTCCTAGCCTGTCTCGGCCGGGGTTACTCGCAAGGCCGAGGTGAGCCTAATGGAAGCCCAGAAGATCGCGGTCGATGCCGTTGTCGCGCTGACCGATTGCGACCGCAGCGCTGTCGTAGCCTTTATCCGCCAGCTCTATCTCGCCGGGGTGACCGACCCCAAACGCCTGACCTTCAAGGGTCTGCAGGCACTGTCGCGGGCGTAGCCGGCTGGTTTCGGCGGGCCATCCCTGCGCTCTCGCCAGTGTGACCGCAGCGCAGCGGTGAATATATTGCCGCTCGGCCCGGCTCAAGGTAGATGACGTCCTCAGCTAAGTCTCTGGGGAACGGGGATATGCTGAAACAGCTTTTTGCACCGCAACTTGTCATCCTTTATGTGCTTGCGGCCTCGACGATTTACGTTCACTTCCGCGGCAAGCAGCGATTGCGCTTTGCGCGCCAGCTCGGCGATCACTCGACCTATCTCGCGCCCTACAATGTGCTGATGTATGCGGGCTCGGCGGTGCCGAACAAGCCGGTGATCCCGGTCGAGCAATTTCCCGAGTTGAAGCCGCTCAGCGAGAATTGGGAGATGATCCGCGACGAGGCGGTCCGCCTGTTCGACGAAGGATTCATCCGTGCCGCCGCGAAGAACAACGACTGGGGCTTCTACTCGTTCTTCAAGAGCGGCTGGAAGCGGTTTTACCTGAAATGGTATGACGACTTCCTGCCTTCGGCGCGCACGCTGTGTCCGAAGACGGTGGAGCTGCTCAACGCGATCCCGAGCGTGCACGGCGCGATGTTCGCGATGCTGCCGCCGGGCGGCAAGTTAGGGGCGCATCGTGATCCGTTCGCGGGCTCGCTGCGCTACCACCTCGGGCTCGTCACGCCGAACTCGAACAAGTGCCGCATCCTGGTCGACGGCGTCGAATGCGTCTGGCGTGACGGCGAGGCCTTCATGTTCGACGAGACCTTCATCCACAGCGCCGAGAATGCGACCGACGTCAACCGCATCATCCTGTTCTGCGACGTCGAGCGCCCGATGAAATTTGGCTTCATGACCGCGATCAACCGCTGGGTCAGCCATCACATCGTCAAGGCGTCGGCGACCCAGAACGTCGACGGCGAGAATGTCGGCGTGCTCAACAAGGTGTTCGGCAAGCTCTACGAGATCCACCTCGCCAGCCGCAAGGTCAAGGCGTGGAATCGCAACGTCTATTATGCGCTGAAATACTCGCTGACTGCGCTGATCCTCGGCCTGATCGTGTTGTCCGCGCTGCGCTAAGTACGAATGCGTAGGGTGGATCAGCGAAGCGAAATCCACCATTCGGCATATCGGCGATTGACGATTCCCGTGTGGCACGACGCGTTGGCGGATTACGCTGCGCTAACCCGCCCTGCGATCCCTGCGGTGATCCCGCGCGTGTCTAGTGATGGTGTTTGTGCCCTGCGGAGCTGTCAGGGCGCTGATAGCCTCGCAGCTCTGCGTATCTTTGCATTTGGCTCTGATTGAGCAAGACCGCGGTCGACAGGTAAGTCCATATCTTGCTGGAAGGTCTCTCCCATGGCAACAAAGCTTGCCGTGATCGCGTAGCCGAAGATGGAGCAGGTGATGGCCCTCTTGCCGACCGCCGACAGCGAGACGAAGCAATTCTTCCTGGCGTGGCTGGAAACCTTCGCGGGCTACGTCCGCGAGGTCGACTACGCCTCGGCGCGGCCGCTCTTCCATCCGGACGTGCTTGCCTTCGGCACGCATAACGACGTCATCCCCGGCCTCGATCAGTGGGTCTCGACGCAATGGGACAACGTCTGGCCGAAGACGACGGACTTCCGTTTTGTGCTCGATCAGACCTCTGTCCTGGCATCCGGCGACGGCACGATGGCGACGGTGATCGCGCCATGGACAAGCACGGGATATCATCCCGATGGCAGCGCGTTTGCGCGCCCCGGCCGGGCGACGATGGTGTTCGCGGGGAACGGTGATGGCTGGCTGTGCGTGCATTCGCACATGTCGCTCAATCGCGGTGTGCCGCAGGTGAGCCACGCCAATCGGCCGGTGAAGGCCTGGTAGATCCACCCCGTCCGCCCGAAATGCAAAAGGCCCCGGACACGTCCGGGGCCTTTCGATTTCCGGATGTCGTGCGGCCTATTCAGGCTGGCCGATGCTCACCTTCAGCGTGCCGACGCCGTCGACGCCGCATTCGAGCTTGTCGCCGGGTTGGAGCTGGGAGACGCCGGCGGGGGTGCCCGTCATGATGATGTCGCCGGCGGCGAGCTTCACCTGCTGGGAGAGCTGCCAGATGATCTCGGGCACGTTCCAGATCAGCTCGGTCAGGTCGCCCTTCTGGGCTTCCTTGCCGTTGACCGTGAGCCAGATCTTGCCCTTGGCGGGATGGCCGATCTTGGAGGCCGGCTGAATCGCGGAGGACGGCGCGGAGCCGTCGAACGACTTGCCGATCTCCCAGGGACGCTCCTTCTTGCGCGAGGCGATCTGGAGGTCGCGGCGGGTGAGATCGATGCCGACGGCATAGCCATAGACGTGATCCAGCGCCTTGTCGGCAGGAATGTTCAGGCCGCCGCTCTTCATCGCGACGATCAGCTCGACTTCGTGATGCAAATCCTTGGTCAGCGGCGGATAGGGAATGGTGGCGCCATCAGGCACCAGCATGTCGGCGTGCTTGGCGAAGAAGAACGGCGGGGCGCGCTCGTCATTGCCCATCTCGCGGATGTGCTCGAGATAGTTGCGGCCGACGCACCAGATGCGGCGCACTGGATAGCGGCCGCTTTCGCCGACGACGGGAAGTGAAGCCTGGGGCGGAAGCGGGATGACGTAGGAGGCGGCGTTCATGCGGGTCTCGCTGCTCTTGAGGTGAAGTGGAACTCTATGCGGTTGCGCTGATCGGCGCCAGAGCGCCGGCATCGTAGTGTTGCAGGCGGAAGAACGAGGCATAGCGGCCGCCGCGGCGGAGCAGCTCGTCATGCCGGCCCTGCTCGACGATCTCGCCGCCCTCGATCACCAGGATCGCGTCGGCATGCATGATGGTGTGCAGGCGATGCGCGATCACGATGGTGGTGCGGTTCTGGCAGAGATGCTCGATCGCCTCCTGCACCTGCCGCTCGGATTCGGAATCGAGCGCAGCAGTGGCTTCGTCCAACAGGATGATCGGTGCATTCTTGATCAGCGCGCGCGCCACGGCGATGCGCTGGCGCTGGCCGCCTGAAAGCTGCGTGCCGTGCTCGCCGACCGGTGTGTCGTAGCCAAGCGGGAAGCCCATGATGAAATCATGCGCGCAAGCCGCTTTCGCCGCCTCGGTGATCTCGTCCTCGCTCGCGCCTGGCCGGCCGAAGGCGATGTTGTTGCGGATGGTATCGCGGAACAGATAGACGTCCTGCCCGACATAGGCGGTCTGCGCCCGCAGCGACTTGCGAGAGACTGCGCCGATCGACTGGCCGTCGATCACGATGTCGCCTTGCGTCACTTCATAGAAGCGGAGCAGCAGCGCCAGCACGGTCGACTTGCCGCCGCCGGAGGGGCCGACCAGCGCGGTGACCTTGCCGGGCTCGGCGGTAAAGCTCATCCGGTTGAGCACAGTCTCATTGGCGCGATAGGAGAAGCTGACGTCGCGCAGCTCGATCCGGGCGTCGGAGAGCTTCAGCGCCGGCTTGTCGTCGTCGGAGTGCTCGCTCGCCGGGCTGTCGACCACTTCGAGCAGCATGCGCGCGCCGACGAGCTGGCTGTTCAAATCGATGTTGAGCCGCGCCAGCCGCTTGGCCGGCTCGGTCGCCATCAGGAACGCGGTCATGAAGGAGAAGAACGCGCCGGGCGTGGCATTGAGCGCGACCACGCTGTAGCCGCCATAGAGCAGGCAGCCGGCGACCGCGAAGCCGCCGAGCATTTCCATCAGCGGGTTGGAGCGGTTGGCGACGCGCGCCATCTTGTTGGCGTTGCGCTCGACGATGGCGATGTTCTCGTCGATGCGGCTCTGCATGGTGTCTTCAAGCGTGAAAGCCTTCACCGTGCGGATGCCTTGCAGCGATTCCTGCATGGTCTCCATGATGTCGGCGGTGCCGGTGAACTGGTTGTAGGCGAGGCCCTTGATCCGCTTGACCAGCTTGCGCAGCACCAGCATCGCCGGCGGCACCACGACGAGGCCGATGAACGACATCACCGGATCCTGCCACACCATCACGCCGATCATGGCGAGCAGCATCAACAGGTCGCGCCCGACAGCGTTGACCAGCATGTTGAGCACGTCGGTGATCGACTTGGCGCCGGCCGTCAGCCGCGCCAAAAACTCGGACGAATGCCGCTCGGAGAAGAAGCCGACGCTTTCGCGCATCAGTTTTGCGAACAGCTGGCGCTGGTTGGTGGCGAGGATGGCGTTGCTGATCTTGGTCAGGATCACCATGTGGCCGTAGGTCGCCACGCCCTTGATGAAGAGCAGGATCACCGTGATCCCGGAAAACATCGCGATGCCCGGGATGTTCTTGTCGACATAGGCCTGGTTGATGACCTGGCCAAGCACATAGGTCGCGCCTGCCGTTGCGCCCGCGGCGACCGCCATCAGCGCGAAGGCTACGAGGTAGCGCCGCCAATAGACGACCCCCTGTTCCGTGACCAGGCGGCGAATCAGGACCGCTGCCGCATAGGGATCGTCGGTGATTTTCTTTGGAAACTGGGCCATCCGGTGTCCATTGACGGCGCAGGACAAAGCCTGCCCGCACGTCAGGGATCGAAGGGCCTCTGTGCCCGCTCAAGCGGGGTTTTTCAAGCCCAATTAAGGGCTTGCGCTCAGATGGAATCTAGGCCGAGGCGGCGTGGCGGAGCTCGCCATGGCGCTCATGGAACAGCTTGTCCTCCCAAGCCAAGGCGTGGGCCGCGATGGTCTCGAGGTCCTCGTATTGCGGCTTCCAGTCCAGCAGGCCGCGGATCCGGCTGGTGTCGGCGACCATGGTCATGATGTCGCCGGGCCGGCGCGGGGCGTATTGCACGGCGAAGCTGCGGCCCGACACGCGGCGCACGGCGTCGATGGTCTCCAGCACCGAATAGCCGCGGCCATAGCCGCAATTGAGCGTCGTCGAGGCGCCGCCGTTGCGCAAATAGGCCAGCGCCGAACGATGCGCCTGCGAGAGGTCCGTGACGTGGATGAAATCGCGGATGCAGCTGCCGTCGGGGGTCGGATAGTCGGTGCCGAACACGTCGATCTTGGCGCGCTGGCCGGTCGCGGCCTCGACCGCGATCTTGAGCAGATGCGTGGCGCCGACGGTGGCAAGCCCGATGCGCGCCTGCGGATCGGCGCCGGCGACGTTGAAATAGCGCAGGGTCACGTACTGCATGCCGTAGGCGGCGGCGACGTCGTGCAGCATGATCTCGGTCATCAGCTTCGACGAGCCATAGGGCGACAACGGCCGCGTCGGCGCGAGCTCGGGCACCGGCACCTGGTCCGGATTGCCGTAGACGGCGGCGGTCGAGGAGAAGATGAAGCGGCCGATGCCGCGCTTGACGGCGACATTGAGCAGGTTGCGCGCGGTCGTGAAATTGTTGCGGTAGTAGCCGAGCGGATCGCGCATCGAATCCGGCACGACGACGGAGCCCGCGAAATGGATGATGCTCTCGATGTTGTGCTGCGCGATCACGCCTTCGAGCAGGTTCTCGTCGCCGGCATCGCCGATGAACAGCGGCACGCCCTCGGGCAGATAGGCGGAGAAACCGGTCGAGAGATCGTCGATCACGACGACGTCCTCGCCGGCTTCCGCCAGCGCGAGGACCGTGTGACTTCCGATATAGCCGGCGCCGCCGGTGACTAGCACAGTCATGATCTCACCCGTCTTCGATCAACGCGCAAAGTTAGCGCTTGCGTGGTGAAGAGGGGGTATCGGCGCGGCTGAACTGGTCACTATGCTTAATGTTGCGTATAGGGACTTTGCGAAACGGAGCATGACGTGGCCAATTCCCCCGGCGATCTCGAAGTGATCGTGCCAAATCTGCACAGGCGCTATTCCGGGGTCACCGCGACCAACCGGATGGTGGCGCCGCGGCTGGCGAAACTGTACCGCGCCGCCTGGTTCGGCTCGCACGCGCCGGCTGGGATTGCGCGGCTGAGCGTTGCCGATTTCCTCAAGCTATGGCGCCGCAAGGCGCCGCTGATCTGGCATGCGCGGCGCAACAACGAGATGATCGCGGGTGTCGCGCTACGCGCGCTCGGCTGGCCGTTGAAACTCGTGTTCACCTCGGCGGCGCAGCGGCACCACAGCTGGATCACGCGCTGGCTGATCCGGCGCATGGACGCGATCATCGCGACGTCGGATCTCTCGGCCTCGTTCCTGAAAGTGCAGGCGACCGTGATCCCGCATGGCGTCGATACCGACATCTATGCGCCGCCGACCGACCGCGCTGTTGCGTTCACGGAGGCCGCGCTGCCCGGCCGTTACGCCATCGGCTGCTTTGGACGCGTGCGCGCGCAGAAGGGCACCGACGTGTTCGTCGACGCGATGTGCCGGCTGCTGCCGCGCTATCCCGATTTCACCGCCGTGATCGTTGGTCAGGTCACGGCCGAGCAGATGGCCTTTGCGAACGAGCTGAAAAAGCAGATCGAAGCGGCCGGCCTGCAGTCGCGCATCGTCATCACCGGCGAGCTGCCGATCGAAGCGGTGCAGCGCTGGTACCAGCGGCTGACGATCTACGCCTTCACCTCGCGCAACGAGGGTTTTGGACTGACGCTGATCGAGGCGATGGCGGCCGGCAGCGCGCTCGTCGCCGCACGCGCCGGCGCGGCCGAGCTGGTGGTCGAGGATGGCGTGAGCGGGTTGCTGGTCCCGGCCGGCGATGCCGATGCGCTGGCTGCGGCAGTGGAGCCGCTGATGCGCGACGTGGATGCCGCGACGGCGATGGGCGAGAGGGGCCGAGCGCGGGTGCTCGCAAAGTTCAGCCTCGATGCGGAAGCGGCCCGGATCGGCGAGGTCTATCGGCCGCTGCTCTGAGCCACGCCGCGAGGGCCGAAAGCAAAAAACGCGAAAACAACCCCATGCACAGTAGCCGGGATGAGCGGAATCAATGACTTGGCGATGGGTTCGTCCGGCTGCCGATTTAGCGGAAGTCGACTTTGTTCCCGTAATGGGAATTTTCGATTGATCCCATTTCGGGAACGTGCTATGGCAATGAACGTTATCGCAAGAAGGGCACTGAAGGTCTTCTGGGAGCGATACCCCAAGGCGCGGACCCCTTTGGGGACTTGGCATGAGATCGTGTCCAAAGGCGATTGGAGCGGTCCGGCTGACTTGAAGAAGGCGTTCGGAAACAACGTGGACTTCGTTGGCGATAACAGAGCGATCTTCGACATCGGCGGCAACAAGTATCGCCTTGTGGTTCATTTCTCCTACACATTCAAAACTGCTCTCATCAAGTTCGTCGGGACGCACAAAGAATATGACGGAATAGACGCGGAGACCGTGTGATGATGGACGTAAGGCCTCTTCGCAATGAACACGATTACGATTGGGCTATCGGCGAAGTATCTCGTTATTTCCAGGCCGAGCCGGCGCCTGGCACGCCCGATGGTGATCGCTTCGAAGTTTTGTCTTCACTCATCAAGGAATACGAAGACAATCACTTCGCGACCTCGCGCGGCGATCCAGTCGACGTTCTCCATTTCGCGATCGAGTCCATGGGACGGTCGCAGTCAGAGTTGGCGGGTCTGATTGGTCGCAACAGAGCGTCCGAGATCTTGAATCGTGTCCGTCCGCTGACGCTGGACATGATCCGCATCATCAGCAAGGAATGGAGCATTCCAATTGATGCTCTCACAGCTCCCTACGAACTGACGCGCGCGCATGCTTGATCTCATGCCCGGCTTCCGCGGGCGCCACGCTCAATTCTAAGCCGGCTTTCCAGCCTCCCCCAGCACCCGCTGCGCGATCGCCACCACCTCGCTCGCTGCGATATCGCGCATGCAGCGGTGGTCGTTCATCTTGCATACCGTGCTCTGGCAGGGCTGGCAGGACAGCACTTCCTTGTCCTGGACCACGGTCGCGGCGAGGCCGTTGAGGGGGGCCCAGAGATAGGGACTGGTCGGGCCGAAGATACCCATGGTGGGCGTGCCCAAGGCAGCTGCGATGTGCATCAGGCCGGAATCGTTGGAGATGGCGACGCCGGCCGCCGCCATGGCCAGCACGCCGTTGCGCAGATCGTTGCCGGTGAGGTCCCGCACGCCCGGGCCGCCGGCCGCGACGATCTCCTGGGCCAGCCCCTTTTCCGCGGGGCCGCCGACCACCCAGACCTCGAGGCCGCGCTCGACCAGCAGCCGGGCGGCCTCCGGATAGTAGGTCCAGCGCTTTGAGACGCCGACCGAGCCGGGGGCCAGCGCCACCGCGGCGCCGGCGCCGATCCCGTTGGCCTGCCGCCAGCGGACGATGTCCTCGGCCGGGACCCGCAATTGCGGCACCGGCCATTCCGCCGGCAGCGGGGCGCCGTCGGGCTGGGCCAGGGCGGCGTTCTTGTCGATGAAGCGCGGCAGCTTCTTCTCGCCCCAGCGCCAGCGGTTGAGCAGGCCGAACCGGAATTCGCCGACGAAGCCGACCCGTTCAGGAATGCCGGCGAGGGCGGGGGCGATGGCCGCCTTCCAGGTCCGGGGCAGCACCAGGGCCGTGCCGTAGTTCCGCTCGCGGAGGAGTTTCCCCAGGGCGAGCTGGCGGGCGACGGCGAGGCGTCCGCGCGGCAGGTCCCCGACGATCCCCTCGCGCACGCCGGGCATGTAATCGACCAGCGGGGCGCACAGGGAGGTGGTCAGAAGATCGACCGGCCGGTTCGGCCAGCGCTCCTTCAGGACCCGGACCACGGTGTGATTCCGGACGAAATCGCCGATCCACATGTAGGGAATGATCAGAATCGGGCGGGTGTCGCTCCGATCTGCATCTCCGCTAAGTGTCGAATCTTGGTTCATTCGTTAATAGGGCCGAGACGATCTGATTGTGGCGGTTCGGTAGCCGCTCCAGGCCGGCAGGTAAAGCCGGCAGACCGCTCAATCCCAAAACCGCTTACACTTTGGCGGCTCATGCGCTACGGCAGGACCGGGCCGCAAAGATCGGGCAGGGATTTCGGAATGTTGCTGGTGACCGGCGGGGCCGGTTTTATCGGGTCGAATGTCGTGGCCGCGCTCAATGACGCGGGCCGCAGCGACGTCGTGGTCTGCGATTTCCTGGGCAACGAGGGCAAGTGGCGGAACCTCGCCAAGCGCCAGCTTGTGGATATTGTCCCGCCGGCCGAGCTGATGGACTGGCTGAAGGGCCGCAAGCTCGAGGCCGTGATCCATCTCGGGGCGATTTCCGCGACCACCGCGACCGACGGCGACCTCGTGTTCGAAACCAATTTCCGCCTGTCGATGCGCCTGCTCGACTGGTGCACGGCGGGCGCGGTCCCGTTCATCTACGCCTCCTCGGCGGCAACCTATGGCGACGGTGAGACGGGATTTGACGACGACGCCTCGCTGCCGGCACTGAAGAAACTGCGGCCGATGAATCTCTACGGCTGGAGCAAGCACATGTTCGATCTCGCGGTCGCCGGGCGCGTAGCGAACGGCGATCCGCTCCCGCCGCAATGGGCGGGCCTGAAATTCTTCAACGTGTTCGGCCCCAACGAGTATCACAAGGGCTCGATGATGAGCGTGCTGGCGCGCCGCTTCGACGACGTCAAGGCCGGCCGCGTGGTGCAGCTGTTCAAGTCGCATCGCGAGGGCATCGCCGACGGCGATCAGCGCCGCGATTTCATCTATGTCGACGACGTCGTGCGCGTCGTGATGTGGCTGCTGGCGACGCCGTCGGTATCCGGCATCTTTAATGTCGGAACCGGCAAGGCGCGCAGCTTCAGGGATCTGATGTTGGCGGCCTATGCGGCGCTCGGCACCAGGCCCAACATCGAATATATCGACATGCCCGAGCAGATCCGCGGGGCCTACCAGTATTTCACCCAGAGCGAGGTCGATCGCCTGCACCGCGCCGGCTATAACGGCGGCTTCACGACGCTCGAGGATGCGGTGAAGGCCTATGTCGGGGATTACCTCGACCGGCCCGACCGCTTCCGCTGAGGCCATTTGACCATGCCGACGCCCATTCTCGATTTCGACGCCCTCGCGCAGGCCATCTCAGGCCGCACGGTGCTGTGCATCGGCGACATCATGCTGGACGAGTTCGTCTATGGCGAGGTGTCGCGGATCTCGCCGGAAGCGCCGGCGCCCGTCATCGCGGCCCAGCGCAGCGAGATCCATATCGGCGGCGCCGGCAATGTCGCGCGCAATGTCGCCTCGTTGGGCGCGCGCTGCATCTTCGTCGGCCTCGTCGGCGAGGACGATGCCGGTGCACGGCTCAAGGCGGCGCTGGACGGGCACGCCGGCATCGAAAGCGTGCTGGTGTGCGATCCCACGCGCCCGACCACGCGAAAAGTCCGCTTCGTCTCCGAGCATTTTTCCACGCACATGCTGCGCGCGGACTGGGAGCAGGCGGCGGCTGCTTCCGATGACATCGAGACGAAGCTGATCGAGGCGATCCTGCCGCAGATCGCGCGCGCCGACATCGTGCTGCTGTCGGACTACGCCAAGGGCGTGCTGACGGCGCGCGTCATCCGCCACGCCATCGATGCCGCGCGAAAGCTCGGCAAGCCCGTGATCGTCGATCCCAAGAGCCTGAACTGGGCGATCTATCGCGGCGCCACGCTGCTGACACCCAACCGCAAGGAGTTCTCCGAAGCGACCCGCAGCCGCGCCGAGACGGTGCAGAGCATCGTCGAGGCCAGCGAGGACGTGATGCGGCTCGCCGATTGCGAGGCGATCCTGGTCACCCAGGGCGAGCACGGCATGACGCTGGTGCCGCGCAATGGCGCGGCGGTTCACGTTCCGGCTTTCCCGGTGAAGGTGCGCGACGTCTCCGGCGCCGGTGACACCGTCGCCGCCGCGCTCGCGGTGTCGCTTGCTACAGGCGCGGACTGGGACACCGCGCTGCGCATGGCCAATGCCGCTGCCGCCGTCGCCGTCGGCAAGCAAGGCACCGCCAGTGTGAGCGCGGCCGAGCTGCGCCGAAAGATCCTGCCGCATGCCACTCTGGCGGCCGAGGAGAAGATCGTGCTCGAGCCGGCCGCACTCGATGCGCAACTCGCCGAATGGAAAACACAAGGCCAGCGCGTCGGCTTCACCAATGGCTGCTTCGACATCCTGCATCCCGGCCACGTCAAGGTGCTGACCGCGGCGCGCGCCGCCTGCGACCGCTTGATCGTGGGGCTCAACAGCGACGCCTCGGTGCGGCGGCTCAAGGGTGCCGAGCGGCCGGTCCAGGACGAGCGCGCGCGTGCCGAGGTGCTCGCGGCGCTCGAAGCCGTCGATCTCGTCGTCATCTTCGAGGAGGACACGCCGATCGACCTGATCACCCGGATCAAGCCTGGCGTGCTGGTGAAGGGCGGCGATTACACCCGTGAGCAGGTGGTCGGCCACGAGGTCGTCGAGGCCGCGGGCGGCACCGTCGTGCTGGTCGACATCCTGCAGGGCTTCAGCACGACGGCGCTGGTCCATCGCGCCCGGGGAGGAGGCAAGTGACGGCACTGGCACGCGAGACGACCGGCGGGATGTTGCTTCGCCGCCTGCGCAGCCCGGCGGCCTGGCGCGAGACCGTCGATATATTTGCGGTCCTGACCGCGGCCTCGCTGCCGTGGTCGACTTCGCTGGCGGGGATATTCAACGCGCTGATGCTGATTTGCATGGTGCCGTTTCTCGACGTCCGCGCGTTCCTGCAATCCTTGACGCGTCCGATCTGCGCGGCCCCGATCGCCCTGGTCCTGCTCGCGCTGGTGGGGACGCTGTGGTCGGACGCGAGCTGGGGCGCCCGCTTCTATGCGGTCAATCCGACCATCAAGCTGCTGGTGCTGCCGGTGCTGTTCTATCATTTCGAGCGCTCGCCGCGCGGGCGCTGGATCTTCATCGCCTTCCTGGCGTCCTGCGCCCTGCTGTCGGTGATGTCCTGGCTGGTCGCCTTCTACCCGAATCTCGCGCTCAAGACCGATCCGGCCGAGCGCGGCATCTTCGTCAAGAATTACATCAACCAGAGCCAGGAATTCGCGCTTTGCGCGGTCGCGCTCGCCTATCCGATCGTGATGCTGCTGCGTGAGAAGCGATACTGGTTCGCCGGGCTGCTGACGGCGCTGGCACTGAGCTTCTTCGTCAACATGACGTTCGTGGTGGTGTCACGCACAGCGCTCGTCACCGTTCCGATCATGTTCGGCGTGTTCGCGCTGCTTCATCTCAAATGGCGCAGCATCGCGCTCATCTCCGCCACATTGCTCGTCGCCGCTGTTCTCGCCTGGCAGGCCTCGCCATATTTGCGCCATACCGCCGAGAGGTTTTCCGACGACTACACGCGTTACATGGAAAAGGGCGAGCCGACCTCGGCGGGGCTGCGGCTCGAATTCTGGCGGAAGTCGCTCGGCTTCTTCGCCGAGGCGCCGATCATGGGACACGGCACCGGCTCGACGCGCGGATTGTTCGAACGCGTTGCGACGCCCGCCGGTCAGTACCAGGCGTCCGCCGAGGTGATCGGCAACCCGCATAACCAGACGCTGAACGTTGCCGTGCAATGGGGCGTGATCGGCATCGCCGTTCTCTATGCGATCTGGATATTGCATCTACGCTTGTTTCGCGGCGACGGGCTTGCCAACTGGGTCGGGCTCCTGGTGGTGGTGCAGAACGTCTTCACCTCGCTGTTCAACTCCCATCTGTTCGACTTCCACGAGGGCTGGATGTACGTCATCGGCGTCGGCGTTGCCGGCGGCATGGTGATCCGGGCGCAACAGGCCGAGGCGAAGACGGGGGAAGCCGGTTCCTGAAAGGCCGCGCGGCTGGCAAGTCCTGTCCAGATGGGCTATCAGCGCGGTCAGGTTGCATCTAACTGGGTTTTCATCGGTCGGCGGATGACGCGTCTTTCGCATCTCACCTTGCGCAATTTCCTAATCGCGCTCCACGACCTGCTGGCGACCGCGGCGGCGCTTTTTGCCGCCTTCTATCTGCGATTCGAGGGTGGCGACGGCTTCTTCGAGCGCCTGCCGCTGCTGTTCCAGATCCTGCCCTACTTCCTCGCCTTCAGCGTGGTCGTGTTCTTCATCTTCAACCTGACCACGACGAAATGGCGCTTCATCTCGCTGCCTGATGCGCTGAACATCATTCGCGTCTCGACCGTGCTGACGGTCGCCCTGCTGGTGCTCGACTACATCTTCGTCGCCCCCAACGTCCGCGGTGCCTTCTTCCTCGGCAAGGTGACGATCGTCCTCTACTGGTTCCTCGAGATCTCGTTCCTCAGCGCGCTGCGCATGACCTATCGTTACTTCCGCTATACGCGGGTGCGGCGTCACGCCAGGGGCGATGAGGCCGCGCCAACGCTGCTAATCGGCCGCGCCGCGGATGCGGAGGTACTCCTGCGCGGCATCGAGAGCGGGGCGATCAAGCGCATCTGGCCAGTCGGCGTGCTGTCGCCGTCGAGCTCGGATCGGGGCCAGTTCATTCGCAACGTGCCGGTGCTGGGCGGCATCGATGACGTCGAGGACGTCGTCGCCGACTTCGCCAAGCGCAATAAGCCGATCGCGCGCCTCGTCATGACGCCCTCGGCATTCGAGCCGGAAGCGCGTCCGGAATCGATCCTGATGCGGGCGCGCAAGCTGGGTATGATCGTCAACCGGATGCCCTCGCTCGAGAGCGGCGATACGCCGCGGCTCACGGCCGTCGCGGTCGAGGACCTCCTGCTGCGGCCGAGCGAGACGATCGACTATGCGCGCCTGGAAGCGCTGATCAACGGCAAGGCGGTGATCGTCACCGGCGGCGGCGGCTCGATCGGGTCGGAGATCTGCGAGCGTGTCGTCGCCTTCGGCGCCGCGCGGCTCCTGATCGTGGAAAACTCCGAGCCCGCGCTCTACGCCATCACCGAAGCGCTCGCCGCGCGAGGGGCGGCTGCCGAAGTCGAAGGGCGGATCGCCGACATCCGCGACCGCGAGCGCATCATGCGCCTGATGGCCGGGTTCAAGCCGGACATCGTGTTCCACGCCGCCGCGCTCAAGCACGTGCCGATCCTCGAACGCGACTGGAGCGAGGGCGTCAAGACCAACATCTTCGGCTCGATCAACGTTGCGGATGCCGCCGTTGCCGCCGGCGCCGAAGCCATGGTGATGATTTCGACCGACAAGGCGATCGAGCCGGTGTCGATGCTCGGCCTGACCAAGCGCTTTGCGGAGATGTACTGCCAGGCGCTGGATCACGACCTCGCAGCCGGGGCGCACGGCGCCAAGCCGCCGATGCGGCTGATCTCGGTCCGGTTCGGCAACGTGCTGGCTTCGAACGGCTCGGTGGTTCCGAAATTCAAGGCCCAGATCGAGGCCGGCGGCCCGGTGACGGTGACGCATCCCGACATGGTCCGCTACTTCATGACCATCCGCGAGGCCTGCGATCTCGTCATCACCGCGGCCACGCATGCGCTCGGAACGCACCGTCCTGACGTCTCCGTCTACGTGCTCAACATGGGCCAGCCGGTGAAGATCGTCGATCTCGCCGAGCGCATGATCCGCCTTTCCGGGCTGCAGCCCGGCTACGATATCGAGATCGTGTTCACGGGCATGCGGCCGGGCGAGCGCCTGCACGAGATCCTGTTCGCCACCGAGGAGCCGACCCGCGAGATCGGCGTTGCCGGCATCATGGCCGCGCAGCCGAACGAGCCGCCGATGCAGACGTTGCGCAAATGGATCGCGGCGCTGGAGCAGGCGATCGCACGCGACGATCGCGCCACCATCAGGACCATCCTGAAGGATGCGGTGCCCGAATTCGGGTCGACCGCGGCCTGACCATGCAGCCTCGGGGCAAGATCGTCGTCGCGAGCCAGCATTATCCGCCGGATACGAGCACGACGGCGGCGATCATGGCCGACATCGCCTGCCGTCTCGCCGCCGAGCGCGATGTCGTCGTGCTCTCGGGCTGGCCGGGCGCATTGCCGGCCTTGCAGACCGGCCCGGGCAAGCCGCGTGTCATCGCAATCAAGAACCGCATGGCGGGCAAGGCGGCGCTGGTGCGGCGCGGCGTCTCGGAGCTGCTGTTCGCGGCGCGTACGTTCTTTGCCTTGCTGCGCGAGCTTAAGGCAGGCGACGTTGTGGTCACGGTCACCGCCCCGTTCATGCTGCCTTACGCGGTGGCGGCGGCAGCCAGATTCAAGGGCGCACGCTCGGCGCTGATCATGCACGACCTCTTCCCCGACGTGCTGGTGATGGCGGGCCTGCTGAAACCGGGCTCGTTCGTGACGCGGACGATGCGCGCCGCCAACAGCCTGATGTTCCGCGCCCTCAATGCCGTCATCACCATCGGCCGCGACGCTGAGCGGCCGCTGCTGAGCTATGCCGGGATGACGCGGAACAAGATCCGTTTCATCCCGAACTGGGCGACGCTCGTGCCCGCGTCGCGGCCGGTCAATTCGGGCAACCCGTTCCGCAAGGCGCTGTCGGCGCGCTTCATTGTCGGCCTGTCGGGCAATCTCGGGTTCACCCATGATCCGGAGATCGTGTTCGAGGCGGCGCGGCTTCTGAAGGACGAGACCGACATTCACTTCCTGCTGTCCGGCTGGGGAATCGGCTTCGAACGGCTGAAGCAGTTGCAGGCGGCGGCGAACCTGCCCAATGTCTCCTTTGTCGGGCGGGTCGAGGATGCCGAGCTCGAGGCGTTCCTGGCGTCCGCCGATCTCTGGATCATTCCGTACCGGAAGGACGTGGCGGGGGTGTCGGTGCCGAGCCGGTTCTACAATCTGCTGGCGGTCGGCCGTCCCGTGGTGCTGGTGTCCGAGCCGGAGGCCGAGGCCGCCTTGACGGTGGTGGAGAACGGGCTCGGCTGGGTCGTGACGCCGGGCCGGCCGGACCAGCTCGCCGCTGCGATCCGCGCGGCGTCCCGTTCCACCGACGATGCGATGACGGAGCGCGCGGTGAGGACGGCATTGCGATTCGACCGGACGACGGCGATGAATGCCTATGCCGGTGTGATCGACGAATTGTTGCACACCCCGAACCTTTCGGAGCAACGATGAGCGAGAAGAAACCGGTGGTGCTGGTGACGGGAGCGAGCGGCTTCGTCGGCCGTCATGTCGTGCCGGCGCTCCAGCGCGAGGGATGGTCGGTCCGCCGCGCGGTTCGCCGCGCGGAAGGTGCCGACGACGAGGTCGTGATCGAAACGATCGGTCCCGAGACCGATTGGCAGGCCGCGCTGGAAGGCGTCAACGCCGTCGTTCATCTCGCCGCGCGCGTGCACCACAAGCACGAGGAGCATGCGGTCCAGCTCTACCGCAACGTCAACATCGCCGGCACGCTGCATCTGGCGCGCTGTGCGGCGACGGCCGGCGTGCGCCAGTTCGTCTTCATCAGCACCGTGCTCGTGCACGGCCGCAGCAACGAGGGCCGCGCCCCGTTCAGCGAGAGCGACATCCTGACGCCGCGCGGCCTCTACGGCATGTCCAAGGCTGCGGCCGAAGCGGGCTTGAGGACGCTGGCGCGCGACAACGACATGAAGATCTCGGTGATCCGGCCGCCGCTGGTCTATGGCGCCGGCGCCAAGGGCAATTTTGCGCTGCTGACGCGCGCGGTCCAGCTCGGGCTGCCGCTGCCCGTTGCCGCGATCCGCAATCACCGCGCCTTCCTTGCCGTGCAGAACCTGTCCTCGTTTATCCTGCGCCGGCTCGGCCATCCCGATCCCACCAGCAATTTCGAGATCTTCCTCGTCGCCGACAGGGAGCAGGTCTCGACGCCCGAATTCATCACCCGTCTGGCCGAAGCGTCCGGCAAGAACCTGCGACTGTTCGGTGTGCCGCCGGGCCTGCTCAGCACGCTGCTCAATGTCATGGGCCGGCAGGATACGCATGACAGCCTGATCGGCTCGCTCGAGCTCAACATCTCCAAGGCGCTCGCGACCGGTTGGCAGCCGCAGGTCTCCCTCGACGAGGGGTTGCGGCTGGCGCTGTCGGCTCAGGATGCCTGAGGGCGGGAAAAGCGCCGCAGCACGAAGGCGACCCCGAGCGCGCCTGCGATCACGGAGACGATCGTGACGGTCGTCGAGCCGGCGCGAACGCTGACGATGGCAAGCAATGCCAGCACGAGATTGAGTGCGAACACCTCGCCGATCACCTGCTTGACCGTGAAGCCATTGTCGGTGGCGCGCTGATAGAAGTGCGTGCGGTGTGCCGACCAGAATGGTTCGCGCCGCGCGATGCGCCGAAACAGCGTGATGGTGGAATCCGCAAGATAATAGGCCGGCAGCAGCAGCGCCGCGGCGGGCTGTCCGTGCCAGGCGAGCTCCAGCAGGCACCAGCCGAGCAAGAGGCCGATCGGCAGGCTGCCGACATCGCCCAGGAAGACCTTTGCGGCGGGACGGTTGAACGGCGCAAAGCCGAGCATGGCTCCGCACAGCGCGGTGGCGAGCAGCGCCGCGGACGGCGAGAGGTCGCCATACCATCCGAGCAATCCGAGCGCGGCCGTGACAGGCACCACCTCCGCCACGGTCATCAGGTCGAGCCCGTCCATGAAATTGACGAGGTTCACGAACCAGATGCCGGCGAGCAGGATGAGGCCGCGCTCGAGCGCGAGCGGCAGCGCCGGCACGATGCGCGCGGTCTCCGGTGTCGTGAAGACGACGGCGGCCACGGCTCCCGCCTGCAGCACGAGGCGGAGCAGCACGGGCAGGGGCCTGATGTCGTCGACGAGCCCGACCATCGCGATCACGACGGCGGAGCCGATCAGAGGCAAGGGAATCGCGCCGTAGGTCCAGGCCGCCCAGGACGCAGCCACCAGCAGCGTGGCCGCGACAACCGCGATGCCCGCACCCTGCGGGGTCGGAATCTTGTGCGACGAGCGTGCGTTCGGACGCGCCAGTGCATAACGCTGCAGCAGCGGCATGCTCTGCCAGGTGACGCAGGCCGAGATCAGTGCAGCCAGCACGGCCGGCGCAAGCGCGAACAGCACCAGCCCGGCCGCAAGGTCCGGACCCGCGACGAGGGTCGTCACTCCGGTACTCCGATCGGCTTCGACCCCTGCGCGGCTTTCTCCGCGCTGAGGATCCAGACCAGGCCGCCGAACGCACCGACGATGAAGGACACGGCGCCGAACAGCAGCGAGACGTTGACGCCCTCGTTGGCGGCCAAGCCGGCGAAGCCGAACGCCAGGCCCATCGTGGCTTCACGCACGCCCCAGCCGGCAATCGAGATCGGCATCATCGTGATCAGCATCACGGGCGGCACCAGCAGGAAGACGTCGCTGAAGCGAACCGGGGCCGCAATCGACTGCACGACGCACCAGGCGATGACGACGGCGAGCACGTGAACGAGCACCGACAGGATTGCGATGATCGGTCCGCGGCTGCGGCTGAAGATCACGCGGTTCGCGATCACGGCACAGGCGTGAATGTGATGCGTGGCCCACCAGGTCTTCAGCCAGCGCCATTTCAGCGCGCCGAAAACCAGGAAGCCGAGGCCGCCGGCGAGCGCCAGGAAATCGATGAGCAGCAGCGCCGAGCGCCCGTGCGGATCGGTGATGAGGGTGTAGCTCCAGGGCAGGCTCGCGACGATGAGAATCGCGAGCGCGATCAAGCCGATCGCGCGGTCGACGAAGATCGAATAGGTTGCCGCACGCCAGCCGGCGCCGGCGCGCGCCACCAGCCAGAGCCGGACCGCGTCGCCGCCGATCGCCGACGGCAGGGTCTGGTTGAAGAAGGAGCCGATCACGTTGTAGCGCATGGCGCGGCCGAGCTCGAGCGGCGCGCCGCAGACGGCGCTGATCTCGCGCCAGCGCAGCACGCCGACGAAGATCTGCAGGAAGGTGACCGCGATCGCGGCGCCGATCCAGAACAGGCTGGTCACGGTGAAGCGCGAAAACAATTCGGACAGATCGACCTTGCGCAGCGCCAGATAGAGCAGCGCCGCGGAAATCACGATTTTGGCCGTCGACAGCAGGATTCGGCGCATCTCGCCCGCATGAACAGGGTTTGCGAAGATTTGAGGCAACCCGACGCGAGCGCCGAATTCGGCCGCTTTGGTATGGTTTTGGCGCCGATCTTGCAATAGCCCTCGTGAGGCTCTCGTGAGCCCTCGTGGGGGGCATTATGGAGCGCATACAGTGGGCCTATTGCGATCACCTTGAGGTGACGGCTAAACAGGATCGGGCTAGGGATCCCCAGGGAACAGGATGACGGATCAGGCGATTTTGGTCACCGGGGCCGCCGGCTTCATCGGCTTTCACGTCGCCCGGCAGCTCCTGGGCGAAGGCCGCGCCGTCGTCGGGCTCGACAATCTCAACGCCTATTACGATCCGGCACTGAAGCGGGCGCGCCTGGCACTGTTGCAGAGCGAGCCCCGCTTCTCCTTCGTCGAGGCCGATCTTGCCGACCGCGAGACGATGGCGGCGCTGTTTGCGCAACATCGTTTTACGGAGGTCGTGCATATGGCGGCGCAGGCCGGCGTGCGCTACTCGATCGAGCAGCCGCACGCTTATGCCGATTCCAATCTGGTGGGCTTTCTCAACGTGCTCGAAGGCTGCCGCAACAGCGGCTGTCGTCATCTCGTTTACGCCTCGTCATCCTCCGTTTATGGCGCCAACACAAAATTGCCATTTGCGGTTGCGGACCGGACCGACCATCCCGTGAGCTTCTACGCCGCGACCAAGAAGGCGAACGAGGTGATGGCGCAGTCCTACAGCCATCTCTATCGCCTGCCGGTCACGGGCCTGCGCTTCTTTACCATTTACGGGCCATGGGGACGGCCCGACATGGCCATGTTTCTGTTCGTAAACGCCATCATGGCGGGCAAGCCGATCCGGCTGTTTAACCATGGCCGAATGCGTCGCGACTTCACCTATGTTGATGATGTCACACGTGTAGTATCCAAGCTGATCGATCTTGTGCCTGCGGACGATCCGGCTGCCGCAAATGCGCCGTTTAAGCTCTACAATGTCGGCAATCACCATCCGGAGGAACTGATGCACGTCGTCGGTCTTCTGGAGCGGGAGCTGGGCCGGACGGCGATCAAAGAATTGCTACCGATGCAGCCGGGAGATGTGCTGGAAACGTTCGCGGATGTCGAGGATCTGATGCGCGACACCGGCTTTGCACCGTCAACGCCGATCGAGCATGGGGTCCATAATTTTGTCACCTGGTATCGGGACTACTTCAAGGTTTGAGATGACGATGGACAAACGCATTATCCCCCTGATCATGTGCGGCGGTGCCGGCACGCGGCTGTGGCCGGCTTCGCGCGAGGTGCGGCCAAAACAGTTCCTGCCGCTGTTCGGCACGCGCTCGACTTTCCAGGACACGCTGCTGCGCGTTTCCGATCCCTCCCTGTTCGACCGGCCGATCGTCATCACCAATGCGTCCTATCGCTTCATGGTGCTGGAGCAGCTCGCCGAGATCGGCATCGAGGCCGACGTGATCCTCGAGCCGATGCGGCGCGATTCAGGACCTGCGATCGCGGCCGGCGCCGTGTTCGCGCAGAACCGCGCCAGTGAAGCCATCGTGCTCGCGCTCGCCGCCGACCACGTCGTGCAGGACAATGCCGCTTTCGTTGCCGCATGCCGCGAGGGCCGTAACGCCGCGAGCACCGGGCGCATCGTCACCTTCGGCGTCAAGCCGGAGCGGCCGGCGACCGAATACGGCTATATCAACCCGGGCGAGGTGATCTCCGGCGAGGTGCATGCGGTCGCGCGCTTCGTCGAGAAGCCGGACGCGGTGAAGGCCTCCGACTACGTCAATTCGGGCTATCTCTGGAACAGCGGCAACTTCATGTTCCCGGCCAGCGTGCTGCTCGACGAGTATCGCAGGGTCGATGCAGGAAGCGTCGAGGCCGTCACCAACGCGGTCAACAATGCCGGCCGCGATCTCAGCTTCGTCACGCTGGAGCCCGAGGCGTTCGGCGCGGCCAAGGCGATCTCGATCGACTATGCCGTGATGGAGAAGACCTCGCGCGCCGCGGTCGTGCCGGTGTCATGCGGCTGGTCCGACGTCGGCTCCTGGCACGCGGTGTGGGAGCTCTCCGACAAGGACGCGCAGGGCAATGCGTCGCACGGCGCTGCGGTGTTCGAAGACTCCCGCAACTGCAACGTCACCACCGACCAGGCGCTGGTCGCGCTCGAGGGCGTCGACGATCTCGTCGTGGTCGCGACCGCGGATGCGGTGCTGGTCTCGCGCCAGAAGGATGCCAACGGCCTGAAGCGTCTCGTCACCAAGTTGAAGGCGGTCGCGCCGAAGGTCACCGAGGAGCATCTCAAGGTGCATCGGCCCTGGGGCAGCTATCAGTCCGTCGACAATGGCGAGCGCCACCAGGTCAAGCGCATCGTGGTGAAGCCGGGCGGGCGGCTGTCGCTGCAGAAGCACCATCATCGCGCAGAGCACTGGATCGTGGTCCGCGGCGCCGCCCGCGTCACCGTCAACGAGGCCGTGAAGACGGTGCACGAGAACGAGTCGATCTACATCCCGATGGGCGCCGTCCATCGGATGGAGAACCCCGGTAAAATCATGCTGGAACTGATCGAGGTCCAGACTGGAAGCTATCTCGGGGAAGACGACATCATCCGGATTGAAGACGACTATCAAAGGTCGTAACCAGCAAACTCCGAATCACGTGACCCGGGCCAAAGACGCGATATTTTTCGGCTTAAGGCCCGGGGAACGTGTAACTTTTTGAATCAAATCGTGTCCGGGCCGCCAAGGCGGCATTCGCCACAAATGTGGCGTCCGTGCTAGAAGCGCGCCGGGGATTTGCGTTGAATCGGGGTTTACTCAGATGAGTTCCAAAGGGTCTGCACCGGCAAAGGCCGGCTTGCGCGTCGGCGTCATTGGCGCTGGCGTGATGGGGAGCAACCACGCGCGCGTGCTTGCGGGTCTTCCCGGCGTCAGCCTCGTCGGCGTCGTCGATCCTTCGCCGGCACATCGCACACGCGCGACGGAACTTGCCAATTGCGCAAGCTTCGAGACGCTCGACCAGCTCTTCGCCGAAGGCGTCGACGCCGTCACCATCGCAGCTCCCACCCATCTGCATCACGAGGTCGCGCTCGCCTGCATCGCCAGGAACATTCATGTTCTGGTCGAGAAGCCGATCGCATCCACGGTGGAGGAGGGCCGCGAGATCGTCGCTGCCGCGCAAAAGGCCGGCGTCACGCTGATGGTCGGCCATGTTGAGCGCTTCAATCCGGCGGTTGCCGCCGTCAAGCAGGCGATCGCGGGCGAAGACATTCTTTCCATCGCGATCACGCGCGTCGGCCCGTTTCCGCCGCGCATGTCCAATGTCGGCGTCGTCATCGACCTCGCCGTGCACGACATCGACCTGATCCGCTGGTTCACCGAATCCGACATCGTCGAGGTGCAGCCGCAATTGTCGAGCGCGGTCGCCGAGCGCGAGGACATCGCGCTGCTGCAGTTCCGCACCGAGAGCGGCGTGCTCGCCCACATCAACACCAACTGGCTGACGCCGTTCAAGGCGCGCAGCGTCACGGTCGCGACCCGCGGCAAATACGTGATGGGCGATCTGCTCACGCGCCAGGTCACCGAGTGCTTCGGCTTCAAGCCGGACGGCAGCTATTCGATGCGGCATCTGCCGGTCGGACACGACGAGCCGCTCCGCGCCGAGCTGATCGCGTTCCTCAAGGCGGTGCGCAACGGCGAGACGCCGGCGGTCACCGGTGACGAGGGCGTCGCCAGCCTCGAGATCGCGACGCAGTGCCTGGAGACGCCGTCACGGCCCGCGGCCAAATCGCCCGCCCTCAAGGGCCCGCGCCGCGTCGCCGGCTGAACCCTTCGTCCATGTCGACCATTCAAGAAGGCGCCAAGAGCCAGGTCATGAACCAGCATCTGCGTTCCGAACCCATTCCCTTCATCGACGTCGCCTCGCAGCGCCGCCGGCTCGGCGCTTCGCTGGATGCCGCGGTCAAGCGCGTTCTCGACCACTGCCAGTTCGTCAATGGCCCTGAAGTCGCCGAGCTCGAGAAGCAGCTCGCGACTTATAGCGGTGCCAAGCACGTGATCGGCTGCGCCAGCGGCACCGACGCGCTTCTCATGGTGCTGATGGCAAAGAACGTCGGCCCCGGCGATGCCGTGCTGTGTCCGTCCTTCACCTTCATCGCGACCGCGTCGCCGGCGGCACGGATGGGCGCGACCCCTGTCTACGTCGATGTCGACGAGACGACCTTCAACATGAGCCCGGAGTCGCTCAAGCGCGGCATCGCAACCGCCCGCAAGGCCGGCCTGAAGCCGGTTGCGGTCATTCCGGTCGATCTGTTCGGCCAGCCCGCCGACCACGATGCCATCGCCGAGATCGCCAGGGCCGAAGGCCTGTTCGTGATCGACGACGCCGCGCAAGGGTTCGGTGCGAGCTACAGGGGCCGCAAGCTCGGCACCTTCGGGCTCGCCACCACGACCAGCTTCTTCCCCGCAAAGCCGCTCGGCTGCTTCGGCGACGGCGGCGCGATCTTCACCGATGACGACGATCTCGCGGCCACCTTGCGCAGCATCCGCGTGCACGGGCAGGGCGTCGACAAATACGACAACGTCCGCCTCGGCCTGACCGGCCGGCTCGACACCATGCAGGCCGCGATCCTGATCGAGAAGCTGAAGATCTTCGACGACGAGATCGCCGCCCGCAACAAGGTCGCCGAGCGCTACGCGCGGGGCCTGAGCAACGTCGTGACCGTGCCGCGCCTGGCACCCGGCAACACCTCGGTCTGGGCGCAGTACACGATCCGCCTCCCTGAGGGCACCGACCGCGACGGCTTCGCTGCCGCGCTGAAAGCCCAGGGCGTGCCGACCGCGATCTATTACGGCAAGTCGATGCATCAGCAGACCGCCTACAAGCAATATCCGGTCGCCGAGGGCGGCCTGCCCGGTTGCGAGAGCCTGTCGCAGGACGTCATTAGCCTGCCGATGCACGCCTATCTGACCGAAGCCGATCAGGAGCGAATCATCGCCGCCGTCCGCGGCGCGATTGCGGGCTGATCGCTTACCCTCTCCCCCTGTGGGAGAGGGTGGCTCGCCGCATAGCGGCGAGACGGGTGAGGGGTCTCTCTCCACGCGGTATGCGCTGAGAGATACCCCTCACCCGATTGAGTTTGCATCTACCAGCCTCGCTGCCCTCTCCCACAAGGGGAGAGGGCACGGCAATGCGCATCGCAGGCCGAGCGCCCGTCTTTTTTGATCACGTCAAACTTCAAAGCCTTATCGTTAGGCTGATTAGTCTCTAAAACAGACGCATGCTCGGACGCATCTTCACAGTCGGCGGATACACGCTGCTCTCGCGGCTGACGGGGTTTGCCCGCGACATCATGCTCGCGGCGATCCTCGGCGCCGGCCCCGTGGCCGATGCCTTTTTCGTCGCGCTGCGGCTGCCCAATCATTTTCGCGCGATCTTCGCCGAGGGCGCCTTCAACGCCGCCTGGGTGCCGGCCTATGCGCATGTCCATGGCGAGAAGGGCGCGGCGGCGGCGCGCCTGTTCGCCGACCGCATCTTCACGCTGCTGCTGGCCTCGCAGGTGGTGCTGTTGATCGTCGCCTGGCTGTTCATGCCGCAGGCCATGAGCATCCTGGCGCCGGGCTTTTCTGAGGACGCCGAGCAGCGCAAGCTCGCGATCGAGCTGACCCGGATCACCTTTCCCTATCTCCTGCTGATCACGCTGGTGACGCTCTACGGCGGCATGCTCAACGTGATGCAGCGCTTTGCCAGCGCCGCGGCGGCCTCGATCTTCCTGAACGTTTCGATGATGATGACGCTGGCGGTCGCCGTCTGGTTTCCGAGCGCGGGCCATGCGGCCGCCTGGGGCGTCCTGATCTCCGGTTTCCTGCAATATTTCCTGCTCGCCGGCGATCTCGCCCGCCATGGCGGCCTGCCGCGGTTTGCGCCGCTCAAGCTCGACGAAGACGTCCGCGGCTTCTTCAAGGCACTCGGCCCCGCGACGCTGGGCTCGATGGGCACGCAGGTGGCGCTGTTCGCCGACACCATCATCGCGACCTTTCTGCCGGCCGGCGCGCTGTCGGCGCTCTATTACGCCGATCGGCTCAACCAGCTTCCGATTGGCGTGATCGGCATCGCCATCGGCACCGTGCTGCTGCCGGAGATGTCGCGGCGGATCACCGCCAACGACCATGACGGTGCGATGAAGGCGCAACGCCGCGCTTTCGATTTCACGCTGCTGTTCTCGGTCCCGTTCGTGGCCGCGTTCCTCACCGTGCCCGACGAGATCATGCGCGCGCTGTTCGCGCGCGGCGCGTTCTCCAAGGCCGATGCGGTCGCCGCCGGCGGCACGCTCGCGGCCTACGCCATCGGCCTGATCCCGTTCGTGCTGATCCGCAGCGCGGTTGCGACCTTCTATGCGCGCAAGGATACGGCGACGCCGGTGCGGGCGTCGCTGACCGGCATCGCCGTCAACGTCGCGCTGAAGTTCGCCTTGATGGGGACGCTCGCGCAGATCGGACTTGCGCTCGCCACCGCCATCGGCGTCTGGACCAATCTGCTGCTGGTGCTGTTCTTCGCCGTGCGGCGCGGCTTTCTCGTGCTCGACCGCGCCTGGCTGATGTCGCTGGCCAAATTTCTGCTGACAGGGGTCATTCTCGCCGCCGCCTTCTGGCTGATCGCGCACTTCAGCGCTTCAGCTCTCGCCTCGATGCGCTTCCACGACGAGTTGACACTGGTCCTACTGGCCGTCGGTGGCACGATCGTCTACGCGCTTGCGATCCTCATCCTGTTCGGCCGCAGCTGGCTGGTCTCGCTGGTGCGCGGCTAGGCGTGTGCCGAAAGCCAACACGCCTAGCCCGCCGTCACCGCGCCGAAGAATCGCTTTGAACGCGGCCAACGCCGTGAGCGGATGGACCGTTTGTTGGGCCTCGGATGCACCAGGGGTCTACAGTGCGTCATGCCCCGCGGGGCGGCCTTCATGCGGTTCGCCAATCGTGATACGATATTCAGGTGCCGTCCTCAGGTAGCACGCGATGAGGCAGTGACCATGTCATTTCGCTCTCCCTGGTCCACATCTCGGATCGACCAGTTCGCCACCAGCAATGCCGACCTGCTGATCCTGATCGGCCGCATCCTGCTTGCATGGGTGTTTGTTGGAAGCGTGTATGGAGCACTTTCCAACTTCAGTGGCTCAGTGGGCTATTTTCGGTCGCTCAACCTTCCAGTGCCGCAGCTGTTCACGACGACCACCGTCATCCTGGAAATACTAATATCGGTTGGTTTGATACTCGGCATTGGTACGCGCTACTGCGCAATTTTGATCTTTCTGTTTGTATTGTCGGCGACTGCAATCGCACATCGTTACTGGGAATATCCCGCCGGTCCGCAACAGATCGGGCAGTACAATAATTTCCTGAAGAACATCTCGATATCAGGAGGCGCTCTGTTGATCCTGGTCACCGGAGGAGGCCGGTTCTCCCTCGATCGGAGGTTGGCAGGCTAAGCAGCGTTGTTCGTTTCAGCCGTTTCCTCAGCCTGATAGCCAATAACTTGCTTCGAGTGAGCATCGTCGGCCCCAGTAGGGTTGCGAGAGGTTGCAGCCGCACGATGTGCCGCTTGGCCGTTCGTCTTGACGCCATCAACGCGAGGCGCAGCTCTGCCAGCTCGGCAGCTGCCAAGCCGTGCCTTTGCGGCCGTTACTACGTCACTTCGCCTTGTGCCTGAAAGCAACTTCGAGCAGATGGCTGACGAGATTTGAGAGCGGCTTCAGGCGCTCGCTTATTATCCTGAAGGAAAGCATCAGCCACGTCGCGAGCGCGGCACACCACAACAGGATTTCCAATGTTTCGGGCATGAGGACACCCATCAAAGCAATTACTGGAAATCCAAGCAGTGTTGCCGATCTGAACCCACCCGACAAGTCCTCCTAAAAGTGGCAAGATGCTGAAACACTCGGAAGAACCGTTAGCTCGCCATGACATCGCCTAAGCACGGCGTCTGAGTGTACGCCGGGAAGCTGGACCATTCTGCTGCTGGTGCTCTTCTTTGCCGCGCGGCGCGGCTTTCTCGTGCTTGACCGTGCCTGGCTGATGTCGCTCGCCAAATTCCTGCTGACCGGGATCATCCTCGCCGCATCGTTCTGGCTAATTGCGCGCTTCAGCGGTTCAGCTTTCGCCTCGATGCATTTACATGATGAGTTGAGGCTCGTCCTGCTCGCCGTCGGCGGCACGATTGTTCATGCTCTCGCGATCTCATCCTGTTGGCCGCAGCTGGCTTGTCTCGCTCGTGCGCGGCTAGGCAAGCAGGTGCTCGCCCCCAGGATGCAACGGACATCGGCACATCTCTTGATTTTGCGCGATTGGCGTGCTAAACGCGCTGCATGATTAAATGCTCGCGCACCGTCAACCGCAACCACATGACCCGCTTCGGCTGGGCCGTGGAAGGAGTCGTGCGCTAGCAATTCGATGACGACATCTTTTCCACCAGGCCCCGCCGGCATCGGACGGGGCCTTTTGTTTGGCCACGCTCCCTGCCGGCTCAACAGCAGGAGCATCCGATGCCACCACAACAGACCAACATCACAGCCGCGACGGAGGTCGACGCCGCAAGGCGTGGCCTCGACCTCTCCATCGTCCAGAGCCTACTCAGGCGATACTGGCGGGCGTTTCAGGATTGGCGGCCGCGCGCAGGGGTCGCCTTGCAGGACCTCAGCGACAGGGAGCTGATGGATATCGGCTTGACGCGCGGCGAGATCGACCGCATCGCGCCTGAACGCGCCATTGACAGACTGAGAGATAGCACGAGGACTCTGTGGGGCCGCGGCGGGATGTAAATGATCAACCACGCGACGTGGACACGCGCTTTGCGAACAAGCGGCGGTAAGCACCACTGCTTGTTTTCGGGCGCGCGTTTGTGGTGCAAGTTCGGTAACGATCCTGCCGTCGTGCCGCCTCGCCGGGACCATGTGCGCCGAGGCCGCCCGAGGGACCATCAATCTTCACACGGAAATGACCGGACTGCGGCCTACCGGCCCCGCCCCGCTCTGACCGACGAGGTGGTTCTTCGCGGCTCGTGCCCGCCTAAAGCCGTTTGCCTTGCCAGTTTTTCCACGGCAATATGCCGGCAAAACAACCATGAGAACGGGAAGATAAAATGGCGGCTCCCATCAAGTTCGGCGTTGGCCAAAGCGTGCTGCGCAAGGAGGATGACGCGCTCATCCGCGGCAAGGGCCGCTATACCGACGATTATGCGCCGCAGGCTGCGCTCCGCTGCCTGATGCTGCGCTCGCCGCACGCGCATGCCAAATACACCATCGATGTGAGCCGCGCCCGCGGCTTGCCCGGGGTCGCGCTGATCCTGACCGCCGATGACGTCAAGGATCTCGGCAATCTGCCCTGCCTGTTCAACCTCGAGACCGATCCGTTCACCGGCCCGCCATACCCGATCCTGGCCAAGGACGAGGTGCGCCACGTCGGCGATGCCGTCGCCTTCGTCGTCGCCGAGACCATCGACCAGGCGCGCGATGCGATCGAGGCGATCGAGGTCAAATGGAGCCAACTCCCGGCTGTGACCGGCGTCGTCAATGCCGTGAAGAAAGGCGCGCCGCAGGTCTGGCCGGACAAGGCCGGCAACGTGCTGTTCGACGTCTCGATCGGCGACAAGGCGGCGACGGAAGCTGCTTTCGCCAAGGCGCATGCGGTCGCCGAGATTGCCATCGTCAATCCGCGCGTGGTTGCCAGCTTCCTGGAAACGCGCGCAGCGGTCTGCGAATATGACGCCAAGCGCGACCACCTGACACTGACGATCGGCAGCCAGGGCAGCCATCGCCTGCGCGACATCCTGTGCCAGAACGTGCTCAACATCCCCACCGACAAGATGCGGGTGATCTGCCCCGACGTCGGCGGCGGCTTCGGCACAAAGCTGTTTCCGTACCGGGAATACGCCCTGATGGCGGTCGCCGCGCGAAAACTGAAGAAAGCGGTGAAGTGGGCGGCAGATCGCTCCGAGCATTTCCTGGGCGATGCGCAGGGCCGCGACAACGTCACCACTGCGAAGATGGCGCTGGCCGAGGACGGCAAGTTCCTCGCGATGGACTGCGACCTGATGGGCGACATGGGCGCGTATCTGTCGACCTTCGGCCCCTACATCCCGCATGGCGGCGCGGGCATGCTGCCGGGCCTCTACGACATCCAGGCCTTCCACTGCCGGGTGCGCACCATCTTCACGCACAGCGTGCCGGTCGATGCCTATCGCGGCGCCGGGCGGCCGGAGGCGGCCTACGTCATCGAACGTCTCGTCGACGCCTGCGCGCGAAAGCTCGACATGACGCCCGATGCCGTCCGTCGCAAGAATTTCATTCCGCCGAAGGCGCTGCCTTACAAGACCGCGACGGGCAAGGTCTATGATTCCGGCGATTTCGCCGCGCATCTCAAGCGCGCGATGGAGATCGCCGAGTGGAAGGAATTTGGCAAGCGCGCCAAGGCGGCCAAGAAGAACGGGCTAATCCGCGGCATCGGTCTTGCGAGCTACGTCGAGATCTGCGGCGTGATGGGTGAGGAGACGGCCAACGTCCGTCTCGATCCCAGTGGCGACGTCACCGTGCTGATCGGCACGCAATCGAGCGGGCAGGGCCATCAGACCGCCTATGCGCAGATCGTCGCCGAGCAATTCGGCCTGCCGCCGGAGCGGGTGCATATCCGTCAGGGCGACACCGACGAGATCGCGACCGGCCTCGGCACCGGCGGCTCGGCCTCGATTCCCACCGGCGGCGTCTGCGTGGAGCGTGCTGCGGGCGATCTCGGCAAGAAGCTGAAGGAGCTCGCCGCGCAAGCGCTGGAAGCAAGCGCGGGCGACCTCGAGATCACCGATGGCGTGATCCGGATCGCCGGCACTGACCGCTCGATCTCCTTCGCCGACCTTGCCAAGCGGCCCGGCGCCGATCCGTCGAAGCTGAACGGCAGCGCGACCTTCGCCAGTGCCGACGGCACTTACCCGAACGGGACGCATCTGGCTGAGGTCGAGATCGATCCGGCCACCGGCATCATCAGAATCGTCAACTACGTGATCGTCGACGATTTCGGCAAGACGCTCAACCCGCTGCTGCTGGCCGGCCAGGTGCATGGCGGCGCCATGCAGGGCATCGGCCAGGCGCTAATGGAGCAGGTGGTCTATGGGCCCAATGACGGCCAGCTCATCACCGCGACCTTCATGGACTACGCGCTGCCGCGCGCGGCGGACGGGCCGGCCTTCGTGTTCGAGACCGCCAACGTCCCCTGCAAGACCAATCCGCTGGGCGTGAAGGGGGCGGGCGAAGCCGGCGCAATCGGCTCCTGTCCGGCCGTCGTCAACGCCATCGTCGACGCCCTCTGGCGCGAGTACAAGATCGACCACATCGACATGCCCGCGACCCCCGAGCGGGTGTGGATCGCCATCAGCGAGCACCATCGCCGCCACAGCCTCTAGGCGGGATTCTTCCGCGGCGGGAATAAACGCCCGCTGCGGGGTTCTATCCATGGATGGGCCCATCCTCACCTCTGCGAGCCGGAGACGTTTGCCAATGAAAAGAACGATGATTGTCGCGGGCACCCTTTTTTTGGGGGCCGGCGCCGTGATGGCGCAACAGGAGATTGCCGTCCAGCAGGACAATCTGATGCGCTCGATCGCCAAGAACCAGTATGGCGTCATCCAGAAGATGACGAAGGGCGATATCCCCTTCGACCGGAAGGCTGCCGATCAGGCCATCGCCAGCATCGAGGCCGACGTCGCCAAGATCGCCAAGACCTTCGAGGTCAATCCCAAGCAGGACGTGGTGAACGCGACGTACGGTGCCTCGCAAAAGGTCTGGCAGAACAAGGCCGATTTCGACTCCAAGATTCCGCCAGTGCAGAAGGCGATCGCCGACGTCAAAGGCAAGATTACCGACGTCGCGAGCCTGAAAGCGGCCTATACCGCGATCAATGATCGCTGCAACGATTGCCACGAGACCTATCGGGTGAAGTTGAAATAGCGGGTTACAGAGTCCCTTGCCCGGATGAGCGAAGCGATATCCGGGGAGTCCAGCCGAGTTGATAGTCTGTCCCGGATGTCGCTTCGCTCGTCCGGGCTACATACTGCATTGGAATTATGAAGGGTGGTTGCGAAAGCGACCGCCCTTTTTCTGTGCGCAAGGTCTGACGGATCGCTGCCGGAGCAGCTATCTTCGAGCCAACGGCCGTGGCGTTGATGCGACGAGGCGCACCTCTTTCCCGACTGCCTCATTACATCAGGAGTTCCAACGCGCGGCGAAGACCCCAATCAACAGCGAGACAGGCCATGGCAAAACCGTTTCCGTCGAAGACCCACATCGGCAATCACATGCTGCACCCTGAAACGCTGATGCTGACCTATGGCTATGATCCGCAACTGTCGGAAGGCGCCATCAAGCCGCCGGTGTTCCTGACCTCTACCTTCGTGTTTAGGACGGCCGATGACGGGCAGGACTTTTTCGATTTCGTCGCCGGTCGGCGCGAGCCGCCGGAAGGCATGGGTGCGGGTCTGGTCTATTCGCGCTTCAACCATCCCAACAGCGAGATCGTCGAGGACAGGCTCTCGATCTACGAGCGCACCGAGAGCTGCGCGCTGTTCTCGTCCGGCATGGCGGCCATCGCCACCACGATCCTGGCTTTCGTTCGCCCGGGCGACGTCATCCTGCACTCGCAGCCGCTCTATGGCGGGACGGAAACGCTGCTGACGAACACGCTGGCCCGCCTGTCGATCGGCGCCGTCGGCTTTGCCGACGGGATCGACGAAGCCGCCGTCAAGCAGGCCTCGGAGGAGGCCATAGCCAAGGGCCGCGTTTCGATGATCCTGATCGAGACCCCGGCCAACCCGACCAACGGCCTGGTCGATGTCGCCATGATCCGCCGCATCGCCGACGCTATCGGCAAGGCCCAGGGACACACGCCGATCATCGCCTGCGACAACACGCTGCTCGGACCGGTGTTTCAGCGGCCGATCGAGCACGGCGCCGACATTTCCCTCTACTCGCTCACGAAGTACGTCGGTGGTCATTCCGACCTGATCGCGGGCGCCGCGCTCGGTTCGAAGGCGCTGATGAAAGGCATCAAGGCGCTCCGCGGCGCCATCGGCACCCAGCTCGATCCGCATTCCTGCTGGATGATCAACCGCTCGCTCGAGACTCTGAGCCTGCGCATGGAAAAAGCCGATGCGAATGCGCGCCTCGTGGCGGATTATTTGCGCGATCACCCCAAGGTGGCCAAGGTCCACTATCTCGGTCATCACGAGGAGGCCTCGCCGGCCGGGCGTGTGTTCGCGCGGCAATGCCTGGGGGCGGGATCCACCTTCTCGTTCGACATCGTCGGCGGCAAGGATGCTGCGGTGAAATTCCTCAACGCGCTGCAGATCCTCAAGCTGGCGGTCAGTCTCGGCGGCACGGAATCGCTCGCCAGCCTGCCTGCGACCATGACCCATTCCGGCGTCCCCGCCGACATCCGCCGGAAAATCGGCGTGCTCGATTCCACGATCCGGCTGTCGATCGGCATCGAGAATCCCTCCGACCTGATTGCCGACCTCACGCAGGCGCTGAACGCGGCTTAAGGCGCGGCCGGAATCGAAAAGGCCGGACGCCCCTCCTGCGCCCGGCCTTCACGCAACGAAGCAGCGTCGCGGCTTACTTCGTCACCTGGCCGCGGATCTCGCCGCCCGGGTTCGCCGCGGTGTGGATGTTAATGTAGAGCTTGCCGCCGAGCAGATCGGCGGCCTGCGCGTCGGTGAGCGTCGCTTCGCCCTTGACCGGGCTCGCGGCCGCATTCGGGATCGCAACGGCCACGCCTGCGTTCTTGCCGGCCTCGGCCGGGCCGTGGAAATGCGCGGCGGTGGCGGGGCCGGAGAGCCCGGAATAAGTGACGGTCCACGACAGCTTCTTGCTGGCGGCATCATAGTCCAGATCGGCGGTTCCGGTGCCGCTGGTGGTCGTTGCCGGCACCTCGGACTTGCCGTCGAGCGTTGCTTTCAGCTTTTCGGCGCTGGCCGGACCGGCAAAAGCAACGGCACCGAGCGCTAAGGCGGCAATGACGGTCTTGTTCATGACATTCTCCCTGCTGAGCCCGTTCGGGCTGCCAAACTTTCAACAGCCGGCGTTTCAGTTTATTCCCGTTTCCGGCCGGGGCTGGCTAAATTCTTCGTGGTTGGAGTTGCGACGGCATCAGTCTTAGATTCTCCGCGACGAGTGAATGGATCCGCATGTTGCAACGAACAATTCTCGTGGGGCTGCTCGCCGCGGTCACTGCTGCCGTGGTCTATTGGTGGCTCAGCGCGCCAGTGGTGGCGGCCGCGGGCAATGCGCCGGCCCACGTGGCAAACCTTGCCAACGGCGAGGCCATGTTCAACGCCGGGGGCTGCGCGTCCTGCCATGCCACTCCGGACCAGCCCGACCGTGTCAAGCTCGGTGGCGGCCTCGCGATCAAGTCGCCGTTCGGAACGTTCTACGCGCCGAACATCTCTCCCGATCCGAACGACGGCATCGGCAAATGGACCGACGCCGACTTCGTCAACGCGGTGATGCACGGGGTTTCGCCGGGCGGGCAGCATTATTTTCCTGCCTTTCCCTATACGTCCTATCAGCACGCAAGGCGCGAGGACGTGCTCGATCTCTTCGCCTATCTGAAGACGCTGCCGTCTGTTGCCGGCAAGGTGCGTGACCACGATATCCTGTTTCCCTTCGATATCCGGCGCAATGTCGGCATCTGGAAATTGCTGTTCATGGACGGCAAGCGCTTCGTCGCTGACGGCACCAAGTCGCCGCAATTCAATCGCGGCGCCTATCTCGTCAACAGTTTTGGCCATTGCGCCGAATGCCACAGCCCGCGCAACGCGCTTGGCGGCATCATCTCGGGCGAGCGCTTTGCCGGCGGGCCCAATCCGGAAGGCGAGGGGTGGGTCCCCAACATCACCCAGAAGCGCCTCGGCGAGTGGAGCGCCAAGGATATCGCCGATTTGCTCAAGACCGGCGACTTGCCCGACGGCGACAGCGTCGGCGGCGCGATGAGGCGGGTGATCAAGAACACCTCGCAATTGTCCGACGCGGATATTGCGGCGATGGCGGACTATCTCAAATCGCTGCCGCCGGTCGAGGGTCCGCCGCGGCCCAAGCGCAAGGAAGCTGATTAGCTCAGCTGGCGCCGAACGCCTTGAAGGTGATGATGGTGAGGGTGTCCTGGATGCCCGGCAGCACCTGCACCTTCTCGTTGACGAAATGGCCGATGTCGGTGTCCTTGTCGACGTAGAATTTCACCAGGAGGTCATATTGGCCGGCCGTGGAGTAGATCTCGGACGCGATCTCGGCTTCGGCAAGCGCATTGGCGACCGTATAGGACTGGCCGAGCTTGCATTTGATCTGGACGAAAAAAGGAACCATCGCGGGCACTCCGAAAGCGTATCTGACGGCTAATAGGCCAAACCCGGCCCGATTTAGCAAGCGGACTTGCCGGCCGCCAGATGCCGGTCCCTCGTTTAGGACGTCACCACGGCCGCGGCGAATGCGTCTCTGAGCCGCTGCGCGAGCTCGACCTTGCGGTAGGGCTTGGTCAGCACGATCGCCTGCGCATGCGCGTGGCCCTCCTCGACCAGGGTCTCCAGCGCGTAGCCCGAGGTGAACAGGACCGGCAGACCGGGGCGAATCCGCCGCGCCTGGTCGGCGAGCTCCCAGCCGCTCATGCCGCCGGGCATCACGATGTCGGTGAACAGCATGTCGATACCGGGCTCGGTACGCAGCTGCTGCAAGGCCTCCTTGCCGTTGACCGCGGCAATGACGCGATATCCGAGAGCTTCCACCCTGCGAATGGCGGAGGAGCGAACGAACGGATCGTCCTCGGCGATCAGGATCGTCTCGTATCCTCGGGGCGCCGCGTCCTCGCCATCGGAAAGCTCGGCGTGCGATGATCCGATGTCCGCGCGCGGCAAATAGATCCGGACCGTCGTCCCAAGGCCCGGCTCGCTGTAGATCGTGACATGGCCATTGGATTGCTTGGCGAAACCATAGACCATGCTGAGGCCGAGGCCCGAGCCCTTGCCGACCTCCTTGGTGGTGAAGAACGGCTCGAAGGCGCGCCGGGTGACGTCCGGCGTCATGCCTTCGCCGTCGTCGGTGATCGAGATCAACACATAGCTGCCGGATGCGACTTCGGGGTGAAGGGCGCGATAGTCATCGTCAAGTGTCGTCAACTCCGTGCTCAGGGTCAGATGACCACCGGCCGGCATGGCATCCTGCGCATTGAGCGCAAGGTTGAGCACGGCGGATTCGAGCTGGGCCCGATCCGCGAAGGCCACGATCGTGCCGGGCCTGGAAGCCGTCCTGATCTCGATGTCCTCGCGCAAGGTGCGCTTGAGCAGCTTGAACATGGACTCGAGCAGGCCCCGGCAATCGATCGTCTGGGGCTGCAGCAACTGGCGGCGACTGAATGCGAGCAGGCGCTGCGTCAGCTCGGCACCCCGTTCGCCCGACTGGCAGATGTCCTCGGAAAAGCGGCGCAGGTCGGGCCTCGCCTTGAGCTGCTCGCTCAGATGCTCGGCGTTGCCGATGATGACGGTGAGCAGGTTGTTGAAGTCATGGGCGATGCCGCCGGAGAGCTGACCGACCGTCTCCATCTTCTGCGCCTGCTGGAGTTGCTGCTCGGTCAGCTTGCGCGCGGTCAGGTCGTGGACGATGCCGACGAAGATCAATTCGCCGTCCTGCCGGGTCCGGCCGACCGACACGTCCATCGGAAAGGTCGAACCGTCCTTGCGCAGGCCGATGGCCTCGCCGGCGGTCGCGAAATGCCTTGCGTGGCTGTCGGGCGCGGCGCCCGCCTCGGGCATCAGCATCCTGACGTTCCGGCCCATGACCTCGTCGGCAGAGTAGCCGAACAAGCGCTCGCAGGCCGGATTGAACAGCAGAATATGGTCCTGCGCGTCGAGCAGGATGACCCCGTCGACCGCGGTCTCGACGATCGCGGTGAGGCGCGCCACGCTCTCGCGCATCGCGCGCTGGGCGTCGCTGACCTGCTTGAGCAGCAGCGTCGCGTCCCGGCTCTTGATCTCCTCCTCCTCGAGCGCGGCCTGGACCTGCCGCAGCTCGAACGGCGAGGGGATCGTCAGGATCTTCGGCAGCAGCGGCCAGAGCGCGCCCGCCGTGACCACGGATGCCACCGCGGTCGCCGCCTTGACCATGCCCTCGATGCCATAGACCGGGACCCAGAGCGTGTAGATCGACAGCACATGGGTGAGGCCGCACGCCATGATGAAGATCGCGAAGGCCCAATAGACCCAGCCGAACTTGAGGTCGCGCCGCTTGGTGACCAGGATCGCAAGGGCAAACGGAATCGAAAAATAGGCGGCGGCGATGCAGGCGTCGGACACGACGTGAAGCCAGATCAGCTCAGGCTCCCACAACAGGCAGATGCCGTGCGGCGACAGCATGGACGAGTCGAGGAGACGTTCAAAAAAGGCCCACATCATTCCCACCCCAAGATTCCGTTCCAGGCGGCTTGCGGGCCGTGAGCCCGCAACATGGGTGTCGCTGGACAGTTCCACTCTCACCTCGCGCTCTTCGGCGAAGCAGGTGAGGTTCGAGACTATACCAAGGGTCCGGCGCGGTTGCATTTTCAAGTCCGCACGATTGCGGGGCGAGCCGGCCCGCTGTTTGCCTGATTCGCAGGGAATGCACGGCGTCGCGAATCACTATCGGACACGGCTCGGCGCGCTTGCCGGTGTTCCACGGCCGCGCTAGGACAGGCCATGGCGGTGTCCGTATCCAGCAAAGGTGTCCGGCGATGACGACCCCGGTCGCACTCACCATCGCCGGCTCCGATTCGAGCGGCGGCGCCGGCATCCAGGCCGACCTGAAGACGTTTGCCGCGCTCGGCGTCTACGGCGCGTCCGTCATTACGGCCTTGACCGCGCAGAACACGCGCGGCGTCACCGGCATTCATGCGGTGCCGGCCGAGTTCGTCACCGCGCAGATCGATGCGGTGTTTTCCGATCTCGACATTGGCGCGGTGAAGATCGGCATGGTGGCCCAGGTCGCCAGTATCGATGCGATCGCGGCCGCGCTGTCGCGCTGGGCGCCGGGGCACGTCGTGCTCGATCCCGTGATGGTGGCGACCTCCGGCGACCGCCTGCTGGCATCCGAGGCCGTCGACGCGCTCCGCACAAAACTGATACCGCTGGCGTCGGTGATCACGCCCAATCTGCCGGAGGCCGCGGCTCTGCTCGACGAGCCGGTCGCGGCAAGCGAGGCCGAGATCGAAGCCCAGGGGCATCGCCTGCTGGCGCTCGGCTGCGGTGCGGTCCTGATCAAGGGCGGACACGGCGAGGGCGCCGAGAGCACCGACTATCTCGTCACGTCCGAAAGCACGATCGCGCTTGCGGCGCCGCGCGTTGCCACACGCAACACCCATGGCACCGGCTGCTCGCTGTCCTCGGCGGTCGCGGCGGGGCTCGCCAAGGGCGAAGGTCTGGAGCTTGCCGTGCGCAACGCCAAGACCTGGATCAGCGCGGCCATCGCAGCCGCTGACCGCTTCAGCGTCGGGCACGGCCACGGCCCGGTCCATCATTTCCACAAGTTCTACTGAGGCGAGCGGCCAGCGGGAGCGCAGGCGTTCGTCTGTTCAGCGCTGCTCGTGTGGGTAGTTCACCCTCCCCTGGAGGGGGAGGGTAGGATTGCTGCGGCGCCCCCTGCGGCGCCATGTCGCCTGATTGTCGCATGCGACTGATATTCGCGGAGAGGGCGAGGCAAGGCGTGATTCGTATCTGAAGGTGCCTCAAAAGTTCAATCGGTCATCCCCCTGTCACGGGACATTGTTACAGGCTGGCGCATGGGAAGTTACGATGTGAGTGACGAGAGCCCGGAGCGGCGCTTTCGCACGTTGTTCATCTCCGACGTTCATCTCGGAGCCCGCGGTTCTCAAGCCGATCTTCTGCTCGACTTCCTGCGCTACCATGATGCCGACACGATCTATCTGGTCGGGGACATCGTCGATGGCTGGGCGCTGAAATCGAGCTGGAACTGGCCGCAATCCCACAACGACCTCGTGCAGAAGCTGCTGCGCAAGGCGCGCAAGGGCGCCAAGGTCGTCTACATCCCCGGCAATCACGACGAGTTCCTGCGCAACTATTACGGCACGCATTTCGGCGGCATCGACGTCGTCGAGAACACCGTCCACACCGGCGTGGACGGCAAGCGTTATCTCGTCATCCACGGCGACATCTTCGACCTCGTGGTGCAGAACGCGCGCTGGCTCGCCCATCTCGGCGACAAGGCCTACGACTTCGCGATCCAGATGAATCGCTTCGTCAACTTCTTCCGCCGCCTGTTTGGCGTGCCCTATTGGTCGCTGTCGCAATGGGCCAAGCAGAAGGTCAAGAACGCCGTCAACTATATCGGCGCGTTCGAGCAGGCGCTCGCCGCCGAGGCGCGGCGCCACGACGCCGACGGCGTGATCTGCGGCCACATCCACTACGCCGTGATCCGCGACGAGGGCGGCATCCGCTACATGAATTGCGGCGACTGGGTCGAGAGCTGCACGGCCCTGGTCGAGCACGACGACGGCCATTTCGAGATCATCACCTGGGCGGATCATTTGCAGAAGCCGGCACAAGTCCCGCAGGTTGCAGCCAGAGCTGCATAACAGAGGCCGCCTGATGCGCATCCTGGTCGCGACCGACGCCTGGCACCCGCAAGTCAACGGTGTGGTTCGGACGCTGACCAAGCTCGCCGACGCCGGCAAAAGCCTCGGCGTCGAATTCACATTCCTGACGCCGCAATCGTTCCGCACCTTTGCGATGCCGAGCTATCGCGACGTGCGTCTGGCGATGCCGCGTCCGGCGCGCATTGCTAAGCTGATCGCGGAGGCGCGCCCCGACAGCATCCACATCGCGACCGAAGGGCCGATCGGCCTGATGGTCCGCCGCTACTGCCGCCAGCGCAGACTGCCGTTCACGACCAGCTTCCACACCCGCTTTCCCGAATATGTCCGCGCCCGCGTGCCGGTGCCGGGCTCGCTGATCTGGCGGGCGCTGCGCCGCTTCCACAGCGCCAGCCGCGCCGTGATGGCTGCAACGCCTGCGCTCGCCCGCGAGCTGACCGAGCGCGGCTTCGACAATGTCGTGCTGTGGCCGCGCGGCGTCGACACCCAGCTGTTCCACCCCCGCGCCATCGATCTCTGCCTGCCGGCGCCGGTGTTCCTGTCGGTCGGCCGCGTCGCCGTGGAGAAGAATCTCGAGGGCTTCCTCGACCTCGATCTGCCCGGCACCAAGGTCATCGTCGGCGACGGCCCCGCGCGCGCCTCGCTCGAAGAGGCCTATCCCGATGCGATCTTCCTCGGCGAGAAGCACGGCGAGGAACTGGCGGATATCTATGCGGCCGCCGACGTCTTCGTGTTTCCGAGCAAGACCGACACGTTCGGCCTGGTGCTGCTCGAAGCGCTCGCAAGCGGCCTGCCGGTGGCCGCTTTCCCGGTGAAGGGCCCCCGCGACGTCATCGGTGATGCCCCGGTCGGCGCGCTCGATCACGACTTGCGCAGCGCTTGCTTCGCGGCATTGGATATCTCCCGGCAGGACTGCGTCGCGTTCGCGGCCAATTACACCTGGGAAGCCTCGGCGAGGGCCTTTGTGGCCAGCATTGAGGCGGTCGGCGCGGTGCTGCCTGGCCGGAACGGCGCGGAACAGCCGCGCTTCGTGGCCTAGAGCTATCTCGATCCGATGGATCGAAATAGCTCTAGATTCTTGTTTTGACGCGTTTTCTTCACGCGAACCGGTTTCCACTTCGCTCGAAAACGCTATGGGGAAAATCCTCGCGCGGAGGTGTCTTGCCCGGGCCTCATCGGCCGCGATAACATTCGGCCATGACCGAACAGCTCCTCCCGATCGGCCCCGCCGATATCGACGCCGCAGCGCGTGTGATCGCGCCCTACGCCATCCGCACTCCGCTGTTGTCCTTTCCCGTGCTCAACGAGCGCGTCGGCGCGAAGGTGTTCTTGAAACCGGAGATGCTCCAGCGCACCGGCTCGTTCAAGTTCCGCGGCGCCTTCAACAAGGTGTTCTCGATCCCGCAGGACAAGCGCGCCGGCGGCGTCGTGGCGTTCTCCTCCGGCAACCACGCCCAGGGCGTGGCGGCCGCGGCAAAAATCCTCGACATGCAGGCGACCATCGTGATGCCTGCGGATGCGCCGCTGTCGAAGCGCGAGCGCACCAAATCCTATGGCGCCGAGGTCGTGCTCTATGATCGCGACAAGGACCACCGCGAGGCGATCTCGCGGGGCATCGCCGAAAAGCGCGGCGCGACGCTGGTGAGGCCCTATGACGATCCCTTCGTGATCGCGGGGCAGGGCACCGCCGGCCGCGAGATCGCGGAAGACTTGGCGGGCCTCGGCCTTAGCCCCGACATCGTGGTGGCACCGGCCTCCGGCGGCGGCCTGATCGCGGGCGTCGCGACCGCCGTGAAGGCACGCTATCCGCGCGCCGAGATCGTGGTGGCCGAGCCCGAGGCGTTCGACGATCACGGCATCTCGCTGAGCGCAGGACATCGCGAGCCGCATCCACCCGCGGGCCGCACCATCTGCGATGCGCTGATGGCCCTGATCCCCGGCGAGATGACCTTCGCGATCAACAGCAAGCTGCTCGCGCGCGGCGTCACCGCGTCGGACAAGGAAGTCGGCGCCGCCGTCGCCTTCGCCTATCGCGAGCTGAAGCTCGTGGTGGAGCCCGGCGGCGCTGTCGGCCTCGCCGCGCTGCTGGCCGGCCGGCTCGACGTCGCCGGCAAGAACGTCGTCATCGTGCTCTCCGGCGGCAATGTCGACGCGGATCTGTTCGCCGAGCTGGTGGCCTAGCCGTCATTCCGGGCCTGCGCCTCTCGGCCCATCCCGGAATGACCACGTCTAAGGGTTTATGAAGAAGGGGCAGAGCGTTGCCGCTCTGCCCCTTCTTTGTGTTTGTCGATCTTGTGGATCGAACTAACCGCTTGCTCGGTGCAACCTCTCCCGCTTGCGGGGGAGGTCGGCGCGAAGCGCCGGGTGGGGCTCTTTCCTCTTGGGGATTGTCCCGTTGTGGAGAGACCCTCTCCCCAACCCTCCCCCGCAAGCGGGGGAGGGAGCACACCTTCTTCTTCGCCCAATCAGTGCATGAAGCCGCCGCGACGGTTGCTGCCGCCCATGCTCGGCGCCTGGTTCATCGACTGCCGGAAGTTGTTGTTGCTGTTGACCATGCGGCTCGGCATCGTGTTGAGCTGCGGGCGGTTGTTCTGGACGTTGTTCTGCACCTGCACCTTGTTCACCGGATTGTTGTTGAGCTTCACGATGCCGGTGTTGCCGTTGTTGACGCGGATCGGGTGGTTCTGCGTCTGAACGGGCTTCACGTCGACAGTCGAGCCGCCCTTGCCGACATTCACCGGCATGCTCACGATCTTGCCCGGCTTGCCATTGGCGTTGCCAGCGTCCGGCTTGTTGTTGGTCGCGGGCAGGGTGACGATCTTGCCGATACCGCCATTGCTGGTGGTCGTGTTGGTCGGCGCAGGCAGGGTGACGATCTTGCCCGGGGTCTGTGACGGCGTGCCGTTCGGCTGGTTGTTGCCCGAGGGCAGGTTGCCGATCTGGCCACCATTGCCGAGCTTGCCGATGACATTGCCGTCGACCGGCTTCTGCACGACCGGCAGATTACCGTTGATCTGGCCGCCATTACCCTGCTGCAGCGGCATGTACTTCGGCTGGCCGAGATTGCCGATCTTGAAGGTCGGAGCAATGTTCTGCGGAGCCAGGAACTTGGTCGCCTGCATCAAGGGGATCTGCTTCGGCTGCATCTGCAGCTTCAGCGCCATTTGCGCGTAGGGGCTGGTGCCGTAGCTGTCATAGAAGGTCTTGTAGGCAACCGGCGAATTGACGAGCACCGCCTTGTGCCAGGCCTGCGAGAGCAGGATGTTGTTGAGCAGCCAGCGGACGTGGTCGCACAGCGGGTCGTGCGGGTACATCCGGATGAACTCCTGATAATATTCCGGCCGGCCCTCCGACACGACATAGTCATAGGCCTGACGAGTCGAGCGGCTCGGCAGGTTGGAGGCCATCTGCACCACCGGTGCCCTGACCGGCGCGCGATTGGCGGCAACCGCGGTGTCGCCGAAGAAGGTGAAGTCCGAAGTCAGCGAGGAGCTCTCCCACGGGATCTGCGCACCGCTGGTGGACTGGTTCACCTGCAGGCGAACGCGCTTGAACAGCTGCTCGATCGGCACGTTGGGTTCACGTGCGACGTTCAGGAACGCCTGCGTGTAGGGGCTGTGACCGCCGGTGCCGTCGAGCGCTTCAGCGCCCGGTGCGGTCGAGTAACCGACGATCGAGCCGTTCGGCGCATCGACGATGGCAAGGCCGCGGCCGGCGTCATTGACATCAGGGAACGGGTTGTTGCGGCAGGCATCGAGGATGACGATGCGCATGCGGCTCGGGATCGTCTCCAGCGTCGACATCACGTCGACCAGGCGCACCGAATTGTTGACGAGCTCGGTCTGGTTCGACACCTTGGCGTCGACGGGAACGAGATAGTTCTCGCCGGCGAGCTGCACGCCGTGACCGGCGTAATAGACCATCGCCACGGTGTTCGGACCGCGCGCGGACACCTTGGCGGAGAAGTCCTGCACCACGCGGAGCATGTCGTTCTGGGTCAGGTCGGTCGCGGCAACCACCTCGAAGCCGGCCGAGTTCAGGAACTTCGCCATCGACTCGGCGTCATTGTCGGGATTGGCGAGCTGCGGCGCGTTCTTATAGTTCGAATTGCCGATCACCAGCGCCACCCGCTGCTCCGGGCCCTGCAGCGCGGTGGGGGCCGGCTCGACCGGGGCAACTTGCGCGGAAACAGGGCCGCAGGCGAAGCCAAACAGGCTCCCCACAAGGCTTGCTGTCATCAGGAAAGGCTTTAGGCGGAACATGGCGTGCTCCTTTGGCACTGATCTCGATGCGAGATTGGTTGCCGGGGAGCCTCGCCGCGTTCGAGCTTGAGGTCCGTGATCCCCCTCACCATGGTGGCCTTGCGTGATCTGAATCACGCTCGGAACCTGCTATGGTTAGCGATCGATAATGGGAACTGCCGTCACATGCTGAAATCGATCGATCCGATCCTCACGCCCGACCTGCTCTGGCTGCTGGCCTCCATGGGCCACGGCGACGATCTCGTCGTCGTCGACGCCAACCACCCGGCCACGCACATCGCCCGCTCGACATCGTCGCAGCGCCTGATCCAGCTGCCGGGCATGACGATGGAGACGGCCGTTCGCGCCATCATGACGCTCTACCCGCTCGACGATTTCGATCCCGACCCGGTGCGGGTGATGGCGCCGGTCGACGATCCCGACCGCGTGCCCGACGTGCAGCGCGCCGTGCTGGCTGAGATCGAGCGCGCGGTCGGACGCGCCGTTGTTCCCGGCAAGCTCTCGCGGGCGGATTTTTATCGCGCGGCCGCGGCGGGGTTTGGTGTCGTGCAGGTCGGCGACAGCAGGGGGTACGGCTGCTTCCTGATCAGGAAGGGCGTGATCAGCTAGCCGGATTGGCGCATCAGCGCCGAGGGCCAGCCAATCCGGACGAGAAGGCCGTCGGGGCCGTTGATGCCGACTTCATACATGCCCCATTCGCGGTGGCGCAGCACGCCGCCGGGCCGGATGATGAGATCGTCCACGCGCGCGGCAATGGCCTCGACCTCGGGCGTGCGAATGAAAATGCCAAAGGGATTGTGCTCCGGCACGCGCCACGGGCCATCGCCGGCTTGCGTGAGATGCACCTCGCATCCCCGGCCGCTCATGATGACATAGCCGGCATCGCCGCCGATGCGCGCAAAGCCGAGCCGTTCCCAGAATGGAATTGCGGCGGGAAGATCGTTGCTGGGAACGATCGCAAAGGCGCCGACGCGCGGGCTCTCAGGCATTCGGTCACTCCGGCACATGCAAGCGGTCCGCGCCGCGTTCACGCTACGCGTTGCGAGCTGAGCTTATCGAGAGTGGCCGCTCGGCAGAAGCGGCGAAACGTCCCGCACTCGAATTTGAATGGCGCGGCGGGAACTGACTGTCTATGGTTTCACCATGTCCCGCTTTATGTGTCTGTCTGTTGCCATCATCCTCTCGCTGCTGCCGACTGTGGCGTCCGCTGAGCCCCTTCAAAAGCGTCCCAAGCCCGTCTGGAAGGGCTACGGCTTCCTGCCGGGCTATCGTCAGCCGCTGAGCAACAGCATTCCGCTCTACAAGCAGAAGGACGCGATGCGTCGGCTCGCGCGCAACGACCGCCGCCACTGGTACATCGATCCGGTTCCGCAATATTATCGCTGGGACGGCGAGTGGCACTATTTCGGCCGCCCCGGCTTCAACGGCGGCCGCTACAACGGCGGCAGTTTCGGTCCGTGCTGGACGCGCACGCCGATCGGCGCGGTGTGGAATTGCGGGTGATCGGGCGCGCGACGGCTAGGGAAAGCTGCGGACGATCTCGATCGGTCCGACGATCGCTGCATTGAAGGCATCGAGGTTTTCGGCCGGAATCCAGTATTCCAGATGCGACCGTCCGCCAGCTTCCTGCACGTCATACTTCGCGATGAAGTCGCGCTTGACCGCAAAGCGCGTCACGAAGCCGGAGCCGCTCGCCGGGACATTCCAGTCGCGCGCGATCTTGATGGCGTAGTCTTCCGTCAGCACCGGATAGAAGATCGGCTGGTCCGGCAGGCGCGGCGGAAACGCGCGCATGCCGGATTGCTGGATCAGTTCCAGTTCTTTCGGGCCGACGGGGCGCCAGAGGGTGAGGGTGTCTTCGGCCACGGACATCTGTTGAGAGGACTAGGTTCAAGCTCGTACATACACCTACGGCCAGACGGGGCAACAGCACTTGGCAGCCCGGCCACGAGATTGAGCCGCGAGCACCCGTCCATCACCGTCACCCTGAGGCGCTCGCCTCTTCGGCGAGCCTCGAAGGGCGACGGCCCGGCTGCATCTCGGCCGTGCATCCTTCGAGGCTCCCCGCACGATGCTGAGCATCGTGCGTCTCGCGCCTCAGGATGACGGAGTTGGCAGTCTCGCTGTCGCTTCGTTGCTCGCAACGACGCGGAGAGAGCGCTCCCCCTTTACGAGAAGAACGCGATCTTCTCGGCCTGGGTCATGCGGCGGATCGGCGCGAGCGGGTCGTTGGCGGGCGCGCGGGGTTTTTGCAGGATGCCGCTGGCGAGGATGGTGGCGCCGAGCGAGGGCTCGGGGAGCGGCGTGGGCATCGGAAGCGTTGCGGCCGGTGCTGCGGCGAGCGATGCGGTGGCTGCCATCGCCGGGGCCTGCTGCTCCATCACTTCGGCGGCGGCCTCCGCGATGGCTTCGGTGAGGCGCGCGAGCGAGTCCATTGCGATCGGCGCGTCGGCGGCGGGCTCTTCCACCATGGGAGCGACGACAGGCTGAGGCGCGATCGGTTCCGGAAGCTCCGCAGCAATGGGCGCTGCAGCCTCCGCCACCATCGGCTCCGGAACGGCCGCTTCCATCTCGACCGGCGCGATGATCTCGTCGAACTCCGGATCGGGCGCGGCCATCTCCAGCGCGATGGCCTCGAGCACGGCGTCGTCCTCGGCTTGCGCGGCCGCGTCGAGCGCGAACGCGTCAGCGGCTTCCGCGAAGGCGGCGGTGTCCGTGGCCGGCTCTTCCAACGGGACGGCTTCGGGCGCGACGTCTTCTGGCGCGACTTGGTCGAGCGCTGTGCTCTCGACGGCGATCTGGCTCTCGGCCGCAATCTCCGGCGCGACGGCCGCGTCCATTGCCTGTTGCGCCTCGGCGAACGCTTCGACGGCGACGGTCGCTTCGGGCTCGGCAGCCGCGGCGACGTCCCGCTGTGACTCCGTGAAAGCCACGGATGCTTCGCTCGCCATCGCCGCGGGCGCGGCCGCGGCGGGCGGAGCGTCGGCGGCGGATGATGGCGCCTGCTGCATCGGAGCCGACGTGGACGGCGCCGCCTGCGGCGATGCGCCGCCGTCGGTCTGCTCCACCCGATCCCTCAAGAGATCGAATGCGGCTTTGAGCTCGACGCGGGGGTCGATGGTCGAAATCTGTCCGCAGGCGGCCTCGATAGAGGCGAGTTGCGAATCAATGAGGTCGCAGATTCGTCCGTCGGCGCCGATCTCGCGCCAGCGCCAGGAGATCTCCTTGATGATGCGCACGCCGCGCGGGATCGCGGCGAGGCTCGTCTCGATCGCGGCGGGGTCGACGGCGGCGATGGCGATCGTCTCGGCCTCGCGAATCGCGCGGCGGATCTCGACCAGCGCTTCGGGCAGGCGATCTTCGACGACGGGTTGTCGCTGCGCCGCAAGGGTTTCTTCGATTTTCGCGACCGCGTCGAGCACCATGCGCGTGTCGGCATTGCGGTTGCGCTTGGCGTATTCGCCGAGGAACCAGCGGCCGCGCGCCGTCTCCATGAAGGCTTCGCGGATCGCGTCGTAATCCTGCTCGTTCGGCTCGGCCGCGCGGGCAGACATGGGCGAAAGGGCGAATGCTTCGTTGGCCATTGCGATCTCGTCGCGCAAATCACCGCGCGTTACAGTAACGATCACCACGATATCGTCCGAATCGCAATTGGTTTGATGGCACCCGAATCACAAATCCCCACGCCAGCATCCGCGAAACGGCGATTCGCCGTCAGCCTCGCCCTGTTCTATTCGGCCATCTTCGCGGTCTCGGGCACGCATCTGCCGTTCTTCCCGGTATGGCTGAAGGCGATCGGCGTCGACGCGGCCTGGATCGGCCTCATCAACGCGCTGCCGGCGATCACGCGCTTCACCACGCTGCCGCAAGTGACCGCCTTCGCCGAAAAGCGACATGCCATTCGCGCCGGCATGATGGTGTCGGTGCTGGCGACCGCGATTGGCTTCACCGCGGTCGGCTTGCAGCAGCAGCCGCTGGCGCTGTTCCTGATCTACGCGCTGACCTGCATGATGTGGACGCCGACGATGCCGCTGACCGATGCTTATGCGCTACGCGGCGTCGCCCGTTACGGGCTCGACTACGGACCCTTGCGGCTGTGGGGTTCGGCGGCCTTCGCCGCCGGCTCGCTCGCCTGCGGCTATCTCGTCGACCACATCGCCGCGCGCGATCTGATCTGGGTCATCGTCGCATGGGCCGTCGTTGCGGTCGCAGCCGGCCTGCTGCTTCAGCCGCTCGACGATGTCAGGCGCAAGACGACGGAGAGGCATGCCGGCAAGCCGCTGCTGCGCGATGCCGGCTTCTGGACCGTCATCGTCTCGGCGGCGCTGATTCAGGGCAGCCACGTCGCCTACTACACCTTCTCGGCCATCAACTGGCAGCTCCATGGGATCAGTGGGCTGACTATCGCAGGCCTGTGGACGCTGGGCGTGATCGCGGAGATCGTGGTGTTCGCGCTGTCGCCGCGCTTCTCGCTGCATCCGTCCACCATGATCGCGATCGGAGGGCTCAGCGCCGTGCTGCGCTGGATCGTCACCGCGAGCGAGCCGCCGCTCGCGCTGCTAGCGATCGTCCAGCTCGGCCACGGTCTCAGCTTCGGCATGACCATCGTCGGCACGATGAATCTCCTGGTGCAGCGCGTGCCTTCGCATCAGATCGCGCGGGGGCAGGGCTATTACGCCGCGTGCAACGGGCTTCTGGGCGCTGCGACCTCGATCGCTTCAGGTGCGATCTACGCCCGTATCGGCGATGGTCTGTATTACGTGATGGCCGCGATGGCGGCGGCCGGCGCGCTTCTGATCTGGTCGGCGCGGCACCGGCTCAAGCCTCAACCCCAGAGCGAGGCGTCCGGCGGATAGACCAGGCTGTCGTCGTAACGCAGGCCGTGATCGCGGTCGCGCGCCAGCAGCAAGGGGCCATCGAGATCGACGAAGCGCGCCTGCGGCGTCACCAGCATCGCGGGGGCCATCGACAGCGAGGTTGCGACCATGCAGCCGATCATGATTTCGAAGCCGAGCGCCTGCGCGGCGTCCGCCATCGCAAGGGCCTCGGTGAGGCCGCCGGTCTTGTCAAGCTTGATGTTCACGGCGTCGTAGCGGTCGCGCAACGGGGCAAGCGAGGAGCGGTCATGCACGCTCTCGTCGGCGCAGACCGCGAGCGGGCGCTTGATCCGCGCCAGCGCCTCGTCTTTGCCCGCGGGCAGTGGCTGCTCCACCAGGGTGACGCCGGCGGCATCGCAGGCGGCGAGATTGTGCGCCAGATTGGCCTCGGTCCAGGCCTCGTTGGCATCGACGATCAGCTCGGATTCGGGAGCGGCCTTGCGTACCGCCGCGATCCGCTCCGGATCGCCGTCGCCGCCGAGCTTGATCTTGAGCAGCGGCCGGTGCGCCGCCTTGGCGGTGGCGGCCGCCATGGCCACGGGGGTCCCCAACGAGATCGTGTACGCCGTAGTGCGCTCGCCCGGCACCGGGCGGTCGAGTAGGTTCCAGGCCCGCTGGCCCGCCGCCTTGGCCTCCAGGTCGATCAGGGCGCAGTCCAGGGCATTGCGGGCCGCACCGGGCGCCATGGCGGCCTGGAGGGCTTGCCGCGTCAGCCCGTCCGCCAAGGCCTGCTGCATGGCCTGGATCGCCGCCAGCGTCGCCTCGGGCGTCTCGCCATAGCGGGGATAGGGCACGCACTCGCCGCGGCCGGTCAGCCCGTCCCGGCCGACCTCCACCACGACCGTCACGGCCTCGGTCTTGGCCCCCCGGCTGATGGTAAAGCTGCCCGCGATCGGGAAGCGCTCGATTCGCGCCGCCAGGGAAGCAAATTTCATGGAAGTCATTTTGAACTCTGGCGAAATCTGAACCTGCTAGTTACCTCTAGCAACTAACATTAACCACTTGGGGATACCTTCTCTGGGTAAGGGCGCGTGCGCAACTATCTGATTTTCTCCGCCCCGGCACGGGAGCGGACATCTTGAGCAGCGATCCGAAGCTGGAGCGGATTGCCAAGGGCAACGCGCTGGCACTCTGCGCCACCGGAACATGGACCGCGAGCTTCGCGCCGGTCCTGGAGCGCATGGTGGCCGACGCCGAGAAGCTCGCCGGCGGCCAGCAAAGCATCTTCATCGACGTCTCCGAGGTCGCCAAGCTCGACACGTTCGGCGCCTGGCTGATCGAGCGGCTGCGCCGCAGCCTGACGAAAGGATCCGTCGAGGCGCAGATCGCGGGTCTCTCCGCCAATTATTCCAGCCTCGTGGACGAGGTACGGCGGGTCAGGGCGACGGCCGTGGTCGACGGCGGCACGGTGACCATCACCGGCATGCTGGAGCAGATCGGCCGGACCGTGGCCGGCATCGGCGGCACCGTCGCAGGCCTCGTCGACATGCTCGGCGCCGTGCTCGCGGCATGGTTTCGCGTCCTGATCCATCCGCGCTCGTTCCGCCTGACCTCGACCGTGCATCACATGGAGCAGGTCTGCTGGCGCGCGGTGCCGATCATCGTGCTGATTACCTTCCTGATCGGCTGCATCATCGCCCAACAAGGCATCTTCCATTTCCGAAGGTTCGGCGCCGACATCTTCGTGGTCGACATGCTGGGCGTGCTGGTGCTGCGCGAGATCGGCGTGCTGCTGGTCGCGATCATGGTCGCGGGCCGCTCGGGCAGCGCCTACACCGCCGAGCTCGGCTCGATGAAGATGCGCGAGGAGATCGACGCGCTGCGCACCATGGGCTTCGATCCGATCGAGGTGCTGGTGCTGCCGCGCATGATGGCGCTGGTGCTGGCGCTGCCGATCCTGGCTTTCCTCGGCGCGATGGCCGCGCTCTATGGCGGCGGTCTCGTTGCCTGGCTCTATGGCGGGGTCGAGCCCGAAGCCTTCCTGCTGCGCTTGCGCGACGCCATCTCGATCGACCATTTCATCGTCGGCATCGTCAAGGCGCCGGTCATGGCCGCCGTGATCGGCATCGTCGCCTGCGTCGAGGGCCTTGCCGTGCAGGGCAGCGCGGAATCGCTGGGCCAGCACACCACGGCCTCGGTGGTGAAGGGCATCTTCTTCGTCATCGTCATGGACGGCGTGTTCGCCATCTTCTTCGCCTCGATCGGGATGTGACGATGGCTGGCGAGATCCAAAATCCCATCATCCGCGTGCGCGACATCACCGTGCAGTTCGGTAGCACACGCGTGCTCGACGGCCTCAACCTCGACGTCAAGCGCGGCGAGATCTTGGGCTTCGTCGGTCCTTCCGGTGCCGGCAAGTCCGTGCTGACGCGCACCATCATCGGTCTCGTGCCGAAGGTTGCGGGCTCCATCGAGGTGTTCGGCGTCGATCTGGACTCCTCGAGCACCTCGCAGCGCCGCAACGTGGAGCGGCGCTGGGGCGTCTTGTTTCAGCAGGGCGCGCTGTTCTCCTCGCTGACCGTGCGGCAGAACATCCAGTTTCCGATGCGCGAATATCTTCGGGTCTCGCAGCGGCTGATGGACGAGATCACCATGGCCAAGCTGACCATGGTCGGCCTCAAGCCCGAGGTTGCCGAGCGCTTCCCGTCCGAGCTCTCCGGCGGCATGATCAAGCGCGTGGCGCTGGCGCGCGCGCTGTCGCTCGATCCGGATCTCGTCTTCCTCGACGAGCCGACCTCGGGCCTCGATCCGATCGGCGCCGGCGATTTCGACGAGCTGGTCAGGACGCTCCAGCGCACTTTGGGGCTGACCGTTTTCATGGTAACCCACGACCTCGACAGCCTTTACACAGCGTGTGACCGCATCGCCGTTTTAGGGAACGGTAAGATCATAGCGGCAGGGTCGATCGCCGACATGCAGGCCTCGCAGCATCCCTGGCTGAGGCAATATTTCCATGGCAAGCGCGCCCGCGCGGTCATGGGTTGAGTGGCTGGGTTGAATAGCTGTGATGAGTAGCCGGAGCACCTGATGGAAACGCGGGCAAACTACGTCTTGATCGGGTCGTTCACGCTGGCGGTGATCGCCGCGGCGATCGGCTTCGTGCTCTGGTTCCAGTCGCTGCACACCACCAAGCAGCGCAGTCCGCTGCGCGTCGTGTTCGAGGGCCCGGCGGCGGGCCTGCGCAACGGCGGCAGTGTCAATTTCAACGGTATCAGGGTGGGCGAGGTGGTCTCGGTGAAGCTCGACAACCCGCGGCGGGTTGTCGCACTCGCCATGATCGAGAACAACGCCCCGATCCGCAAGGACACCCTGGTCGGCCTCGAATTCCAGGGCCTCACCGGCGTCGCCGCCATCTCGCTCAAGGGCGGGGACGAGGCCGCGGCCCCGCCGCCGCTCGACCAGGACGGCATCCCGACGCTGACGGCCGACCCCAACAAGCTCCAGGACGTCACCGAGGCGATCCGCGGCACGCTGCAGAACATCAACAAGATCGTCGCCGACAATCAGGAATCGGTGAAGAACTCGCTGAAGAATTTGGAGACCTTCACCAACTCGCTCGCGCGCAATTCCGAGAAGATCGACGGCGTGATGGCCAAGGTCGACGGCGTCATGCTCAAGGCCGACAACCTCATGCTCGGACTCAACACGCTCGCCGGCGGCAAGGACGGCGGCGAGCTGTTCCAGGCGGTGAAGTCGATCCGCGAGCTCGCCGACGATTTCGACAAGCGCTCCGGCGCGTTGATGAGCGACGGCCGTCGTACCCTCGGTGACATCAGCCGCGCCGTGAACAATTTCGACCGCAACCCGACCCGCGTGCTGTTCGGCGCCAGCAACTCATCGCAGCCCGCTCCGCCGCCCGAGCCGCCGAGGCCGGCCCCCACCGCGAGCGGCAGGCGCTAGGCGAGCGCAAGTTCGCGCACTTCGTCATCGTAGGTCTCGTGTCCCGGACGCGCTGCAGCGTGCGCTTCGTTCCTCGCAATGACGGCTTGCGGAGACCATCGCCGCGTTCTTCACCCCGCGCGATACGAAAGTATGGGGGGCCAGCCGAGCCAAGGTAGGGGGAGGGGTAGGCCGGTATTGTCCGCTATATCGCGCTCAAGGCGTGCCCACGACAAGGCGCGTCGACTTCACTCACAGGGGAGGAGAGAGCGCGTGGTACGTCTGCTGCTGTTGTTGCCGTTCATCGGCCTGATGATCGTGCCGTTCTACAATATCGGGGAGCCGCATCTGTTCGGCTTCCCGTTCTTCTACTGGTATCAGCTCGCCTGGGTGCCGCTGACCTCGCTGCTCACCTACATCGTCTACAGGAGCGTGCGCCGTGCTGACTAATGTCGATAGCGCGGCGTTCGCCGTATTCCTCGCACTGTTCATTCTCGTCACCGGCATGGGCTTCGTCGCCTCGCGCTGGCGCAAGCCGGAGACGCTCGCCCATCTCGACGAGTGGGGCCTTGGCGGCCGCAAGTTCGGGACCTGGATCACCTGGTTCCTGGTCGGCGGCGACTTCTACACCGCCTACACCGTGATCGCCGTTCCTGCGCTGGTCTACGCGGTCGGCGCCTACGGCTTCTTCGCGCTGCCCTACACCATCATCGTCTATCCGTTCGTGTTCGCGGTGATGCCGGTCCTGTGGAAGGTCGCCAAGGAGCGGGGCTACGTCACCGCGGGCGACGTGGTGCGCGGCGCCTACGGATCGCGCGGGCTCGAGCTTGCGGTCGCGGCCACCGGCGTGCTGGCGACGATGCCTTACATCGCGCTCCAGCTGATCGGCATGGAGGTGGCGATCAAGGCGCTCGGCCTGCACGGCGAGGTGCCACTCGTTCTCGCCTTCCTGGTGCTGGCGCTCTACACATATTCGTCGGGCCTGCGCGCGCCGGCGCTGATCGCCTTCGTCAAGGACATCATGATCTACATCGTGGTGATCGCCGCGATTGCGATCGTGCCCTCGAAGCTTGGCGGCTACGGAGCGATCTTCACCGCGGCGGATGCGGCATTCGCAGCGAAAGGCGCAGGCGGCATCCTGCTGTCCCCGGCGCAGATCGTGCCCTATGCCTCGCTGGCGCTGGGCTCGGCGCTCGCCGCATTCATGTATCCGCACACGCTGACCGGCATCTTCGCGTCCTCGGGCGGCAACACCATCCGCAAGAATGCGATGATGCTGCCGGCCTACACGCTGCTGCTCGGCCTGCTTGCGCTGCTCGGTTACATGGGCCATGCGGCGGGCCTCAAGCTCGCCAGCAACAACGACGTCGTGCCCGAGCTGTTCAAGACGCTGTTCCCGAGCTGGTTCGCAGGCTTTGCCTTCGCCGCGATTGCGATCGGAGCGCTGGTGCCGGCCGCCGTCATGAGCATCGGCGCCGCCAATCTGTTCACCCGCAACTTCTGGAAGGTGTGGGTCGATCCGAAGGTGACGCCGGCAGGTGAGGCGAAGGTCGCCAAGATCACCTCCATGCTGGTGAAGGTCGGCGCGCTGCTCGCCATCCTCCTGATGCCGACGCAGTTCGCGCTCGACCTGCAACTGCTCGGGGGCCTCTGGATCCTGCAGACGCTGCCGGCGCTGGTGTTCGGTCTCTATCTGAACTGGTTCTCGAGCCCGGCGCTGCTGGCTGGCTGGGCCGTCGGCCTAGCCGGCGGATCGTGGCTCGCCTGGTCGGACGGATTGAAGCCGCTGCACAGCATCGACTTCGGCGCCGGGAAGGTCGCGATCTACACCGGTCTGTTGGCGCTCGCGCTCAACATCGTGGTGGCCGTCGTGGTCAACCTGGCGCTCAAGCGCATGCCGCAGCAACGGCTGTCCCGCGAGGCGGCCTGAGCGATTGCGGGCGGCGGCCGGAGAATCCCTTCGGCCGCCGCTTGTCTGCGGACTGAAACGGCCTTCCATGCGATTGAAAACGCTCTAGTATCCGCCCGCGCCCGGCCGCTCGTCGCGAGCGCATCAGACTGTTTCGGGTGAGGATGTCTTGCAGGCGTGGTTCGTTCTTGCGGTCGCTGCCGGCTATGTGACCACGCTGTTCCTGGTGGCCTGGTGGGGCGACCGGCGAAGTGCCGGCGGGCCGCTGGTGTCGCCAAGCTCCTGGGCGGCCGCGATCAGCTATTGCCTGACGCTTGCGGTCTACAACACCTCGTGGAGCTTCTACGGCTCGGTCGGACGGGCCGCCACCAGCGGGCTGGACTTCGCCACGATCTATATCGGCCCGACCCTGGTGCTGCTGTTCGGCCAGCGGCTCCTGTCCAAGGTGATTGCGATCGCCAAGGCACAGAACGTCACCTCCATCGCGGACTTCATCGCCGCGCGCTACGGCAAGAGCCAGGTGCTTGCGGCCTTCGTGACGCTCGCATCGCTGCTCGGCGTGCTTCCCTATATCGCGCTACAGCTCAAGGCCGTCGGCAAGAGTTTTGATTATCTGATCCTCCAGCCCGAGCGGGCCGGCGGCGAGGCGCTGCGGTTCTGGCAAGACTCGGCGTTTGGCGTCGCTGCATCGATGGCGCTGTTCGCGATCGTGTTCGGTGTCCGGCACGTCCATGCCAGCGAGCATCATCGCGGCCTGATGCTCGCGATCGCCTTCGAGAGCGTCGTCAAGCTGCTCGCATTCCTGATCGTCGCGCTGTTCGTGCTGTTCGGACCCTCCGGCGGGCCGGCCGCTCTGCTGTCGCAGTTTCAATCGGATCCGCAATTGGGCGGCATCCTGAGCTTCGACCCGGCGCAGCCGGTGTGGCCTGCAACGATCATCATCTCGGCAATTGCTTTCCTCTGCCTGCCGCAGGCCTTCCATGTCGCCGTCGTCGAGAATGAGAGCCCAAGCCATACGCGCACCGCGGCTTGGCTCTATCCGGCTTATCTTGCGCTGTTCAGCCTCTTGATCCTCCCGATCGCTGCGGCCGGGCTCACCCGCTTCGGCGGGATGATGGACCCCGACACCTACGTCATCTCGCTGCCGATCGCAGCCGATGCGGGCACCATCAGCCTGATCGCGTTTCTGGGCGGGCTGTCGGCCGCCACCGGCATGGTTATCATGACATCCGTTGCGCTCAGCACCATGCTCTGCAACGACGTCATCATGCCGCTGCTGCTGCGCTCGCGCGTCTTCGGCCTGCACGCACAGAGCCGGCCGATGACGTCGGTGCTGGTGACGGTGCGCCGGCTCTCGATCCTCAGCATCCTGCTGCTCGCCTATCTGATGCACCGCCTCGTCAACCAGTCCTATCCGCTCACCGTGATCGGCCTGTTGTCGTTCGTCGCGGTCGCACAATTCGGTCCGGCGTTCGTCGGCGGGCTGTTCTGGCCGCGGGCCAACAAGGCCGGCGCCTCGCTCGGGATCGCGGTCGGCTTCTTCGTCTGGGCCTACACGCTGCTGCTGCCCTCGGCCGCGCCGCTCTGGCCGGGGATCGAGGAAATCGTTCGTCAAGGTCCCTGGCAACTCGCCTGGCTCAAGCCGAATGCGCTGCTGGGCCTCGAAGGGATCGATCCGATCTCGCACGCCACGCTGTGGAGCCTTGGCGCCAATCTCGTCTGCTTCCTGATGGTCTCGGCGCTGGGCCGGCAATCGACAGTCGAGCGTAATCAGGCGGCCGCGTTCGCCGACGGCGTCGTCCGCGAATCTATCCCCAAGCTGTCGTCGCGCGTGGTGGTGCGGCTCGATGATCTCCGCGCGCTGGCGCTGCGTTTCGTCGGCGCCGAGCGCGGCGCGGCGGCCTTCGACGCTTATCTGGCGGCCCGCATCGCAGGGACGGGGCCGCGTCTCGATCCGTCGGGACTGGTCGATCTCGACTCGATTCGGTTTACCGAGAATTTGCTGGCCGGCGCGATCGGCGCGGCATCGGCGCGCGTCGTGATCGCGGCGTCGCTGGAAGGCCACTCGCTGTCGCGGCGGGAGGCGATGGCGATGCTCGACGAGGCCTCGGAAGCGCTGCGCTTCAACCGCAGCCTGTTGCAGTCTACGCTCGAAAGCGTACCGCAGGGCATTTGCGCCTTCGACGCCGATTTCAACATCACAGCCTGGAACGGTCGGTTCATCGCGCTGCTCGATCTGCCGCCGGACTTCGTGCGCGTGGGGCTTCCGCTGGCGGATCTCATCGCCTTCAATGTCGAGCGCGGCGAATATGCCGCATCCGAATTCGCCGCGCTCCTGGTCAACCGTGACGTCGCCACGCAGCGCTGGCCTTATCTCTACGAGCGCAAGCGGCCGGACGGCACGGTGCTGGAGATCGTCTACGACCGCGTCGCCGAGGGTGGCTACGTCTCGACCTATACCGACGTCACCGAGCGTCACCGTGCCGCCGAGGCCTTGCGACGCGCCAATGAAGGGCTCGAGCTGCGCGTCCGCGAGCGCACCGAGGCGCTCGAGCAGGCGAAGGCCGAAGCCGAGCAGGCCAATCTCGGCAAGACGCGCTTTTTGGCCGCGGCCAGCCACGATTTGCTGCAGCCGCTGAATGCGGCCCGTCTGTTTCTGTCCGCGCTCGACGAGAGCCTGAGCGCTCCGTCGCGCGCTGGCGACGCCGACAAGGAGCGCACCCTCGCGAGCAGCGCGGTTACGGCGCTACGATCGACCGAGCACGTGCTCGACCGGCTGCTCGACATCTCCTCCTATGATGCCGGCGCCGTGCGCGCCGAGATATCCGACTTTCCGATCGCCGATCTCTTCGTGCAGTTGAACGTCGAATTCTCGGCGATGGCGCGCGAGCGCGGGATCGCCTTCCGCGTCGTCGATTGCGGCCTTGCGGTGCGCAGCGATCCGCATCTGCTGCGCCGGATCCTGCAGAACCTGCTGTCGAATGCGCTTCGCTACACGCCCAAGGGACGCATCCTGCTCGGCTGCCGGCGGCGCGGAGAGGCGCTGCGCATCGAGGTCTGGGACACCGGCGTCGGAATCGCGGCGGCAGACCAGAAGCGCATCTTCGAGGAGTTCCAGCGCCTCGCGCCGGGGGCGGAGAAGGGATTGGGCCTCGGGCTCGCCATCGTCGAGCGCGTGTCCCGGCTGCTGGACCATGCCGTCGACCTGCGTTCGCGCCCCGGACAAGGTTCGTGCTTTGCCGTCACGGTGCCGCTCGCGCGCGGACCAGGCCGGCCGCTTCGGCGCACCCCTGCGGTGGCCGTGCCGGCACCGGCGGAGCGCGCGCTGACCATCCTGTGCCTGGACAATGACGCGACCATCCTCGATGGGCTCTCTGCGCTGCTCGGCGGCTGGGGGCATCACGTGCTGGTCGCAGCCGACGCCACCGCGGCGATGGACGCGGCCGCGACCGTCCTGCCAGACGTCGTGCTGCTCGATTACCATCTCGACGGCGGCTGCAACGGCTTGGACTTTCTCGACAATCTCAGGCAGAAGGCGGGACGCGAGGTCCGCGCGCTGGTCGTCACCGGCGATCGCAGCGAGGCGGTGCGCCAGGCGGCGAGGGCGCGCGGCTGCGAGATCCTGTCGAAGCCGGTCAAGCCGGCGGCCCTGCGGCGCTTTCTCGGCGGCGAAGCCCTGAGCCGGCAGTTCGGCACGAAACCGGAGACTCCCTGACGATGCGCATCCTGATCGGCGACGACCACCCGCTGGTGCAGGCCGCGCTCCGTAGCGCGTTGTCGACCGTGCTGCCCGATCTCGACATCGTCGCCTGCCAGTCGCTGGACGAGGCGCTCAGCGTGCTGGCGGTCCAGTCGGACGAGATCGACCTGATCCTCTGGGATCTGACGATGCCGGGCATTCAGGGCTTTGCCGCGCTGTTCATCCTGTCGGCGCAATTCCCGACGGTGCCGGTCGCGATCATCTCGGCCCGGCAGGACGCCGCCACCATCCGTCGCGCCATCGCCTATGGCGCATCCGGTTACATCCCGAAATCGCTCAGCCTGCCCGAGATGGCTGATGCGATCACAAGGATCCTCGCCGGCGAGATCTGGATGCCGCCAAATGTCGGTGGCCGCGGCTCGATCCAGAGCGCCGACATCGAGCTCGCCGCGCGCATGGCCACGCTCTCGGCGCAGCAGCTGCGAATTCTCGCGATGATCGTGGAAGGCAAGCTCAACAAGCAGATCGCGGGCGAGCTCGATATCGCCGAGCAGACGGTGAAGGGCCACGTCTCGACGATCTTGCGCAAGCTGGGCGTCGGCTCGCGCACGCAGGCGGCCGTCCTCGCTGAACGGCTGTCGTTCGGCCAGCCCGGCAGCAATTGAGCTTCAGAACATCCAAACAAAAACGGAGGCCGTGAGGCCTCCGTTTTCATTCGCTGTTCGTGTCGCTGCGAGCCGCTTACCCCAGCCGTCCCGCCGCATGTGCCAGCAGCGTGTACACCAGGCCCGTCTCCGAGGTCAGGTGGCTGCGCAGCTCCTGCGGGCCGCGGCCGTCGCGGGCGACCTCGTCGAGCAGGCGCTCGAACTCGGCGACATAACGGTCGACCGTGCCCTTGAAGTTGCGGTCGGCGCGGTACTTGCGGGCGACCTCGTCGAAGGCCTTCTGGCCGGCGGGCGTGTAGAGGCGCTTGGTGAAGGCCTTGTTCTCGCCGCGCTGGTAGCGGTCCCACATCTCGGCAGCGAGGTTGCGGTCCATCAGCCGGCCGATGTCGAGCGACAGCGATTCCAGCGGATTGCTGCTTGCCTGCGGCACCTGCGGCTGCGGCGCGGGTGCGGCGCGGCCACGCGGAGCCTCACGGCCGGTCGGGGCGCCCTGATTGGCGTCCGTGCGGTTGAGGAGGTCCGACAGCCAGCCGTCACGGCCCTGGTCGTTACCGGCGGGCGCGACCGGCGGTGCGTCGGTGCGGCGCGCGGCCGGCATGCCGAGGTCCGGCGGCGGCAGCGTGGAAGCGCTGCCGGTGTCGCGCATGCGGGTCTCGGCGCTACGTCCGCCCGCAGCCGCCATGATCGGCTCCTCCTGGCGCTGGACGGCGACGGAGGCGCGGCCCGTCGTGGTGACGTCGAGGCCGCGGCCATGCTGGGCCACGATGCGGTTGAGCTCGGCGAGGGCCTCGATCTGGTCGACGATCACCTTGCGCATCTGCGCTGTGCTCTCGGCGGCCTCCTGCGGCATCTCGAGCACGCCGCGGCGCAGCTCGTTGCGGGTGGCTTCGAGCTCGTTGTGCATCTCGAAGGCCATCTGCTTCATGCTGGAGACGAGGTTGGTGAACTTCTCGGTCGACTGCTTGAACATCGTATCCGCCTCGTCCGTGGTCTGGCGGTAGATGTCGTGCATGGCCTCGATGGTCTGGCGGTGCTCTTCTTCGGAGGCCGCACGCACCGCCTCGAACTGGCGGGTGATCGCGGCCGAGCCTGCGCCGGCGGTCTCGGCGACGACGCGGGCGATGTCGCGGGCACGCTCTTCGGCGGCTGCCAGCGATTCATCGAGCAGGCCGGTGAAGCGCGACAGGCGCTGGTCGAGATCGGCGGTGCGCAGGTCGATCGTGGTGACGAGCGATTCCAGCGCCTGCTTGCGCTCGGCGAGCGAGGCGGTGGTGTTCTTGTTGCTCTGCTCGACGACCTGCGCGGCGTCGACCAAAGCCTTGCCGTGCGCGTCGAACTGGGTCGACAGCTCGCCGAGATCCTGGAGCGCCTTCGTGGTCTTGCTGTTGAAGACGTTGAGCTGCTCTTCCAGGTTCTGCGTCGCCGCGCCGTTGCGCGAGGTGACGTCGTTCATCGCCGAGACGAAGTCGGCGACGCGCGTCACCAGCGCCCGCTCGAGCGAGTTGAGGTTGTCGTGCGCACCGGTCAGCACCTCCTGAAGCAGGATGTTGCCTTCGCGCAGGCGCTCGAACAGCGCCACCGTGTCGGTACGCAGGATCTTGCTGGTCTCCTGCATCTCGGTGACGGCCGCGATCGAGACCTGGCGCGACTGGTCGATCGCCGCGCGCGAGGCCTGCTCGAGGTCCTTCAGCGACTTGCCAACCGCGCCGGTGGCGATCTCGCTCGCCGCGTTGATGGTGCGGGCGACTTCCGAGCCGTTGCCCATCATGGTCTGCGAGAAGGCCTGGCCGCGCGTCTCGATCGACTTCAGGGCGTCCGAGGTGACGCGGTCGATGTCGAGCGTGAGCTGGCTGGTCTTGGAGCCGATCGCGTCGACCAGGGCGCCGCGCTTGGCGTCGATCATGTTCGACAGGCGGTCGGCCTGCTGCTGCACGTAGGTGACGATCTCGTCGGTCTTGCCGGTCATGGCCTGGCCGAAGCTCGAGCTGGCGGCGAGCACCGAACGCTCGACGTCGGACGAGCTCGACTTGACCCGCGAGCTCGCCTCGTTGGAGGCCGATATCAGCGCGTTCTGGGCGTTGAGCGCGCTGGTCTGGATGTCGTTGGTCGCGTTCGCGGTGGCCGCGCTCAGCGTCCGCTCGATCTCGGTCGAGATCGTGCGGATCTGGCTCGCGGCGTCCGCCGAGGTCGACGTCAGCGAGGTCTGGGCCTCACGCGCGCTGTTGAGGATGGTCGAGGCGGTGTCGGCGCCGACCGCGGTCAGCGTGCGCTCGATGTCCGTGGTCAGCGACTTGATCTGGCTGGCTGCGTCGGTCGAAGCGGAGATCAGCGAGCCCTGGGCCTCGCGCACGCCGCTGGTGAGCGCCTCGATGGTGGCGCCGCCGGCGGTCGCCAGCGCGCGCTGCATCTCGGCCGCGAGCGAACGGACCTGGCTGGTCTGCTCGGCCGAGACGGAGAGCAGGGTGCTCTGGGCGTCGCGGGCGCTGGTGGTGATCGTCTCGGCGGTCGACTGGCCGACCTGCGAGAGCGAACGATGCACTTCGGCCGCGAGCGACTTGACCTGGCTCGCCGCATCCGAGGAGGCCGTAACCAGCGTGCTCTGGGCTTCGCGGGCGCCGCTCATGATGGTCTCGGCGGTCGAGGTGCCGGCCATCGTCAGGGAGCGCTGCACGTCCGAGGACAGCGCCTTGATCTGGTTGGCGGTCTCGGCCGAGGCCGCGATCAGCGCGCTCTGCGCATCGCGGGCGCCGGCGGTGATCGATTCCGCCGTGGTGGAGCCTGCCAGCGACAGCGAACGCTGCACGTCGGCGGTGAGCGTCTTGACGTGGTTGGCTGCGTCCGAGGACGCCGTGACGAGGGTGGTCTGCACCTCGCGGGCGCCGGCCAGGATCGAGGCTGCGGTGGCGGAGCCTGCCGCCGACAGCGTACGCTCGACGTCGGCCGCGAGCCCCTTGATCTGGTTGGAGGCTTCGCCCGAGGCTGCGACCAGCGTCGACTGCGCCTCGCGGGCGCTGCTGAGGATCGAGTTCGCCGAACCGGTGCCGACCGCGGTCAGCGCGCGCTCGACCTCGGCAGAGGTCATCTTGAGCTGGGCGTTGACGTCGGAGGAGACCGTCATCAGCGATTGCTGGGCGGTGCGCGCACCGGTCTGGATCGTCTCGCTGGTGTTGACGACGAGGTTGGTGAGCGAGCGCTCGGCGTCCTCGACATGCGAGCGGATCGCGGTCGAGATCATCTCGGCGCGGGACATCATGTCCTCGCTGGCCTGGCGGCCGCTGCTTTCGATGCGGCCTGCGACGGCCTCGACACGCGAGCCGAGCAGGTCCTCGAACTGTGCCACGCGCACGTCGATGTCGCTGGCGACCGAGCCGACCCGGGTCTCGATGACCTGGTGGATTTCCTGGAAGCGCGCCGTGACCGTGTCGGTCAGGTGCGTGCTGCGGCCGTCGATGATCTCGGTGACGCCGGTGATGCGGCGGTCGACCGCCTCGATCGCCTGCGCGGTGCCGTCCGTGAGGGTGGAGGTCAAGAGGGTCAGGCGCGTGTCGATCGACTGCACGGCCTGCGAGGCGCCGTTCGTGACCGCGGTGGTCAGGTAGGTGAGGCGGGAGTCGATCGACTCGAGCGCCTGCGTCGCATTGCCGGTCAGCGTCGTCGTGAGGTGCGTCAGGCGGGTATCGATCGACTGGATGGTCTGCGAGGCGCCATCGGTCAGCGTGGCGGTGAGGTTGTTGAGGCGCGCATCGATGGTCTCGATGGCCTGCGAGGCGCCGCCGGTCAGCGAGCTCGTGAGATGGTTGAGGCGCGCATCGATGGTTTCGATGGCCTGCGAAGCACCGCCGGTCAGCGACGTCGTGAGGTGGGTGAGCCGGGAGTCGATCGACTGGATCGCCTGCGCGGCGCCGTCGGTCAGCGAGGTCGCCAGCGTGTTGATGCGCCCGTCGATGGTCTCGGTCATGGATTGCGCGCGGGTGTCGAACGACTGTTCGAGCGCGGCGACGCGGCCGACGAGCTGCTCGTCGAAGGTCTTGAGGTGACCATCGATCGTGCCGTCGAGGCTGGCGATCTTGCTGTTCAGCGAGGCGTCGAGGTGGTTGACGCGTTCGCCGACCGTGGTCTCGAACTGCACCAGGCGCTGGTCGAGCACGGCCGTGATCTCGCCGCCATTGGCGGTGAAGCGGGTGTCGAAATTCTCGACATAGGTCTTCAGCGACTCGTGGATGTCCTGCGTGCGCTGGCCCATGCGCTCGACGATCTCGCCGCCGAAGGTCTTCACGGTGCGGTCGAACTCGGAGATGTGGCGCGTGATCAGCGCGCCCAGCGTCCCGCTGTCGCGGGCGAATTTCTCGACCAGCTCGGTGCCCTGGTTCCTGACCAGCTCGTCGAACGCGCTCATCTGCAGCGACAGCGAGTCGTGCGCGGTCTCGGTCTGGCTGACGACCTTGGCGACGAGGGTGTTGACGGTGGCGTCGAGCGCCTCGCTCGCCTTGTCGCCGCTCGTCAGGATCTGGCCGGCGAGGCGGTTGCCGGCGTCGTCGATCTTGGCGGAGAGGTCGTTGGAGCGCAGCTCGAGCTCGAGCAGCAGCGAATCCGAGGAATTCTTCAGGCTGTCGTGCACCTGCTCGGTGCGCTCGGAGATGCCGTCGACGATCGCGGCGGAGCGTTGCTCGAACTCGCCGGTGATGCGGTCGATGCGCTCGTTGAGCATCTCGTGGACGCGGTCGGCGAGGTCGACGAACTCGTCGTGGACGTGGCCGGTCTTGAAGTTGAGGCTGGTGGTCAGCCGCTCGCTGGCATCGAGCACGGCGCGCGTGGTCTCGTTGCTGGCTTCCTCGAGGCGGTCGAGCAGGTCGCCGCCGCGCTCGCCGAGCGCCAGGATCATGTTGTCGCCGGCATTGCTCAGCGCGCTGGTGATGTGGGCGCCGCGCTCTTCCAGCGCGCCGGTGATGGACTTGGCGACCTCGTCGACGCGCGAGGCGATGGCATCAGAGATCAGCGCGATGTCGTGGCGCAAATCGATCTGCACGCCGGAGATGGCGCTGCGGACCTGCTCGGCCTGGCCGACCAGATTGTCGCGCTGATGCGCGATGTCCTGCAGCAGGGCGCGGATGCGGACTTCGTTGTCGGAATAGGCGCGTTCGAGCGCGGCGACCTCGTTGGCAACCAGCGTCTCGAGCTCGCCGGCGCGCGCGATGGCGCGCTCGATGCCGTCGCCCATCGCCGCGACCTCGCGGCGGATGGCCTGGCCGACGGTGACCATGGAATCGGAGGCCGAGCCCTCGGGCTCGGAGAAGCGGATCGCAACCTGCGCCATCGCCTGCGCGATCATGCGCATTTCCTGGCCGCGCCAGACCAGGCTCGCAAGGAAGTAGAACAGCATGATCGGCGCGAAGAACATCGCAACCAGGCCGGCGATCACGAGCACGCCGCCGCTCTGGCCCATGGCGGCCTGGATCGAGGGCAGGAAGCCGAAGGTCAGCGCGGCGCAGGCCGCGAGCCAGACGCCGGCGAAGATGGTGGCGAAGGTGTAGACGTTGCGGGCAGGGCGGCCCTTCTGCAGGGCCTGGAGCAGCTGGCCAATGGTCTCGCGGTCGTCATTGGCGGCGCGGCGCGAAGAGCGCGGCTCCTCGACCGGGTCGAACACGGTCGAACGTTCGTTGGCGGCGGGGCGCGGCTCGAAGCTCGGCTCGTCGAAGATCGGGGGCGGCGGCGCCACCGAAGGCGCGGTTTCGTTGCGCATCGCGGCGTTGCGGCTGGTGTCGGCAGCCGTGTCGCTGATGTTCAGGGCTTCCTGGATCGCAGAAAGCGCAACTTCTGTGGGGTCTTTGACCTTTTTCGGAGTGTTCGCCATGTTCAGTCCGAGCCCTCGTTACTTGTACGCGTCCCCCCGCGAGCCCTGCGCGCTGCGTGCGCAAGCCCACAGACCGGATCATGCCGCTTGCGCGGATCTCCGAGCCGTCCCCACCCGGACGGCTTGTCCGCCAATTTCCGCAACATCCTATTGGCAGAGCGTCGCGAATGAAATGCCCGCGATTAAGACATTCTTAATCATCGTTAACAGGATCGGGCCGTAACGCCTTAGCAATAAATGCAATTCTCCACTGGACTCGGCCGATTGCGGCAACTTTTCGTCAATAAACCGGCGGAACTGCGTCGCTGACCCCGAACATTTCGTTAACCATTTCCATGCTTGGGTGAGGTCAATTCACCGCCGGACCGGCGGAACCGTCGCGCGATGCCGGGGCCTGCGCCATGACGCCTGAACTGCAACGGATGGACTGGATGCCCTCGCCCCCGCTTGCACCCATCGACAGCCCGCTCGACCTCGATCACCTCTCCCGGATGACGCTCGGCGACGCCGAGCTGGAACGGGAAGTGTTGGCCATGTTCGCCGAGCAGGCGGTCCGCCTGATCGCGGCGATGGCGACGCTGCCGGCCGAGGCGGGCGCTCTGGCCCACAAGCTCAAGGGCTCGGCGCGCGGCATCGGCGCTTTTGCGGTGGCGGATGCGGCCGCAAGCCTGGAGATCGCGGTCCAGACCGGCCATGACCAGCGCCACGCTTTCGCCGCGCTGAAAGAGGCGGTGACCGAGGCCCGCGCCGCCATCGAGGCGATGCTGAAGCCTTGAGGCCACGCGGCCGAGCCGGACTCTAGTCTCTTGTTTTGACGCATTTTCTTCCCGCAAAGCGGGATTCACTTCGGCTGAAAACCCTATGGCGCCCGGCTGATCGACCCGTTATAGGACAGCCCGGACCCTCCTTCATTCCCAGCACCGCGGCAGCACGAGCACACATGGCCAAGATTCACTTTGTCGACCACAAGGGCGAAACCCGCACGGTGGAAATCGAGAACGGCGCAACCGTGATGGAAGCCGCGATCCGCAACAGCATTCCCGGCGTCGAGGCCGAATGCGGCGGCGCCTGCGCCTGCGCGACCTGCCATGTCTATGTCGACGAAGCCTGGCGCGAGAAGGTCGGCAGCCCGACGCCGATGGAAGAGGACATGCTTGACTTCGGCTTCGACGTGCGCCCGAATTCGCGCCTGTCCTGCCAGATCAAGGTCTCCGACGATCTCGACGGTCTCGTCGTGACGACGCCGGAACGCCAGGCCTGATCCTGACAAGCCTGATCCTTACAGGCCTGCCTCTTCTGAACTGAACTATATGTTCGGCGTCGCGACCTCGATGCCGCGCTTGTGCCAGGGTCTGAGCTTCTCGACGATCTCCGCGCTGAGCGGCGCTGGCCGCCGCGTCGCCTCGTCGAGCATGACCCCGACCGACATCGCCGAGGCGATGCACTTTCCTTGCGAGAACACGACCTGCTCGAAGGTCACTGACGTCCGTCCGAGCTTCACTACGCCTAGGCCGAGCTCGATCGTGTTTGGCCAGTGCAGCTCGGCGCGGAAATGGATGTCGAGCCGCACCATGATCCAGGCGAGCCCTGGCGGCGTCAGTCCGTACTCCGGCAGCTTCATCAGCGTGACGCGGCCGGTCTCGAAATAGGTGGCGTAGACCGCGTTGTTGACGTGCTGGTTGGGATCGAGATCGCCGAAGCGGACGTTGTCGCTGAGGCGGTAGGGATAGTCCTCCAGGCGCGGCGTCGTATCGAGGCGGCTTGGTGCGTTCACCGATTGATCTCCGTCATATCTTTCCTCGTTACAGCCCAGTTATTTTGCCCCGGCAAGTGGGCGCGGCTGCGGGGCGCTCCCGCTTTTATGCCTTCCCTGATCCATCCCCGTTGGCTAGACAGGCAGGGTCACCTCTGCCCGCCGGGCGCGTCCAACCGATAACGACCGATAAAGAGACGACATGAGCGATGTGATCAAAACCGATGTGCTGATTATTGGCGCCGGCCCCTGCGGTCTGTTCGCCGCTTTCGAGCTTGGCCTTCTCGACATGAAGGCGCATTTCGTCGACATCCTCGACAAGGTCGGCGGCCAGTGCGCCGAGCTCTATCCGGAAAAGCCGATCTACGACATTCCCGGCATTCCGCAGGTTTCGGGGCAGGGCCTCACCGACGCGTTGATGGAGCAGATCAAGCCGTTCCATCCGACCTTCCATCTCGGCGAGATGGTCGAGACGGTGGAGAAGATCGGCGATCCCGCCTTCCGCTGCACCACCGACGCCGGCAAGGTGTTCGAATGCAAGGTGCTGGTGATCGCGGCCGGCGGCGGCTCGTTCCAGCCCAAGCGTCCGCCGGTGCCGGGCATCGAGGCCTATGAAGGCACTTCAGTCCATTACGCCGTGCGCAAGATGGAGACGTTCCGCGACAAGAACGTGCTGGTCGTCGGCGGCGGCGATTCCGCGCTCGACTGGACCCTCAATCTGCATCCGATTGCCAAGCGCATCACGCTGTTGCACCGGCGCGACGAGTTTCGCGCCGCGCCCCACAGCGTCGAGCAGATGCGCGCGCTGGTCGCCGGCGGCAAGATGGATCTCCGGCTCGGCCAGGTCACGGCGCTCTCCGGCGCAGAGGGCCTGCTCACCGGCGCCACCATCAAGGGCAACGACAACAGCGTCACGGACATTGCCTGCGACACCATGCTGCCGTTCTTCGGGCTGACCATGAAGCTCGGCCCGGTCGCAAACTGGGGCATCGCGCTGGAGAACAATCTGGTGCCGGTCGAGACGTCCGCGTTCGAGACCAATGTTCCCGGCATCTTCGCGATCGGCGACATCAATACGTATCCCGGCAAGATCAAGCTGATCCTGTGCGGCTTCCACGAGGGCGCGCTGATGTCGCAAAAAGCCCATCGCTACGTCTATCCGGAGAAGCGGCTCGTGTTCCAGTACACGACCTCGTCCTCCAGCCTGCAAAAGAAGCTCGGTGTCAACTGACGGCGGCAGGGTGGGGAGGGGATGCCCCATGTTTCTGGCGCTGGAACCGTTCGCGAAATCGCCGTAGTCTGCGGCCATTCCGGTCGTGGAATAACAAGGTGATCTAATGCGGATTTTTACCAGCTCTCGGCTGCTCCCCTTCCTCGCGCTCGCATTGTCGCTCGCGACGGTGACGCCGTCTGCGGCACAAATCGCCGAGCCCACGGCGGCGGGCCTCTGGCAGAAGGTCGAGGACGGCAAGACGGTCGGATGGTTTCTCTTCATCGACCACAACGGCATCTTCGAAGGCGTGATCGCAAAGACCTTCCCGCGGCCCGGCGACGATCCGAACGAGATCTGCAGCAAGTGCACCGACGATCGCAAGAATGCGCCGGTGCTCGGCATCTCCTTCGTCCGCAACATGAAGCGCGACGGATTGAAGTACGAAGGCGGCAACGTGCTCAATCCGCGCGACGGCCAGATCTGGAAGGCCAACATGAAGGTCAGTCCCGACGGTCAGACCCTGACCCTGCGCGGCTATCTCGGCATCGCGCTGCTCGGCAAGGACGAGGCCTGGACGCGCCTGCCTGACACCAACATCGCCCAGGTCGATCCTGCCATCGTCGCGAAGTATCTGCCTGCGCAAGCCGCGGCCACCAAGCCGCCGGCACCGACGAAGAAGAGCGGCGGCACGATGATGGCGCCGGCGCCCAAGCAGTAGGCTCGAGCTCCGAGCTGGCTGATCGGCGGTAGCTTCCGGTCACGGTCATTCCCCGCACCAGCAGACGGTCTTCGCGGCGACGTTCGCCGAAAGGCGAATGCGTGCCCCGCCTGCTCCAGTAGTTCCCCGGAATGCGCGCTGGCGCCGGATTTGCATAGCTGTCCGCAAAGCTGCTGGGGAGCGAGTCGCCGTCTCCATGCCTGCCGTGCGCGGTGCTGCGGGCAGACGGCAGCGTTTGCCTCGCGGCGATCACTTCGACCGCGGAGACGACATGAGACCTGCAAGACAGTGTGCCGCCGTGCTGCTGGGGCTGACGGTTCTGCTCACCAATTCGGCGCTGGCGCGCGACGACGGGCGCTACGCCAACTCGCCGCTAAAACCCTGGTTCGAAAGCCTGCACAGCGAGTTCGGCCAGTGCTGCACCGACGCCGACGGCTACATCATTGCCGACGTCGATTGGGAGTCCGATCGCGGCCGCTTCCGCGTCCGCATCGACGACGAATGGGTCGTGGTGCCTGACGGTGCCATGATCACCGTGCCGAACAAGATCGGCCGCACCATGGTGTGGAAGCACTATATCGACGGCCATCCGCGCGTGCGCTGCTTCATGCCGGGCAGCATGACCTGAAAACGCTGACGGCGCCCGCATCGGATGCAGGCGCCGCAAGCGATGCGAAAGGCTCAGCGCGCTTCGCTGCCCGAACCTGCGCTCGCGAGCTGCTTGACGCGCGGCGACAGCACCGAAACCTGCGCCGGCGAGGCGGGCATGCCGGCGACGATCATGGTAGGCGCGGCCGACTGCTCCTCGACGCCGGCGCCGCCGAGCACCTGCACCTGCGTCGCCGAGATCGGCAACGATTTCACTTCGTAAGTCGGAAGTTCGCTGGCGAAAGCAACGGTCGAGCTCGCAATCACGGCGCTGGCGACGGCAATCATTGTGAGAACACGCATTGGAAAATCTCCGTTGAAGATGTCAATCGGAGGTTTGGTCGTCTCGATGCCGGAACAGGTTCGCTTGTGCGAGAACATTCCCGTGGCCGTCGGCGAACATATTGATTGCTTGATGCGCAACGACGAAACGAGAAAGAAGTTTTTCGCGCCAGTGTTTCCGGACGGTTTCGCGGATTGACCGGCGCAGCTCGCAGTCAGCCCGCTTGCAGATCCAAATGCGGAGATCTGGTCGGTGCGGCGGCGACGGGAAAGCGCAGGCTCATGCTCGTGCCGCGGCCAGGCGTGGAGGAGATGACCAGCTCGCCACCGTGCGCGGCCATGATCTCGCGGACGATCGACAGGCCGAGGCCCGCGCCATCGCCGGCAGTGTTGCCGGTCTGAAACGGCTCGGTCAGCCCGTGCTCCACGCCGTCGGGCAGGCCTGCGCCGTCGTCGTCAATCGAGATGCCGTCGCGGCCGAGCGTGGCGACGATGCGTCGCGCGCCATGGGCGTGGATGAGCGCGTTGCCGACGAGATTGGCGAGCGCGCTGCGAATCGCGGCGTCCACACCCTGCACCAGGAGCGGACCTTTCTCTGCCTGTTCCAGCGCGAGCTCGATGCCGGCGTCCAGTGCCGAGGGGCCGAAATCGGCGAGCACGTCCAGCGTGATCTGGGCGAGATCGATCGGCCGTTTTTCGATCGCATGGTTTTGCAGCCGTGCCAGATCGAGCATCGCGGAGACCAGCGACGTCAGGCGCCTGATATCGCGCACCAGTTCGGCCTTCAGGGCCGGCTCGGGTACGTCTTCGACCTTCGCGCGCAGCAGCGTCAGCGGCGTGCGGAGCTGATGGGCGGCATTGCCGAGGAAGCGGCGTTGCATCCTGATATAGGCATCGATCTCGCCGAAGGCGCGGTTTAGCGCCTCGACCAGCGGCTTCAGCTCGCGCGGGACCTCGGACAACGAGATCAGGCCCTGCGGGGCCGATGGATCGATCGCGAGGGCGCGACGCGCGACCCGCTCGATGCCGCGTGAGACGAAACGCGCAGCAAGCGCCGACCCGATCGCGACGGTGGCCGCAAAGGCCAGCGCTACCACGAGGATCGAAAAGAAGCTGCGGGCGAGGAAGCTTCTTGCGAGCCGGCCGAAGCGGACCTGAGGCTCGCCGACCATCGTCGTGAGCCGCAAGGCGCCCCGTTGCGCAACGGCAAGACAGAACGTGCTGTTCTGGTCGGGTGTGCTGAAGACGGACAAGCCGACAGGCCCGCGATAGGGAAAGGCGAAGGGTAGCTGTGGCCGGTGCTCGCTGCCGTACTCGCTGACAAGATCGCCCACGGAGACGACGAACCAGAGGTTTGGACTGTCCGCCTTCAGCTCCTCGAGCGCGGGAGTGGGGCGCACCACCAGGTTCTGCCCATCGACAACAGTGGCGCGATCGAGAACGGCGGCCACGACCCGGCACGCCCTGAACTCGCGCTCCTCCATCGGGTACCTCGAGACGAAGATCGCGACCATGATCAGGAAGATGGTCGTCGCGGCGATGCCGAGCGAAAACGCAAACGTCTGGGCGATCGACCTCATCGCGGCGTTGCCAGCCGCAGGATGTAGCCGATGCCCCGCATGCTGCGGATCTCGACGTCGCCGCCGAGCTCGAGCAATTTCTTCCTCAGGCGCGAGACCTGCGCTTCGAGCGTGTTGGATTCGATCTCGTCGTCGAAGCCGTAGATCTCCTCGATCAGGGCGGCGCGGGTGATGACGCGGTCGCGCCGCATCAACAGCGCTCCCAGGATCAGTGCCTCGCGCCGCCGCAACAGGATCCTGGTGTCGGCGACCACCGCCTGGTTGCTTCCGAGATGCAGCTCCACATTGCCGAGCGACAGCACCGAAGGGGCGAGCAGCCGGGGCCGCCGCAGCACCGCGCGTACGCGCGCAATCAATTCCTGCGGCTCGAACGGTTTTCCGAGATAGTCGTCGGCGCCGCCGTTGAGACCCTCGACGACGTCTTCCTTGGCGTCCTTGGACGTCAGCATGATGATCGCGGGCCGGTCGGGGGATTGGCTCAGGGCCGTGACCACCTGGAGCGCATCACCGTCGGGCAGCATGCGGTCGATGATGGCGAGATCATATTTGAAATTGTCGAGCGCCTGGCGGGCATCGGCAATCGAGCCAACGAGGTCGACGATTCCGTGCAATTGCCCGAGCAGGCGGCTGACATAGGCGCCGATCTGCGGTTCGTCTTCGATTACGAGGGAACGCACGCGGGTCGTCCTTGACTCTGCTGGGCAACAAATCCCCGAGCGTGACGCTCCCTGGCCGAAGTCTGGCGTTTCGGCTCCTGCGCAGGGTTCCCATAAAGGCAGCGAGCTTGGCGAATAAAAGGCAGATGCGAGTGGGGTGACCGGCAGTGCCGGCCAAAGTTTGGGCGCGTGAGTGCCTTCCGGCAATGTTCGGGCAATGTTGGTTCGATGGCGCACGCCTTGTGCGCGCCGGGAGCATCTTGGGGCGGTGGTTGTCGCCTTGCAATCTTGGGGCAATTTTGCCGGACCACATGCTGGAGCTCCAACCACACGAGTCGACCAGGCCAGGAAGGCCGGTCCGGGGCCCCCGTAATGAAGCATTTTGACGACGCCGCTCTTCGCCTCACGGTGAATGTGCGGCTCACGACCACCTTGCTCGCCGCACTCGGCGCGATCATGGCGATCCCTCAATCCGCATCGGCGCAGACCGCGTTCACGCTGCCGGCGCCTCCGTTCGAGCTGCCGATGCTGCCTTCGCCCTCCGGCAATTGGACGGTCATGGTCGGCATCGGTGGTGAGTACACACCGGATTTCGTCGGATCGAAGAACGGCAAGCTCATGCCGATCCCGATCTTCTCCATCCGCCGCGCCGGATCGATCGACCAGTTTCGGGGCCCGCGCGACAGCGCCAGCATCGCGCTGCTCGACGTCGGCAATTTTCGCGCAGGGCCTGCGTTCAAATACGTCACCTCGCGCAAGTCCGACAAATATGCCGAGCTGACCGGCCTTGGCGACGTCAAGGCCGCCTATGAGCTCGGCGGCTTCGTCGAATATTATCCGGTCGACTGGCTGCGCCTGCGCAGCGAATTGCGCCAGGGCATGGGTGGCCATACCGGCACCGTCGCCGACATCTCCGCGGACGTCATCGTGCCGCTGATTCAAAGGCTGACGATCTCGGCCGGCCCGCGCTTCACCTGGAAGAGCACCAACGCGACCGCGCCGTATTTCGGCGTCGATGGCGCGCAGGCTCTGGCGTCGGGATTGCCGACCTACAACGCCAAAGGCGGCGCTCACTCGGTCGGCTTCGGCAGCCAGGTCTCCTATCGCATCAATCCGCAATGGGAGGTCCACGCCTATGTCGAATACGAGAAGCTGCTCGGGGACGCCGCGGACAGTCCGCTGGTGAAGCTGCGGGGGTCGTCGAACCAAACCACCGTCGGCATCGGAGCGTCCTATTCGTTCGATTTCAGGATTCGATGAGCCGCCATGCGCCGCATTGCATTTCTATGGCTCGGCCTTGCAGCCGCTTGCGTCGCCCTCGGCGCCGCCGCTGCGTTCGAGACCCGCGCGAGCCGGCTCCAGGCGATCAAGACGGTCGGCATCGTCTCCGCCATCGGCGAGGAGATGAGCCTTTCACAGGCAGGCCTTACCAAGCTCGGCTCCACCGGGCAAAGCGCCTCGATCAGTGCATGGGGACTGGACGAGCTGATCGTCCAGCAGGCGACCAGGCTGCTGGGCGCACGCTATCGCGTTCAGGCCGTCAACTACACCCGCGCGGCGTTCGCCGCGATCCGGGATTCGGCGGTTACGCCCGTCAATCTGCTGCGGAGCGATCCGTTCAAGGAGCTGGTTCGCACCGATGTCACGCCCCAGGGACTCGATGCGTACATCGTCATTACCCGCGCGAGATCGAAACTCGGCAACGGCCGCAACGTCGAGGGTGTCGGGCTCGCCGAATACCGGACGCTGCTTGCGGACTACGGCCTGATCCACGCGCTGTACGAGGTCCGCGTCATCGACGGCAAGACGTTCGACGTGATCGAAAAGCGGGCGGCCGCGCCGCTCGACAACACCGGGACCCTGAGGATCGCAGGCCCCAGCGGGCCGATCGACGGGACAATTGACGGTCCGGCTTCGAGCGAACGGCTGCGCGCGGCGATTGCGGATCTCATCACGCGCAGCCTGCCTGTCACGCTCGATGACATGCACCTGATCGGTGGTCAGTGAAGCCGGCTGGCGGCCTCAGGTCACCGGCGCGGGGTTGAACAGCGTCAGATCGTTGTGGATGCCCCAGCGGTCCGACCATGGCTTGGTGCGGCCGGAGGCGACGTCGAGGATGAGACGGAACAGGTCCCAGCCGGTCTCCTCGATGGTCTTCTCGCCGGTGGCGATGCGGCCTGCGTCGAAGTCGATCAGGTCTTTCCAGCGGCGGGCAAGCTCGCTGCGGGTCGCGACCTTGATCACGGGTGCGGCCGCAAGGCCGTAGGGCGTGCCGCGGCCGGTGGTGAACACCTGCAGCGTCATTCCGGAGGCGAGCTGGAGCGTGCCGCAGATGAAATCGGAGGCGGGGGTTGCCGCGAACAGCATGCCCTTCTGCGTCGCCTTCTCGCCGGGCGAGAGCACGCCGGTGATGGCGCTTGATCCGGACTTGACGATCGAGCCGAGTGACTTCTCGACGATGTTGGCGAGGCCGCCCTTCTTGTTGCCGGGCGTGGTGTTGGCGCTGCGATCGGCGCCGCCGCGCGCGAGATAGGAATCGTACCAGGCCATCTCGCGCACCAGCGCGCGGCCGACGTCCGCGTTGATGGCACGGCGGGTGAGCAGCTGGATGGCATCGCGCACCTCGGTCACTTCCGAGAACATCACGGTGGCGCCGGCGCGCACCAGGAGGTCCGCGGCGAAGCCGACGGCAGGATTGGCGGTGACGCCGGAGAACGCGTCGCTGCCGCCGCATTGCAGGCCGATCACCAGATCGGACGCCGGGCAGGTCTCGCGGGTGCGCGTGTTGAGGATTTTCAGCCGCGCCTCCGCCTGGGTCATGATCGCGTCGACGATCGCACCGAAACCGTCGAAGGCTTCGTCCTGCATGCGCACGATGGCATCGCTGACGCCCTCCGGCACCAGCCGCTCCGGTGCGAGCTTCTCGCAGCCAAGGCCGACGACCAGGATCTCGCCGCCGAAATTCGGGTTCAGCGCGATGTTCTGCAGCGTGCGGATCGGCACTACCGCGTCGGGTGCGGTGATCGCGACGCCGCAGCCATAGGCGTGCGTCAGCGGCACGACGTCGTCGACGTTGGGGTATTTCGGCAGCAGCTCGGCGCGGATGCGCTTCACCGCGTATTCCATCGTGCCCTTGACGCATTGCACGGAGGAGGAGATGCCGAGGATGTTCTTGGTGCCGACCGATCCGTCCGGATTGCGATAACCTTCGAACGTAAAGCCTTCGAGCGGCGGCAGCGGCGCGGGGACGGCGGTCGAGATTTCGAGCTTGTCGAGGTCGGGGGCATCCGGCATGCGAATGCGCGCCTCGTCGACCCATTCGCCGGCCAGGATCGGCGAGAGCGCGTAGCCGATCACCTCGCCATACCGGACGATCGGCTGATCTTGCGCGATGTCGACCAGCGCCGTCTTGTGCCCCTGCGGCACGAAGGCGCGCAGCGTCAGGCCGCTGGCAAAGCGGGAGCCGGCGGGAAGCCCGAAATCATTGACCACAATCGCGACATTGTCGCGCTCGTTGAGCTTGATGTAGCGGGGCTGCTCTTTCGCTGCGACGTCCTGGTCCATGGGAGGACTCCGTCTTGTAGGGCGGGTTAGCCGAAGGCGTAACCCGCCACTTCTTTCGATGCTGAAGATAGGAGGCGGGTTACGCTTTGCTAACCCGCCCTACGATCGTGCATCAGCCCGGGAACGTATAAGCCGTCTTCACCGTGGTGTAGAACTCGCGCGCGTAGGAGCCTTGCTCGCGGGCGCCGTAGCTCGAGCCCTTCCGGCCGCCGAACGGCACGTGATAGTCGACGCCGGCGGTCGGCAGGTTGACCATCACCATGCCGGACTCGCTGTTGCGCTTGTAGTGCGAGGCGTATTTCAGGCTGGTGGTGCAGATGCCGGAAGCGAGGCCGAACTCGGTGTCGTTGGAGATCGCCAGCGCTTCCTCGTAGTTCTTGGCGCGGATGACGGCGGCGACCGGGCCAAAAATCTCCTCACGCGCGATGCGCATGTTGTTGTTGGCCTCGGTGAACAGCGCCGGCTGCAGGTAGTGGCCGGGCGTCTCGCGCTTGAGCAGCTCGCCGCCGAAGGACAGCTTGGCACCCTCGTCCTGGCCGATCTTGATGTAGCGCAGGTCCTGGTCGAGCTGGCTCTGGTCCACGACAGGGCCGATATGCACGCCGGCCTTGAGCGCGTCGTCGACCGACAGCCCGTTCAGGCGCTCGGCCACCGCCGCGACGAAGCGGTCATGGATGCCTTCGGTGACGATCAGGCGGGAAGAGGCGGTGCAGCGCTGGCCGGTCGAGAAATAGGCGCCGTTGACGGCGACTTCGACGGCGGTCTTGAGGTCGGCGTCGTCGAGAACGACCAGCGGATTCTTGCCGCCCATCTCGAGCTGGAACTTCTTCATCGGGTTCGAGAGCACGCAGGCCTGCGCGATCTTGCGTCCGGTTTGCACCGAGCCGGTGAAGGAGATCGCGGCCACATCGGGGTGGTCGAGCAGGGTCTGGCCGACGACGGAGCCGGAGCCGACCACGAGGTTGAACACGCCGGCGGGAATACCGGAGCGTGTGATGATCTCGGCCAGCGCGTGGCCCGAGCCGGGCACCAGCTCGGCCGGCTTGAACACCACGGTGTTGCCGTAGCAGAGCGCGGGCGCGATCTTCCAGGCGGGGATCGCGATCGGGAAATTCCAGGGCGTGATCATGCCGATTACGCCGACCGGCTCGCGGGTCAGCTCGACGTCGAGGCCGGGACGCACCGAGGCGCCCTTCTCGCCGATCAGGCGCAGCGCCTCGCCGGCGAAGAACGCAAAGATCTGGCCGGCACGCGCGACCTCGCCGATGCCCTCAGGCAGCGTCTTGCCTTCCTCGCGCGCGAGCAGGCGGCCGAGCTCTTCCTTGCGGGCGAGGATCTCGAGGGAAATCTTGTTCAGCGCGTCGAAGCGTGCCTGCGGCGTTGACTGCGCCCAGGCGGGGAAGGCGGCCTTGGCGGCGGCGATCGCCTTCTCGGTCTGGGCCTTGTCGGCCTTGGCGTATTCGCCGACGACGTCGTTGGTGTTGGAGGGGTTGATGTTCTTGGTGACGCCGGAGCCATCGACCCATTCGCCGCCGATGAAGTTCTTCAGGATCGCAGTCATCTTTTCCTCCGAGGAAGTATTTTAACGCACGAGGCACGGACGCTTGTCGTCAAAGGTCCAGCCGGGGATCAGGTCCTGCATGGCAATAGCGTCATCGCGGGCACCGAGTCCATGCTGCTTGTAGAGGTCATGCGCCGCGTCGATAGCGGCCCTGTCGATTTCGATACCCAGGCCCGGCCGGTCCGGGACGGCAATCTTGCCGCCCTTGATCCGGAGCGGCTCCCTGGTGAGCGCCTGGCCGTCCTGCCAGATCCAATGGGTATCGATCGCGGTGACCTTGCCGGGGGCGGCGGCGCCGACATGGGTGAACATGGCCAGCGAAATGTCAAAATGGTTGTTGGAATGCGAGCCCCAGGTCAGGCCGTTGTCACGGCAGGTTTGGGCCACCCGCACCGAGCCCTGCATGGTCCAGAAATGGGGATCGGCCAGCGGAATGTCCACCGCGCCCAGGCGCAGCGCATGGGAGAGCTGCCGCCAGTCGGTGGCGATCATGTTGGTCGCGGTCGGCAAGCCCGTGGCGCGGCGGAACTCGGCCATGATCTCGCGGCCGGAAAAGCCGCCTTCCGCGCCGCAGGGGTCCTCGGCATAGGCGAGGATGCCGTGCATGTCCTTGCAGAGGCTGATTGCCTCGTCGAGCGACCAGGCGCCGTTGGGGTCGAGCGTCACGCGCGCGCTCGGAAAACGCTTTGCGATCGCGGTGACGGCCTCGATCTCCTGCTCGCCGCGCAGCACGCCACCTTTCAGCTTGAAGTCGGCGAAGCCGTAATGGTCGTGGGTGGCTTCCGCGAGCCGCACCACGGTCTCCGGCGTCATCGCTTCCTGATGGCGAAGGTCGAACCATTCCGCCTTGCCGGTTTCGCCGCTGACGTAGTCGAGCCTGGACTTGCGGCGATCGCCGACGAAGAAGAGATAGCCGAGCGTCTCGACGCTCTTGCGTTGCTGGCCTTCGCCGAGCAGCGCGGCGACGGGCAAGTTGAGATGCTGGCCAAGCAGATCGAGCAGCGCGGATTCGATCGCGGTGACGGCGTGGATCATGACGCGAAGATCGAAAGTCTGCTTGCCGCGGCCGCCGGCGTCGCGGTCGGCGAAGGCGGTGCGGACGTCGGCGAGGATGTTGTTGAGCGCGCCGACGGTCTTGCCGATCACGAGATCGCGGGCATCCTGGAGCGTCTGCCAGATCTTCTGCCCGCCCGGCACCTCGCCGACGCCGGTGTGGCCGGCATTGTCGGTGAGGATGACGATGTTGCGGGTGAAGAACGGCGCATGCGCGCCGCTCAGATTGAGGAGCATGCTGTCGCGGCCCGCGACCGGGATCACCTGCATCGCCGTGACGACAGGTGCGCCAGAGATATCGGTCAGGGCCATCGCTCGCTCCTCGCTGTTGTCGTCCTATTCTGCCGCTTGTTGTGTCGATCGGATGGCGGGCAGATTCTTCACCAGCGCGGTCACTTCCGCGATCTCCTGCTCGGTGAGGTCGGTGAGCGGCGGGCGGACCGGGCCGGAGTCGCGGCCGATCACCTTCATGCCGGCCTTGATGATCGAGACGGCATAGCCCTTCTTGCGGTTGCGGATCGCGATCAGCGGCAGGATGAAGTCCTTCAGCCCGGCCTGGATTGTGGCGTGGTCACGCTTGCGCACCGCGGCGTAGAAGTTGGTGGCGAATTCCGGCACGAAGTTGAACACCGCCGAGGAATAGGTCGTCACGCCCATGTCGAGATAGGGCAGCGCGAAGGTCTCGGCGGTCGGCAGGCCGCCGACATAGGTGAGACGATCGCCGAGCTTGGTGTAGACGCGGGTCATCAGCTCGATGTCGCCGATGCCGTCCTTGTAGCCGACGAGGTTCGGGCAGCGCTCGGCCAGCCGCGCCAGCGTGTCGGGCTGCAGGATCGCGTTGTCGCGGTTGTAGACGATGACGCCGATCTTCACGGCGGCGCAGACCGCCTCGACATGGGCGGCAAGGCCCTCCTGCTCGGAGTGGGTGAGGTAGGGCGGCAGCAGCAGCAGGCCGTCCGCGCCGGCCTTCTCCGCGCCGATTGCGATCTCGCGGGCGATCGCGGTGCCATAGCCGGTGCCGGCGAGCACGGGCACGCGGCCCTTGGTCTCGTCGACGGCGACCTTGACGACTTCAGGGACCTCGGTCGGCGTCAGCGAGAAGAATTCGCCGGTGCCGCCGGCGGCGAACAGGCCTGCGACATCATAGCCGCACAGCCAGTCCATGTTGGCGCGATAGGTCGCCTCGTCGAAGGAGTAGTCAGCCTTGAAGGGCGTGACGGGGAAAGACAGGAGGCCAGATCCGATCTTCTGGGCCATTTCCTGCGGGGTCATCTTGCTCATGGGCGCGGCTCCCTCATTGCGTGTTGTGGAGGACGCAAGCAGAAGGCTGCGCGTCCATGCGCCGTGGTTTAGGAGACCGTTCGATGCGGGTCCAAGCCAAAGCCTATATCGACCGATGCGAAATCAGCATCAATCTTCCGCGGGCTCCGCAGAGGCCAGTTCGCCGGCGATTTTGACCAGCGCCGACAGCAGCGGATTCTCGTCGTCGCGGCGCCAGACCATGAACAGCTCGACGGGGACGCGCGTGCGCAGCTTCAGCGGGCGCAGGCGCACGTCGGAAATCTTCAGGCTGGCCGCCGCCGCCGGCACGATGGCAAGGCCGAGGCCGGCGCGCACCATGGCGAGGATCGAGTGGATCTGGCTGAGATGCTGGACGTAGCGCGGCAGCACGTCGGCACGGGTGAAAAGCGCCACCAGGAGATCGTGGAAGTAGCGGCTCTCATAGGGCGAATACATCACGAAGGGCTGGTCGTCGAAATCCTTGATGGTGATGCTGTCGGCATTCGCCAGCGGATGCTTTTTCGGGATCGCGGCGAGCAGCGGCTCGGCGACGACGCGGCGGCTGGTGAGCTCGGGCCGCGCGATCGGCGGCCTGAGCAGGCCGGCGTCGATCTGGCCCGACGTCAGCGCCTCGAACTGGTCGCCCGACACCATCTCCTTCAGCGAGAAATCCACCTCGGGCAGTTTGGCGCGGCAGGCCGCGACCAGTTCGGGCAGGAAGCCATAGGCCGCTGCCGCGGTGAAGCCGATCTTCAGCGAGCCGGTCTTGCCGAGCGCGATGCGGCGGGCGACTTGCGAGGCGCTTTCGGCGAGCTTGAGGATGCGCCGCGCCTCCGGCAGGAAGCTACGCCCGGCCGGCGTCAGGCGCACCGAGCGGCTGGTGCGCTCGAGCAGCGGCGCATCGATGATGTGCTCGAGCACCTGGATCTGCCGGGACAGTGGCGGCTGGGTCATGTTCAGCCGCGTCGCGGCGCGGCCGAAATGCAGTTCCTCCGCCACCGTGACGAAACAGCGGAGCTGGTTGAGGTCGAACATCGATACATGCCTTAGATGGATAAGGCGTTTCCCCGGTACTTCTAGCATCGATCATCCCCAAAACAAAGACGGCGGCTTTTTGGGCCGCCGTTGAGTTGCCTGGTCAAGCTCCCATCGGGAGCCCTCAGGAGGAACGTTTGAGCGTCACCCGCTCGATCTTGCCGACGATGACGAGATAGGCGAACGCCGCCACCAGCGCGTTGAGGCCCACGAACACCAGCGCGCCGTTGAACGAGCCGGTCGCGGCGAGGATGTAGCCGATCACGATCGGCGTGGTGATCGAGGAGAGATTGCCGAAGGTGTTGAACAGGCCACCGGAGACGCCGCCGGCTTCCTTTGGCGAGGTGTCGGAGACGACCGCCCAGCCGAGCGCACCGATGCCCTTGCCGAAGAAGGCGAGCGCCATGAAGCCGACCACCAGCGCCTGTCCGTCGACATAGTTGCAGGCGATGATCGACATCGACAGCAGCATGCCGCCGACGATCGGGATCTTGCGCGCCATGGTCAGCGAGCCGGTCCGGCGCAGGATCGCATCGGAAATGATGCCGCCGAGCACGCCGCCGATGAAGCCGCACAGCGCCGGCAGCGTCGCGACGAAGCCGGCTTGCAGGATCGACAGGCCGCGCTCCTTGACCAGGTAGACCGGGAACCAAGTCAGGAAGAAATAGGTCAGCGTGTTGATGCAATACTGGCCGAGATAGACGCCGAGCATCATGCGGTTGGAGAGCAACTGGCGGATGTGGTCCCAGCCGGAGCCGGCCTCTTGCGCACGCTCGCGCAACTGATCATTCTTGGGCGCGTCGAGATCGACCAGCGCGCCGCCTTCCTTGATGTAGTCGAACTCGGCTTCGTTGATCGAAGGATGCTCCTTCGGGCCGTAAATGGTCTTGAGCCAGACGAAGCCCATGACGATGCCGAGCGCGCCCATCACGAAGAACACGAAGCGCCAGCCATAGGCATGTGCGATCCAGCCCATCAGCGGCGCGAAGATCACGGTGGCGAAATACTGTCCCGAATTGAAGAAGGCCGACGCGGTGCCGCGCTCGTTGCCCGGAAACCACGCCGCGACGATGCGGGCGTTGGCGGGGAAGGAGGGCGCTTCCGCGACGCCGACAAGGAGGCGGAGCGCGAACAGCACGACAACAGCCGTGCCGGCGCTGAGGAAGCCGACCCAGCCCTGCATCAGCGTGAACAGCGACCAGATGATGATGCTGAAGGCATAGACGAGGCGCGAGCCATAGCGGTCGAGCAGCCAGCCGCCCGGGACCTGCGCCGCGACATAGGACCAGCCGAACGCCGAGAAGATCCAGCCCATGGCGACGGGATCGAGATGCAGCTCCTTGGACAGCGCGGGGCCTGCGATCGACAGCGTGGCGCGGTCGGCATAATTGACGGTGGTGACCAGGAACAACATGGTCACGATGAACAGCCTGACGCGAGACCTTCTCACGTCCGCTGCGGACACCACTGCGCTCATCAGGCGCCTCCTCAAGTCGAAATGTTTCCTCGATCCGACTCCTAGAGGCGCGCGCGGCAAAGTGTCCAAGCTCAAGGGGGTATCGATCGATACCGTTTTTGGATTGATGAAACGGCAGGTAGCGGGGAACGATGCTGGCGCGGAGTGAATGTGCGAGCACCAAGCACTCCGCTGTCGTTCCGCGCGAAGGCGGGGAATCCAGTACGCCGCAGCCTCGATTCAAGACTGCCGTCGCGTCGTACTGGATCGCCCGGTCAAGCCGGGCTGCGACACCGAGGTGCGTGGACGTTGCGCGTAGCCCGCATGAGCGAAGCGATATGCGGGGAGATGGCTCCGGATGTCGCTGCGCTCATCCGGGCTACGACTCGCAAAAAGGAGTCTTCGCGCGCGCTACTGCTTTGCGCTCGGCAACAGCTGCGGCAGAAATCCGCGCGTGACGCCCGGCGGCACGGCATCGAGCCCGAGCACGGCGCTCGCGGCCGGCAGCGCCGCATCCGCCATCGCCGCATGCCCTTCCGCGCTCGGATGCACCGCGCCGCCATAAACGGCGGAGAGCACGCCCCAGGTGGCGTCGTGAATGTCGGTCGGCTGGCTCGCCGCCGGCAATCCCTGCGGATAGGTCATCGCGGCAAAATAGCTGTCATTGGCGTCACGGATCCAGCGCGCGCGGGGCAAATAGGCGCGGTATTCCGAGGCGCCGCGGCCGCACAGCATCGGCTGGCTCGCCGCGCTCACGATGTCTGGATTGAAGCTCTGGCCGTTCTCGGCAAAGCAGCTGCGGTCGAATTCGGGGTCGTTGCCGGAATGGGCGCAGAAGCCGTGATCGGCGAACGCCGCCTGATGCGCATCGACGAAGGTCATGCGGTCGGCTTCTGGATCGCGGCACAGCGCGCCGCGGGTGCAGGTGGCGAGCCCCTTCAGCTGCGGCAAGAACTCGGTGTCGACGAAGGTCGAGACGCGGGCAAGACGCTGCGGATCGGCGTTGAAGGCCGGATGGATGTCGAAGCCGGCCCGGCCGCCGCGGCAGGGCACGCCGCCGTCGGCGAGCGCGGGGTTGGCGTAGGAGACATAGACGACATGCGAGAGGTCGCCGCCGACCAGCGGCTTGAGCGCCTCGCGCAGCTTGACGAAGTTCTGCGGCAGTTCGCGCGCCAGCGCATCGCGGGAATCGTCGACGCTCGCCATCACGCCGGAGCGGCGGAACAGCGCGCGCTCGGTCGCGGTCTCGACGATCACGTCGGCAACGAGACCGGAGAAATAGACGTCGTTGGCGCCGACAGAGAGCAGCACGAGGTCGAGCGTGCGGTCGGGCTGGCGCTTCTTCGCGGCGGTGAGCGCCTCGCGCAATTCGGCGACTTGCGCGTTCACGCTGGTGTTGCAGACACCGGTCTTGCCGGGCGGGCATTCGCGGGCGCGCTGCGAGCCGAGCAGGCCGTCGCCGATGCTGGCACCGGTGCAGGCGAGCGGCAGGTAGGTCACTGCGATGTGGGTGTAGCGCACCGCGAGTGCGAGGGCGGTGCGCGTCTGGTAGCTGTAGAGCGAGCGGTGGCAGGGCGAGTTGAACCAGAGCGCGCTGTAGCGCTGCCAGTTGGCCAGCGTGTCCGGCGCCTCGCAGGCGCGGCCGCCTTTGAAGCCGTGGCGGCTCGGCCGGTAGTACTGCGCGCCGGCGGTGCCCAGATAGGAGCGGAAGCAAAACCCTTCGTCCGACAGCGCCAGCGGCCGGTCCGGATTGCCTTCGCCGGAGGCGATGCTGTCCCCGAGGCCGGCGACGAAGATGTCGCGGACCTGGATCTCGGTCTGGACGCGCTGGGTCGGATCGGAGCCGGAGGAGACGTCGACGGTCGCGACCGTCTGCTTGCCGTAGCGGACGCGCAAATTGATCGGCTCGGCGCAGTCGAAGGTCGATTGTTGTGGCCCGTCGCCGTCGTCGAACGACCAGGCGCAGGTGGCGCCGACCGGCACCGCGCCAACGAGGCGGACGGTGACGGGGTGATCGATCGGGGTGAGGTAGTTTTCCTTGGTGTTGTCGCGGGTGCAGGGCTGGTTGACCCGGCCCTGGAGGTCGATGCAGAGCCGGTTGACCATGTTGCGGGCCCAGCCGCGGCCTTCGCTCTGGAGCTCCAGCGATTGCTCGGCGGCCAGGATGCTGCGGTTGCGGGCGTTCTCGACATGGAGCAGGAAGTCGCGCTCCTCGCGGAACAGCCGGAAGCGGTTACGCACCTCCCAATTGATCTGCAGGGCGCCGGTGTCCTGAGCGCTAGCGCGCTCGGGCGGCATGGCCGTCAGAATCCCGGCAAGCAACAGGGCGCCTGCGGAAAGGGTACGAAGGAATACAGGGATCATGGCCCGCGTCTTCAACGGCAAAGTTGAGGCGGAAATAAGAGAGCATTGCTCCGCCGCCCGCAACCCCGCCGGGTCCAGATCGTGGCCTACCGCTTGTTGGCCTGGCGCAGTATCCGCTCGCGCTCCATCGGCGTCACCTGCTTGGGCAGATTGGCCTGCGCGCAGGCCTCCGCCAGCCGCCGCCGCTCCTGCCAGGGCTCGACCACGTTCATCCAGAGCTCGCGCGTGCCCATGATCGAGATGGCGAGGCCGAACGGGATCACGAAATAGAGAAGGCGGAACACCAGCAGCGTCGCCAGAAGTTGCTCGCGGCCGAATTCGGGCAGCGCCAGCAGCATGGCGGCATCGAACACGCCGATCGAGCCGGGGGCATGGCTGGCGAAGCCGAGCAGCGTCGCCAGGATGAACACCACCGCCAGCGACATGAAGTCGATCGGCGGATTGGCCGGCATCAGCAGGTACATCGCCGTGGCGCAGAAGCCGAGATCGACCACCCCGATCAGGATCTGGACCAGCGTCAGCGGCGCCGACGGCAGCACCACCTTCCAGCCCTTCTGGCCGAGCTCGCGCCGCTTCTCGCCCATGCAGAGCCAGACCAGATAGGCACCGATCGAGGCGAGGCCGCCGAGCGCGATCAGCCGATTGATCGAGGAGGGGAGCTGATCCATCGAGGACGCCGCATCCGGATGGATCGCCATGCCGATCGAGAGCACGAAGATGTTACCGAGCCAGAAGGTCAGGCCCGACAGGAAGCAGATCTTGGCGACGTCGATCGCGTTCAGCCCGTAGTCCGAATAGATCCGGAAGCGGATCGCGCCGCCGGTGAAGACCGTGGCGCCGATGTTGTGGCCGATCGAATAGGACGTGAAGCTGGAGAGCGCCGCAATGCGGTACGGCACGTGCTTCTTGCCGATCGTTCGCAGTGCAAAAAAATCGTAGAAGGTCAGCGTACAGAACGCAAAGAACACGCAGATCGCCGCCAGCCCGATGCTCCCGCGGGGAATCTCGGTTAACGCGGTCAGGATGACCCCGGTATCGATGCCCTTGAGGGTTTGCACCAGCGAGGTGATCGCGAAGGCGATGATGAAGACGCTCGCGGCTACTCCAAGCCGTCGCCAGCCGATCCATCTCTTGAAGCCGCGTTGCAGCGCGGGCAGCAGTCCGTGCATTCATCCTCCCGGCGGGGGGCAAGACCGACCAGGCCAGACATTGGCCAGTCGGGTACGATCACGGCCAAAAGCAGGCATCGATCGCGGGGCATGATCCAGCTCATTTAAGGCAAAAACACCGGCTTGTGCAGCCCTTGACAACAATTGGTTCTGCGTCGGACCGGTCACTTTTGTCATACGCGGTTCACATCTGCGGCGCGTTAAGCATATGAGTCGTGAAACCGGCTCGGCCCGCGCGTTTCGTATGCCGACACCATTTCAGATGCCGCTGCCGTTCGCATTGTTCCAGCGCAAGCCATCCGGGTCTTTTTGGAACGTCGATGCCGCGTGTCCGTTGGGCCCCATCAGCAACCGAACATGGCGGAATAAGCGGCTTTTCGTGCAAGCCGCTGCCTTCGTGTTCCACAAAACCGAAGAGGACGGAACGATGGGACTGTTCACAAAAGACATCAAGACCATGAACGACCTGTTCGTGCACCAGCTCCAGGACATCTATTACGCCGAGCAGCAGCTGACCAAGGCGCTGCCGAAGATGGCCAGTAAGGCCACCGATCCGCAGCTGAAGCAGGGCTTTTTGACGCACCTTGAAGAAACCAAGCAGCACGTCGCGCGGCTCGAAGAAGTGTTCAAGATGCACGGCGTCCCCGTGAAGGCGGTCGATTGTCCGGCGATCGACGGCCTCATTGAGGAGGCCGACGAGACCGCCGGCGAGGTCGCCGACAAGGCGGTGCTCGATGCCGCCCTGATCAACGCGGCGCAGGCCGCCGAACATTACGAGATCGTACGCTACGGCAGCTTGATCGCCTGGGCCAAGCAGCTCGGCCGCAATGACTGCGCGACCGTGCTCGCCAAGACGCTTGAGGAGGAGAAGGCGACCGACAAAAAGCTGACCACGCTCGCCGAGAGCAAGGTCAATCTGCGCGCGGCGAGCTGATGAAGGTAAAGCGACGGGCGCGCCGCGCGGCTATCCGTGCGGCGCTCTCGCCACATATGCTCTGTCATCGCCCGCCTAGTGCGCGATTGCGCACAGGGGCGGGCGATCCAGTATTCCAGAGTCAATAATGGGATACGGAGAAGCCGCGGCGTACTGGAATCCCCGCATGCGTCGGTCACGACACCGCTTGTAAGGCGAGTGCTCGCAGCATCCATCCTTCGTCCATTATCGAAACATGACTGCGCAATGAGAGCGTATATTTCGCATGGGGCTGCAATCGAGGTGCAGCATGCGAGCCACCACCATCAAACATGAAATCTTTCAGGACAGGACCGGCGCGTCGCGCGCCGCTTCGCCTCTTGCGACCTCGCTCACGCTGGCCGCGATGAGCCTCGGCTACGGCGTGGTGCAGCTCGACGTCACCATCGTCAACACCGCGCTCCATGCGATGGGCCGGACGCTCGGCGGCGGTGTCGCCGAACTGCAATGGGTGGTCAGCGCCTACACCATCGCGTTTGCCGCCTTCATCCTGACGGCAGGCGCGCTCGGCGACCGCATCGGCGCCAAGCGCGTCTTTATGGCGGGGTTCGCCATCTTCACCGCGGCCTCGTTCGCCTGCGCGCTGTCGCCCAATGCCGCCGTGCTGATCGCGGCGCGGCTGGTGCAGGGGCTGGCGGCGGCGATCCTGGTGCCGAATTCCCTCGCGCTGCTCAATCATGCCTATCCGGACGAGCGAGCGCGCGGCCGTGCCGTCGCGGTCTGGGCTGCCGGCGCGAGCCTTGCGCTCACCGCGGGCCCCTTTGTCGGCGGTGCGCTGATCACGCTGGTCGGCTGGCGCGCGATTTTCCTGGTCAATCTGCCGATCGGGCTCGCCGGCCTGTGGCTGAGCTGGCGCTACGCCAGCGAAACCACGCGGGCCCGCTCGCGGGAGATCGATCTGCCCGGCCAGCTTGCCGCGATCGGCGCATTGGGGGCGCTGGCGGGCGCCATCATCGAAGGCGGTGCGCTCGGGTGGGATCATCCGGCCGTGATCGCAGCCTTTGTCGGTGGCGCAGGTCTCGCCGCGCTCTTCATCTGGCGCGAGAGCCGCGCGGCGCAGCCGATGCTGCCGCTGTCGCTGTTCCGCCAGAGGCTGTTCGCGCTGACCTCGCTGGTCGGCCTGCTCGTCAATATCGCGATCTACGGCCTCATCTTCGTGCTCAGCCTGTATTTCCAGCGGATCAACGGGTTGTCGGCGTGGTGGACCGGGCTTGCCTTCGTGCCGATGATGGCGGCGGTGCTGCCGGTCAATCTGCTGGCGCCGCACCTCGCCGAGCGCATCGGCCCGTGCCCGACCATCGTGGTCGGTGCCAGCGCGTCGGCGCTCGGCTGTCTCGGTCTGCTGTGGATCGCGGCTGATACGAGCTATTGGATGATCTGCGCGCAGATGATCGCGATCAGCGGCGGACTTGGGCTGCTGGTTCCGCCGCTGACCTCGACCTTGCTGGGCAGCGTCGACAAGGCGCGCTCCGGCATCGCGGCCGGCGTCCTGAACGCGACGCGGCAAACCGGCAGCGTCCTCGGCGTCGCGCTGTTCGGCTCGCTGGTGGCCGCGGAGGGGGCGTTCATGGCGGGGCTGCATCTGTCGCTGGTCGTGTCCGCATCCGTCCTGCTGCTCGCTGCCGTCGCGATCGGCCTCGGTGCGCCGGCGCGAGGATGAACAATCCGAGTGAATGGGCACATCTTCCGTTCACCATTGCCGCAACAGGCGCGTAGCCAGTTACCACCTGTCCACCTCTGTTGGTTCAACTGCGGGTCAATAGGGGCCCGCGATGTATCAAGTTCTCTACTGTCTCACCGAAGAGCACGATTGGCGGCTCGTCGCGCTAGGCGGCGCGGTGTGTCTGCTCGCCAGCGCGGCGGCGATCAGCCTGTTCCACCGGGCGCGCGCGACCAACGGTGTCGGACGCCTGGCCTGGCTCGGCCTCGACGCCGCCGTCAGCGGCTGCGGCATCTGGGCGACGCATTTCATCGCAATGCTCGCCTACGGGCCGGGCGGCGCCGGCGCCTACAATATCCCGGTGACGATCCTGTCCTTGATCTTTGCGATCTCCGTGACCTTCGTGGGGCTGAGCATCGCCGTATCGTCCTCGCGGGCGGTGTGGATCGCCCTCGGCGGTGCCATCGTCGGCACCGGGGTCGCGGCGATGCATTACACCGGCATGGCGGCGCTGGAGCTACCGGCGCGCGTGGACTGGATCGGAAGCACGGTCGCCGTTTCGGTGCTATCAGGAATCGTCTTTGCGGCACTTGCACTGTTCGTGGCCGCGCGGCGCGACGACCTGTTCCATGCGCTGACCGCGACGGTCCTGCTGACCGTCGCCATCGTCGCGCATCATTTCACCGCCATGGGCGCGGTGCTGCTGACGCCTGATCCGACGCTCGCGATCGGCGGCCTGTCGATCCCGCCGGCCTCGCTGTCCTTCCTCACGGCCAGCGCCGCGGTCGCGATCATCGCGATCGCGCTGGTGGCTGCGCTGCTCGACCGCCGCGCCAAGGGCGAACTGGGCGCCCAGCAAATGGTGCTGGATACGGCGCTCGAGAACATGTCGCAGGGTCTGTGCATGTTCGATGCAGACGGCAAGATCATGCTGTTCAACGAGCGCTATGCCGCCATGCTCCGTCGCACCGACATTGCGCTGACCGGCCGCCTGCTGGTCGACGTGCTCAGGGAGGAGCAGGCCAAGGGCCAGTGGCAGGGCGATGCGGATCAATTCTTCGCCCGCCTCGTCGCCGACGCGCGCGAGGGGCGCACCACGACCGACATCGTCAGCCGGTTCGGCCGCTCCATCCGGGTGGTCAACCAGCCGATGCAGGGCGGCGGCTGGGTCGCGACCTTCGAGGACATCACCGAATGGCTCGAGGCGCAGGCCAAGATCTCGCACATGGCGCGCCATGACGCGCTGACCAGCCTGCCGAACCGCGTGCTGTTCCACGAGCAGCTCGAGCAGGGACTGCGGCGCACCAGGTCGGGCGATCAGCTCGCGGTGCTTTGTCTCGATCTCGATCACTTCAAGGACATCAACGACTCGCTCGGTCATCCCATCGGCGATGCGTTGCTGAAGGAGGTCGGCCGCAGGCTGACGGCCGCCGTCGGCGAGGGCGACACCGTGGCGCGACTGGGCGGCGACGAGTTCGCCGTGGTCCAGATCGGTCGGTCCGAGGAAACCGCTGCGAGATCGCTTGCGGGCCGCCTCGTCGAGGTCATCTCGGCGCCCTACGAGATCGACGACCATCAGATCGTGATCGGCGTCTCGATCGGCATCTCGCTGTCGCCGCAGGACGGCAGCGATCCGAGCGAATTGTTGAAGAACGCCGACCTCGCGCTCTACCGCGCCAAGGCGGACGGCCGCGGCACCTACCGCTTCTTCGAGACCGGCATGGACGCGCGCGCGCAGGCGCGGCGCCTCCTGGAAATGGACCTGCGCGCGGCGGTGCAGCGCGACGAGTTCGAGGTGTATTACCAGCCGATCCGCGACGTCGCCAGCGGCCGCGTCGTCGCCTTCGAGGCGCTGCTGCGCTGGAACCATCCGCAGCGTGGCCTGATCGCACCCATCGACTTCATCCCGCTGGCCGAGGAGACCGGACTGATCGTCCAGCTCGGTGAATTCGTGCTGCGCTCGGCCTGCATTGATGCGGCGAGCTGGCCTGATGATGTCGACCTCGCCGTCAACCTGTCGCCGGTGCAGTTCAAGAATCCGAACCTGATCGCATCCGTTATCGCGGCGCTCGCCGCCTCGGGACTCGACGCGCGCCGTCTCGAGCTCGAGATCACCGAATCCGTGCTGCTGCAGAACAGCGAGGCGACGCTGACCACGTTGCACGAACTGCGCGCCATGGGCGTGCGCATCTCGCTGGACGATTTCGGCACCGGCTATTCGTCGCTGAGCTATCTGCGCAGCTTTCCGTTCGACAAGATCAAGATCGACCGCTCCTTCGTGTCGGAGCTGGCGACGCGCGAGGATTCCATGGCGATCATCCGCGCCGTGACCGGGCTCGGCCGCAGCCTCGGCATCGTCACCACCGCGGAAGGCGTTGAGAACGACACGCAGCTCGAGCTGCTCAGGCGCGAAGGCTGCACCCAGGCGCAGGGCTATCTGTTCAGCAAGCCGCGGCCCGCCTCCGACGTGGCGGTGATGCTCAACCGCCCGCGGCTGCTGGCCTCGGCTTGAGGGAGACTATTGTTTGAGCATGATCTATTCGGAAAACCGCTTCGCACTTTTCCGGATCATGCTCTAGCCTCGGCGCAATGCGAAATGCGCGCCGCAAAATGCCATGACGGCGCCGAGGCACAGCGCGGCGAGCCCGGCCAGCACGCCCGCGACGGTCGGGATCGGGCTCGGCGCCGAGGCCACCTGGCCGGCACCCGCGAGCAGCAGCACGCCGACCGCGATCAGGAACTGCCGCATCCGTTGCGGGATCTGGCCGGAGACGGCGCTCTGCATCAACGTCGCGGTGAAATAGCCGCCGGAGAAGCCGACGGTCGCGATCAGCCACCACGCGATCGCCGCGCCCGCCGGGATGAACTCATGCGTGTCGGAGCGCCAGAGACCGCCGAGGTCGAGCCCATAGCGCGCGCCCAGCATGTGCACCGCGAGCGCGAGCAGCACGCCGGATATCACGGCGGCGCCGAGAATCAGGCGGCGCGGAAAAAAGGTCGTCTCAGCCATGCCTCGCTTGTAGGATGGGCGAGGGCGATCGCGCAAGCGGATCGCGGGCTGGATGGCGCGGACGAGGTTGATTGTCGGGATGCAGGGGTCGGAAGCTGAGGCCACGCCGGTCACGAGCTATGCTTACAAGGCGTCGCTGATCGGCTCGGCGCATCGCTTCGAGCTGACGGAGCAGGGGCTGTCCTGGCACATCGGCGGCCGCACCTCGCTCTGGCCTTACGACGAGATCAGCGCGATCCGGCTGTCATTCCGCCCGGTGTCGATGCAGCAGCACCGCTTTCGCGCCGACGTCACTCACAGCAGCGGCCGCCGCATCGCGATCCTGTCGACGAGCTGGCAGACCGCGGCGCTGATGGCGCCGCAGGACAACGGCTTTCGCGCGTTCATCCTCGCGCTGCACGCGCGGATGGCGAAGGCGGGCAGCCGCGCGGTGCTGACGGCAGGGCTCGGCCGCACCGCCTATGCCGCGGTGCTGGCATTCCTGGCGGTGCTGACGGTGGCGATGGCGGGCCTGTTGATCCGCGCCCTCGTGAGCGGCGAGTTCGCCGGCGCGCTTTTCATCCTCGGCTTTGCCGCGCTGTTCGCCTGGCAGGTCGGCGGCTTCGTGCGGCGCAACCAGCCGCAGCGATACAGCTTCGATCAGGTGCCGAAGGCCTTGCTGCCTTAGACTGATCGCTACTCCGTCGAGTCGAAATCCTCCTCCTTGGTGCCGAGCAGCGAGACGATCGTGCGCAGGCCGGAATCGAGCTGCTCGAAGGTGGGCGGGGCGAGGGCGAGGCGCACCGCGTTCGGTGCATGGCCGTGGGCGATCGCGAAGGTGGAGGAGGGCGTCAGCGCGATGCCGCGCCGGGCCGCGGCCGCGACGAAGGTCTGCGAGCGCCAGTGTGGCGGCAGCGTCAGCCAGAGATGATAGGAGCGCGGATCGGCGGCATGCTGGTAGCCGGCCAGCAGCCTTGCCGCGGTCTGCTGCCGGCGCGCCGCGTCGATGCGTTTCAGCCGCGTCAATTCCGCGACGGTGCCGTCGGCCATCAGCCGCTGCCCGGCCGCCAGCGCATGGCCCGATGCGATCCAGCCGCCGGTGCGCACCGCGCTCATCACGCTTTCGCGCAAATGCGGCGGCGCCACCAGGATGCCGAGCGCAAGGCCCGGCGCGACCTTCTTGGACAGGCTGTCGAGCACGATGCAACGCTCCGGGCCGAGCGCAGCCAGCGGCGTGTCGTCGGCGAGGAAGCCGTAGACGGCGTCCTCGATGATGGTGAGGTCGAGCTTTTCGGCGACGCGCATGATGTCGGCGCGGCGCGTCGCGTTCATGGTGACGCCGAGCGGGTTCTGGATGATGGGCTGGAGATACAGCGCCGACAGGTGCGCTTCGCGATGCGCTTTCTGGATCGCATCGGGACGTACGCCGAATTCGTCCATGGGAATCGGGACCAGCGTGATGCCGAGCCGCGCCGCGATGCTCTTGACGTAAGGGTAGGTCAGCGCCTCGACACCGCAGCGGCCGCCGGTGGGCACCAGCGCCGCGAGCGCGGCTGCGAGCGATTGCTTGCCGTTGGCGGTGAAGACGATCTGCTCGGCCTGCGGCGCGAAATCCTTGCGCGCGAGATAGGCGGCGGCTGCATTGCGCGCGCTCTTGGTGCCGGTGCTGGTCGAGACGCGCAGCGCGGATTCGAGCGCGTCGACGCGCTCCAGCCCCGCAAGGCTCTTGGCGATCATCGCCCATTGCTGCGGCAGCAGGGGATAATTGACCTCGAAATCGATCCGGGCATCGCGCGGCTCGCTCAATGCCTCGACCTCGCGCCTGATGTCGCCGGAGATGAAGGTGCCGCGGCCGACCTCGCCGACGACGAGCCCGCGGCGGAGCAACTCCGTATAAACCCGGCTCGCGGTCGAGACCGCGATGCCGCGGTCATAGGCAAAATTGCGCTGCGGCGGCAGCCGATCGCCGGGCCTTAACGTGCCGTTAGAGATATCCGAGGCAATGGCATCGGCAAGCTTCACGTACTCGAACTTGGACATTATTGCACCGAGAGCAATGTTTTACTTGCTCCGAGCAGTGTACTGGAGCATTTAAGTTCCATCAAGTTCCACGATTGAGCCGAGGAGAGCGAGAGCAATCCGACGGCAAATGAGGTGCAGGCGCTGACAGCGTCGGCGCCAACGGCACCTGCTTCGCCGCGCGGGACACCAGGCCGGAGAAGAAACATGACCACGATCTCGCAAACTGCAGGGCGGAGTTTACGCCCATCCTCGACGGGCGGATTTTTTGCAACGCTCGCCCAAGGCGCCTATGCGCTGTTCAACCGCCTCGAGCGCCGCTCCGCGGTCAAGACCTTGAACGAGCTCGACGACCGCGCCCTGCGCGACATCGGGATCACGCGCAGCCAGATCGAGGACGCCGTCTACGGGCAGGTCAAGGCCGAGCTGACGCGGTATCTGTGAGCCTCCCGTGTCCCGGACGCGCCGCAACGCGCAAGCGTTGCTGCGCAGAGCCGGGACCCAGGAAGCCGCGCAGTCGCTGATACATGGGCCCCGGCTCTGCAGCGCACCGCCGAAGAGGCGCTGCGCCGCGTCCGGGGCACGAGAGCGGTGTTTGGCGAACAGTTCTAACTCAAGCCATCCCGACTCTTTCCGCATCGACACTATCTGTCCCGTCATCCTGAGGTGCGAGGCATGCGATGCGAACGCATCGCATGCTGAGCCTCGAAGGATGAGTGGCCGAGATGCAGCCGGGCCGTCGCCCTTCGAGGCTTGCACTGCGACGCTGTCGCGCCGCAGTGCGCGCACCTCCAGCGACAACGGCTTCGCCGTTGCGCGGGGGTGACGGGGATGGCTTGGTGGTCGCGGCATGTATCGATTCATTTTCGAACAACAGACACAGCTTCGCATCCTCGCGGCTCATCTCGCCCGAGCTGTGCTTCATCGCTTCGCCCTCAATTGAAAGAGGGCGCAGGGAAGACCGGGCGCCGGCTGGCACCCGCGGTCCACTGTGCGAAATCTGCGTAACAAGAAGCTGCACAGCGGCATACAGGTGTAGCCAGGACATCCCGGCCTTCCCTGCGCAGTGGTTTTACGGCTTATGTCGTGCTCTCCCCGGGGAGCGTTGCACTATTGCCCCCGTCGCCTTGCGGATGGCTGACGGATGCGTCCGGTTGGACGACACCCATCACCGCAACACTTGACGCACAGGCCCCGGGCGTCAGGACCACACGATTTTGCCGTACGCTAGAATCACACCGGTCGTGTGCGCGAGGTCTTTGCTCACAGTTACCTGCCCTGCAAAACCCTTCGCGCCGATGTCACCTGCGTCCACCGCCGCCCGGCCCGCGTTCGTGACGATCGCGATACGCCCCTCTTCCTTGGGCCGGGTCGCTCGACACATACGTCATTTCCGAATTTCGGTAAAGTGGAATATTTTCGACGGCGCGGATTGACCGACCAATTGGGTGTTTTGCCCGTCGGGCCACACAAGGGATTGTAGAAACGCAAGGGATTGTAGACGAGTAGGGTGGGTTGGCCCCGGGCTGCGCGAAGCGCGGTCCCCAAGCGTAACCCACCTTTCTGCCGCCGCGGATATTAAAGTGGTGGGTTACGCCGAGCGGTCAGCGCTTCGCGCAGTCCGCACGGCTAACCCACCCTACGAGACCGGGCTATGACGATCCTTAATGCCTCACCACCAGCACCAAGCACTTCGCGTAGCGCACCACATGCCCCGCGTTGGAGCCGAGGAAATAGGTGCGCATCGCCGGCCGGTGCGAGGTCATCACGATCAAATCGGCCTTCATGTGCGCGGCTTCCTTCGGCTATCGTCGTATCCCGCTGCCGTGGCTTGCAATGCGGCAAGACAAAGTTGCTGCATAGCAATCGGATTACGGGTCGAGAACTAAGCCCATTGGCATGTTGATCCCCGCTATCTTCGGAGGCTCCGGCACAACGTGAGACCTTTCAAGGATGACGCGCACCTTCGCCCCAAGTTCGATCGTCTCGGCGATCTCGGCCTCTGAAAAAGTCCGCTCGACGTCTTCGTAGAGACCGTATTCCCTTAGGTGCTTGAGGAAATTGGTTCGTGTGAGATGTAACAGCAGGTGAGCAGTGGCGAGATCGGGACAGCGTCCTTGCGCCTCCTGTTGCTTTTCCGTGAGACTGTAATTCTTCAACTGTAACAACCAAGGAATGAAATTGGCAGCGTTCATGCTGCCGTGCTCAGCAATATAGCCTTCTGATAAACAACGCGCTGCGAACTGTGCCATGGCGAAGTTAAATACGTGCCCCGCTAAGACGTCTTGCCGTCTTGCGTGGCTGTTGGACTTGGAGCCAAATAATCCCATTTGAACATCAGCATTCGGATAGGTGCGACGTGTAAGGATCTCGACGAATGCCCCCATTTGTTCGAGTGCGACGACTATCAGCGTCGCAGCAGAGCGTGTTCGACCGTGCTCGCACAGATGCGTCGCGTCTGAAATTAGCCGCTCCGCATTTGCTAGAAGTTCTTTGGGGCCCGCCATAGCTTCCAACCGCGTTTGCTTGAAAATATCACAGCCCCGCAGGATTGACCTGACGGATCCGGACACCTTATCCACGGAAAGTCGCCTAGCGCGACCGATCTCGGGCCCCCAATGCTTAGAGGTTTGGTTTGCTTCTTGTTCTTTTTTCGTTCGCGAGCGCGCAACGCGCATGAATAATGGATGGCGAGATATCCTGAATTTGGCACAGGCTGCGTCTACTAGAGAAGCCGCGCTAGCTGCTTCGGTAAATCGAAAGGGGGTGGCGGAGTGAGACATCTGCAGCTTGATCACGCGACGCAAGACCGAGCACACCCAAGCCCAGCGGCAGCGCGGCAAAATTCGACGGCTTCGGCGTGGAATTCCGACTTTGTTCGGCGGAAGCTCTGTTGGATCGTATGCTCAACAAATCGATGGATCTCTGCAGCGAGTGGAAACGGCTCAACGGACGATCATTCCCCGTGGATAACGGCCCTAACACCATTTGCGCGGCAGAAAACGCTGTAGGCCTTGATCTACTGTGCCTTACTCGGACACGCTAATATGGATCGGGCACATGGAATTGAACGAGCTCTTGTTGAGAAGAGGTATTGACCCGAGTCGCGTTGTTGTGTTTCGGCACCGTCCCACCGAGCCTGAACTGAATAAGATCTTTCCTCTTTTGGCAGCCGACCGGCCTGACCTATTCAACGCCTACCAAAGGGCGCACAGTGAGAGGATCGAGAAGGTCTTGCTGTCAGCTAGTCATGTGGCCTCATTCATCCGCTACGGCTCCGGCAAAGCATTATTCATCGCCGCATATGGTATCGGAAAACCAAGACCTCTCACTCAGCAGCAGTTTTGGCGCATCCCGGCGAATGCTGAGCTAAAGAAGCTGGGAATGCGTGGGTTTGTGAGTGGCCGCCGATCTTGCCTTTGGTTCGACCTTAAGCCCTTGGACTTCTATTCTGAATGGAAGGGCAAATTGATTGTGGACTGGCCGCCCCCCGAGCGATCTTGGTGGCGGCGCGCCCATCGCAATCGGATGTCCATTCACGCTGTTCTCGAAGACAGCGCGCTCGATACAGCGATGCAGAAATGGAACGAGCTAGACCTTACTTGGAGCCAATTAAGTATTTTGCCGAAGCGTTGGCAGGCGAAGCTCGCCGAGTGGCGGGGTATCTACTACATTTTTGATAGCTCGGATGCGAAGGGCTACGTGGGGTCCGCGTATGGATCGGAAAACCTCTTAGGCAGGTGGCGAAACTATGGAGCATCCGGGCACGGCGGGAATAGATTGCTGCGGCAGCGTGACCCAACAAACTTTCGTTTCACCATCCTGGAACTCGTTTCGCCCACGATGCCGCCGGAAGAAGTTCAATGGCTCGAAAGCAATTGGAAGGAGCGGCTGCACACGCGCCAACCCTACGGCCTCAATGACAACTAGACAGACATGTGCCATCTGTCCAACGTCACAATGAACTAAGAAGGCAGTCCCGCGCTCTATTTCGCGTGGGCGATCGCTGCGTTGGCAATCTGGCCCGGGTTGAGCGTGATTCCGGACTATTCGGCTCCGGTAATCTGCAATAGTTATGCAGGGCTGACATGGTGTTAGATGCGGTGGGAAGTCTATGCCCGTCACATTGGCAAACGACGAGGAGCGACGTTCGGATGCGCACGCCGTGGGGTGAGGGCTAAGACGTTGCAAAGAGGATCGTGCAGCGGCGTTTTGATCAGAGTGCCGAAACAACCAGGCGGTCACAATGTCTCCGGATGAACTTGAAAACGTAACTCCGCCTGAGCATTTAACATCTGTTTTTTTCGGCTTTATTTCGGGCCTGCTATAGGCGCGGAGCTCCTGCCGAGCTTATCGATCCCGCAATCAGAACGGCGAAATCAGAAGAGCGCGGCATATACGACTTCACCGATCGTATTGGCCTCGTCGCTTGGTGTCTAAAACGATTGTCGATTTTCGACAAACTCAGGGATTTGAAACGCGAGAGTTCGTCTGGCATGTCTGAGGGCTTCGCCGCAGGAGGTTCGAACAGTACGGTCACAGATCCATCATAGGGCTTTAGCTGATCTTGTTTTGCGGGCCCTGATGCCATCTGCCCAAATCCGCACCGCTTAGACGTCCGTTAGCAGTTCGTCGCACTCTGCCGCGAGACCACGTCCGAGGATTCGTGCGCGAGCGGTCCCCGGGTGTCGCTTCGCTCACCCGGGCTACAAGGGAATCGATCCAGTCCTTAATGCCTCACCACCAGCACCGAGCACTTCGCGTAGCGCACCACATGCCCCGCGTTGGAGCCGAGGAAATAGGTGCGCATTGCCGGCCGGTGCGAGGTCATCACGATCAGATCGGCCTTCATGTGCACGGCTTCTTCCAGGATCTCGTGATAGATGCCGCCCTGGCGTACCACGCTGGAGATGCGGGAAGCTTCGATGCCGGATTCGCGCGCGACGATGGCGAGGGCTTCTTCCGAGGTCTGGCGCTGCTGCTCGTCGAAGTCGGCCGGCACGTATTCGGCCAGCATCACCGGCGTCATCGGCAGCACGTTGAGCAGGCGCACCTGGCCGCTCCAGGTCTGCGACAGCGTTGCGGCGGTCGCGATCGCCGGCTTGGCGAGGTCGGTGTCGGCGAGGTCGATGGGCACGAGGATGGACTTGAACATCTGCGCCTCCAAATCTTCCAGTCAGCACGTTTTCCCGGCCGTCGCGATCATCCCGATCGAAGCAGCTTGGGGCTGGTGAACAGCACCAGCTTGCCGCGGCGGTAGGCCACGTCACCCCAATCCTTGACGTCAAAGTCAAAGATCGCAAGCCCCGCGGTGGGCAGATTGTGGCTGAGCGCCCTGGCGCCATCATGATCGCCGCCGCCCATCAGCATCAAGGCGGCCTCGTGCATGCCGGGATTGTGGGCGACCAGCAGCAATCGCTTCGGGTTGGCCGGGGCGGTTGCGGTGCGAATGGAGTCCAGGATCTGCGCGGGATCGGCGCCGTAGAGTTCCGGCAGGATCTCGACCTGCGGCGTCGGGACGCGGTCCTTCATCGCCTCCCAGGCGATGTCCCAGGTCTGCCGGGCCCGGACGGCGTGCGACACCAGCACGGTCTCGGGGAAGGGCGGATGGGCAGCGATCCAGTCGCCCATCCGGGCGGCATCCTTGTGGCCGCGATCATCGAGCCGTCGGTCCTGGTCACGGCCGCTCGGCGCGTCGGTCTCGGTCTTGGCGTGACGCAGCAGCATCAAACGGCGCATGGCATTCTCGAATCGTTACGGTCGCGGATAATGTACAGACGCGGGCGGGGACAAGGTGACAAGCGCCTGGCAGGTGTAAAGCGCGATGAGACTAGAACGAATCGTCATCGTGCTTAAGGTTGTTATTTCGAGCATGATCTGTTCGGAAAACCGCTGCACAGTTTTCCGGATCATGCTCTAAGAAAACGACATGAGCGAGACTTTCACAAGCGTGTCCCAGGAAGAAGCCGGCTTTCGCGACCGTGTGCGGCTGTCGTTCGATCTCGACGCCGACATCTGCGTCATCGGTGCCGGGCTTGCCGGGCTCTCCATCGCGCTGGAGGCAGCCCGGCTCGGGGCCAGTGTCGCGGTGCTCGAGGGCCGTCATATCGGCTGGAACGCCTCCGGCAACCAGCTCGGCACCGTGATGCCGGGCTTTGCGCTGCCGCTCACCGACCTGATCGAGCGCATCGGCTTTGAGGACGCGCGTGAATTGTGGACGCTGTCGAAGGAGGGGGCCGAGTTCGTCCGGGCCAACGCCACGGAAGAGAACATGCCGGGGATTGCCCCGAGCAACGGCGTGCTCGAGGTCTCCAACGTCGATGCCGGCGACCGTCTGATTAGCCGGTTGCAGATGCTGAACGAGGATTTCGACACCGAGGCCGAGGGCTGGCAGGTCGATCGCGTCCGCGAGGTGCTCAAGACCGATCGCTATTTCCACGGCGTGTATTATCCCAAAGCATTCCAGGTCGACGGCCGCAAATATGTGCACGGCCTTGCGGCGCTGGCGCGGCGGGCCGGCGCCCGCATCTTCGAGGACACGCCGGTCGTCAGCATCGATCATTCCGGCATCCGCAAACGCATCGTCACGCCGTCGGCGCGGCTGCGCGCCACCCACATCGTGCTCGCGGGCAACATCCATCTCGGCGCGCCCTTGCGGCGGCTGTCGGAGACGCTGCTGCCGGTCTGGCGCTATGCCGGGACCACCGCGCCGCTCGGCGAACGCGTGCACGAGATCATCGCCTTCAAGGGAGCGGTGATGGATTCCGACGGGGTCGACCATTTCCGCATCGTCGATGGCGACCGGCTGATGTGGGAGAGCCCGGAGACCACCTGGGCCGCGCGTCCGCAGCGCTTTGCAGGCAGCGTCAGGCGGCGGATCCGCACGATCTTTCCGGAGCTCGGCAATGTCGAGATCAGCGAAATGTTCGGCGGCGCCACCGGCCAGACCGTGCACGGCATGCCGCAGATCGGCCAGTTGCGCAAAGGCCTCTGGGTGGCGAGCGGGTTCGGCCGCCAGGGCATGAACATTTCGGCCATGGCCGGGCAGATGATCGCGCGCAGCATCCTGTGGGGCGACGAGCGCTGGAAGCTGTTCTCGCCGTTCGAGCTGGTCTGGGCGGGCGGCGCCACGGGGCGGGTCGCGGGCCAGCTGGTCGGGATCTGGGGCAGGGCGAGTTCTGCCGCCGCGGGCTCGCTCGCCCGCTACCGCGAACGCGCCAGGGTCAAGGACAGGGAGCGCGAGGCGCGCCTTGCCGAAGCCAATCGGGCCGCCGGCACCGGTCCGCGCCGCCCACCGCCCGGCGTCAGGCCGCGACCGGCCCCGCCGCCGAAACGCGCGGTCCGGGAGGCAGAGCATGCCGTGGAACCGGCCTCGCATGATGGCGCCGCCTCCCAATAATTTGAGAGAAATTCCGCCCGGACGTGTAACTTTGGCCGACAGAAGCCCGTATCTCAGGGCGTGGATTGCCCGCGCACGGAGAATGAGATGTTTGATCGACGCATCCTGTTGACGACTGCCGCCGGCCTGTTCGGCCTCGGGGCCTTCCGCTGGCTGAGAGGAACGCCCGCCGAGGCTGGCGAGAAAGCCGCGGAAAAGTTCGAGATCACGAAGACGGAGGCTGAATGGCGCGCCCAGCTCACGCCGCAGCAATATGAGATCCTGCGCAACCACGGCACCGAGCGGCCCGGCTCCAGCCCGTTGCTGAAGGAGCACCGCAAAGGCATCTTCGCCTGCGCCGGCTGCGACCTGCCGCTGTTCGCCTCCGAGACCAAGTTCGAGAGCGGCACCGGCTGGCCGAGCTTCTACCAGCCGATCGAGGGCAATGTCGGCAAGACCGAGGACCGCGCCTACGGCATGGTGCGCACCGAGGTGCATTGCCGGCGCTGCGGCGGCCATCTCGGCCACGTCTTCGACGACGGTCCGAAGCCGACCGGATTGCGCTATTGCATCGACGGTTTCGGGCTGGTGTTCCATCCGGCGGCGGCCTCGGCGACTTAGGTCTTTCCCTTCGTCATTCCGGAGCGATGCGTGAGCATCGAATCCGGAATCTCGAACTTCCGGATTCGGTCCTGCGAACCGCTCCGGAATGACATCACGTCCCGGCAATTGTTGCCGGTCCCGGCAAATGTGCCCCGGTCGTCAGGCCGGGGCTTTTTCATTAAGTCATTGATTTCCTGAGAATACCCGCATTGGCATAGCCCTTGCGACTGTCTCCTCCGACTGCGGCCATGTCGACCCGCCGCCGAGATCGGATTTGGAGACAAAGTTATGGGTATCTTCGATGCAATGAACACCTCGGTGGGTGGCCTGCAGGCGCAGTCCTACGCGCTGCAGAACATCTCCGGCAACATCGCGAACTCATCCACCACCGGTTACAAGGGCATCGGCACCAGCTTCGTCGATCTCATCCCCGACTCCTCGGTCCCGAGCAAGCAGGTCGCGGGCGGCGTGACGGCCAACGCCAAGGCCACCATCACCACGCAGGGCACGATCTCGGGCTCCACCGTCGCCACCAACATGGCGATCACCGGCGACGGCTTCTTCTCGATCCAGAAGGCGAGCGGCGTCGTCGACAACGTGCCTGTCTTCACCGGGGTCACCTACTACACGCGGCGCGGCGACTTCCAGCTCAATGCCAACGGCAATCTGGTCAACGGCGCCGGTTATTACCTGATGGGCGTCACGGTCGATCCGAAGACCGGTAACCCGACCGGCAGCGTGGCCAACGTGCTGCAATTCCAGAACAACTTCATTCCGGCGCAGGCGACCACCTCGATCCAGTACGCTGCGAACCTGCCGACGCAGCCGAACACAGTGGCGAAAACGACCGCGTCGAGCGGCACGCTGCTGGCGGCCGGCGGGCTGAACCCGTCCGATTTCGCCGCCAACCCGCTGCCGGTCGGCACACCTCCCGCACCCTATGCCAACGCAATGGTGTCCGGCGCGGCTGCAACCGGCAACATCCGTTCGGCCTATTCGTCGACGACGGGCACGGGCACGGTCGCACTCCAGAACAATTCGGCGGCGGTGGCCTCGACCACCACATCGCTCGACAACACGGTCGGCACGCATCTCGCCTCCAGCATCCTCACCGCCTTGAGCGGCCAGACGCTGACGATCAATGGCAACACCATCACGTTCAACGGCGGCACGACGGTCTCGACCGTCGGCAACAACACCACCATCGGTCTCGGCGCGGGCACGACGGCGACGGTCGCGGACATCCTGAACGGAATCCAGACCGCGGGCGGCGCCGGCGTCACGGCCTCGCTCTCCGCGAGCGGCAACATCGTGATCTCCACCGGCACCGGCACCGATGTGGCGGTCGGCAGCGGCACCGCCGCCACCGCGCTCGGCATCAGCAGCGTGACCCGCGGCGGCAACGTACTGTCCTCACCCGCGATCTCGGGGGCAACGGTGCTGAGCGGCAGCGCAACCGCCGGTGGCGCCCAGGTGCTCTCGTCCGGCTTCGCCGCCGGCGATACCATCACCGTCAACGGCCAGACACTGACCTTCGTCTCGCCGCCTACGGTTCCCAGCGCCAGTCAGATCCTCACCACCGACAACGTCACGACTCTGCTCGGCAAGATTGACGCGCTCTCCGGCGCCTCGGGATCGACGGTCAGCAGCGGCGGCGTCATCACGCTGAACACCGGCACCGTCTCCAACCTCTCGGTGTCCAGCTCCAACAGCGCTGCCTTCTCGGCGCTCGGCTTCACATCGACCATCACCAAGAACCGCGACGGCGGTGGCACCGCTGGCACCGGCGGCGTGATCGGCAATGACATCGCGACCTTCACCAAGGAATCGATCAGCGGCGGCGCGGTGACCGCCTACAACGCCGCCGGCACGCCGGTGAACCTGCAATTGCGTTGGGCCAAGACCGACAGCGCCTCGCTGGGTGCGGGTCATTCGGATAGCTGGAACCTGTTCTACCAGACCGATCCGAACGCGACCGGCACGACCGTCGGCTGGGTCAATACCGGCCAGACTTTCACCTTTGCCAGCGACGGCTCGCTGACCTCGCCGAGCGGCTCGGGCATCACCATCAACAACGTCAGCGTCAGCGGTCAGTCGCTCGGCTCGGTCGCCTTCAACATCTCCTCGGGCGGACTGACGCAATATGCCAGCACCAGCGGCGCGGTGACCATCAACACCATCACGCAGAACGGCTATGCCGCCGGTCAGCTTCGCTCGGTTGCCGTCAACAACAACGGCATCGTGGTCGGCACCTTCTCCAACGGCCAGAACCTCAACCTCGCTCAGGTTCAGCTGTCGCACTTCAACGGCACCAACTATCTGAAGGCGATGGACGGCGGCGCCTATGCCGCGACCGAGCAGTCGGGTGATGCCATCGACGGCGCTTCAGGCACCATCAGCGGCTCCTCGCTGGAGGGATCCAACACCGACATCGCCGACGAATTCACCAAGCTGATCGTGACCCAGCAGGCCTATTCGGCCAACACCAAGGTGATCACGACCGCGAATTCGATGGTGCAGGACCTCTTGAACGTGTTGCGCTGATCGGCGCGTAACGTAACCAAAGGCGGCAAGTAACATGGGTTTGAGTTCAGCCCTCGCCAGTGCGATGAGCGGTCTGCGTGCCAACCAGGCCGCGCTCTCGATCGTCTCCTCGAACGTCGCCAATGCGCAGACGCCGGGTTACGTCGTCCAGACCCCGAACCAGATCGAGGTCACCACCGGCGATTTCGGCTCGACGGCGATGACCACCGGCGTCAGCCGGGAGCTCGACACCTATGTGCTGAATCAGCTGCGCACCGAGACCGGCGGCAGCGGCTACGCCAATCAGATGGCCAACATCCTGAAGCAGCTTCAGAATGTCTATGGCACGCCGGGCAACAGCGGCACGCTCGAAACCGCGCTGAACAAGTTCACCACGGCGCTGCAAGCGCTGTCGACCAGCTCGGGCGCCTCATCGGCGCAAACCGTTGCGCTCGGCGCGGCGCAGGCGCTGGCCACGCAGCTCAACGTCACCACCAAGGGCATCCAGTCGCTGCGCTCCAACGTCGAGCAGGATCTCGGCAATTCGGCGCAAGCGGCCAACGTCGCTATGCAGCAGATCGCCGACATCAACACCAAGCTGCAGGGCCTGTCGGCCAACGACCCCTCGGCCGCGACGCTGATGGACCAGCGCGACCAGGCCATCAACACGCTGTCGAAATATGTCGACGTGCGCGTCACCACCGACGGTTCGAACCAGGCCAACATCTACACCACGACGGGCATCCAGCTCGTCGGCGCCGGGCTCGCCTCGCAATTCACCTTTGCTTCCGCCGGCGCGCTGTCGGCGACCTCGCTCTACAACATCGATCCGGCCAAGTCCGGCGTCGGCGCGCTCAACATCGTGCTGCCGAACGGCTCGAAGGTCGACGTCGTCGCCAACAACGTGGTCTCCTCGGGCCAGATCGCGGCCGATCTGAAGCTGCGCGACGAGACGCTGGTGCAGGCGCAGAACCAGATCGACCAGCTCGCCGCCACGATGTCGAGCGCGCTGTCGGACAAGACCACCGCCGGCACCACGGTGTCGGGCCCGCCGGCCGGCTTCGACATCGACCTTGCCGGTGCGCTGCCGGGCAACACCGCCACCTTCACCTACACCGACACGGCGACCAACACGAAGCGCCAGGTCACCCTTGTCAACGTCACCGACCCGGCGGCGCTGCCGCTGCAGAACGCGGCCAACGCCAACCCGATGCGGATCGGCGTGAACTTCTCCGGCGGCATGGGCGCGATCGCTTCGGCACTCAACACGGCGCTTTCCACCTCGCATTTGACGTTCTCCGCCGCGCCGTCGCCGGCGACCGCCACGACGCTGCGGATCACGGACGACAACAGCGGCCTCGCCAAGGTCAATTCATCCTCGATCACCAAGACGATCTCGTCGCTGACCTCGGGCAATCCGCAACTGCCGCTGTTCACCGACGGCGGACAGGCGCTCTACACCGGCGCGATCACCGCCTCGGGCTCGCAGATGACCGGCCTTGCCGGACGCATCGCCGTGAACACGCAGCTGGTCTCCGATCCGACCCGGATGTCGGTGTACAACACCTCGCCGGTGACGCCTTCGGGTGACACCGCGCGTTCGGACTATCTCTACTCGCAGCTCACCTCGGCGGTGTTCTCCTATTCGCCAGCGAGCGGTCTCGGCTCGGCGAGCCAGCCCTTCACCGGCAGCGTTTCGAATTATCTGCAGCAGTTCCTGAGCGTCCAGGCCAATTCCGCGACCCAGGCCACCCAGCTGCAGCAGGGCCAGAGCGTCGTGGTCTCGACGCTCCAGGCCAAGTTCGACTCGACCTCCAAGGTCAATCTGGACTCGGAGATGTCGAACCTGATCCAGCTCCAGAATGCCTATGCCGCCAACGCCCACGTCATGTCGGTGGTGCAGAGCATGATGAATACGTTGCTCCAGGCTCAAGTGTAACAAGTAACAGGGCTCTGAAACATGTCGATCAGCAGCATCAACTACTCTTCGTCGATTCTCGGCTCGCAGATCCGCAACATCAATCAGCAGCTCACCGACCTGTCGACGCAGCTCTCGACCGGCAAGCTGTCGCAGAACTATTCCGGGATGGGCACCAACGAGGGCTTTGCGATCGCCGGGCGCGCGCAGCTCTCCAACATCGCCGCCTATACCGACACGATCACCAACGTCAATGTCAGCATCAACCTCGCCAACACCGCGTTGCAGTCGCTGACCAAGATCCGCAGCACGGTGCAGACCGGCGCGGCCAACACCGCGCAGGATCTCAACGTCAACGGCCAGACCATCGCGCAGAACACCGCCGCCGCCCAGTTCGGCTCGATGGTCGGCGTGCTCAACACGCAGACGGGCAACCGCTATCTGTTCTCCGGAACCGCAGTCAATACGCAGTCGGTTGCGGATGCCGGCGACATCATCAACGGCACCACGACGCAGGCGGGGTTCAAGACCGTGATGGCGGAGCGCCAGGCCGCCGACCTCGGCGCCAACGGCATGGGCCGCCTGGTGCAGACGCAGCCGACGCCGAGCTCGATCCAGGTGTCGGAAGACGCCGCCGGATCGCCGTTCGGGCTGAAGCTCAAGGCGGTATCCTCGACCCTGACGGGCGCGACCATCACCGGCCCGAGTGGCTCGCCGGTGTCGTTCTCGGTCGATCTCAACGGCGTCAACCCGAACAATGGCGACAAGCTGAGCGTGCAGTTCACGCTGCCGGACGGCTCGACCGAGCAGATCGATCTGACCGCGTCGACGGCGACGCCGACGCCGCTCGGCAGCTTCGCGATCGACGCCAGCACCCCCGTCAACCCGACCAACACCGCGAACAACCTCAACGCCGCGCTGAACACCGCGATCACGAAGCTCGCCAACACCTCGCTGGTGGCGGCATCCGCGATCGTCGCCGGCGACAATTTCTTCAACACCGCAAGCTCGGCGATCGGCACGCCCGTCAGCAACCAGGCGGCGCCGCCGGCGCCCGTGACCGGCGCGACCGCGCTGTCCGGGGCGAGCCCCTCGGATTCGATCTCGCCGGGCTTCGTCGCCGGCGACACCATCACCGTCAACGGCACCACGCTGACCTTCGTCAGTTCGGGCGCGACCGGCAACCAGCTCAACGTCACCGACAGCATCCAGAACCTGCTCGGCAAGATCGACCAGATCACGGGGACGTCGAAGCCCTCGACGGTCCATGGCGGTTCGATCACGATCAACACCGACGATGCGGCGAGCCTGAACATCACGAGCTCGAATACCGGCGCGCTGGGCTCGCTCGGTTTCAGCGCGACGCCGGTGACCGCCACCCAGCCGCCGCTGCGGGTCGGATCCTCGCCCGCGAGCTCGGCGACGACGCTGGTCAACGGCTCGGCCACCACCGTGGAATGGTATCTTGGCAATGACGGGCCCGGCTCGGCGCGCTCGACCGCGATGGCGCGCGTTGACGATTCCGTCACGGTGCAGTACGGCGCCCAGGCGAACGAGGACGCGATCCGCCGGCAGCTGCAGGCGATCGCGGTGTTCGGGACCTTCTCGACCTCGCCGACCGGGCAGTATTCGGGCGGGCAGGTCGCTGCGCTGAGCCTGCGCACGACCCAGGCGCTGACCCAGCAGCCCGGCCAGCAGCGCATCGAGGACATCCAGACCGACATCGCGATGGCCCAGAACACGATGAAGGACGCGAGCACGCGCCAGACCCAGGCCAAGGCGCAGCTCCAGACCATCATCGACCAGGCGGAATCGGCCTCGCCGGACGAGGTCGCGAGCCAGCTGCTGGCGCTGCAGAACGCGCTCCAGGCGTCCTATCAGGTGACCTCGAACTTGGCGCAGCTCTCGCTCGTCAAGTTCCTGTAAGGATGCGTTAAGGCGCCGTTAACCATGCCTCTTTACCTCTTGGTGAGGATTGGAGCGGGGCGGAGCTGCCGATGTCGGACAGGATGCAACTGGTGGTGGCAACGCCGTGCTTCGGCGGGCAGGTGTCGAGCATCTATGCGAGCTCGATCTTCGCGCTGCAGCGCGCCGTGCACGGCATGTCCAATCTCGAGCTCAAGGTGCTGCTGCGCGACGGCGATGCGCTGATCACCCGCGCGCGGGCCAATCTGGTCGCGATGTTCCTGGACGATCCAAGGGCGACGCATTTCCTGTTCATCGACGCCGATATCGGCTTCAGGCCGGAGCAGGTGTTTCGGCTGATCGAATGCGGCGCGGATGTCGTCGCCGGCTGCTATCCGATCAAGCGGGTCAATTGGGACAAGGCCGCGCGGGCGATCCAGTCGGGCCGCACCGACGTGCCGGCCGCCTCGCTCGACTACGTGCTCGAGATCGAGGATCCAGACCGCATCGTCGTGGTCAACGGTTTCACCCGGGTGCGCTATGCCGGCACCGGCTTCCTGATGATCCGGCGCCAGGCGCTGGAGGCGATGTGCCGTCATCCGGACTATGCGGCGTTGCAGTTCTTCCGTGAGCATTCGCACGACACGCTGGCGGCGAGCCAGAACCGGTTTGCGCTGTTCGAATGCATGATCGATCCGGCGACCGGCACGTATCTGTCCGAGGACTTCGCTTTCTGCAAGCGCTGGACCGATATCGGCGGCGAGATCTGGGCCGACATCCAGAGCTCGCTCGATCACGTCGGGCCGTCGGTGTTCCACGGCGATATCGCCTCGCAATTCGCGCCGGCGGCTGCGGCCGATGCCGCGTGAGCGTTCCGGGATGAGCGCCGGCGCATCCCGTCTGTCAGGTCAGGAGCGCGCCCCCGACGGCGGCTCGCGTTATCGCCTGCGCGATCTCTTCACGCCACTGGACACGCTGCTGGTCTCCGGCGGCGATCCGCGGCTGGCGCTCGACGCCAGGGATCGCGTCAATGGCTATGGCTGCGCGGCTTCGCCGGAGCCGGAGATCTGGAATTTCGCCTCCTCGACCGCATCGACGATCTCGCAAGTGGCTTACGACCGTGCCGCGCTGGCGCGCGAAGAGCTGATGCACAAGTGCCTGTTCGACGAGGTCGAGATCGCCTTCGATGCGCGCTGCGAGGACATGCGGGACGAGCTGCGCGGCCATCTCCAGCTCTCGCCGCGCGTCGACGTCGTGTTCTCGCCCTCCGGCACCGACTCCCAGCTCCATGCCCTGTTCCTGGCGCGCGCGGTGCTCGGGGCGCCGCCGGTGACGATCGTGGTAGGCGCCGACCAGACCGGAAGCGGGACGATCCATACCGCCCGCGGGCACCATTTCAGCTCCATGACGGCGAGCGGCCTTGCGGTTCGCAAGGACGGTGCGGTTGCCGGGCTCGCCGGCGCCAGTCTCGCATTGCCGCTGCTCGCGACTGAGCCCGGGATTGCGATGCGCGCGGACACGGATGCCGCGGTGCTGCGTGCGGTCGAGGCCACGATCGCGCAAGGCGCGCCCGTGCTGCTCCAGATCATGGATGCATCCAAGCTCGGCTGGCGCGCACCGAGCGCGGCCTGTCTCGACGAGATCGCGCGGCGCTGGCCGCGCAAGGTCCAGATCGTCGTCGACGCCTGCCAGGCCCGGCTCGGTCGCCGCCGGCTGCGCTTTTATCTCGACCGCGGCTATATGGTGCTGATGACGGGCTCCAAATTCTTCGGCGGGCCGGCCTTCAGCGGCGCGGTGCTGGTGCCGAAGGGCCTTTCGCGGTCGCTCGACCGGGTCGAGGGGATCGCGCCTGGTATCTTCGACTATGCCGGCCGTTGCGATTGGCCGGTGGCCTGGACGGCGCTGCGTTCGCGCTTCGAGCGCCGTCCGAATTTCGGTCAATGGTTGCGCTGGGAAGCGGCGCTGGCCGAGATCGGCCGCTACTACACGGTGCCCGGGGCTTTCCGCGCGGAGATACTCGCCGAGCTCGCCGTCGGCATCGACAGCATGATCGCGCTGTCGCCGTCGCTTCGCCCCGTTCCATCCGCGATCGGGACTGCCGGCGCGGATGATGAGGAATTTGCACAAACCACGATCTTTCCATTCATCCTGCTGCGCGACGGCAAGCCGGTCTCGATCGCCGAGACCGCCGCCGTTCATCGGGCATTGGCGCGCGACATGAACGAGGCGATCGGCGGCAGTGCGGCGGACCGGCAGGTCGCCGTGCAGCGCTGCCTGATCGGCCAGCCGGTCCGTCTGGAGCGGCAGGACGAGGCACCGCAGGCGGTGCTGCGCCTCTGCGTCGGCGCACGGCTCGTGACCGAGGCCTGGTCGCCCGACATCGCGCAGGCGCAACGCAACGTGCAGCAAATTCTCGATCGCATCGCCCACGTCCTGGTAAAGATCGAGCTGCTGCTTGACCGTGGCGCGGTCGCGGCCGCGCCGGTAAACTCCGCGTTCGAGGTGTGAGATGCAGCATCCGGTTTCCGCGCCGCTTCGCATGACCGCGGCGAACTACGCCGATCGCATCGGCTTTTCGCAGCTGACGCGCCAGGCCTTCGAAGGTGTCGACCTGCATCCGTTGCGCGACCAGCTGCTGGCGCGGATCGCGGCGGGGACCGCACTGGCGGGCGAAGGGCTGGATCTGTCGTTGATCACCCAGCTTCTCGGCGACAAGGATCAGGGGCTTGCGATCCAGTCGGAAGTGCTGAGCTTCCACCAATTGTTTCGCACGCCGAGCGCTGCTCCGAAGCCGGGCTTGCGCGTGCTCGCGCTTGCAGCCGACATCGACATGGGCGGCAACACGCCGATCGATTTCCTGCTCGAAGGCTCCGACATCGAGCTGTTGACGCTCTACGTTGTCAAGGGCGTCGGTCTGCCTGAGAATTTGCCCGAGCACGACGTTGCCATCGTGGTCGCCTCCGATTCCGAGGAATGCCGCGAGGCGCTCGCCTCGATCGAGCAGGCCGCGCCGCACTGGCCGCGGCCGCTGCTCAATCGTCCCGATCGCATCGGCAACCTCGATCGCGACAAGCTGCATCGGCTGCTGGCCGGCGTGCCGGGTCTCGATATTCCCGCGACCATTCACGCGACGCGCGCGCAATTGTCAGATCTTTCGCGAGGGCAGATCGCCTGCCGGGACATCGCGGGTGAATTGCGCTTTCCGATGATCGCGCGGCCGCGCGGCTCGCATGCCGGCGTCGGACTCGCCAAGCTCGACGATGCGGCCGCGCTCGCAGCCTATCTTGCCGAGCGTGATGAGCAGGATTTTTTCGTCGCGCGCTTCGTCGACTATGTGAATCCCGACGGGCTCTACCGCAAATATCGTCTCGCGATGGTCGACGGCAAACCTTACGCCTGCCACATGGCGATCGCCGACCGCTGGGACATCTGGTATCTCAACGCCTACATGGCGTTCAGCGAGGAGAAGCGGGCAGAAGAAGCGATCTTCATGCGCGACTTCGATCACGCCTTCGCCGCGCGCCACAAAAGCGCGCTCGACGAGATGAGCAGGCGCGTCGGCCTCGATTATTTCATCGTCGATTGCGCCGAGAACCAGGGCGGCGAGCTCCTGGTGTTCGAGGCCGACAACACCGCTGTCGTGCACAACATGGATTCGCCGGCCGTGTTTCCCTACAAGCCGCCACAGATGCGCAAGATCTTTGCGGCGTTCTCGGCGATGTTGTCGCGGCATGCAAGAGCAGGCGAGGGGAGTGCAGCATGAACGAGATCATCCGCAACGCGCAAAGCTCCGTTGCGCACGCCTCGCTCGACCCGCAGGACTGGAGCGAATTTCGCGCTCTCGCCCATCGCATGCTCGACGATGCGATCGACGGCATCGCCAACGTCCGGGCGCGCCCGGTCTGGCAGTCGATCCCTGATAGCGCCCGCGCGGCCTTCAGGGCCGACGTGCCGCGCGAGGCGAGCGACCTCGCCGAGGTCTATCGCGAATTCGCCGATCACGTCGCGCCGTATGCGACCGGCAACGTCCATCCCGGCTTCATGGGCTGGGTGCATGGCGGCGGCACCGCGGTCGGCATGGTCGCGGACATGCTCGCGGCCGGCCTCAACGCCAATCTCGGCGGACGCGACCACATGCCGATCGAGGTCGAACGCCAGATCGTCGACTGGATGCGCCACCTGTTCGCGTTTCCGGACAGTGCGAGCGGCATTTTCGTCACGGGCACGTCGATGGCCAATCTGATGGCGGTGCTGGTGGCGCGGACGGCTGCACTCGGCACGCTGGCGCGGCAATACGGCATCGGCAATGACGGTGCGGTGCTGACGGCCTATACGTCGCAGGCCGCGCATGGCTGCGTCTCCAGGGCGATGGACATCGCCGGGCTCGGCACCGATGCGCTGCGCAAGGTCGGCGTCGATGCCGATCATCGCATCGACGTAGCCGCGCTGCGTGCGCAAATCACTGTTGATCGCGAGGTCGGCTTCAAGCCGTTCCTGGTCGTGGCGTCTGCCGGCACGGTCGACATTGGTGCGATCGACGACCTCAAGGCGATCGCAGAGCTGTGCCGCGAGGAGGGCATCTGGTTTCACGTCGATGGTGCTTTCGGTGCGCTTGCGATCTTCTCGCCCGAGCTCGCGCCGCTGCTCGGCGGCATTGAGCTCGCCGATTCCATTGCGCTCGACTTCCACAAATGGGGGCAAGTGCCTTACGACGCCGGCTTCCTCCTGGTGCGCGATGGCGAGCAGCATCGGCAGGCTTTCGCACAGCCCGCGGCCTATCTGCGCCGCGAGGCGAGGGGGCTTGCGGCGGGCGCGGTCTGGCCCTGCGATCTCGGTCCCGATCTGTCGCGCGGCTTCCGTGCGCTGAAGACGTGGTTCACGCTGAAGACATTCGGTACCGATCGGCTTGGTGCGACGATCACGAGAAGCTGCGCGCTGGCAAGATATCTGGAGGCCCGCGTAATGGCCGAACCGCGGCTGGAATTGCTGGCGCCGGTCAACCTCAACATCGTCTGCTTCCGCTATCGTGCCGATGATGCGGTCAATCGCGAGATTGTCGCCGACATCCAGGAGTCCGGAATAGCAGCTCCCTCGAGCACGACGCTGGACGGCAGGTTTGCGATCCGCGCCGCGATCGTCAATCACCGCACCGAGGAGGCGGATATCGACGCGCTGGTCGCGGCCGTGCTGGAGTTCGGCAGCCGGCGGTTCGCCGACGGAATGATCGAGGTCGAGGCACCGCCGCTCGCGGCGCAATAGCACTGGTGCATGGCTGAAACGACAACGGCCCCGGAGACGATCCGGGGCCGTTGTCGTTTGCGTCGATGGTCAGGCGGCGGAGCTCACGTCCTTGGCCGCTTCCGTCTGGGGATGGGTGGCCTCGAATTGGCTCCGCAGCTTCTCTTCATAGGCGATCAGCTTGCGGGCATCCTTCAGCGCCCGGTAGAGGTCGCCGTTCAGGATGTTGTTGTTGATGCCCTCGATGATCGGCCAGGCGCTCGGCACCGCGGTGACGATATCGCGCACCAGGTTGAAATAGGTGCCGTGCTGGCTCTGCGGATCCGGCGAGATGTACATGAGCTGGACCGCCAGATAGACGAGCTTCGCCGGCGAATCCGCGGTCTCCGGCGTGAGGATGTCGCGCTCGCGCAGGATCGGCACGTTGTCGCCGTCGATCAGGAGGCGCGCACGCTGGTCCGTGTTGGTAATCACGCAGTTGCCGACGATGATGCGTTCGTGCGGTCTGAGCTCGACCTTGAGGGCCATTGCCTGTTCTCCATCAACGCTTTCGTAACCGAGCGCTCGTTGCGGCCTATTAAGACGTGATTCTCGCTCGGAATTAGTTAACGAGCTGTAAATTCCAGCCGTTCACGCGGGAAACCGCAATATTTTCAAGGTCGTACCCTTGCGGCTGCGCGGCGATCTTGCGCGGCGTCCCCGGCCGAATCACGCGAAACCCGGCAAAGGCACGGATTTCATTTCATGTTTCGTTAGAGGTCTCGGCGCCACGGTCCGCCGGTCGCTGGGTCACTCTCGATCCAAGCAGACGAGTAACAGTTGCGTCGTTTACCAGAAAGGTAACAGAGTTATGTCAGGCATCGTCCTCTCCGCGTCGGTTCGCCAGAACCTCCTCTCCCTCCAGTCCACTGCTGATCTTCTCGCCACCACGCAGAACCGTCTGTCGACCGGCAAGAGCGTCAATTCGGCCCTGGACAATCCCACCAACTTCTTCACGGCACAGTCGCTCGACAACCGCGCCAGCGACATCAACAACCTGCTCGATGGCATCGCCAACGGCGTGCAGGTGCTGCAGGCTGCCAACACCGGCATCACCTCGCTGCAGAAGCTGATCGACTCTGCGAAGTCGATCGCCAACCAGGCGCTGCAGACCACGGTCGGCTACTCCACCAAGTCGAACGTCTCCGCCACCATCTCCGGTGCGACGGCCGCCGACCTGCGCGGCACGACCTCGTTCGCCAGCGCCACCGCATCCAGCAACGTGCTCTATAGCGGCGCGGCGGGCGGCACCACGGCGGCGACCGGCACCACGACGCTCGGCGCCAGCATCGGCGTCTTCGCGAGCACTGGCGCAACGACCGGCGCCGGCGGTACCACGACCCTGGAAGGCACCATCACCCTGATCGCCACCAACGGCACGAGCGCCAGCGGCCTGGCCGGCAACGCCCAGCCCGCCGACGGCGACACCCTGACCGTGAACGGCAAGACCATCACCTTCCGCGCCGGCGTCGCGCCGGCGGCGAGCGGTGTCCCCTCCGGTTCGGGCGTCAGCGGCCATCTCGTCACCGACGGCAGCGGCAATACCACCGTCTATCTCGGTAGCACCGGCACGCCTGCGACGCTTGCGACCGTCGACGATCTGTTGAGCGCGATCGATCTGGCCAGCGGCGTCAAGACAGTTGCCATCAGCTCGGGTGCTGCGACGATCGCCACCAGTGTCGGCCAGACCGCCTCGACCGTTGCCGGCGGCGCCGTCACGCTGAGGAGCTCGACAGGCGCGGATCTGAGCGTCACCGGCAAGGCCGACCTGCTCAAGGCGCTCGCCCTGACGACGTCCGTGGGCGGCGGCAACGCCACGGTCAACGTCAACCGGACCACGAGCTCGGCCTCGCTCGGTGCGACCATCGCGGACGGCTCGACGCTGAACGTCGACGGCCACGTCATCACCTTCAAGAACGCGCCGGTCCCGGGCTCGACCGGTGCTCCGAGCGTTCCGAGCGGTTATGGTGCGAGCGGCAACGTCCTCACCGACGGCAACGGCAACTCGACGGTCTACCTGCAGGCCGGCACGGTCAACGATGTCTTGAAGGCGATCGACCTTGCCACCGGCGTGCAGACCGCGACGATCAATGCCAACGGCACCGCGACCCTTGCGACCGCCACCGGCCAGACCAACTCGTCGATCAACGCTTCCGGCGCGCTGAAGCTCTCGACCGGCGTCAATGCCGATCTGTCGATCACCGGCACCGGCAACGCGTTGAACGTGCTTGGTCTTGCCGGCAACACCGGCACCTCGACCGCGTTCACCGCGGCTCGTACCTCCGGCATCGGCGGCATCGCCGGCAAGACCTTGACCTTCTCCTCCTTCAACGGCGGCACGGCGGTTGACGTCACCTTCGGCGACGGCACCAACGGCACGGTCAAGACGCTCGATCAGCTCAACACCAAGCTGCAGGCCAACAACCTGACGGCGACGATCGACGCCAACGGCCTGCTGACGGTCTCCACCACCAACGACTACGCGTCCTCGACCATCGGTTCGAGCGCCGCAGGTGGTGCGATCGGCGGCACGCTGACCTCGTCACTGACGTTCTCGACGGCTTCCAGCCCCGTCCAGGACACCGTTGCCCAGACCTCGCGTGCGAACCTGGTGTCTCAGTACAACAACATCCTGAACCAGATCGACACGACCGCGCAGGACTCCTCGTTCAACGGCGTCAACCTGTTGAACGGCGACCAGCTCAAGCTGGTGTTCGACGAGACCGGCAAGTCGAACCTGAGCATCACCGGCGTGACCTACAACTCCAAGGGCCTGGGCCTCGCTGCCCTGACCAGCGGCGTCGACTTCATCGACAACTCCGCGACCAACAAGGTGCTGGCTAACCTGAACGCGGCGTCGAGCACGCTGCGCTCGGAAGCCTCGAGCCTCGGTTCGAACCTCTCGGTGGTGCAGGTTCGTCAGGACTTCAACAAGAGCCTGATCAACGTGCTGCAGACCGGCTCGTCCAACCTGACGCTGGCCGACACCAACACCGAAGCGGCGAACAGCCAGGCGCTGTCGACCCGCCAGTCGATCGCGGTCTCCGCGCTGTCGCTGGCCAACCAGTCGCAGCAGAGCGTGCTGCAGCTGCTCCGCTAAGTCGCGGACGACATCGCAAGCAAGATCCGGCGGCGGGGCTTCGGCCCCGCCGCTTTCTTTTTTGCGCCGGCATCAGGTGCCGCATAACGAACCGGGAATGATGCATTCGAATGCAGCCAATTGCTCACTCTGAGTTATGGTTGACAAGTGGCAAATGGCTCGTCGCTGTACCAAAAAGCGTCATCCTATCATGACGATATGGGGGGAGCGGATCAGGCTCCGAACGTGCGTATGGTGAATCCGCGCAAGGACTGGTGCGACACGCTTCATGCTTTGTTAGCCGTCTGCGTTCACCGTCCCGGCATCGATTAATCCTAATCGAAGTTTGTTTGTTGCGTTGCGTACCAGAAGGGTAACACTCAATGTCCGGTATCGTCCTCTCTTCGTCGGTTCGTCAGAACCTGCTCTCCCTCCAGTCCACCGCTGATCTTCTCGCCACCACACAGAGCCGTCTGTCGACCGGCAAGAGCGTCAACTCGGCCCTGGATAATCCCACCAACTTCTTCACCGCACAGTCGCTCGACAATCGCGCCAGCGACATCAACAATCTGCTCGACGGCATCGCCAACGGCGTGCAGGTGCTGCAGGCTGCCAACACCGGCATCACCTCGCTGCAGAAGTTGATCGACAGCGCCAAGTCGATCGCCAACCAGGCGCTGCAGACCACGGTGGGTTACTCCACCAAGTCGAACGTCTCGACCACCATCTCCGGTGCGACCGCGGCCGACCTCCGCGGCACGACCTCGTTCGCGAGCGCCACCGCATCCAGCAACGTGCTCTATAGCGGCGCGGCGGGCGGCACCACGGCGGCGACCGGCACCACGACGCTCGGCGCCAGCATCGGCGTCTTCGCGAGCACTGGCGCAACGACCGGCGCCGGCGGTACCACGACCCTGGAAGGCACCATCACCCTGATCGCCACCAACGGCACGAGCGCCAGCGGCCTGGCCGGCAACGCCCAGCCCGCCGACGGCGACACCCTGACCGTGAACGGCAAGACCATCACCTTCCGCAGCGGCGTCGCGCCGGCGGCGACCGGTGTCCCCTCCGGTTCGGGCGTCAGCGGCCATCTCGTCACCGACGGCAGCGGCAATACCACCGTCTATCTCGGTAGCACCGGCACGCCTGCGACGCTTGCGACCGTCGACGATCTGTTGAGCGCGATCGATCTGGCCAGCGGCGTCAAGACAGTTGCCATCAGCTCGGGGGCTGCGACGATCGCCACGAGCGTCGGCCAGACCGCCTCGACCGTTGCCGGCGGTGCCGTCACGCTGAGGAGCTCGACAGGTGCGGATCTGAGCGTCACCGGCAAGGCCGACCTGCTCAAGGCCCTCGCCCTGACGACGGCCGTGGGCGGCGGCAACGCCACGGTCAACGTCAACCGGACCACGAGCTCGGCCTCGCTGGGGGCGGAGATCGCGGACGGCTCGACGCTGAACGTCGACGGTCACGTCATCACCTTCAAGAACGCGCCGGTCCCGGGCTCGACCGGTGCTCCGAGCGTTCCGAGCGGTTTTGGTGCGAGCGGCAACGTCCTCACCGACGGCAACGGCAACTCGACGGTCTACCTGCAGGCCGGCACGGTCAACGACGTGCTGAAGGCGATTGACCTTGCCACCGGCGTGCAGACCGCGACGATCAATGCCAACGGCACCGCGACCCTTGCGACCGCCACCGGCCAGACCAACTCGTCGATCAACGCCTCCGGCCAGCTCAAGATCTCGACCGGCGTCAACGCCGATCTGTCGATCACCGGCACCGGCAATGCGTTGAACGTGCTCGGCTTCGCCGGTAACACGGGGACCTCGACCGCCTTCACCGCGGCGCGGACCTCCGGCGTTGGCGGCCTCACGGGCAAGACCTTGACCTTCTCCTCCTTCAACGGCGGTACGGCGGTCAACGTCACCTTCGGCGACGGCACCAACGGCACCGTCAAGACGCTCGATCAGCTCAACACCAAGCTGCAGGCCAACAACCTGACGGCGACGATCGACGCCAACGGCCTGCTGACGGTCTCGACCACCAACGACTACGCGTCCTCGACCATCGGATCGACGGCGGCGGGTGGTGCGATCGGCGGTACGCTGACATCGGCACTGACGTTCTCGACGGCTTCCACCCCCGTCCAGGATACGGTTGCCCAGACCTCGCGTGCGAACCTGGTGTCTCAGTACAACAACATCCTGAACCAGATAGACTCGACGGCACAGGACTCCTCGTTCAACGGCGTCAACCTGTTGAACGGCGACCAGCTCAAGCTGGTGTTCGACGAGACCGGCAAGTCGAACCTCAGCATCACCGGCGTGACCTACAACTCCAAGGGTCTCGGCCTTGCTGCGCTGACCGGCGGCGTCGACTTCATCGACAACGCCGCCACCAACAAGGTGCTGACCAACCTGAACGCCGCGTCGAGCACGCTGCGCTCGGAAGCTTCGAGCCTCGGTTCGAACCTGACGATCGTGCAGGTCCGTCAGGACTTCAACAAGAACCTGATCAACGTGCTGCAGACCGGCTCGTCCAACCTGACCCTGGCCGACACCAACGTCGAGGCGGCCAACAGCCAGGCGCTGTCGACCCGCCAGTCGATCGCGGTCTCCGCGCTGTCGCTGGCCAACCAGTCGCAGCAGAGCGTGCTCCAGCTGCTCCGCTAAGTCGCGGACGACATCGCAAGCAAGATCTGGCGGCGGGGCTTCGGCCCCGCCGCTTTTCGTTTATCGCTCGAGGTTTTGAGAGGGCAGGCGATACTCCGAAAAGTAACCAGCGGTTATGGTTAATGGAGCGTAAGCGCAAAGAATTGCCAATGATTTCAGGCTGATTGCCATCTCGCTCCGCGTTTCCCACCCGCTTATGGTGAACCGGCGCTTATGCGGGCGATGTTCGTTTCACCCTTTGTTAGCCATGTCGCGGCACGCTGGCCCCGTCACTCGATCCGAAGCGATCGAACGAAGACGCGTAAGCCAGAAGGGTAAGAGTCATGTCAGGTATTGTTCTCTCTGCGTCGGTTCGCCAGAACCTCCTCTCTCTCCAGTCCACTGCTGATCTCCTCGCCACCACACAGAACCGTCTGTCGACCGGCAAGAGCGTCAATTCGGCCCTGGACAATCCCACCAACTTCTTCACGGCACAGTCGCTCGACAATCGCGCCAGCGACATCAACAACCTGCTCGACAGCATCGCCAACGGCGTGCAGGTGCTGCAGGCTGCCAACACCGGCCTGACCTCGCTGCAGAAGCTGATCGACAGCGCCAAGTCGATCGCCAACCAGGCGCTGCAGACCACGGTCGGCTACTCCACCAAGTCCAACGTCTCGACCACCATCTCCGGTGCGACGGCGGCAGACCTCCGCGGCACGACGAGCTTCGCCAGCGCCACCGCATCCAGCAACGTGCTCTATAGCGGCGCGGCCGGCGGCACCACGGCGGCGACCGGCACCACGACGCTCGGCGCCAGCATCGGCGTCTTCGCGAGCACTGGCGCAACGACCGGCGCCGGCGGTACCACGACCCTGGAAGGCACCATCACCCTGATCGCCACCAACGGCACGAGCGCCAGCGGCCTGGCCGGCAACGCCCAGCCCGCCGACGGCGACACCCTGACCGTGAACGGCAAGACCATCACCTTCCGCGCCGGCGTCGCGCCGGCGGCGAGCGGTGTTCCCGCCGGTTCGGGCGTCAGCGGCCATCTCGTCACCGACGGCAGCGGCAATACCACCGTCTATCTCGGTAGCACCGGCACGCCTGCGACGCTTGCAACCGTCGACGATCTATTGAGCGCGATCGATCTGGCCAGCGGCGTCAAGACAGTTGCCATCAGCGCGGGTGCTGCGACGATCGCCACGAGTGTCGGCCAGACCGCCTCGACCGTTGCCGGCGGTGCCGTCACGCTGAGGAGCTCGACAGGCGCGGATCTGAGCGTCACCGGCAAGGCCGACCTGCTCAAGGCACTCGCCCTGACGACCTCGACAGGTGCAGGCAATGCCACCGTGAACGTCAACCGCACCACGAGCGCGGCCTCGCTGGGTGCGGAGATCGCGGACGGCTCGACGCTGAACGTCGATGGTCACGTCATCACCTTCAAGAACGCGCCGGTTCCGGGCTCGACCGGGGCTCCGAGCGTTCCGAGCGGCTTCGGTGTCAGCGGCAACGTCGTCACCGACGGCAACGGCAACTCGACGGTCTACCTGCAGGCCGGCACGGTCAACGACGTCTTGAAGGCGATCGACCTTGCCACCGGCGTGCAGACCGCGACGATCAACGCCAACGGCACCGCGACGCTTGGGACCGCCACCGGTCAGTCGAATTCGACGATCAATACGTCCGGTCAGCTCAAGATCTCGACCGGCGTCAACGCCGACCTCTCGATCACCGGCACCGGCAATGCGCTGAACGTGTTCGGCCTGGCCGGCAATACCGGCAACGCGACCGCGTTCACCGCGGCCCGCACCTCCGGCATCGGCGGCATCGCCGGCAAGACCTTGACCTTCTCCTCCTTCAACGGCGGCACGGCGGTCAACGTCACCTTCGGCGACGGCACCAACGGCACGGTCAAGACGCTCGACCAGCTCAACACCAAGCTGCAGGCCAACAACCTGTCTGCGACGATCGACGCCAACGGCCTGCTGACCATCACCGCGTCCAACGACTACGCGTCCTCGACGCTGGGCTCGACGGCTGCCGGCGGCGCGATCGGCGGAACGCTCACCTCGGCGCTGACCTTCTCGACGGCCTCCAACCCCGTCCAGGATGGCGTTGCCCAGACGGCGCGTGCCAATCTGGTGTCCCAGTACAACAACATCCTGAACCAGATCGACACGACCTCGCAGGACTCCTCGTTCAACGGCGTCAACCTCTTGAACGGCGATCAGCTCAAGCTGGTGTTCGACGAGACCGGCAAGTCGAGCCTGAACATCACCGGCGTGACCTACAACTCCAAGGGTCTTGGTCTTGCTGCCCTGACCGTCGGCGTCGACTTCATCGACAACGCAGCCGCCAACAGGGTGCTGACCAATCTGAACGCCGCGTCGAGCACGCTGCGCTCGGAAGCCTCGAGCCTCGGTTCGAACCTCTCGGTCGTGCAGATCCGTCAGGACTTCAACAAGAACCTGATCAACGTGCTGCAGACCGGCTCGTCCAACCTGACCCTGGCCGACACCAACGTCGAGGCGGCCAACAGCCAGGCGCTGTCGACCCGCCAGTCGATCGCGGTCTCCGCGCTGTCGCTGGCCAACACCTCGCAGCAGAGCGTGCTCCAGCTGCTCCGCTAATAAGCAGCTGAAATTACTAAATAAAATCGGGCGGCGGGGTCATTTGCCCCGCCGCTCTTTTTTGCGTCCGGCGGCGGGCAGGGGCGTTCACCGGCGGTTAACCCTATCGATTAAACCGGCGTTAACCATACTTTAAAGGACACCTCCTAAAACTGGACAAAAGCCCGCTTTCGAGACCGCGCGGCCGATTCGTATCCGGTTCAAGAGGAAGACTCGCCAATGTCCAACATCGTTCTCTCGGCGTCCGTTCGCCAGAACCTGTTGTCGCTGCAGTCGACGGCCGACTTGCTGGCCACGACGCAGGAGCGGCTGTCGACCGGCAAGAAGGTCAATACCGCGCTCGACAATCCCACCAACTTCTTCACGGCGCAGGGGTTGGACAACCGGGCAAGCGACATCAGCAACCTGCTCGATGGCATCAATAATGGTGTCCAGGTGCTGCAAGCCGCCAACACCGGCATCACCTCGCTGCAGAAGCTGATCGACAGCGCCAAGTCGATCGCCAACCAGGCGCTACAGACTACGGTCGGCTACTCCACCAAGTCGAACGTCTCCACCACCATTCCCGGTGCGACGCCGGCCGACTTGCGCGGGACGACCTCCTATGCAAGCGCGACCGCCAAGAGCAACGTGCTCTATACCGGTGCTGCCGGTGGCACGACCCCGGTCACCGGAACCGCCGCACTTGGCGCCTCGCTGGGCTCGAGCGCCGGCACATTGGTCGGATTTGCGGCGACCGCGGCCGACGGCACCACCGTGCTCAGCGGCACCGCCACGCTGGTCGGCACCACCGCTTCCACTACCTTCGGCGCCGCGCCCGCGGATGGCGACACCATCACGGTGAACGGCAAGTCCATCACCTTCCGCACCGGCGTCGCTCCGGCCACGCAGCCGACCGGCTGGGGCCTCGACGCCAGCGGGCACATCGCCACCGACGGCAACGGCAATTCGATCGTCTATGAGGGAACGGCGGCGGCGCCCGCGGCGACCATCAACGACGTCCTCACCGCGATCGACCTCGCCAGCGGCGTCAAGACAGCTACAATCAGTGCGGGTGCGGCGACCATCGCGGTCAGCGGTTCGGCGGGTCCCGTCGGCACGCTTCAAGTCGCATCGTCCATCACCGGCGGCCAGGTCACGCTGAAGAGCTCGACCGGCGCCGATCTGAGCGTGACGGGCAAGGCCGACTTCCTCAACAAGCTCGGTCTGACCGCGGCGACCGGCGCAGGCAATGCAAGCGTGACCGCGAACCGGTCGACAACCGCCGGCTCGCTCGGCTCTCTCGTTCAGGACGGCTCGACGCTGAACATCGATGGTCACACCATCACGTTCAAGAACGCGCAGACGCCGCAATCGGCGGCGAGCGTCACGTCGGGTGGCGTCAGCGGCAACATCGTCACCGACGGCAACGGCAACTCGACGGTCTATCTCCAGAGCGCGACGTTGACCGACCTGCTCAACGCGGTCGACCTTGCCACCGGCGTCAAGACCGCGAGCCTCTTTAACGGCGCGGCGACCCTGTCGACCACTGCGGGCCAGATCCCGTCGTCCGTCAACAGCAGCGGTCAGCTTGCGCTCTCCACCGGCATCAACTCCGATCTTTCGATCACCGGCACCGGCAACGCCCTTAGCGCGTTCGGCCTCAGCGGCAACACGGGAACGGCGACCGCCTTTACCGCGGCGCGAACCTCCGGTGTTGGCGGTGTCAGCGGCAAGACCCTCACCTTCTCCTCCTTCAACGGCGGTACGCCGGTGAACGTCACCTTCGGCGACGGCACCAACGGCACCGTCAAGACGCTCGATCAGCTCAATGTGCAGCTTCAGGCCAACCACCTGACGGCGACGATCGACGCCAACGGCGTGCTGACGGTCACCACCGTCAACGAATACGCCTCCTCGACCCTTGGTTCGACGGCGGCGGGCGGCGCGGTCGGTGGTACGCTCACCGGCGTGCTCGCCTTTACCACTGCACAGCCGCCGGTTCAGGATCCCGTCGCGCAGACGGCGCGTTCGAGCCTGGTCAGCCAGTTCAACAACATCCTGGCGCAGATCGATACGACGTCGCAGGACTCGTCCTTCAACGGCATCAACCTGCTCAACGGCGACACGCTGAAGCTGGTCTTCAACGAAACCGGCAGCTCCACGCTCGGCATCAACGGCGTCGTGTTCAACGCGGCCGGCCTCGGCCTCAGCAATCTCGTTCCCGGCACGGACTTCATCGACAACGGCGCCACCAACAAGGTGCTGGCCAGCCTGAATGCCGCCTCGAGCAGACTGCGCTCGGAAGGCTCCTCGCTCGGTTCGAACCTCTCGATCGTGCAGGTGCGCCAGGACTTCTCCAAGAACCTGATCAACGTGCTGCAGACCGGCTCGTCCAACCTGACGCTCGCCGATACCAACGAGGAAGCGGCCAACAGCCAGGCGCTGTCGACCCGCCAGTCGATCGCGGTGTCCGCACTGTCGCTGGCCAACCAGTCGCAGCAGAGCGTGTTGCAGCTGCTCCGCTAATTTCGAGGCGCAAGATCGCCACACGATATATCGCGGCGGGGCTAACGCTCCGCCGTTCTTTTGAGGGAGATCGCTAAGACAAGATTAGCTGAGATCGACACGCATCACGCGAAGCGAATTTACATCGTGCGTGCGTGGATCTAGCGTTGCGCCGACGAAGAGCTCCGTGACCCGTAATTATCCGGAGGGCTTCCAAGCACAACACGTAAGCAAATCTTAAGCGGTGCTGCCTAGGGTTGGGAAAGAAATCCTTAAGCGCGTCCAACGCGCTAGGTAACCTCCAGGGTGTGATTGATGTCGAATTCCGCTGCCTCGGCTTATGCGCGTGTTGCAACAACCACCGCATCTCCTCGCGACATCGAGGCGCAGACCCTGCTCAAGGCCGCGAACAAACTCCAGGATGCGGTGAACAACGCCGATCCGCTCAGCGAGCAGACCATGCAGGCCCTGATGTTCAACCGCAAGCTCTGGACCATCTTCCTGAGCGAGGCGATGCGCGACAACAATCCGCAGCCGATCGACGTCCGGCAGAAGATCGCCAACATCAGCGTGTTCGTGCTGAGCCAGACCGCCGCGCTGCAGATGAGCCCGCAGTTCGATCACTTCCGTCCGCTGATCGAGATCAACCGCAATATCGCTGCGGGCCTGTCCGGACGGCCGTGACGAGGACACGTGATGGCCGGCATCGCGAGCATTTGCCAGCGATTGCCTCGGCCAGCTCAATACGCGATCGTCAGGCGCTGACGTCGGTGCTGAGCGGACGCGAGGGCTCGGACTTCATATCCATTGCATGGAAATAGGCCCGCCGGCGCAGCATCGCTTCGTCGGGGAACTGGTTGACCACCGCGTCGGTCCTCTCGTTGACGACCTGGAAGACGAAGGATGCGGCCGCCTGGTCGAACACGACCTGGCGCGAGACGTTCTCGTGGTTCGGCAGATCGTTGCGCACGGGCGCGCCCGTATCCGCCGCGGCGACCGTCTGGCGCACCGGAAGATCAGTCTGCACAGCCTCGTTCGCCGCCGCATTGGACGTCGTGACGATCTGCACGGGGGCCGGGATCCCCACCGGCCTGATGCTGAAATCTGTACTCATGGCAGCCTCCTGGTTGCCTAATGTGAGTCAAATCCCAACCCCTCTAATAACGCAACCATGGAACACCAGGACTGAAGACCCGGTAAGGAAACGTGACTAACCGCGCGACGATTTCGCCGCGCGGTTTTTCGTAAAATTGTCGCTTGTTCTTGTGGCGCTCAGCTCAGAGCGAGCGGCTGACCGCCAACGGCGTGATGTGGCGCGGACCTGGAGCTGCGCGGCGACCAGCGGCCGTATAGGTGTTCGGCACGTTGCGCTTCTGGAGCTCGGCATTGACGCCGCGCACGACGCTTTCGGAGACCGCGTGCGCGGTCGCGAGCACGGTGAGATTGACCTGGAGCATCGCGCGGAACGCATCGTGGTGGCGGTGCAGTGTCGAGAGCAGCTCCGGCGCGGATTTCGCAAGCTGCGCCTGGTTCGCCTTCAACTGGCTGACGGCGCCGACATAGTTTCGCCACAGCTCCTGCTTCTTGCTCTCGAGCGTCATCGCCTCGCGGACCTTGCCGGCGCGAACGAGCTCGGTCTCGCGCTCGATCAGTCCGAGCAGCGCGCTCATCGCATCCATCAGGTCTTCGGCGAGCTTGCGCGCCTCGGCGCTGCCGGGCGCGGTGTTCGGGCGCTGTTGCATCGGCTGACGTGAGGCGTTGAAATGGTTCATCTCGTTTGACCTTATGCCGTGCGGATCGTTTTCGCCTGCTGCATGATGAGGGTGCGGTAGACTTCGGTGGCGATGCCGACGCCGCCGGCCTTGGCGAAGTTCTTGGAATATTGCTCGGTCAGCATCGAGCGCCACACGCCGGTGCCGGGCGTGTCGCCGAACGGGCCTTCGCCTTTGAGGCCCGATGTCATCTGCGAGAACATGCTGTTGAGGAACATCGCCTCGAAGTCGGTGGCGGTCTTCTGCGCCCTGGCCTGCTGCTTCGGCGAGACCTTTTGTAGGGCTGCGGCGAGCTCGAAATCGGGCCGGCCGTTGCGGCTCTCGACCGAGAAAGCCGAGGAGGTGGCGAGGCGCGGTGTGCTGATCGTGCTCGCCTGCATCACATCACCTCGATGTCGGCTTCGATCGCACCGGCGGCCTTGATTGCCTGGAGGATGCTGATCATGTCGCGCGGACCGATGCCGAGACCGTTGAGGCCGTCGACGAGCTGCTGCAGCGAGACGCCGTCCTTGACGACGGCCAGCTTCTTGCCGTCCTCGGTGACGGTGACGCTGCTGCGCGGCGCGACCACCGTGCGGCCGCGCGACAGTGGGTTGGGCTGACTCACCTGTGGGCTCTCGGAGATGGTGACGGTGAGGTTGCCCTGCGCCACCGCGACGGTGGCGACGCGGACGTCGCGCCCCATCACGATGATGCCGCTGCGTTCGTCGATGATGATCTTGGCGGCAAGATCCGGGTCGACCTGGAGTTGCTCGATCTCGGTGAGAAAGGCGACGACGTTGCCCTTGAACTCGGGCGGGACCGAAAGCTGCACCGTGGAGGGATCGATCGGTTCGGCGGTCTTGACGCCGAGATAGTCGTTGACCGCGGCCGCGATCCGTTTGGCCGTGGTGAAGTCGGCGTTGCGCAGCGCCAGGCGCACGTTCGGCAGCCGATTGAGCGCGAACTCGATCTCGCGCTCGATGATGGCGCCGTTGGCGATGCGTCCCACGGTCGGAACGCCGCGCACGATCTTGGCCGCCTCGCCCTCGGCCTGGAATCCGGAGATCGCGAGCGAGCCCTGCGCCACCGCGTAGACATTGCCGTCGGCACCTAACAGGGGGGTGACGAGCAGGGTGCCGCCCTGGAGGTTCTTGGCGTCGCCGAGCGCGGAGACGGTGACGTCCATGCGCGTGCCTTGCGTGGCGAAGGCCGGCAGGTTGCCGGTGACCATCACGGCGGCGACGTTGCCGGTACGGATGGTGGCGCCGCGGATGTTGACGCCCATGCGCTCGAGCATCGCCTGCAGCGACTGCTTGGTGAAGGGGATGTTGTTGAGCGTGTCGCCCGTGCCGTTGAGGCCGACGACGAGACCGTAACCGATGAGCTGGTTCTGCCGCACGCCTTCGATATTGGCGAGGTCCTTGATGCGCGAGGTCGCAGCCGCCGGCGCGAGCGACAGCACCAGCGCTGACAGCGCCGCGCAGGCCACCCCAACAATCCTCACCCAACGAACGCTTGGCATCCTCTGCTCCCCAAGGATCCTCAAAGGGCTCCTCAAATCGGAAGGACCTGCACGACACTCCCATGACGAGCTGGTCCGGCGCTGTCCTTGCGAGCGCTGTGCCAACCCGGGGCGGCGGGGATAGGCCGCTGAATAGGTTGAATAAATCTGTTTCGACCGGTGTCAGCCGGCGTTGTCCCTGAGGAGCGAAACTGCCGCCTGTCGGCAGATTTTGCCGGGCCGTTTACGCGCCGTTAACCATAAGACGGCGAAGGTGACCGCATCGATCACCCGGATTCCCTCCGATGCGCATCTACGGACCGAACGGCACGACGCTTGGAACGCCGGCCAACCAGGCCAGGCGGACCGGCTCCGGCACCTTCGTGTTGCCCGACACCTCGTCGGCGCAGGAGACCCGGAGCGCTGCCGCACCGAAGGCGGCGGCCAACATCGACGGGCTGCTTGCGCTGCAAGGCGTCGAGGAGGACCCGGTCGAGCGCCGCAAGCGCTCGGTCACCCGCGGCAGGACCGCGCTCGACGTGCTCGACGATCTCAAGATGGGCCTCCTGGCCGGCAATCTCGACGCCTCGACCGTGATGCGCTTGCGCGATGCTGCGACGAACCTGAAATCGTCCTCCGGCGATCCCGGTCTCGATGCGGTGCTCTCCGAGATCGAGCTGCGCGTCGAGGTTGAGCTCGCCAAGGCCGGACGGGCTTAATCGTCATCCGTCACCCTGAGGTGCGCGCCCTGCAATGCAATTGCAGGGCAAGCCTCGAAGGGCGACGGCCCCGCTGAAGCATCTCGGCCGTGCATCCTTCGAGGCTCCCCATGGGACGCGTTGCGTCCCATGCCTCGCGCCTCAGCATGACGGGACTGCTATTGGATCTTCGCCGCACCCCTTACGCCGCTTCCTCCTTCTGCTGCGCGTCGTAGCGGCGCTGGGCGGCGAGAACGTCTTTCAGATTCTGCTCGGCCCAATCGCGCAGCGGATCGACTGCGCCGGCGAGCGTCAGCCCGAGCTGGGTGATCGAATATTCCACCGTGACTGGCACGGTCGCGATGGCATGGCGCTTGATCAGCCCGTCGCGTTCGAGCGATTTGAGAACCTGGCTCAGCATCTTCTGCGAAATGCCTTCGATCGTGCGGCGCAAATGATTGAAGCGCATCGGCTCCTCGCGCAGCAGCAGCAGGATCAGCACCGCCCATTTGTCGCCGATGCGATCAAGGATCTGGCGCGTGGGGCAGTTCGCTGCATAGACGTCGGGTTTCATCGTCGGTCCTCGGAATCCATGTTCGTCGCTTGCGCCACGCGTGGCGGTTACCCTTGCGTAATCAGGTAAGCACAAAGTGCTCTCTTAACACCAGCATTCTTTGCGATATCTAGTCACTGCTAGTTACCATAGAAGCAAAGGAGCCTTCCATGAAAATCGCAGTTGCCGGCGCCTCGGGTCGGGCCGGGTCGGAAATCACCAAGGAACTGTCCCGACGCGGCCATGCCGTTACGGCCATCGCCCGGAACCCCGAGAAGATCGCGGCCTTGCCGAACGTCACGCCGACCAAGGGGGACGTGCTCGACCAGGCGGGTCTTGCCAAGCTGTGGGCTGGGCACGACGTCGCCGTGAGTTCCGTGCACTTCCTGGCCAGCGACGCGCGGAAGTTGATCGGTGCGGCGAAGGACGCCGGGGTTGGTCGTTACCTCGTCGTCGGCGGCGCCGGCAGCCTCGAGGTCGCGCCGGGCGTGAAACTGGTCACGACTCCCAATTTCCCGGCCCAATATAAGGCGGAAGCGGAGGCAGGCTCGGCCTTTCTCGACCTCTTGCGGCAGGAAAAGGATTTGAACTGGACCTTCATTTCGCCGTCGGCCCTGTTCGTCGAAGGGGAACGCACGGCCAAGTTCCGCCTCGGCACCGATCAGCTTCTCGCAGATGCGAACGGAAAAAGCTGGATCACCTTCGCCGACTACGCCATTGCGCTCGCCGATGAGATCGAGCGGCCAGCCCATCTGCGGCAGCGTTTCACGGTCGGTTACTAGGCTTTCGGCGGTCCCCCGGGCCCTCCAGGATAAACCTTCCTGTGCAAGGGCTTGGGGGCGCCAGCCGGGGCTTCAGGGAAATATTGTCTGTCACAGGAGGCCACTATATAAGGCCCGGCTCAACGGACCCTGTTTCCGTTGCGAGTCGTTGATTAGACAGATAGGCCGCCCTTGGAAAAGTTGAAAAACTACCGACCGACCGAAAAAGAGCCTTTCATGAACGACCGGCAGAAGGAGTACTTCCGTTTGAAGCTCCTCGCCTGGAAGGATGAGATCCTCAAAGAGTCCAAGCTCACCCTGCAAGCCCTGCAGGAGGAGAACGTGAACCACCCCGATCTCGCCGATCGGGCATCGTCCGAAACCGACCGTGCCATCGAGCTCCGTGCCCGCGACCGCCAGCGCAAGTTGATCGCCAAGATCGACGCCGCGCTCCAGCGTATCGAGGACAACACCTACGGGTATTGCGAGGACACCGGCGAGCCGATCTCGTTGAAGCGGCTCGAGGCCCGGCCCATCGCGACGCTCTCGGTGGAGGCGCAGGAGCGCCACGAGAAGCGCGAGAAGGTCTATCGCGACGAATAGAGCCCGAGCCGCCGCGTGCGGCTCTTTTGTTTTTGGCTCACGGCGTCGCTTGAACGCCGCTGGTCCGGCGCGTAGATTCGCGCCGCCATGATGATTTGCACTCTCAACATCGCATCGGTCTTCTTCCTGGGCTGAGCGCAGGCGCCTCCGCCGCGGAGGCATTGCGTCCCGCAAGTTCGACTTGCGGCTTCCCAACCGATTGAGCCAGCCGGTTCCGCAGCGAGCGGGCGATGAGGGCTGGCGAGCCTTTGAGAGATCATCATGACTGCCAATCAACGCGCGTTGGACGACGCGCAAATAGCCCAATTCATCCGCGACGGCTTTGTCCGGATCGACAATGCTTTCCCAAGTGAGCTCGCCGAGGCCGCCCGCGCCATCATCTGGCGCGATCTGCCATGCAGCGAGCACGACCCAGCGAGCTGGACCCGGCCCGTGGTGCGGCTGCCCTATTATGGCGGCCCGCCGTTCGGGGATGCCATCAACACCGCCGTGCTCCATGCCGCCTTCGACCAGATCGTCGGGCAGGGGCGGTGGCGGCCGCGACGCGACGTCGGCACCTTTCCGGTGCGTTTTCCGCACCCGGACGATCCGGGCGACGACGGCTGGCATGTCGATCTCAGCTTTCCCGGCGAGGCCAGCAACCCGAACGTGACGCAGGATTTCTCGGCCTGGCGCGTCAACATCACCTCGCGGGGGCGGGCGCTGCTGCTGCTGTTCCTGTTCTCCGATGTCGGTGACGACGATGCGCCGACGCGGATCCGGGTCGGCTCGCATTTGCCGATGGCGCGCTACCTGGCGCCAGCCGGCGATGTGGGGCGGGCGCACATGATGCTGGAGCAGATGGGAGCTGATTGTCCGGTGGCGCTCGCGACCGGTGCGGCCGGCACGGTCTATCTCTGTCATCCCTTCCTGGTTCATGCCGCGCAGAAGCATCGGGGAACGCGACCGCGCTTCCTGGCGCAACCACCGCTGCATCTCGCCGAACCGTACCGGCTGGAGCGGAGCGAGGGCGACTACTCGCCGGTCGAGGTCGCCATCCGCCTCGCGCTTGGACGCATTTGACGGAAGCGATGGCATTGCACGCGGCGTTGTGGCGGGTTCCTGCGCCACAGCGCCGCTGTCGTCCGATGCCAATTGCCGGAATCGCGAAAAATGAATCGCGATCAATGGGCTAGAGTCGAATCCTGCATGCTCACGTGAGTTAGCATGAGAAAAAGCCTTCACTTCAGGTGCGGGAAGTTTTGCGAGTCGCATCAAGGAGATCGACCGGCATCTTGAGACGGCGGCGCAGCGGCTTCACGCATCGCTGCAATCAGCGTCTCGTTCCGCGCGGGGCGGGTGGGCCTGGCGCGCGGCTCCATAAAGACCGGACCAGCTCAATATTTCCTTAAGCGGCGGGAGCCCCCCGTATTCGGCCCGGCTGAGCGCCGACCAGCGCTTGTCAGGCGCGGACGGGGATGCTGAACTGAGCGGCAATGTTGCGTAGCGTGGGAGGCGGCGCCGATGGATAAGATTCTCGAAGCCGCAAAGGCGATCGCGCTGGCGCGTCGCAATCATGCGCCGCTCGCGGCGCTGGAGCGTCCCCCCATTGATGAGGCCGAGGGCTACCAGGTCCAGCGTGCGGTGCACGATCTGCTGCTGCCGCATCTCGGGCCGCTGGTCGGCTACAAGATCGGCTGCACCAGCCAGGTGATGCAGGACTACATCGGCATCCCGCATCCCTGCGGCGGCGGCGTGTTCCAGAAGGGCGTGCACGACACCGGCGCCAAGCTCGCCGCCTCCAACTATGTCCGGGTCGGGGTCGAATGCGAGATTGCGGTGCGGCTGAAGCGCGACCTTGCCGCCGGCGAGGCGCCGTTCACGGCCGAATGGGTCGGCGAGGCGGTCGAGGCCTATCATCCCGCCATCGAGATCGTCGATGACCGCTACGTGAAGTGGGAGGCGATGGGCGCCCCGACGCTGATCGCCGACGATTTCTTCGCCGCCGGCTGCGTGCTCGCCCCGGCGGTTCCGCGCTCGTCGGTGCCGGACCTGAAGGCGGTCAAGGGCCGCGCCATCCTCAACGGCGAGGAGGTCAGCCACGGCACCGGCGCCGACGTTCTCGGTCATCCGCACAACGCGCTAGCCTGGCTCGCCAATCATCTCGCCGCCGAAGGCAAGGGTCTTCACGCGGGACAGCTCGTGCTGACGGGCAGCCTGGTCAAGACGCTGTGGCTGAAGGCCGGCGACAAGGTGCGGATGGAACTGGACGGGCTGGGAGCGGTGGACGTGAAGTTTACCTGAGGGGCACCGGTAGTCCCCGTAGTCATTCCCCGCGAGGGCGGGGAATCCAGTACGCCGCGCTGCACCAGTACAATCACGAATATCTCGGAGTACTGGATCGTCCACCTTCGCGGACGATGACAGAGGGGTGGCTTGAATGCTGTACCCTCATCCACGTCATTGCGAGCGAAGCGAAGCAATCCAGAACCCCTTGGCGGAGCAATTCTGGATTGCTTCGCTTCCGCCTTCGCTCTTTGAGCTTCGGCGGACGAGCCGCTGGCAAAGACCGCGTGCGGCGACAGCGTTGCCAAAATGTCGCGAGCCTCTCTGATGATGTGCAGTTTCTGTCTCCATCCGACAGAGATATCTTGCGCCCGCCGGCGATCGGGTCTATGAGCCCCGTCCCATTCAACCTGTGCGTTCAACAATGAGGAGACCAGCCGTGAACAGTCTGTGGCGATCGACACGCTCCGTGCCGACGCTCCCACTGCGTCCGGCTGACAGTCATCCAATCATGTTGAACGACAATGGCACATTCATTGATTCAGCGCCGGCGGGAGGCCGAGCGCGCGCGGGTTGAAGCCTACGAGCTGTCGCTGCGGCATGTGTCGCAGCGGACGCGTCCTCCACCGGATTTCGAGACCGCGATCTACGAGGCCAGGCGTGGCTTCGAGGCCGACATCGTGCGCGATGCCGAGGCCTGGAAGCCGCGGATGAAGACTCGCGATGCCGCGCGTCTTCGTCTTGCCGCGGCTCGCTATCTCTTCGCGCGCTATCCTGTCGCAGAACATCTGGAGCAGATCTGGATCGACGGCGCGGGACTGGGCGCCGGCGAGATCCATTTGCGCAAGCGCTGGTATATCGCGGCGGCCGGCGGCGGTTCGCTCTACACTGCCGGTGCGGCCGAATGGCTGTCTCGCAAGGAGGTCCATGCGTTCCTCAATCCGTTGGGGAGCGTTGGCTTCGAGGCTGCGATCTGGCAGGCGATCGCGCGATCCTATGCGAACGATCCCGCCATTGCGATGCGGATCGCACGCACCAGAATCACGCAGACGCCGCGCGCTCAGAATCGCTTCTGGCGCGAGGTGGTGCGCTTCTTCTGCGCGCATCCCACCACGGTCGAGGACATGGATGACTTCCACGATTACCTCGCCGATTGCCACCGGCGTGATCCGGAGTACACCCTCAAGGGGCGTTCACTGATCTCGCTTGCTCGGCAGATGCGCGAATGGCATCGCGATCTCGATGCGATCGCTCGTATCGAGGCCGCACGCCGTCGCGCCGAGGCTGCGCGAAACCGTGCGCGTGGGCTGGCAGCAAGCCCCGAGCAGATCGAGGACCGTTGGCTCGGTGCAGCGATCGCGGACTGGTCATGGACCAAGTCGTCCAAGGACCGGGCCAAGCGTGAAGAGTATGTTGTGGTCCAATTGCGGACCGCAGCCGATCTCGTGGCCGAGACGCGGGGTATGCGCCACTGCGTTGCCACTTACGCGACAAAGTGCATTGCCGGGCATGCGTCGATCTGGTCGCTCCGTCGCCGTGCCTCGGGCGACGTCCAGCGGCTGCTGACCATCGAGCTGGATTCCCGTTCCCGGGCGGTTCAGGTTCGCGGGTTTGCAAACCGTCCGCCGCTCGCGGAGGAGAGCAAGATCCTGGAGCGGTGGGCGCAAGCACGCGGGATCATGCTGCTGTGAGAGTTGCCTGCGCCGCTTTTGCGGCGCAGGCAAAATACATGCGGCCCTCGCCAGGGGAGCTAGCGAGGGCCGCGTAGTACATCGTCGTTCGCGCCTAGGTTCACGAACACGATGTGGGAGCTCGGGAGAGACTTAGAAGGGCAGCAGCACGTCCATGACTTGCTGGCCGTAGCGCGGCTGCTGCACGTCCGTGATCTGGCCGCGGCCGCCATAGGCGATTCGGGCCTGCGCGATCTTGCTGGAATCGATGGTGTTGTCGCTCTGGATGTCTTCGGGGCGGACGATGCCGGCGACCACGAGCTCGCGGATCTCGTAATTGACACGGATCTCCTGCTTGCCCTCGACCACGAGGTTGCCGTTCGGCAGCACCTGGGTGACGACCGCGGCGACGTTGGTCTGCAAGGCTTCCGTGCGGTTGACCGAGCCCTTGCCGTCGCTGGAGGCGGTGGAGCCGGCGGTGAGGAGGCTGCCGGGCAGGATCTTGTTGGCCTGCGTGATCGTCTTCGCGCCGAGGAAGTCGGTGACCTGAGAGTTTTCCGAGTTGGTGCGGCTGCGCTGGGTCTCGTTGGCGATGTTGGCCTTGTCGGTGAAGTTGACGGTCACCGTGAGGAGGTCGCCGACCTGGCGGGCGCGCTGGTCCTTGAAGAAGGCGCGGCTGCCGTTGCGCCACAGCGAGTTCGGATTGTAGGAGGCGACTTCCGGCTTTGGCATCGGCATCTGCACCGGCTTGTAGCCCGGCTGCGCCGTCGGATTGTCGATCGCGGACAATTTCGGCTGCTCACCGATCTGCGACAGGCGGTCGATCGAGGAGCAACCGCCCAGCGCGCAACTGGCCAGCAGCAGCGCAGAGATCGCGATGCGACGAAGACGGTAAGCCGAACTGAAAGCGGACATGACGAACTCTTACTTGGCTTGAGCTTGCGAGACGCGAGCTTGCGGGATCTGGGCTTGTGCGATCTGGGCCGGCGAGGCGGGGGCCTGCACTAGGTTCCGGACGAGGGCTGCGGTGTCGACGGGGGCGGGCGCCTCATCGCGCTTGAGCGAGGAAGTCTGCTCGACCGCGGGCGCCATCGGTGCCGACTGGCTCGCGCCCTGGATCGTCACCTGGCCGCGGCCGGTGACGACGCCGGTCAGCGTCCGCTTGGATTGCACATTGAGCACGCTGACGGTGTCGCCCTCGGCGCCGCTCTCGATCGCCTTGCCGCGCGAGGTGAGATAGAGGCCGGGCACCTGGTAGATGATGGTGACGTTCTGATCGCGCACCACGAAATCGGGCTTGACGATGTCGGCGGCACGGAGCGGGGTGCCTGCGCGCATCGGCCGGCGCAACTGCATGCCGATGCTGCGGTCGCGCGAGGCGGGCTCGCCGGTGACCTCGGCCTTCGGCCGGCGTTCCAGCGTGACATCGGAGGACTTCAGCAGATCGAGACGCTCGATGTCGCGCGTCAGCACGGCCACTTCCACCGTCTCGATCGCGGTCCCGGTGAAGCGCAGCTTGGTCGGGGTCGGATTGCTGTCGTTGGCAATCTCGAAGGCGATGTCGAACCGGCCGCTGCGGGCGTCGTAGCGGGTTGCGACTGGCTGCAGCGTGCCGGAGTTGGAGGCATCCAGCCGCATCTCGGCGACGCCGCGGTCGAAGGTGACGGTGATATTGGCGGCGTCCCCGAGGCCGAAGCGGCGCTCGAGCGCCGAGGCGACGGCGGTTTCGAGATCCTTGTTCGCCAGCGTGCGGGCGAGGCGGGTGACCTGGACCTCCTTGAGGTCGCCGGTCATCACGCCGATCACCTGCTTTGCGCGGAGCACCGACAGCACTTGCGCGACCGTCAACGTGCCGGTGGTGCCGAGATCGGGCGAGCGGTAGACCGGGATCAGCGCGGCCGAACCGGCATTGTCGATGAGATCGCCGACCCGCACCACGTCCGAGGTCACGGTGACGCTCGCGCGCAGCGTCGGCGAGGCGATGAAGTCGTCCGCGGCCGCTGCCGGCAGGGCCAGCGCGAGCAGGGCGGAGATGGTGGCGAGGGTGGTGCGGATCATCGTCATTGCTTCAGTCTTGGCCTCAGCGGAACAGCGCTGTGGTCGATTGCATCATCTGGTCGGCGGCGCTGATCACCTTGGCGTTCATCTCGTAGGCGCGCTGGGCGGCGATCAGGTCGCTCATCTCCGAGACGACGTCGACATTGGCCTGCTCGAGGCTGCCCTGGGTGATCTTGCCGTAGCCCTCGGAGTTCGCGGTGCCGTCCTGCGGCGGGCCGGACGACGGGGTCTCGGTGAACTGGTTGCTGCCGACCGGCTGCAGGCCCGCCTTGTTGATGAAGCGGGTCACGCCGATCTGGCCGACGATCGTAGAAGTCGACGAGCCCGGCAGCGTCACCGAGACCTGGCCCTGCTCGCTCACGCTGATGCCGGAGGCGTTGTTCGGGATCGTGATGCTCGGCTGCACCGGGTTGCCCTGGGCGGTGACGACGCGGCCCTGATTGTCCATCTGGAAGGTGCCGTCGCGGGTGTACTGGTAGGTGCCGTCGGGCATCAGGATCTTGAAGAAGCCCTCGCCGGACATCGCGAGGTCGAGATCGTTGCCGGTCTGCGACAGCGTGCCCTGCGTCATGCTGCGCGGCGTGCCGACGGTCTTGACGCCGCCGCCGATGTCGACGCCGACGGGCAGGATGGTGCCCTGGTCCGAGGCCTGCGCGCCGACGCGGCGCACGTGCTCGTAGATCAGGTCCTGGAACGCCGCGGTCTGCTTCTTGAAGCCGGTGGTGCGCAGGTTGGCGATGTTGTTGGAGATCACCTGAACGTTGAGTTCCTGTGCCGCCATTCCGGTCGCTGCGGTGTGAAGCGCCTGCATGTCAGTTCTCCCTCAATCAGGCCGGAACGTCGGCGAGCTTCTCGATCGCCGATTTGTGGAGGTCGCTCTGCTGCTGGAGCAAGTTGGCGATGGCGGTGTAGCTGCGCATGACTTCGACCATGCGGGTCATCTCGCCGACCGAATTCACGTTCGACTTCTCGACATAGCCCTGGCGCACGCTGCTGGATTTGGCGTCGGGCTGCAGGGTGGCGGAGCCGGCGGCATAGAGATTGGCGCCGAGCTTGGTCAGCTTGGTCGGATCGTCGAACGAGGCCATGCGGATCTTGCCGCGGATCGAGTCGGTCTTGGCGGTGCCCTCGAGCACCGTGATGGTGCCGTCGGGCGCGACGTTGATGTCGTGATCGGTCGGCTGGAAGGTGATCGGGCCGCCGGTGCCGAGCACCAGATTGCCGTCGGGGGTGACAAGCTGGCCGGTCGAGTTGAGCGAGAACTTGCCGTCGCGGGTGAACATCTCGCCGCCATTGGCCTGCACCGCGAAATAGGCGTTGCCGTCGATCGCCATGTCGAGCGGGTTGTTGGTCGGCTCCATCGGCCCCTGGCCGATGTCGCGATAGGTGCCGCGGTCCTGCACATAGGAGACACGGCGGTCCGCGCCGATGAAATTGTCCTCACGCGCGTTCGAGTTGAGGTACTCCTCGAACAGCGAATGGTCGGCCTTGAAGCCGTTGGTGTTGGCATTGGCGACGTTGTTGGCGATGACATCCATCTGCCGTTCCAACGTCATCTGCCGTGACAAGCCGATCAGAAGCGCGTTCTGCATCGGAAATCTCCCCTGAGCGGATCTGCCATTTCGCTCTCCCAAGCGCCTTGGCGGACCCCGTGAACGAGACCGTCGGGTTCTCCCAAACCGTCGGGTCTCGGCCCTTTCTCAGCGAAAGCCGTGCCAACCTGGAAAACTTCGTAATTTCAGTGGCTTGCCAATTTCGAAGGGGCGCAGGAGGGCGGCAGAAAGGTTCTGTTAGCCATGTCTGCCCGGCAGATTTTTCCTAGTGGAGGCCCAATTGAAAGATTCCGTTAACCATTATTACCGTAGCGTTTGCCATGAAGAGGAGCGCATTGCGCCGGGGCATTTGTATCGCGTCCTTGTCTTAAGGCTTCGCTCTTTCGACCCCTTTGAGAGATCCGGGCGCGGCGACCATGGCAGAGAATGAAGCGGAAGGCGGCGCAGCTGCCGAAGGCGCGGAAGCCGTTCCGCCGAAGAACAAGCTCAAGCTCATCATCATGGCCGTCGGCCTGCTCGCCGTGCTCGGCGGCGGTGCTGCGACCTGGTTCTTCTTCTTCCGGCACGGCGACGACGAGCATCATGCCGAGGCCGCGCCTCCGCCGAAGCCGCCCTCCTTCGTCGACGTCCCCGACATCATGGTCAACCTCGCCGGCGCGCCCGGCGAGCGCGTGCAATATCTGCGGCTGAAGATCGTGCTGGAGCTGAAGGAAGAGAAGCAGATCGAGGCGATCAAGCCGACGATGCCGCGCGTCACCGACATCTTCCAGACCTATGTGCGCGAGCTGCGGCCCTCCGACCTCAACGGTTCCGCCGGCATCTTCCGCCTCAAGGAGGAGCTGACCAAGCGCGTCAACGCGGCGGTTGCCCCGGTCCAGGTCAGCGCGGTGCTGTTCAAGGAAGTCGTGATCCAGTGAGGACGCTGCGGAAGGTGATGGGCTAGCGTCATGGCCGGCAACGAGCAAATGGACCAGGATGCGATTGCCGCCCAATGGGAGGCGTCGCTCGATTCCGAGGATCCCGCCGAGGCCGCGAAGGCTGCGGCCGAGAACGAGCTGTCGGAGACCATGGCCCTGCAATGGGCAGCCATGGTCGAGGACGGCAGCCGCGATCTCGGCAGCGGCAAGAATTCCGGCGAGCGGGTGCTGTCGCAGGAGGAGATCGACAATCTCCTCGGCTTCACCGTCGGCGACGTCACCCTCGACGACCATTCCGGCATCCGCGCGATCATCGATTCGGCGATGGTCTCCTACGAGCGTCTGCCGATGCTCGAAATCGTCTTCGACCGCCTGGTGCGGCTGATGACGACGTCCCTGCGCAATTTCACCTCCGACAACGTCGAAGTCTCGCTCGACCGCATCACCTCGGTGCGCTTCGGCGACTACATGAACTCGATCCCGCTGCCCGCCGTCCTCACCGTCTTCAAGGCCGAGGAGTGGGAAAACTTCGGCATGGCGACGGTCGATTCCAACCTGATCTATTCGATGATCGACGTGCTGCTCGGCGGCCGCCGCGGCACCAGCCAGCTCCGCATCGAGGGCCGGCCCTACACCACGATCGAGACCGAGCTGGTCAAGCGGCTGGTCGAGGTGGTGCTGGCCGACGCCGAGCAGGCGTTCCGGCCGCTGTCGCCGGTGACCTTCACGATCGACCGGCTCGAGACCAACCCGCGTTTTGCCGCGATCAGCCGTCCCGCCAATGCCGCGATCCTGGTGCGCCTGCGCATCGACATGGAGGACCGGGGCGGCAACATCGAGCTGCTGCTGCCCTATGCCACCATCGAGCCGATCCGGGGCGTCCTGCTCCAGATGTTCATGGGCGAAAAGTTCGGCCGCGACCCGGTCTGGGAAGGCCATTTCGCCACCGAGATCGTCCAGGCCGAGATCGCCGTCGATGCCGTGCTCTACGAGGCTGACATCCCGCTCAAGCAGCTGATGCGGCTGAAGGTCGGCGACACCCTGCCGCTGGACATGCGCGCCGACGCCAACGTCACCGTGCGCTGCGGCGACGTCACGCTGACCGAGGGGCGGATGGGCCGGGTCGGCGACCGCGTCGCGATCCGCGTGACGAAACCCTTGCGCAAGCCAAGTACGACACTTGCGATGTTCGAGAAGGTTGACGAGCAGAACAAGATGATGGAGGCCCCATGAACCACTCCCTGGGAATGGCGATCGAGACGCTGGTGGCTATCCTGCTGATGCTGACGATCGTGTATTGCGTCATGCTCAACAAGCGGCTGACGCGGCTGAAGGCGGACGAGCACTCGCTGAAGGCGGTGATCGGCGAGCTGATCACCGCGACCGAGATCGCCGAGCGCGCGATCGGCGGGCTGAAGCTGGCGGTGCGCGACGTCAACGAGAACCTTGGCAGCCAGCTCGCCGCGGCGACGCAGATGTCGGACCAGCTCTACAAGCAGCTCGGCGAGGCCGACAACGTGGTGCGGCGGCTGTCCAAGATCGCGATCGCGGCGCGCCCTCCGGAAACGGTCGTTGCGCCCGCAGCCAAGCCGTCGACGGCGAAGGCGGTGGCGGCTGCGGCCGAAGCCTTCTCCGAGCGCCGACGATCCAATGGCCTTGCCGCATGAAGTCAGGGGTATGAAGTCCTTTCGTAACATCCGCGTCATCCCGGTCGTCCTGGTTGCCGTCGCAGGCCTCGCCACGCTGAAGGTGGCGGGCCTCGTGATCAATGGCGGCTATGTGTTCGACTACAAGCCAAACCAGGCCAAAAAATCCTGGGCGCAGGAGAATCTGAACTTCCCGACCGGCCGCGAGGAGCCGGAGATCATCACCGGCTCGACCCATGGCGCGCCGAAGGAGGCGCCCAAACCCGCCGCGCCCGAGACCAAGCCGGAAGGCACCGTGGTCAAGGTCGACGAAGCCCAGCCGCAGGTCTCGGCCTCCGAGCGCGCGATCCTCGAGCGGTTGCAGGCGCGCCGCCAGGAGATCGAGGCCCGCCAGCGCGAGATCGACATCCGCGAGAGTCTGTTGAAGTCGGCCGAGAAGCGCATCGAAGGCAAGGTCGAGGAGATGAAGGCGGTGGAAACCCGCATCTCCGCGACGCAGGCCGAGCAGAAGGCCGCCGAAGCCCAGCGCATGAAGGGCCTCGTGACCATGTATGAGGGCATGAAGCCCAAGGACGCCGCACGGGTGTTCGACCGGCTCGAGATGGGCGTGCTGATCGAGATCGCCTCGGCGATCGCGCCGCGAAAGATGTCGGACATCATGGGACTGATGTCGCCGGAGGCCGCCGAGAAGCTGACGGTCGAGATGGCCCGCCGTGCCAATGGCGGCGGCGATCAGTCGGCTTCGGCGGCGGAGCTGCCCAAGATCGACGGCAAGCCGACGCAAAAGCCGAATTGAGGGCGCGAGGCGAAGCGCGCTTTCGCGACCCGGCGCGTTGTCGCGTGGTCGTTCGACTGGCGCCCCGCGAGAGGCCTTGCGGGGTCTAGCTCGCGAAGACCTGTTGCACCCTGCGAACAGGCGGGCGCAACTGCTTCTCTACCTGAGGAAGAGTATCGGCCTGCTGCTTGATCAGCGCTGCCTTCGTGACGCGAGTCACGAGCTGCAGGGTGCTATGGCAACAGGAGCACTCGTATATTTTCAGGGCATATCCTCTGGCGATCGGAACGATCGCTACGACCGCTCTTGCCCTGCTACACACAATGCAACCGGCTTCTCCGCTCATTGATTACCCCCAAAGCTAACCAATGCGATTCGCATCGCCGAGGTCACATCTGAGTCAGAGTCGCGCGCGAACTGCAACGCCCCGAAGGTTGTGAGTGGGCGCGCTCAGCAACTCCTCAATGCGGCAGATCAAGCTCCCGTGGCGGATGCAGTCGAAGCTGGCGGCATCTTCTGAGACTGCGATGAGTTGACGCGCGCAGGTGTGAAGTGGCGTACAGTGGCGCTCAAGGCCCGGTCCTACGCTTTGGCTAGTCGCAATCGGCAGCGCAGGAGGAGGCCATGAACTACTCGTCCGCAGCAGAACGCGTCATCGAGGCCCTCAACCGGCTGCTCATCGCGGCGATGACATCGGCGTGGACATCCGCCCTCAGCCATCAGCATGCAGAGCCGCCAGAAGGCGACGACGGCAACGATGATGAATCTTCTCTCGACGAAGACAGCTCCTCGGCACCGGAAGGCGCCGGCAAGCAACATTGACGCCGCAATCGGCTTGAGGCCGTCACACGATCAGATCGTGCGACACATGGCCGTGAACGGTACCTGCCGGGAAAGGTGGATCAACATCGGACGGCGATGCTTCAGGCATGAATGCCGGCTCGGATCCATGGAATTCCCCAGCGTGCTCGTGATGACCGACGAAGTCTGAGAGATGATCCAACACTGCGCCGTGCAGTGAGCCTTGCGACGCGTCATCCCTGAACCGAAACGAGTCGCCGAGCTGAAGCGGATTGGCAGGCTTTGATCCAGACGCTTCCAGGGAGGGGTTGTGCTGGTCCGCCCCGCTTGAGAACGAATGGTTGGCACCGCCGGTCGATGACTTCAGGAGGCTTGGGTTCAGCAGGCTTGGGTTGAACGTCGTGTCTGCCGTTTCACCGCTGGTATAACCATGGGCATGAGCCGCCTGGGCGGCGCCTCTTGATGACGCGACGCCGTCATTCCCTGCATCGTGTCCGAGCGCAAGCCCGCTACCGGCGTGCTGTCCGGCGGCGTCGTGGGCAAAATTCAGCATGGCGACGTCAGGCATCTGGCCGCTTGCGACAACCGCGCCATTTTTGAACCCGGTCGGGTTGTTGAAGACAAAGCTGGCCTCGGTGAGTGGGATCACGTGCTGCACGATCAAAGACAGTCCGCTGGCTGAGGGAGCTGCCGTGTCGCTGCGGAGCGTTTCGGTCGCGAGCGTTTGCGTTTCGTCTGAACTGGACAAGCTGGAATATTCGGCCTGTCCGATCTGGTCCCAGTTCGAATCGAGGCTGTAGGTCGCCTCGGTCGATTGGATGGTCGAACTCTCTGCAGCGAGAAGCGTGCCGTCGGCGCTGCCGGAGTCGGACAAGCCTTCGGAAGTGATCGTCATCACGGCGGTCGCGTCACCCTGCGAGGTTGCGATGAGGTCGAGCAGATCGCCGGCAACCGCCGTCGCAGGTGCCGCTGCCGGCGCCGTGATGAAGTCCGACGCGTCGATGGTGGCGATGCCCTGCAAATGGATTTCGAGCAGACTGGAATCGCCGACGTGCAGGGTCTGGTCCGTTGAATTGACGTACACGATCGTTTCATTCGCCGCACTGTCATAGAGCCAGGCGATCGTATGTGCCGGCACGGCCGTGCTGGTTGAGCTCAATGCCAATATGGCGAACCCAAGCGCGCCCATGGCGGTCAAGTCGATCTTGTCCGCTCCCGATGCAAAGTCGGTGATGGTGTCGAACTGGCTTGCGTTGGAATCGGCTACGAACAAGTAAGCGAAACGGTCGTTCCCATTGCTGCCGGTGAGCTGGTCCGCACCAAATCCACCGGTTATGGTGTCGGCGCCGTTGTTGCCGTTGATGGTATCGCTGCCCGAGCCGCCGTAGATGGTGTCATCCCCATCATTGCCTTTGATCGTGTCATTGCCTGATCCGCTGTAGAGAACGTCGGCTTTACCAGTGCCGTTGACGGTATCGCTGCCGGCTCCCGCGTAGATGATCTGACCTGTGTCGCCGCCGCCGGCAATGGTTTCGCTCCCCGGCGTTCCATACACGTTGGGGGGATCGGAGATCACGGCAGATCCGGTGGCCAAATTATCAAAATCGTTCGGGTCTGCGTCGCTGGCGCCATGAATGGCGACGGTCACCGTCTGTGACGTACCGTCGATGGCAGTTATCGAGAAGGTGTCCGTCAAGGTGTCGCCGACATCGAGCGCCTGAACCACGGTGTTGTTGTTATCGAGGGTGTAAGTCCATACGCCGGCTGCGGTCATCGTGAAGGTGCCGTATCCGCCGTCACTCGCAGCCGGCGAGGAGACTGCGGTGAACGTGTTCGGAGCGTTGTCGACGTCCGTATCGGTGAGCGTGCCGGTCGCGATGGGAACGCCGGGTGAGAAAGTTCCCGCCTCCGTCACTGAGCCGGTCGTGGTGCCGGAAATGAGCGCGGCGTCGTTGCTGCCCTGAATGGTGATCGTCACCACCTGCGGCGTACCGTCGAGGGTCGTGACAGTGAAGCTGTCGGTGAGCGTGCCGCCGACATTGAGCGCCTGCACCGCGCCGCCGGCGTTGTCGAGCGTGTAGGTCCACACGCCGGCGGCGGTTATCGTAAAGGTGCCGAAACCGCTGATGCTTGCCTTCGGCGAGGTCACTGCCGTGAATGTATTGGATGGATTGTCGACGTCAGCCGCAAGCAGCGTGCCGGTTGCGCTCGGAGTGCCGGGCGCCGCGTTGGCAAGGCCTCCAGCCTCGGTCACCGAGCCGGTCGTCATGCCGGAAATGACGGCAGCATCGTTGGTGCCATGGATGGTGACCGTTACCACCTGAGCGGTTCCGTCCAGCGTGGTCACCGCAAAACTGTCAGTCAGCGTCTCGCCTGAATTGAGCGCCTGCACTGCCCCGTTGGCGTTGTCGAGCGTATAGGTCCACACGCCCGCTGCCGTCATGGTGAAGGTGCCGTAGCCCGCCTCGCTTGCCTTGGGCAAGCTGACGGGCGTAAAGGCGTTTGCGGTGGTGTCGACGTCGACGTCGGTGAGCGTGCCGGTCGCGATGGGTGTGCCGGGGTTTGCATTGGCGGTGCCGCCGGCTTCGATAACTGCACCGGTCGTCTCACCGGAGATGATCGCCGCGTCACTGGTCCCGTGGATGGTGATCGTCACCACCTGTGGGGTGCCTCCGATCGAGGTCACCGTAAAGCTGTCGGTCAGCGTCTCGCCGGCATTGAGTGCCTGCACTGCGCGGTTGGCATTGTCCAAGGTGTAGGTCCACACGCCGGCGGCCGTCATCGTGAAGGTGCCGTAGCCACCGGTGCTCGATGTTGGCGAGCTTACGGTCGTGAACGTATTGGGCGGATCGTCGACGTCGGTATCGGAAAGGGTGCCGGTCGCAATCGGCGTGCCGGGCGTTCCATTGGCGATGCCGCCAGCCTCGATGATCGAACCGGTCGTGGTGCCGGAGATGTTTGCGGCGTCGTTGACACCGTTGATGGTGATCGTGAAGGTCTGGGTGACGGAGGTGAGTCCATCGGAGACGGTGATAACGAAACCGTCGGTCGTAGGCGCCTTCAGCGCGTTGATTGCGGCATTGTCGGGCACGAACGTATAAGCGCCGCTCGTGCTGTTGACGTAGAGAATCCCGTAGGAACTTGTCTTCGACAGATCGTACGTCACTCCATCCAGAACCGTACTGCCGGCGCTGGCCCCGACGATGCCGAAGGTCAGATTGCCACCGCCGCTGGTGCTACTGGCACTGAAGGTTCCCGTCGTCGCCGTGAATGTGTCAAACACGACCGTATCGAGCTCGATTGGCCCAGCCCCGGTGCTGAGAGTCGGCGGTACAGGGTCCACCAGCGCGAAAGTGATGGGTGGCAACGTGGTCGGCAAGATCTGCAGCGTGGGCGCATCCGGCTGAATGAAATTGATCGGCTGCAGTGGCTGGGGTTTGACGAAGAAAGGCGTGCTCGAGCCACGGGGCCCTTGTTCTCCTAGATTGGCGAGCACATCCTGTTGGGCGGCGCGCAATTCCTCCATGCGAGCCGCCGTATTCGCAACCTGATTGACGCTGATGGTGGATCCCACCTTCTTGATGACGATCGTCTCGCCGGGATCTTCGACGATGATGTGTCGCGGGACCCGCTCCTTGGTCACGAGCTCAAATGCGCCGTGCGCAAGGTCCTTGTAGGTAATGGAGTCGTCATCCAGGAATGTGACATCCGGATCCGCGGCCTCGGCATTCTGCGCGGCCGAGAAAGTCAATGCTGCAAGTGTCAGCATCCCGAAACCGCCCGCGTGGCCCCGGGCGCGAATGCCTGCAATGGGCGTATTCAGCCGGAGCGCTCCGGTTTCCGCCAGCCGGCCCGGTACGAAACCGAAGCTCCCTCGGGTCACGTCGAACAAGGCTGCAGATGGCATGCCTTCGACGTCGAAGACGAACTCGCTCAGCACGACATGAGTGCCGCAGGCGATGTTGAAAAAAGTACCGTCGATGAAGCCAATTGTGATCCGCCCGTCGGCGTCGGTTTCCAGCACGTCGCCCCGGTAGATAGGCGCACCAGCTACCGCCTGTGTAGCGACACCGCTCGCTCGCGTAAGCGCACAGTAACCGACCGCAGTATGAATGTGGCCGATGAGCTCGACGGGCAGGGCCATGGTGGCCCCGTTATCAGCGTGGATGCCGGATGCAACTAACATGGCTCGACCTCGCCTGGGTGATCGATTCAGGCTCGGCGTGCTGCCATAATCCTGCTCGGGCCCTCGCCAAGGGACAAAATTTCCTGGGCGCTGGCAGCCCGAAGGCTTGCCCGCCGAAATAATCAAGTCTGATCGAGAGAGACGCATTGCGCGGGGGGACGGCGACGCGTACCGCCATTCCCGCCGTGCCCCCTCCCGCCAATGTGATTAAATTGACAAACGGAACGCATTTAATTTGTGGCGCTTGCGTAGCGCCGGAGATAAATTAGGCTGGTTAATAGAATTAAACAACAATTATATTTGCTATGGCTGCGCTACGCGGTTCAAGAAATGGGCCACCGATAGCGACAAGATCTTCTCAGAAAGGGGGGATCATGTGCAGACCTACGATAGCTGCTTTGGCGATTGGTCTTGTTTTGGCGCTTGCCAATTTCTCGCCGAGCGCGGCTCAAGCGCAGAGCGATTCCGCCAAGCCCGCCGTCGCGGCCTCATCGCCGAAACCGATTGGGAAGGTGGTGGTGGTCTCAGGCTCGGTCACGATCGAACATGCGGGCGCAGTGATTGTTCAGGCGAATGTGTCGAGTGACCCTGGCCGCACCAACACGGGTGATCCCGTATATCTTGGTGACGTGGTGTACACCGGCGCCGACGGCCGCGTCGGCATCAACTTTACCGACGGCAGCTCGTTCAATCTATCGAGCAACGCCCGTATGGTGCTGGATCATTATGTGTATGAGCCGGCCGGCAAGTCCAATGCGACTCTGTTCAATCTCGCCAAGGGAACGTTCACTTTTGTTGCGGGCGGGGTCGCAAAGACCGGCGACATGAAGGTCGATACTCCCGTCGCCACGCTGGGGATTCGAGGCACGACGCCGCATGTCGAGATTTCGGACGATGGGTCAGTCAAAATTTCGACCCTGATCGAAGAGGGCAAGAGCAAGCTCTTGAAGAAGCCGTCGACATCCGCGGCGCCGGAGCCCGATCGAAGCCTCAATCGGAGGCTCAACATCTGTCGGGGGTGCTGAGAAACTTGCTTGGCCCGAAGCCGCCGTGACGCCGCAGTGCCGGCCGGCACTGAGATCAGGATTGGCGCTTCGTTCGCCGTCGGTGTCGGACACTTGGTGTGGAAATGACCGCAAGAGCCAGTTTCATCAAGGCCGTGATGCTCATTCTTGTCCTTGGGCTGTCCAGTTCGTCGGGCTGGGCACAGAAGAAGAGCAGCTCCCTCAAGAATGTTGAACTGTGCAACGGCTCAGACCGCGTGTCACCCGAAGCTCGGATCGATGGCTGCACGGCGTTTATCGATGCGGGCGAGGGAGCCGTGAACGGCTTCGTTATCGCCTACAACAACAGGGGAAATGCCTATAGCGCCAAAGCCGACTACGAACGCGCGATCAAGGATTTCGTCGAAGCGACCAGGCTTGACCCGACTTATGCGAAAGCGTTCAACAACCTCGGCGTGGCCTATCTGAGAACGGGGGCGCGCGATCTGGCGATCGGCGCCTTTGAGGAGGCGCTCAAGCTCAACCCGAACTATGGCGCGGCTTTTGCCAACCGTGCGGCGGCCTACCTGCAGGGGAACGCGTACGACCGCGCAGCGCGGGACTATGACGAGGCAATTCGCCTTGATCCGAAGCTGGAGGCTGCGCGGAGCGGACGCTGTTGGACCCGAGCCGTCCTTGGCGCTCTGCAGGCTGCGCTGGAAGATTGCGATATCGCGCTTCGATCGGGAGCAAACAGCGCGGCAACATACGACTCGCGCGCTCTCATTAATCTGAAAATGGGGCAATTCTCCGCGGCGGTGGACGACTACAACTCAGCGCTGCGGTTGGCGCCCAAGCTTGCGAGCGCGCTCTACGGCCGAGGGATTGCCAGATTCAAGCTCGGCGACGCAGTTGGTGGCCAAAGCGATATCTCGGCGGCCAGAAAAATCGACGCTGGGATCGACGAAGCCTTTGTCCGCTATGGGGTGCCCGTGAAGGGACTGGCCGACCGCGACAGCACCGTCTTGCAGGTGTTAACGAAACCTTAACCATCGGCGTCTCAAATTCAGACCCGGCGGATCCGCCCACGCTCGATGCGGCACGGCGTGCTGCCTCCAAAGCAAATCAAGATATAGCATTAACAAGTCCTTAATTGGCGGGACCTACAGTCGACGGCATGGGCCGGCCTTGATGCCGGCATGGACCGCCGAACCGGAAGAAATGCCGCCAATGGCGCGAAAGGCTGCCGCTGGATTTGTGTCGCGAGCCCGCGCCTTGGCGCCGGGGCTGTCGCGTCATGTCCGAACGGCGGGCGCGCTGGCGGCCTGCCTGCTGATCGGTCTCGGTGCGCCTGCCCGGGCGGCCGATCCGATCAGGGGCGAGGCGAGCTTTTCGGCCGGCGGCGGCTTTGCTCGTCTCGTCATCAAGCTCGGCGAGGACGTCCCCTCCGAGGTGACGACGGCAGGCTCCATCCTCATCATCCGCTTCGACCGCGCGGTTGACGTTCCCGTCGACCGCGTTCCCGAAGGCGCGCCCGATTACGTCAACTCCGCGCGCCGCGATCCTGATGGCGGCGCCATCCGCCTGTCGCTGGCGCGGCGCGTCACCGTCAACACCATGAATGCCGGCGAGCGCACCTTCGTCGACCTGTTGCCGGAGGGCTGGAAGGGACCGCCGCCGAGCCTGCCGATGGACGTGGTCAAGGAGCTCGCCGAGCGCGCCCGCGTCGCCGAGCGCGCGCTGCGTGCCCAGCGCGCCGCGGCCGAGACCAAGAAGCGTCCGCAGATCCGCGTGCGGGCCTCGGTGCAGCCGACCTTCGTGCGCTTCGTGTTCGAGATGCCCGACGGCGTCGGCGTGTCCTCCGTGCTCAACGAGCAGAAGCTCACGCTTGCCTTCAACGCCAACCTCAATTTCGATCTGGCGGACGCGGTCGTCGCGGCGCCGCCGAACGTCGCCTCGATCAAGCAGAAGGCCGACATCGATCAGACCAATGTCGAGATCGCGCTGATCGGCGATTCCGACGTGCATTCGTTCCGCGACGAGAAGAACTACGTCGTCGACGTCTCTTTCCAGCCCGACAAGGGCAAGACCGCCGCGACGCCCGAGGCGGCGATCGCGCAGATGAAGCCTGCCGGTCACGGACCGGCGCCCGCGCCCGACAAGCCCGCGGCCGAGAAGCCGAAGGAGGCCCATCGCGAGATCGCGCCGCCGACCTCCGAGACGATCGCGCGCGACGCCAAAATCGACGTCAAGCCCGAGGTGAGGCCGGAAGCGCCCGCCGCGATGCCGCCCGCTGAAGCGCCGAAACCGGCGCCGGCTGCCGCCACTGAGGCTGTGCACGCTCCGGAAGCGCCCAAGGAAATGGCGAAGGAAGCTGCGAAGCCCGCGCCGCCGGTTTCCGAGGCTGCAGCCGCGCCGGCCAAGCCGGTGCCTGCCGAAGCGCCGAAAGAGGCCGTGAAGGAAGCCGCCAAGGCTGCGCCTGCCGAGGCGCCGGCCGCGCCGCAGCCCACCGTCGCCAGCGTCGATGCGCGCCGCGACAGCGACGGCTTGCGCGTGACGTTCCCGATTCAGGTCGCAACACCGGCGGCGGCCTTCCGCCGCGGCGACACGGTGTGGCTGGTGTTCGATACGCCGAAGCCGATCGACGTCGAGGCGATCCGCGCCAGGGGCGGGGCGATGATCGGCGAAGTCGGCCGCATCCCGCTCGACAAGGGGCAGGCGGTGCGTATCCGTCTCACCCGCCCGCTGGTCTACTCGCTGGCGAGCGAGGAGGTCGGCAAGAAGACCAACTGGCTCCTGACGCTCGCCGACAAGATCCAGTCGACGCCGCTGCCGCTGATGATGTCGCGCAACATCACCGACCCCGCGCTCGCCAACATCGCAATCCCCTTCGCCAATCCGGGCCTGCTGCACAGATTCACCGACCCCGACGCCGGCGACGCGCTCTATGTCGTCACCGCGCAGCGGCCGGTGCGCGGCTTCATCAAGCGGCAGGACCTCGTCGATCTCTCGCTGCTGGAATCCGCGCACGGCATCGCGATCCGGCCGAACTCCGACGAGGTCGGCGTCGAGGTCGGCGCCGACAAGGTGATCCTGGGCAAGAAGGGCGGGCTGACGCTGTCGCCGGTCGACATCTCGGCCGAGCGGGCGCCGACCGCAGTGCGCCCGATCTTCAGCCCCGAAGGCTGGCGCAAGGGTCAGTCGGACAACTTCATGACGCGTCAGAGCGACCTGATCACGGCGATCTCCAACGTCGAACCGGCACTGCGCTCGCTGCCGCGGCTCGATCTCGCGCAGTTCTACATGTCGCGCGCGATGTATCACGAAGCCAAGGCCGTGACCGAATTGATGCTGAGCGATCCGCTCAACAAGGAGGAGAGCGGCGCGCTGATCATGCATGCGATCGCCAGCATCCTGATCGGCCGGCCGGCGCAGGGCCTGAAGGACCTCGCCAATCCCGTGATCGGCAACAGCCACGATTCCCAGCTCTGGAAGGCGCTCGCCTATGCGCGCCAGGGCAAATGGGCCGATGCGCGCGAAAAATTCAAGAACGTCGAATTCGCCATCGCCTCGCTGCCGCTCGACATCCAGCGCATCGTGACGATGGACGCGATGCGCGCCTCGCTCGAGGTCAAGGACTATGCCGGCGCCTCCAAGCGCCGCAGCGAGCTCGAGGTGGTCGGCGTCTCGCCCGAGGCCGCACCCGGCTTCGCAGTGTTGCGCGGCCGGCTCGCCGAGGCGCTCGGCCACGACAAGGACGCGCTCGACGACTACAAGTTCGCGGCCGCCTCGGCCGATCGGCCGGCTGCGGCCGAGGCCAAGCAGCTCGAGGTCGCGCTGCGGCAGAAGCGCGACGAGATCAGCAAGGAAGACGCGCTGCGCGAGCTCGAGACCCTGTCCATGACCTGGCGCGGCGACGCGATCGAGGTCAAGACGCTCCAGATGCTGTCGCAGATGTTTGCCGAGAACGGGCGCTACCGCGACGCGCTCACCGCGGCGCGCACCGCGACCAGGCTGCAGCCGAACGCCGAAGCCTCGCGCCAGGCGCAGGATCTCGCCTCGGACCTGTTCACCAAGATCTTCCTGGGACCGAAGGGCGACGAGCTGCCGCCGGTCGAGGCGCTCGGGATGTTCTACGAATTCCGTGAGCTGACGCCGATCGGCCGGCGCGGCGACGAGCTGATCCGCCGTCTCGCCGACCGTCTCGCCTCGATCGACCTGCTCGATCAGGCCGCCGAGCTGCTGCAATATCAGGTCGATCACCGCCTCGAAGGTGCTGCGCGCGCCCAGGTCGCCGCGCGCCTGTCCATGATCTATCTCGCCAACCGCAAGCCCGACATGGCGATCACCGCGCTGCGCGCGAGCCGCATCAGCGATCTCTCCGGCGAGCTCAGGCAGCAGCGCCTGCTGCTGGAAGCGCGCGCGCAGAGCGACGTCGGCCGCCACGATCTCGCGCTCGACATCGTCTCCAACGTCTCCGGGCGCGAGGTGCTGCGCCTGCGTTCCGACATCTTCTGGGCGGGGCGGCGCTGGCGCGAGTCTGCCGAGCAGATCGAGCTCTATTACGGCGAGCGCTTCCGCGACTTCAAGCCGCTCAACGCGGTGGAGAAGAGCGACATCATCCGCGCCGCCGTCGGCTATGCGCTCGCCGACGACTCGATCGGCCTGTCGCGCTTCCGCGAGAAATACGCGCCGCTGATGAGCGAGAGCGCCGACCGTCTCGCCTTCGACATCGCCAGCAAGCCGGCCGCGGCCTCCAGCGCCGAATTCGCCGAGATCGCCAAGTTGGCTGCCAGCGTCGACACGCTCGACGGCTTCCTGCGCGAGATGAAGCAGCGCTTCCCCGACGCCACCGCCCGCGCCCCTGGCTCACCGCAGGCCAAGGAACAAGCCGACCACACCGGCTCGCTGCCGACGATCCCCGTCGTGCGGCAGATCAAGATGACGCGGTAGGACTGCTGCCCGCGCGAAGCGCGGCCCGCAACTCCGTCTCACCCCCCGTAACTCTGCACCAGGCTTCCGGCCACCAGCGACCAGCCGTCGACCAACACGAAGAAGATCAGCTTGAACGGCAGCGAGATCGTTGCCGGGGGCAGCATCATCATGCCCATCGACATCAGCACCGAGGCGACGACGAGGTCGATGATCAGGAAGGGCAGGAACAGCAGGAAGCCGATCTCGAAGGCGCGCTTCAGCTCGGAGATCATGAAGGCGGGGACCAGGATGCGCAGTGCGAGGTCATCGGGGGTGGCCGGCGGTGCCTCGCCCGAGAGATCCAGGAACAGCTTGAGGTCCTTTTCGCGCACGTTCTTCTGCATGAAGCCGCGCAAGGGAACGGAGGCGCGCTGCAGTGCGTCCTCGACGCCGATCTGGTTGGCGACGAGCGGGCGGATGCCGTCGTCGTAGGATTTTTGCAGGACCGGCCCCATCACGAAGAAGGTGAGGAACATCGCCAGCGCGATGATCACCGAGTTCGGTGGCGCGGTCGCCGTGCCCAACGCCGTGCGCAGCAGCGACAGCACGACCACGATGCGCGTGAACGACGTCATCATGATCAGGATCGACGGCGCGATCGACAGCACGGTGAGCAGCGCGATCAGCTGAATCGCGCGCTCGGTGACGCCGCCGCCGCCAGCGCCGCCGCCGAGATTGATGCTGATGTCCTGCGCATGCGCCGGCATCGCTGCCGATGCCGCGCCGATCAGGACAGAAAGAAAAAATACTCTACGCGGAAGGGACGGCAGCCTCACGAAGACGGCTTCGGACGGCCAAGCAGGGAGGCCATCTCGTCTTCGAGATTTTCAAAGCTGGTCTTTTCCGTGGCCGGCTTTGCGGGCGGGGCCGGTGGTGCCGGCGGCTCGCTGCGTGCGGCGCGGGGCGGCGGCGCAGGAGGTTCGGGCGCAACCGGAGGCGCGACCGTCTCGCCGGCCGGGCGACGCAAGGCTGCCTCCAGCCGCTGCGCCATCTCGGCGAGATTCTGCTCGGCGCTGGAGGGGGACGCGGCGGGAGCCGGCGGCGGAACAGGCGGAGCCTGCGGCACCGGCGGAGGAGGCGGCGGGGCAGGTGCGCGCTCGGCGCGCACCGGCGGCATCTTCGGCGGCTCACTCTGGCGCGGCGGCCGCGGCATCAGTGGCGGCTCGCTGCGCGGAACGCGCGGCGGCAGCGGCTCGGGCCGCGGTTCGCGCTCGGGGCGCGGCATCGGCTCGGCCGTGAAGCCGGCGAGGGGATCGCTGCGGCGTTCGGCCAGCGCGGGAGCGGGCCGGCGCACCTCGTCGGCGAAGGACGGGCGCGCGGGCCGCGGCGGCGGCTCGGGCATTTGCGGCTCGGGATGGTCGAGCAGTTCGGGCCGCGGTGCTTCGTCGGCCCAGCTGCTGGTATCCGGCATGGGCGCAAGCCGCGGCGGTTCCGCGGCGTTCGGACGCTGCGGAAGCTGGTCGCGGCCGGGCGCGGCGCGAACGATATTGGGTTCGACGACGATATCGGTGGGCCCACCGATCATCAGGAGATGCTCGACATTGTCACGCCGGACCAGCACCAGGCGGCGCCGACCGTCGACCGCGGCAGCGTCGATCACCGCGAGCCTGGGCATCCTGCCGCGCTGGGTGTTGGCGCCGACCCGGCTGCCGGCGAATCGGCGAACCAGCCAGGCAGCGACGCCGATCAACGCCAGAACGACGATGAACGCGACGATGAAGGTGATAGGGCTGCCTTGCATACTTGTCCCCGACAAATGGCGCTGTTCTCGTGCCCATGGTCAGACGCGCCAACCACCGGCTTAACGATGCCCCAAACTGCGATCTCTTAACGTCCCACGGCAAGTTTTGCCGTCCCCAACTCTTAATAACCTATGAATCGTCCGATCCAAAACGACTTCTTGGTCCGTGCATGCGCCGCCAAATGGTTGGGTTAATGCCATTTTTGGACGCGTAGAATCACGGGGCGCAAAATAGTGTCCCGCCCAGGGACACGCCGCGAGGGCGTCCTTAACCAGCTGTTAACCATACACGCGGCAAATTCTGCCTAGTTGCGGACCTCAAGGTTCGCAAGAGGCGCAAGGAGCCGCGACGATGTCCATCAACGACCTCCCGGTACTGTCGGCGCTTCGCACCAAGATGCAGTGGCACCAGGAGCGCCAGCGCGTCCTGTCCGAGAACGTCTCCAATTCCGACACGCCCAAATTCCGGCCGCGCGACCTGGTCGAGCCGAAGCTCGACAAGTCCGGGGCGGTCACCGGCTCGATGGGCCCCCTCGCGCTCGCCCGCACCAGCGGTTCTCACATGACGCCGTCGGGAGCCCCTTCCGGATTCGACCAGAACAGGAACGCGGGGTTCGAGACCCGCCCCGCGGGCAACGCCGTCAATCTCGAAGAGGAGATGATGAAGGCGGCCAGCAACCAGATGGACTACGCGGCGGCGACCTCGCTCTATTCGAAGAGCCTGCATCTGCTCAAGACCGCGATCGGCAAGGGCTAGCCGCATGATCCGGGAACAGAACAGCTAGAGGAGGCGCATCATGGCCAATGACAGCAGCGACTTTGCCCGCTCGATGGCGATCGCGACCTCCGGTCTGCGGGCGCAAGCCGGCCGCATGCGGGTGATCTCGGAGAACATCGCGAACGCGGATTCGACCTCCCAGACCGCGGGCGGCGATCCCTACCGGCGCAAGGTTCCGACCTTCTCCTCCGCGCTCGACCGCACGCTCGACGCGCAAGTCGTCACCCTCGGCAGGATCAAGCCCGACCAGTCGAACTTCCGCGTCAAATACGAGCCGAACAATCCGGTCGCGGACGCCAGCGGCAACGTCAAATATCCCAACGTGAACTCGGTGGTCGAGATGACCGACATGCGCGACGCGCAGCGGTCCTACGAGGCCAATCTCAACATCATCAGTGCGACGCGCCGGATGATCCAGCGCACGCTCGACATCCTCAAGAGCTGAACAGGACAATTGAGCCATGGCATCACCGACAATCGCGGCCAACGCTTATGCCAACCTCGCCCGGGTGCTGGAGAACAGCGGTGCCGGCAAAGCCACCGAGGCCGGCGGGCAATCCTTTGCCTCGATGCTGAAGGACGCCGTCGGCAGCGTCATGGAGTCCGGCCGCAAGTCGGATGCGCAGACCGTGGCGATGGCCTCCGGCAAGGCCAACGTGATGGACGTGGTGACGGCGGTGGCGGACACCGACGTCGCGGTGTCCACCCTGGTCTCGGTCCGCGACCGCGTGATCGCGGCGTATGAAGACATCATGAAGATGCCGATCTGATTTTGGCGAATGGTGAGTAGCGAATGGGGACGTCTCCGATTCGCCATTCGCATTTCCCGGCACGTCAGACAACCAATAGCGAGTATCAAACAATGACCGGACCCGAGACCCTCGACGTTGCGCGCGATGCGATCTGGACGATCGTGATCGTGTCCTCTCCCCTGATGGTGGTCGGTCTGGTGGTCGGCGTCATCGTGTCGCTGTTCCAGGCGCTGACGCAGATCCAGGAGCAGACGCTGATCTACGTGCCGAAGATCCTCGCCATCTTTGCCACGATGCTGCTGGCGCTGCCGTTCATGGCCGACGCGCTCCACGCCCACATGCTGCGGATCTCGTCGCGAATCATCGGCGGCTGAGGCAAGATGCGTCAATTATGCGCATCGACGTCTCGCTGCTGCCGGCGCTCGCCGCTTCCTTCATGCTCGCCTTCGCCCGGGTCGGTGCGATGGTGATGCTGTTGCCGGGGCTGGGCGAGACCAATATTCCGACGCGGATCAAGCTGTCGATCGCACTGCTGCTCACGCTGATCATCCTGCCGCTGCATCGCAACGCCTACCAGGTCGACATGGGCTCGCTCGCGCCGCTCCTGGTCCTGATGCTGCATGAGATCGCGATCGGAATCGTGCTGGGCGCGACCGCGCGCGTGACGCTCTCGGCGCTCCAGGTTGCGGGATCGGTGATCGCGCAGCAGATGGGGCTCGGTTTCGTCACCTCGGTCGACCCGACGCAGGGCCAGCAAGGCGTGCTGGTCGGCAACTTCCTGACCATCCTCGGGGTGACGCTGCTGTTCGCCACCGACAGCCATCATCTGGTGATCGCGGCGCTGAACGACAGCTACACGATCTTCTCGCCGGGTGAGACCATATCAAGCGGCGATGTGGCCTCGCTCGCGACGCGCGCCTTCGCCGCCGCGTTCCGCCTGGGCCTGCAGCTCTCGGGGCCGTTTCTGGTGTTCGGCCTGGTCTTCAACATCGGCCTTGGCGTGCTGGCGCGGCTGATGCCGCAGATGCAGGTCTATTTCGTCGGTGTGCCGCTCTCGATCTTCGCGGGCTTCCTGGTGCTCGCCGTGGTGCTCACGGCGATGATGGGGACGTATCTGGATTACTTCATCGGTGTCATGCACCAGTTGATGCCGCTGAGGTCACGGTAGATCGATGGCAGAAGACAAGGACCCAGAGAGTCAAACAGAAGATCCGACGCAAAAGCGTCTGGACGACGCGCTCGAACGCGGCGACGTCGCCAAGAGCCAGGAGATCAACACCTGGTTCATGATGGCGGGCGGCACGCTCGTGGTCTCGACCTTTTCGGGCTCGGTGGGCAGCGGGCTGCTGACGCCGATGCGCAACCTGCTCGCCAATTCCTGGATGATCAAGACCGACGGCAAGGCCCTGCTCGCGCTGATGCAGCAGATCGAGTTCGCCCTGCTCGCGGCGATCGGCGTGCCTCTCTTCTTGCTGATGCTGGCGGCGATTGCCGGCAACATGCTGCAGCACCGCTTGGTCTGGTCGACCGAATCCCTGACGCCGAAGTTCAGCAAGATCTCGCCCGGCGCCGGCTTCCAGCGCATCTTCGGCAAGCAGGCGGCGGCCAATTTTCTCAAGGGCATCGGCAAGCTGGTGCTGCTCGGCGTGGTCATGACCATGATCCTGTGGCCGGAGCGGCATCGCATGGAGGCGATGGTCAGGCTCGATCCGGCCGCCATGCTCGGCGCCAGCACCAGCATGACGATCCATCTGCTCGGTGCGGTGGTCGCCGCACTCGCGATCGTCGCCATCGCCGACTATTTTTTCCAGTACAGAAGCTGGTTCCAGCGGCAGAAGATGTCGCTCCAGGAGATCAAGGAAGAGTTCAAGCAGTCCGAAGGCGATCCGCACATCAAGGGCAAGATCAGGCAGTTGCGGCAGCAGCGCGCCAAGAAGCGCATGATGGCGGCGGTTCCCAAGGCTGCGGTGATCATCACCAACCCGACCCACTATTCGGTGGCGCTGTCCTACGAGCGCGGCATGACGGCTCCGATCTGCGTCGCCAAGGGCGTCGACAATCTCGCCTTCAAGATCCGGGAGATCGCGCGCGAGCACGACATCCCGATCGTGGAGAACGTGCCGCTGGCACGCGCGCTCTACGCCACCGTCGAGATCGACCAGGAAATCCCGACCGAGCACTACCATGCGGTCGCCGAAGTCATCGGCTACGTCATGCGGCTGAAGCGCGGATTCAGCGCCGGGCGAGGATAAAACACCCGAAAAGTACCGGAAATGGCCGTAATCTGGGAATCAGCGTACCTTTCGCCCCTGCTGCCCTTGCGCCTCAGGGTCCGATTCAGGCAGGGAGGACCCCACGCGCCCCGTAGCGCGTTGATTCTCTGCCGACAGGCTGCGCCAGCTCGAGAATGACCGCCGAGACCGACCACGACCTCACCCGCGAGCCCGTTGCGACGCACGAGCCGTCGCCGCGCTCGGGCAGCATTGCGCTGGTGCTGCTGGTGGCCGCCGGCCTCGTCGCCGTCGCCGTCGGGCTGATGACGCTCGGGCGCGCGCAGGCGCAGCCCTATATCCTCGGCATCCTCGCCGTGCTGGCGATGGTCGGCTTGTTCAACCTGTTCGCCTTCGCCGCCGGGATCATCCGTTTCGCCGACCGCAGTCTTGATGACCCGGTCGTGGGCCGCATCGCCGATCACGGGTTCGACGGCCTCGCCGTGACCGATGCGCGCGGCCACGTGGTCTATTCCAACGCCGCCTATCTGACGCTGACCGGCGCGACCGGTCCGCAAGACGTGCGCCCGGTCGAGCGTGTCTTCATCGGCAACCCCGACGTCTCCGAAGCCGTGTTCCGCCTGCTCAAGGCCGCGCGCGAAGGCAAACGGCAGCAGGAAGAGGTCCGCATCTCCGGCCAGGACGGCAGCCAGGGCCGCTGGCTGCGCATGCGGGTGCGCCCGCTCGGCACCGGCAAGCGCGAGGCGAAATACGCGGTGTGGTCGATTGCCGACATCACCCGCGACCGCGAGCGCCAGGAGGACGTGTTCCAGGAGCTCCAGCACGCCATCGAATATCTCGATCACGCGCCGTGCGGCTTCTTCTCGGTCAATCCGGCCGGCGAGCTCGCTTACGTCAACGCGACGCTGGCGAACTGGCTCGACTACGACCTCGCCGAGATCGGCTCGGGCGGCCTGAAGCTGACCGACATCGTCTCCGGCGATGGCGCCTCGCTACTCACCGCGATCGTGGCGGTGCCGGGCGAGGTGAAGACCGAGGTCTTCGACATCGACCTGCGGATGCGCACCGGCAAGACCATGCCGGTGCGGCTCTATCACAAGCTCGCCTTCGGCGCCGACGGCGCGCCGGGGCCGTCGCGCACGCTCGTCATCAGCCGCGCCCGCGACGAGCGCAGCGATCCTGATCGCGCTGCCGAAGTGCGCTTCATGCGCTTCTTCGACCACACGCCGATGGCGATCGCGACCGTTGACCGCGGCGGCAACGTGGTGCGGGCCAATGCGCGCTACGCCAAGCTCGGCCAAGCGCTCGGGCTCGACAGCGCCTCCAAGTCGATCTTCCGCGCGGTCAATTCGCGCGACCGGCACCTCCTGATCGCGGCCATCAACCAGGCCGCCGACGGCCAGGCCGACATCGCCCCGGTCGAGGTGGCGCTGGAAGGGACCAAGGAGCGCTGGGGCCAGTTCTTCGTCACGCCGGTCGATGCGGCCGAGAACGAGGCGGAAGCCGCCATCGTGCACATGCTCGAGACCACCGAGCGGCGCGCGCTGGAGAACCAGATCAACCAGTCGCAGAAGATGGAGACGGTCGGCCAACTCGCCGGCGGCATCGCCCACGACTTCAACAACGTGCTCTCCGCCATCATGATGGCGAACGACTTCCTGCTGAACGCCCACAAGCCGACCGACCCGTCGTTCCAGGACATCATGCAGATCAAGCAGAACGCCACGCGGGCCGCGACCCTGGTGCGGCAGTTGCTGGCGTTCTCGCGGCGGCAGACGCTGCGGCCGCAGGTGCTCGATCTCGGCGATGCGCTGTCCGATCTCGCCATGCTGCTGCGCCGCCTGATCGGTGAGAAGGTCAAGCACGAGACCATCCACGGCCGCGACCTCTGGCCGGTCAAGGTCGACGTTTCCCAGTTCGAGCAGGTGATCGTCAACCTCGCTGTGAACGCGCGCGATGCCATGCCCGACGGCGGCAAGCTGATCATCCGCACCGCCAACGTCACCGCGGAACAAGCGGCCAAGCTCGCCTACAAGGGCATGCCGGCCGCGGATTATGTCCGGATCGAGGTCGCCGATACCGGCACCGGCATTCCCGCCGACATCCGCGACAAGATTTTCGAGCCGTTCTTCTCGACCAAGGAAGTCGGCAAAGGCACCGGTCTCGGCCTTTCCACGGTCTACGGCATCGTCAAGCAGACCGGCGGCTTCATCTACGTCGATTCGGAGCCGGGCCAGGGCACCTCGTTCCATATCTTCCTGCCGCGTCACCATGCCGAGCCTGAAGCGCAGGTCGAGCTGCCGGCGGCTGTGGTCAGCGCGACCAGCGGCGCCGGCAAGGACGCCGCGGCGGCCGAGGCCAAGCCGCGCACCGATCTCACGGGGCAGGGCACCATCCTGCTGGTCGAGGACGAAGAGGGCCTGCGCGCGCTGAACGCACGCGGATTGCGCTCGCGCGGCTACACCGTGGTCGAGGCCGAGAACGGCGTCGAGGCCATGGAAGTGCTGGAGGAGCAGAGCGGCGCGATCGATCTCGTCGTCTCCGACGTCGTCATGCCCGAAATGGACGGCCCGACCTTGCTCAAGGCGATGCGGGAGAAGAACCCCGACATCAAGTTCATCTTCGTCTCCGGCTATGCCGAGGATGCGTTCGAGAAGAGCCTGCCCGAAGGCCAGCAGTTCGACTTCCTGCCGAAGCCGTTCACGCTCAGCCAGCTCGTGGCGGCGGTCAAGGAGACGATGGCGAAGCAGGGGTGAGGGTCGGCGGCGCACGCCGTTCGCCCCCTCCGTCATTGCGAGGAGCCCGCGACAAAATTGCGGAGCAATTTTGCGCTGGGGCGACGAAGCAATCCAGGGTCCTTCCGCGGAGGCAGTCTGGATTGCTTCGCTACGCTCGCAATGACGGGGAAAGAGCGGAAATCTCGGCCCAAAACCGCCGGTATCCCGCGACCACGGTTCCCCGACGCACCCGGCCAAGCCCCCGCCAAATATGGGCTTTTGCCACATCCCCGCGACTGAGGGCCGCAGCCATAGGTTCCGAAACCGGCTTCACTTTTCGGGAAGTCTGCCCATCTTAGGCGCACGTCCCCATGCCGGGGATTTGGGAAACGCACATGAATTTCTCGCTACGCTCCCGCAGTCTCTTCAAGACGATCGCTGTCGTGCTGGCGCTTGCGCTGCCGACTGCGCTGGCGATCTCGTCTGCCGACGCGCGTGTCGGCGGCGGTGGCTCGTCCGGTTCGCGCGGCTCGCGCACCTATTCGGCCCCGCCCCCGACCACGACGGCGCCCGGCTCGACCTCGCAGTTCAACCGCACCTATACCCAGCCGGGTGCAGGCATGAACTCGGCTGCTTCCGCGCCCGCGCGCGGCGGCCTGTTCGGCCGCGCCGGCGGCTTTATGGGCGGCCTCGCGGCCGGCTTCCTCGGCGCCGGCCTGCTCGGCATGCTGTTCGGCGGCGGCCTGTTCGGCGGCCTCGGCGGCCTGTCCTCGATCCTGGGCCTGATCATCCAGATCGCCCTCGTGGTGCTGGTGGTGCGGCTGGCGATGTCCTGGTGGCAGCGCCGTCACACGCCGCAGGCGGCCTATGCCAATGCCGACGCGGGCGCAGGTTCCGGACCGCAGCCGAACCAGCGCAGCGGCCTCGGTGGTGGTCTTGGCGGCTTCGGCTTCGGCGCGAACGCCAATAACGCGCCGCTTGAGATCAAGCCGGACGATTACGAGGCGTTCGAGCGCCTGCTCGGCGATGTCCAGACCGCATGGTCGAACGAGGACGTGGCCAAGCTGCACACGCTCGCGACGCCGGAGATGGTCTCCTATTTCGAGCAGGACCTCGCCCAGAACCGCGCGCGCAACGTCGTCAACAAGGTGACTGGCGTCAAGCTGCTGCAGGGCGACCTCGCGGAAGCCTGGCGCGAAGGCGAGACCGACTACGCCACGGTGGCGCTGCGCTTCGCGCTCACCGACAAGACGCTCGACCGCAACAGCGGCACGATCGTCGCCGGCAGCGAGCAGCCGGGCGAAGTCACCGAAGTCTGGACCTTTGCCCGACGGCCCGGCAGCGGCTGGGAATTGTCGGCGATCCAGCAGACCAACTGATTGCAAAGCGATTGAAGACAAGGGCGTCGTGCTTCCCGCACGGCGCCCTTTTCTTTTGTACCCCTTTCATCGCGGCATCGGAATAAGTGGGGGCGCATCGGGTTGAAATCAGGCGGCCAACGACAAACACAACGGGAGGACAAGATGATCCGTATCAAGAGATCCGTGACGATTTCAGCGCTCGCTGCGGCCTCGCTTGCATGCCTTGCGGCGCCAGCCGTGCAGGCACAGTCGGCCGACATGACGTTCTTCGTGACCTCCAATGGCCCGGGCAAGGGTGCCGATCTCGGCGGCCTGGAGGGAGCCGATGCGCAGTGCGCGAGGCTCGCTCAGACCGCCGGCGCCGGTGCCAAGACCTGGCGCGCCTATCTCTCGACGCAGGCCGCCGACGGCAAGCCGGCCGTCAACGCGCGCGATCGCATCGGCAAGGGACCGTGGCAGAACGCCAAGGGCGCGGTCATTGCCAAGGATGTTGCCGAACTGCACGGCCCCGCCAACAACCTCACCAAGCAGACCGCGCTCAGCGAGAAGGGCGAGGGGATCAACGGTATGGGTGACCAGCCGAACCGGCACGACGTCCTCACGGGATCGCAACCAGACGGCACCGCGTTTGCCGGTCCGGACGATCGCACCTGCAAGAACTGGACGTCGAGCACGCAAGGCACCGCGATGGTCGGCCATTTCGATCGCCGCGGCCTGCGCGACGACGAACCGTCAAAGTCCTGGAACAGCTCGCACCCCTCGCGCGGTCCCGATGGTGGCTGCTCGCAGGCTGATCTGAAGAGCACCGGCGGCGACGGGCTGCTGTATTGTTTCGCTGCGAATTGAGTTTGGACGCAACTCTCTCCACCCGTCATTGCGAGCGCAGCGAAGCAATCCAGAATCTTTCCGCGAAGGCGGTCTGGATTGCTTCGTCGCTTCGCTCCTCGCAATGACGGAGTGTTTGGTGGCGCCGTTCCGTCTCACCCTGCCGGAACTCCGAGCCACATGCTACATTGGTCCGTACGTGTTCACGCTCACGGACCTCTCTCATGAAATACGAGCTCTACTACTGGCCCGAGATCCAGGGCCGCGGCGAATATGTGCGGTTGGCGCTGGAGGAGGCGGGGGCCGCTTACGTCGATGTCGCGCGCGGGCCGCGCGGCACGGCTGCGATGATGAAGATGATGGACGCACACAAGGATACGCCACCCTTTGCGCCGCCGTTCCTGAAAGCCGGCAAGCTCGTCATCGGCCAGACCGCCAATCTCCTGCTCTATCTCGGCGCCCGCCATGCGCTCGCGCCGAAGACGGAAGCCGGCAGGCTCTGGGTGCACCAGCTTCAGCTCACCATCACCGACCTCGTGGTCGAGATCCACGACACCCATCATCCGCTCGGACCCTCGCTCTATTACGAGGACCAGAAGCCGCCGGCGAAGAAACGCACGGCCGATTTCTGGGAGGAGCGGGTGCCGAAATATCTCGGCTATTTCGAGCAGCTTCTCACCGAGAATGGCGGCGCCTATGTCACCGGCCGGCGGCTGACCTATGTCGATCTCTCGCTATTCCAGATCGTCGCGGGGCTGCGCTATGCCTTTCCCAAGCGCATGAAGGCGTTCGAGACAGACATTTCGGGCCTCGTTGCCCTGCACGACCGCATCGCGGCGCGGCCGAACATCAAGGCCTATCTGGCAAGCGAGCGCCGCATTCCCTTCAACGAGCAGGGCATCTTCCGCCGCTATCGCGAACTGGATGGCTAAAGCGTTTTCGAGCGAAGTGGACACCGGTTCGTGTCAAGAAAACGCGTCAAAAAAGAAACTTTAGCCGGTCCGGAGGGAGGCTGGCGGCAGCCCCCGTTCCGGACCGGCCGCTTCGGGCGCGATCAATCGCCCGAACGCGTCGTGGCCGGTGGGCGTCTGTAGACGCTGCGGCCCAGAGCGGTCGTCTGAATCATCGGGCAGAGGCGAGAGGTCATGCTCGTCGGGGCAGGGCGGCTTGCAGAACATCGTCGCGTCTTTCGTTGCGTTGCGTACCGCCGCTGTCTAGCGAAGTCCGCATTCCCAGGCGTCAGCCGTTCGGAGGAGGCAGCGCGATGCGCGCTCACCAAACGCCCGGCATCAGGCGATAGCGCACCCGCGCCGCGTAATCGTCATAGCCCGGCAGGCCCTCGCGCAAGGTGCGTTCCTCTATGCCGATGCGGATCGCGAACAGGAGGACCAGAATCGGGACCATCACCAGTCCCCACCACGAGCCCAGCAGCAACGGCACGCCGGCGAAGAACAGGACCATGCCGCTATACATGGGATGACGCACATGGGCGTAGGGGCCGGTCGAGATCACGCGTTGCGCGCGCTCGGCTTGCAGCTTGACCACGGGAGCAGCGAACGAGTTTTCGCGGAACACCCACATCGTGAACAATGTCGAGGCCAGAAACAGCGCGAGGCCGAACGCCTGAAGCGCGACCGGCATGTCAGACGATTGAAGGCGCCGGTCGACGCCTATCAGCACCAGCCAGGCCAGCATCGCGACGACGAAGACGCTCATGAACAATTTGTCGGCGGCGGGCTGATCCTTCTGCAGCACCGGCCGCAGCCGCTCGGCGAGCAGCGCCGGATCGATCCGGTAGAGCCACCAGCCGCAGAGCGGGCCGAGCAGGGTGCAGGTCGCGAGGAACACCCAGGCCGAGGGCCAGCGCAGCGTCCCTGCGGAGGCGAACAGCAGCGCGCCCATCGCGGCGGTGGTGATCGTGTTCTGCAGCAGCAGTCTGGCGATCATGCGCGGCTCCCCCGGCAATCTCGCACGATGTTGGCTTTGCTATCCGGCAAAGATAGGGCCAGACGTACGAAAGGCCCGATCGACCGGATCGGGCGCTTCAGCCTAGGCAAACCTGATCAGGCGAGCTGATCGATCCGCGTGCCCTGACCCGGCGGCAGCGGCGCGGGCGGCTGCGGCTTGTAGGTGGGGTCGGCGTCCTTGGTCTTGGTCTGATCGTCCTGCTGCTTGGTCGTATCGTAGCTCGGAACCACGATCGCGATCGGCGGCGGCGCAACGGTGGAAACCTTCATCCGCAAATCCTCACACACATGGAAGCAACTGACCCTGCGCTGCGAGGAGCGAAAATTCCTTCAAGGCAATCGTTAAAATGCGAGGGATTGGCGTGGCGGGAGCGCCGTGCTTGCGTCTCATCCGCGCGCTGCCAAAGGAGGCGACGAACCTCTCCCCGTCATTGCGAGGAGCCCTTGCGACGAAGCAATCCAGAATTTTTCCGCGGAGGGATTCTGGATTGCTTCCGCCTTCGCCAAGGCTTCGGCGGACAAGTCGCTACGCTCGCAATGACGGAGTATGTGGCCAAGTGCGTCGAACCAGATGTGTACCGTGTCCGCAGCAGTTACGAAGGAGGGCAACCCCGCCTATTCGTCCTTGCCGCGCGTGATCGCGATGGACGCATCCTTCTTGGTGCGGGTGCATTCCATGTTGAGTCGCCGATAGCGCATGCTGATCTTGTCGCCGCGCAGCAGACCCATCCGCTTGAGGCAGCGGGTCGCGCCCGTCGTGGTGTCGTCCTTGGTCACGGTGAAGACGATCGCCGCCATCGATCCCACCAGCGCATAGAATTCCGGCGTCGGCTTGCGATCGCCCTTGGCATAGAGCTCGATCGAATATTTGTCGCCGCGGCAACCCACGGACAGCTCCTTGGCCGCCGGGTGCGTCAGGTAAACAACGTTGGCCGCCCGGAAATTCACCTTGAGGCGATCGACCTGGTTCGCCAGCTCCTTGGCACTGTCGTCGCAGCGGTCGGCGCGTGCGGGCGAAATGAGGGTCACAAGGCCGGTGATGGCGGCGGCGACCAGGATCGCGCCGCGGACGTTCAAGTTCAATGTCATGATGAAAAGCCCCTTAGGGCGCGCATTCAAGCGTCGTCGGGCGCGAAGTGCAAGGGTGGGAACGGGCATTTCCACGTGCTGCGCCAATGCCTTCCCGAGCCCTGGCCGCGCGCTCTCATGCGTATCGGTCCCTTCCTTTTCCGTCCAAAATGGGCTTAGAACGCTTCTACGCGAGGGCCCGCGCGTGGCCCCAAACCCCGAGATTCGCCCATGAACGCTCCGACCGCCTTCCCCGACCCGTCAAAGCCCGTTCCGCCCTACAAGCACACCCCGCTGTTCCCGCTGGGCAAGGACGAGACGCCCTACAACAAGATCACGGCCGAGGGCGTCAGGGTCGAGAAGGTTCTGGGCAAGGACATGCTGGTGGTGTCGCGCGAGGCGCTGCGGGCGCTGTCGGAGGCGGCTTTCGGCGACATCAACCATTACCTGCGCCCCGGCCATCTGAAGCAGCTTCGCGCCATCCTGGAGGACGGCGAGGCCAGCCCGAACGATAAGTTCGTCGCGCTGGACTTTTTGAAAAACGCCAACATCGCCGCGGGCGGCGTGCTGCCGATGTGCCAGGACACCGGCACCGCGATCATCATGGGCAAAAAGGGTTGCAACGTCATCACTGACGGCGACGACGAGGCGGCGCTGTCGGAAGGCGCGCGCGATGCGTACCTGCGCCGCAATCTGCGCTACTCGCAGGTCGCGCCGCTCTCGATGTACGAGGAGAAGAATACCGCCAACAACATGCCGGCGCAGTGCGAGATCTACGCCGAAGGCGATGACGCCTACAAGTTCATGTTCATGGCGAAGGGCGGCGGCAGCGCCAACAAGAGCTTTCTGTTCCAGGCGACGCCCTCGGTGCTGACCAAGGACCGGCTGCTGGCTTTCCTGAAGGAGAAGATCCTCACCCTCGGCACCGCGGCGTGCCCGCCCTATCATCTTGCGATCGTGATCGGCGGCACCTCGGCCGAGCTCTGCATGAAGACGGTGAAGCTCGCCTCCGCCCGCTATCTTGACGCGCTGCCGACCCACGGCTCGCCCGACGGCAACGCCTTCCGCGACGTCGAGATGGAGAAGGAAATCCACAAGATGACGCAGAGCCTCGGCGTCGGCGCGCAGTTCGGCGGCAAGTACTTCTGCCACGACGTCCGTGTGATCCGCATGCCGCGTCACGGCGCATCGCTGCCGATCGGGCTTGGCGTGTCATGCTCGGCCGATCGACAGGTGCTCGGCAAGATCACCAGGGACGGCGTCTATCTCGAGGAGCTCGAGCACAACCCGGCGCAATATTTGCCGCAGGTCGAGCAGGCGCTCGGCGGCGAGGTCGTCAAGATCGACCTCAACCAGCCGATGAAGGACATTCTGGCGACGTTCTCGAAGTATCCGATCAAGACCCGGGTCTCGATGACTGGCACCATGATCGTCGCGCGCGATAGCGCCCACGCCAAGCTGCGCGAGCGGCTGGAGAAGGGCGAGCCGCTGCCGGACTACTTCAAGAACCATCCGGTCTACTACGCCGGCCCCGCCAAGACTCCCGAGGGCTACGCCTCCGGCGCGTTCGGTCCGACCACCGCCGGCCGCATGGATTCCTTCGTCGACCAGTTCCAGGCCGCCGGCGGCTCGATGGTGATGGTGGCCAAGGGCAACCGCGCCCCCGCCGTGCGTGAGGCCTGCAAGAAGTACGGCGGGTTCTATCTCGGCTCGATCGGCGGCGCCGCGGCGAACCTTGCCGAGCACTGCATCAAGAAGGTCGAGGTGCTCGAATATCCCGAGCTCGGCATGGAAGCGATCTGGCGCATCGAAGTCGTCGACTTCCCGGCGTTCATCATCATCGACGACAAGGGTAACGACTTCTTCAAGGAGTTGAATTTGGGCTGAAGCCGCGTTCCCCGGAGGCTGCGCAGCACCATAAGCGCGTTAACGCGCGTGTTCGACGCGCTATGGTGATGCGCTGCTGATCCGGGGTCCATCGGCGAAAGATGGGTCCCGGCTCTGCGGAGCAGCGCTATGCGCTGCACCGCGTCCGGGACACGAGAGCGGTGCTTGGTCGCTCTATTTCACTAACTGCAGTTCGTTACCTGATTGGAGCACAGCGCGCGCCACCAGCCGCGGACGCCGTCGTGGCTCTCGACCAGACCCCAGAAGCCGCTGCAGGCGAACAGGCGCTTCGGGCCGCCGTCACCATCGATCGGGCCGCCGAGCTCGCGCTGGGCCGGCATCCATTTCGCATCGACGAAGGGAGCCTGGAACAGCCCGCCCGCGCGCGTGTAGCCGTTGGCGTAGCTCGCGCCGACCTTGTTGGAGGCGACCCAGCCGCGCCCGGCATAGGGTTTGGGCGCGTTCCGCGGATATATCTTCTCGTCCTCGTAGTCCTTGCCCGGCGGCTTGGCGCCTTCGATCAGAAACCAGCCGTTCTTGAAGCCGATGATACGGAATTCGGTGAGCCAGCCGCCGTCGGGCGTGTTCTCGGCGCCGCCTAACTTCAAGCGGTAGGGCGGCGGCAGCGTGCCGAGCACGCGAGCCGTCGCTGACGGCTCGGCGCGCACGTTGAGGCCAGCAGGATCCTTGTCGACGGACCAGGCGCCGAGACTGCAGGGCTCGGTGCCCTCGGGCAGCTTTGCACGTCCGGCGGCGAGATCGGCGTGCAGCTTTGCGAAATCGGTCTCGTCATTGTCGGGATCGGGCTCCGCGCGCGGCTTCAACTCGGCTGACACGGCGCGTGTTGCATCCGGCGTCAGCGTGACCACGAGGGCCTGGCGCGCAGCGAACACACTTGCCGGTGTTTTCGGATCGTTCGACGTCGCCGGATAGACCGCGAGATATCCCATCGAGCCATCGGTTCGATAAGCGGCGCCGGCGACATAGCCTGCCGGGAGCAGGGCGAGCGCGCTTGCGCGCCACGCCGGTTCGGTGTCATCCGCGCGCGCCGCTTGTGTCGCGACGCACAGCATCGTCGCCGCGATGAGACGAAGCACGCGCATGATGTTGCGCGGCCTTAGGCGCGGGCGCCGGTGAACGGGAAGCTGCCCATCGGGCCGATGCCCATCTCGCCGTTGATGCTGTCGCCGGAGACGGTCCCGGTGAATTCGAGCGTGAGCGGCATCGGTTTGTCGATCGAGACCTTCCAGGAGACGTTGTCGCCGGAGACGGTGCCGTCGAAAATTTCGGTGGTATTACCTTCCGCCTGCTGCGTGCCGGTGAGCGTGCCGCCGGCGGCCTTCAGGCTCAGCGTGGTCTGGCGCTCGCCCATCGGCGTCGTCATGGTCAGATTCCAGTTGCCGTCTACGGCCATTCCCGTCTCCCGAACAAATCCCGGCGGACCGCGACGATCCGCGGCCAGTCCTTAAGCGAGCCTATAACCCAACTCGCAGCTCCTGCCTAACCCTGCGATAGGGCATTTAAGCGCGGGCTGCAGCGCGCCGGCGGCTGGTGACGATGAGCCTTAGAACGACATACTGCACGGCAAAGGCGAGGATCTTGGCACCGCCGGCCACCACCGTGAGATAGAAGGCCCACAGCTTCAGATCGCCCGTGGAAGCGACCACGATCATGCCGACGCCGATGACGAACATCAGCAGCGCCCAGGCATAGCCCGCAGCCGTCACATATTCCGGAACGGTCTCGACGACGATCGGCGGCATGTAGCGCAGCATCCAGCCGCGCTTGAGCATGATCGCGCCGATGGCGAAATGCGCAATCGAAGGCTTTGCCATCATGAAGCGGGGATCATTGGTCAGCAGAGTGATCCCGCCCAGTCCGACGACGAGCGCGAGGCTCGCATACGTCATGTAGTTGAGTTGCTGGCCCTTGATGCGGGCGTGGATCACCTGCGCGATCGCGCCGGCGATCGCCACCGACGTCGCCAGGATGACGTTGTCGGTGACGAGATAAATGACGAGGAAGAGGATGGCGGAGAAGAGATCGGAGCCGAGGCGGGCGAATACGTCCTTCATCGTCAATCCTGTTCAGCGGGTGTTGGGCAATGCGCGGGCAGGCGTACCGTACTTGATCTGGCGATACTCGGGATACCATTTTGTGAAGTAAATGGCGCTGTTGCGGGCGGCGAAGGCGACTGCAAGGCTCGACCAGAGCGGCAGGCCGGGGACGTAGAGCAGCACGAGATTGCCAGCCGCCATCAACAGCGCGGCCACGGTCCAGGCGCCGGTGATGACGTAATTGGCATAGAGAAAGCCGGGCATCGCCGCGGTCTCGGCCGGCACTGCTTCAAGCGCATATTGCAACGTGAAGGGACGGCGGACCAGCAGCGAGCCGAGCGAGATGACGAAGATGCCGATATCGACCGACAGCTTGACGCCGAGCGTTCCGAGCTGCGGGTCGAGCAGCACGAGGTAGAGGCCGATTGCGGCGAACACGATCGCCGAGCCTGCGGCCAGGGTCTTCACCGAGCGCCCGCGCGCCACATCGATTGCGACGGTGCCGAGGCAGATCGCGGAGGCCACGAACACGCTCATCGCGGCCGACGTCACCAGCATCAGGAGGCTGTAAGCGCCGTAGGGCGCAAGGATCAGGAAAATCGCCATTGCCTACCTCGGTCGGGCCGATCTTTACGATGTAAAGATCAATAATTCAGAGGCGAGGTCGGGTCAAGGGGAATCTTTACAGTGTCAAAATAACGTAGGCAACCTCCAAAAGATGAAGGGCGGCAACGGCCTGGTCGGACGCCTCGTCGGCCAATTCCGCCCAGGGCAGGCGCGACAGAATGGGGAGCGCGCAGGCGATCGCGAGGCCAAGGGCGAGCAGGATGCCGCCGTTGAAGATGCCGCCGTTGAAGATGACTTGGCCGCTCCGCCGCAGATGGATCACTTCGAATGTGAGCGCGACGCAGACCAGGGCGAGGATGGCGAGGAAGCCTGCGGTGATTGAGGGCATCTGGATACGGGCCTCTTTGGTGACACGTCCGTGCTGTGGCTCCGGGCGCGCGCCAAGTGGCGCGCCCCAGAAGGACGGGAGTTACTGCGCTCCCACCCAATTGCCGTGAAAGCCGTCGGGCACGCGGTGGCCGAGCTGCACCAGCGCGACGGGACCCGCTTCGACATCGGTGGCATTGAACACGGCGAGGTCGCTGCGGTTCTCCCGCGCCCGCCAGACCACGGCGAGCAGCCAGCCATCGCCCTCAGCCGCATCCTTCGATCGCTCGACGAACACTGGCTCGGAGATGGTGTCGCCGGCGGGCAGCAGATAATGGCCGAGACGCCTTCCGTTGCCGTCGACATGGACGACGCCGGAGAGCGCGCCGAACATCGGCTGGCGCGGATTGGCGCATGCGTACCAGCCGTGGCGATTTTTCAACCCGGCGTGGCGGTCGTCGATGCGCGGGAATTCGCCGGTGAGATCGTCGAGATAGGTCTGCTGGAAGCGATCGGTATTCCCTGAGAGATCGAAGGTCCAGCGGCAGTGCCGGGCGCGCGACTTCTCCGGATCGGTCGGCCGGCCGTCGGGATGCGGAAACAACGGCGCTTCCTCGAACTGCATGACGTCGGCGATGATGCGGTTGTCGTCCTCCCACGCGTTCATGATGTGGAAGACGTAGCAGGCTTCACCGCGAAACCAGACGATGTCCTTTGCCGCGCCGCTCCGCTTCATCACGCCGACATAGGCGCCCTTGTCCGGCTCCCAGGCATAGGGCGGCTGCCCGCGCATCGCGCGCTCCATGCTGCCGGTGATCGGCAGGATCGGAAACAGCACATGGTTCGCGGTGACGATGAAGTCGTGCACCATGCTGGCATAGGGCGCCTCGAACCGCTCGAAGCGAGTCGCCTTGCCGGCGGCATCGATCGAGCCGTAGGAGAGGGCAGGCGTCAGCGGCCCCGCCGCGTTGTAGCCGAAGAACACGAGCTCGCCGGTCACAGGATCGATCTTCGGGTGCGCCGTGAAGCTGCCGGCGACGCGGCCCTGGTAGTTGTGATAGCCGCGCGTCGCCAGCGTGCCCGGCTCGATCTCGGTCGGCAGATGCGCTTCTTCCAGCGCCAGCAGCTTGCCGGCATGGAAGATGATGTTGGTGTTGGCGACGCCGCCATCGGTGAGATCAGCCGGCGCGTCCGGCAGCTTGCGGCCGAAGCCGCCGAACAAAGCGCGGCCGGCATCGTGCTCGGCGAGCCATTTCGGCGTGCGGACCCAGCGGTTGCGATAGCTGGCGCGGCCGTTCTCGAGATGGAAGGCGTGCAGCATGCCGTCGCCGACGAACCAATGCGCGCCGGGGGAATCGAATTGCGGATTGGGACCGTTGCGATAGAGCACGCCGTGCAGCTCGCGCGGCAATTCGCCGATGATCTTCAGGAATGGCGCGTCCGCTTCAAACGGGATCGGCGCGATGTTGTTGCGGCGCTCGGCGACGGCGTCGTGCTGCACGGCGTATCCCTCCTAATCTTTACATCGTAAAGATCAGATAGCGCCGATTGCCGCATCGGTCAAGCGAAATCTTTACACTGTCAATATTGCGTCATATAGCTTGCAAATGGCCAAGACTGATCCCAAGAGCGAAACGGCGCGAAGCGCGCGTGCCCCCAGCAAGACAACGTCGAGTGCGGCATCGCGCCCAAGGCGCGGCTCGGCGAGCGCGAAGACCGAGTCGCCGTATCATCACGGCGCCCTGCGCGAGGCGCTGCTCCAAGCCGCCGAACGGGTGCTGGAACGCGACGGGCTCGCCGGTCTCACATTGCGCGCGGTGGCGCGCGAGGCGGGCGTCTCGCATGCCGCGCCGACCCATCATTTCGGCGATCTCACCGGCCTGCTCAGCGAACTCGCGGCCGTGGGCTTCCGCCAGTTCAACGCCGCGATGGCCTCGTCGTCCGACGCCGCCACCACGCCGCTCGCGCGCGCGCTGGCGCGGCCGAAGGCCTATGTCGCCTATGCGCAGGCGCATCCCGGCATGTACGGCATCATGTTCCGCACCGAGCGGCTGGATTATTCGAGACCCTCGCTGCACGAGGCCGCCGAAGCCTCCTTCGCGGGCCTTGCCAACGCCATCGGCATGATGCGGCAGGAGCAGATCAGCGAAGACGCGCTGACGCTGAACCAGGGCGCCGCGATCGCGCGCGCCTGGTCGATGGTGCACGGTTTCACCATGCTGCTGCTCGATGGACGGCTCGAGGACATCCTCGGGCGGCTGCCCGAGGGGACGACGGCCGAACGCCTGCTGGAGGCGATGCTGACGGCGCCCATCGCGGCGAAGCCGCCCGGCACCTGATCGCCACCGCGAAACGCAACCCTTGCCGTGGTCAGGCGTTGACGCCGCATGGCAAGAACACCGCGCGCGCCCTGGAAACGCTCGAATCCCCGCAAGCGGGCAGGCAAGGCCTCCAAGCATCTCAGTCCCGCGCAGAAATCGGCGGCGAAGGCGCGCGCCCGCCGCGCCGGCCGCCGCTATCCCAACCTCGTGGACAACATGCGCATGGCAGCGAAGAAGACTTCAAAGAAGAAGACCGCGAAGAAGAGCTCAAAGTCCAAAGCGTCAAAAGCAAAGTCGAAGGCTTCGGCGAAGAAGACGCGCAAGCGCACAGCGAAGAAGGCCAAGTCCCGGAAGCGCAGCGTATCCAGCCGCGAAAAAGATCCGCGCGGCGGCCTGACCGCGACGGGCCGCAAGGCGTTTGCGCGCAAGCAGGGCGCCCATTTGCGGCCCGGCGTCACGAAGAAAGAGTCGGAGATGACGCCACAGGAGATGCGGCGGAAAGGGAGCTGGGCCGTGCGCTTCTATGGTCGCACGAAACTGCCGCCGCTGGTCGATGCCAAGGGGCAGCCGACCAGGCACGCGCTGTCAGCGCATGCCTGGGGCGAGCCGGTTCCGAAGACGGTGGCGGCGGCACGGCGCATCGCGGCGAAGGGAGAGCGGCTGCTGGCGCGCTATCGGCATGCCAAGGCGAGAGGCTAGCGCATCGTCGCCAGCTCGACGGCGCGGCCGCGCGTGCCGATGATCTTCACCTCGTCCTTGCCGCAGGTAAAGCCTTGGGCGAAATCGTCCGCAGCCTTGCGCGCAAGCTCGTTGGCGGTGGGATTGGCGATCGCATCGACATAGGCGACGTGACAGACCGGGCTCGGCGGCAGCCGGGTCACGACCAGCATGGCCTTGGTGTTGGGCCGGCCCTGCTTGTCGGGATCGGCGTTATCGGCGATGTGCCAGCGCTGGATGATCGCAAACGGCTTTGGGCCCACGGTACGCCATTCGATCGTGGTCTCCGACGAATTGAACGGGGCGAACCAGACCTTGGCCGCCGGTTCCTCGGCCGCAGCCCTGCGATTGCGGCCGACCGAGACGATTTCGCGAAGATCGTCCTCGGCAATCAGCACCAGGAGGCCGTCCTTGCCCGGACAGACGCGCGTCGTGCTGCCGTCGAGATCGCTGGGCTTGCCGATCTGACGGCAATCCTTGGGCGCGGTCGAGGTGTATGTGCTGCCCACGGATTGGGCGGCGGCGCTGTTCAGGCCGATGCAGATCATCACGACAGCCAGGCCGATGCAGGTGACGTGGTTCATCATGAGGGCTTCGAGCGCAGGGAACTCCGTAGCATCAGACGTCTTCATTGTGGGCAAGGTTCAAACAGGTGTGCGATAGACCTGACAGCGGCGCGGAATCGTTCTAGAAGAGCGGCTTCGCTTGGGCTCTTCCAGCCTCGTTCGCGTCCTCCTTTACTTGATCATGTCAGCCATCTCCTCGCAAAAACCCTATCGCGTCGGCCGCTCCAAGACCGGGCTCGGCCTCTTCGCCACCAAGCCGATCAAGAAGGGCACCCGGATCATCCGCTATTTCGGACCGATCCTGGATTCGCGGATCCCCGAGCAGGACGACATCGAGAATAAGTACCTGTTCGAGCTCAATGGCCGCTGGACCATCGACGGTTCGGTGCGCAAGAACCTCGCCCGCTACATCAACCACTCCTGCCGGCCCAACGCCGAGTCCGACGTCCGGCCGCGCGAGCGCAAGGTCTTCATCCGCGCCATCAAGAACATCGAGCCGGGCGACGAGATCAATTACGATTACGGCACCGACTATTTCAAAGCCTATCTGAAGCCGATCGGTTGCAAGTGCGAGTCTTGCGAGAAGAAACGCAAGAAGCTGCGCGCCGAGGCGCGGGCCGAGCGCGCCAAGGTGAAGGCGCGCACGGAGCGCAAGGCGCAGAAGGCGGGCGCGAAAACCGCGTCCGTGAAAAAGAAGAAGCTGAACGGCAAGCACTTTGCCGGCAAGGTCGGCCGCGCCAAGGCGTAGCCGAGGCGCGATGGCCGCGACTGATGCGCGGCCAAGCCCGGGCCTCAAGCCGCCACAACGCTCGCACTTCTCCGCAATCCCACATATTGCAGCTCGGCGAACACGCCGGTGGCGATCGCCTGCGCGACGACCATGAGCGCGCCGGCAAGATTCGGCGACACCGCGCCGGAGAGCAGCAGCGCAATGCTGCCGACGGTCCAGGCCGCATTGCCGATCACGACCAGCAGCACGAGCGCCTTCGCCACCGAGGCCCGTGATGTCAGCCAGCCGACCAGCGCGGCGTAGGCGATCAGGAACAGGCCGGCCTCGCGCAGCAGCACTTCGGGCAGGTTGAACAGAGCAGCGAACGCGCTCGCGCCGAAAGTGAAGCCGAGGGCGGCAACGCCGCTGAAGATGGCGTCGGCCAACAGGGCGCGGCGCAGGAAGGTGGAAGCGTCGATCATCAGAAGTCTCCATGGTTGGGGTGGGCTCGGGGTGAAACTCAGTGCCATGCGCGCCACCAGGCGCGGAGCAGGCGGGCGATGCGGAACGGACAAAGGCTCCTGCCGACGCCGTGCTCGAAGGCTGTAACCTGCGCGAGCACGTAGTCGCCGGTCGAATGCACCAGCGGCTCCGGCATGTTGAGGCTGCGCGCCAGCATCCGCGTTGCGAAGGCCGTGGCCCAGGGAACAAGGTGGTCTGCGACGGTCCGGTAGAGCAGCAGCGCGATCATGGTCATCTCCTGTCGCCACTGAAGATGCGCCGGCCCGCGGGCCAATTCGATTACCTCGTGGGTAAGAAAGGCGCCTATTCAAGACGGTTCTAAATTGTTCGACGCTATTCGCGAGGTGCACAAAATCCCTTGAAAAACAATTGCTTCTACGTACATCGGTGTTCGTCACTGTTTGTTCTCATACGCCCCTAGTCATCCGATTTGTTGGCACTTTTGTTGGTATCTGTTGGTACGGGAAGAACAAACGTTCTTGGCAACTTTCGATATTCCGAATAAAAGGAAATCCAAAGCAGATGGCACGCAACAAGGAGGAGCACGCCGCTCCCGAACAGATCAGGACCGATGTCGACTGCCGCGTCGCCCGACCGAAGTTTGAGAACGGCGCGTGGAGAGCCACCAAGATTTCGGACGTGACTGGCGGCGGTCTCTATCTCTTGATCACGCCAGACCCGAACAGGCCGGGCAAGGCCGGCTCCAAGCTCTGGCGGATGGCCTATCGCTTTCACGGCAGGCAGAAGACCTACTCCATCGGGTCTTACGGAAACGGCAACGATGGCACCGTCTCGCTCGCCACAGCCCGCCAGAAACGTGACACCGCAAAGGCCCTGCTCGCACAAGACAGGCCGGTCGATCCCTCAATCGAAAAGCAATTCGAACGGCATCGCCAGGCAGCTGAACGCCCATTCGGCGCGTGGATCGACGAATGGCTTGCCGAGAAGAAAACCGAGAAGATCAAACGTGGCAGGCTTGTCACCGTGCGCAGTCCCGAAACCATCGCGCTACTCGAAAGATGGGCCGGCTACCTGAAGGATCGTTTCGGCAAGCTCTACCGGCCGGACATCAAGCGTCCTGACGTGCTTGCCTTCTTTCGGGCGATGCAGGCTGAGGGTAGGTTAGAGACCCGTGACCGGGTCCACAGTATCGGTGAGCAAGTCTGCGACTACGCCGACCTCGAAGGCGACGGCTACAATCCGTTCCGTGCCTGCAAGAAGCAACTCAGTGTCCACGTCTCGACACCACGCCCTGGCGTCACTGAGCCGCAGGATGTGGTTCGTCTCTTCAGGCTAATCATGCCGCCTTGGGAGAAGACGAGATTTGGCGATGTGGTCGGTGATGCCCTCCGGGTCGATGCGTTGACGGTCCCTCGACCCGGCATGATCAACGACATGGAATGGACCGAAATCGATTGGGATGCCAAGCGCTGGACCATCCCGGCGGCAAAGATGAAAACCGGATGGGACCATGTCGTGCCGCTGTCGCGGCAAGCCTTCACGATCCTACAGCGCGTGCAGCAGATCACCGGCAGTCGGCGCTACGTTTTCGCTTGTGCCAAAGACATACCGCTGTCCAGCAGAACGCTCTGTCATCGGCTGCGAACGCTCGGCATCGACACCAAGACCGAACATTGCGCCCATGGCTTCCGCACCACGTTCTCGACCCTTTGCCATCATGAGGAGGTCAATGAAGCCAAGGCGTGGGACAGCGATGTCATCGAACTACAGTTGGCGCATCTCGAAAGCGACTCTGTAAAGGCGACTTACAAACGGCATGGACCGCTGGCATTGATCGGTCCACGCACCAAGCTGATGCAGCATTGGGCGGACCGGATCGACAGCTTTGCTGATCCAAAAAAGATTGTACCGATCGAGGGAACCCATGAAAGATTGGCGAACTAGCTAGGTTAGAGCGCATCTCTTCATCCGCTCGGCTCGATGCGAGGGAGGCTCATATGATAGGCCTCGATCGAAGCGGCATCAACCATGGTCTGGCCCTCCATTTTGTAGGCGATGATTTTTCCCTTCTTGATGAGCTCGTAGGCCTTGGTCCGACCGAAACCGCCGCGCTCCAACGCCTTCTTCAACGGAATTAGAGTCCTTTTCTGAGGGGGCCCGTCTGTCGTTGTCATTGAAACCTTCCTCGTGTTCGACTGTTCATCCTTGTCCGCCGCCCAAGTCGGGACCGACATCGCGGTTCGCGCAAAAGCAAGCCGTCATCGTGCTTTGGAGCAGCGCGCCTGTCATCCGCCTCTGTGAACTTGGTTTCGACAGCCAGGTTCGCGATCGCAAGAGATGACGAATCCAACGGAAGAAGGCTCTGCGTCAATTCATGCAATCACAGCGTTGGCTCGTCATTCTAGTGAAAGTAAAGAAAGCTTCGAGCATTATGAGGTAACTGAAGGGGCCGAGCCTCATTGTGAGCCAGTGAGAATAGGAGAAGAAGAGAGGGATCATTTTCCGGTGACTGGCTTTTTGCGTCATCTATTGGTGTGACCAATTTAGTTGAACGCGCATCAAATCGCCCCTTTGTTGCTTTAAGTTGCTCAAGCTTGGCCAATGATGGATCGGGCTGGTGGACAATCGATCACGTTGTGCGATGTGTAACTAAGTATGCATATTTGGCTCAGCACGCCGGTCGCCTGTCCGTATTCTCAAGCGAACGTTGCGGCAGTATCGCGAAACTCGGATCTAGAACGGGTTTGGTAGCGAAGAGCATGATCGAGATTTCGTCGATGTCCGTGCAAGGCCTTGAAACATCGAGAGCCAGACCGCCAGCGGCCGCGCGATGCAGGCTGCCGCCCGAATGCTCTTCGTAAATGATCGGGCAGGATTTACGCAACGAATCTTCATGCGCAGCTTTGAGAAATCGCCCTGAATGGGTTTTTCAACCGATAGCCGTGCACGCATCTTGGAGACCGTTACATACGATGGGCTTTGAGTTGGTCGACGCCGTGCCATTCTCCCCGGAGAGCGCATCATTGCATTTTAGAGCGCAGTTCCGGCTTTGCCTATCGCTGCGAGGTTGGCGGAGAAAACGCAATCGCCCTTGCGTGCGCGCTCCGCGGTGATTCGATGCTCCAAATGATTTTGATAATGTTCCGGGTCGGGACCATGCTGGTCGGCAGCATTGTCCTTATATTCGAGTGGCGCGCACTGGTAGGTTATTGGCGCTTGAAGAGGCGATAACCCGCAAATTTCCCAATGGACGTGAAGTATGCCGCCTGAGTTACCTCCTCTCTTTGATCTAGCTCAAAGGGTATCGGCGTCCGCGGCGGTCCATCGGACCATGACTGAGCCCGACAAACAGACCGAGGGTAAGGAAGCCAAGCCGTCACGGTTCGGCGCGTCATCGAGGAGTACGCCGCCAACCTCCGCGAGATCATCAGGAAGCTACGCCAGAAGATGAACTAGGGCTTCGAGCCCTTGAGGGAGTAGGAACAACTGGATCAAATGGGGAAGCCGAATTGATTTTCTATTAGGAGCAACCCTTCGGCCCGTCGAACGTCGGGAACCATTACCGCACGGATCGTGGCTTTTATCGGTGATGAGAGCGCCGGTTTGCGCTCCCGCCTTCCTCTCATGGAAAGGAGCAGCGCCGTGCAGAAGGACGTCGTTTCAAACAAACCAAATCCCTCGAAGAGTGCCTTGCTGAAGAAGCAACCGAGCTGCGCAAGGTGGCGGCAACCCTTGCCCCTGGTCCCGAGCGCGATAGCGTGCTGCGGAAGGCCCGCCAGGACGTAACCGCCGCGCACGTGACCGAGTGGCTCAATTCGCCCGGCCTCAAGCCGCCGACTTAAGCGCTGCCGTTGTGCGGAAAGAGCTGATCGAGAGATGCCGCAAGAGAGCGAAAGATCGCCGCTCAAACGCTAGGTACGCCCGATGCGACTTTGATGAAGCTGCGTGGCTGGACCTCGCTGACGACTGGACCAGACTGGCGGAAGCCCTCGAGCACGAGGACGATCCCAAGTGGACCAACTGAACGACGGCTAATCGGACTTCCGACAGCCAGTGGAGCACGGTTATGCCGATCTTGCGTCTGATCGCGAACACCAATTTCACTCCCAAGCAACAACCCATCTTCAACTGGCCTTCAATCATGCCTTGAGGAAGCTCGGCCTGATAGATCGTAACGATCCCGTTTGTGAACTTGTCGCCAGGAGAATGATTGAACTTCACAAGCGCGGCGTCACTAGCGCCCCTGCGTTAGCCGAACTGACAGTCCGAGAAGTCGGGCCGGGTGGAGAGTGACACTCTAATCGTCCCACACGCGCTCTCCACAACTGCAGCTAAACAGGCGAACGGACCGGCCCTTGCTAGGATCGAGGACCGTTTGGACTAGCGTAGGGATGGTCCGGCACTTAGCGCACTTTGGTTCTGGGATATTCTTTTCAGATTCTGGGTGATTATTTTCAGCTTCTGACATCGGCGGTGTGTAGCACGATCGATCCCCTGAGGGGAGTGGACGGTCGCCCTTTGAGGCTAGGCTTCGGAACCTTTCAGGAAAGCACAATGCAACCTTTTCCATCGTCTTCTTCGGTTGGCTCGGCGGTCTGGCTGCCTTCATTGTCCTCGAAGGTTGCCTGCTTGCGGTCGATTGGTTGGTACCGAGCAAGGACGATGCTGCGGCCGTTGTCCGCTGACTTGACGAAACCGAACATGCAGCACAGAGGGAGTGAACATGTCGTTTTTGCTCCCCTTTCGGTGGAGGCCTGATTGGTCCGTTTCTAGCCCTTAGCTGACTTTCGCTCTTGGTCTCGCACTGTCCGCTTTCGAGAGTTGAGCCGATATTGGCGATGCGAGCTGCCGAGGGCGGCTTGTGGCCTTCAGCGACATTGGAAGATTGCTGCTTCTCCCCCGCTGATCGGGCTTGAGCGGACATCAGGCGGCGGCCGAGTACGCGGCCTAGTCATCCAGTTTTTCGGACGTGATCGCGCCGGTCTTGGCGTCGGCGTGAAATTCCATTCTCTGGCCATTCTTGACGCCTTCACCTTCCCATCGGCCGTCGTCGGCTTCTAATTTGGTCACCTGCGTATAGCCTGACTTGAGAGCCTTCTCGATCAATTCCTGAGCTGGCATCCAGTCCGGTCCCGGCTGATCGGCTCTCGCGAAATCCACCGCACCGAATGAAAGGGTGATGGCGAAAATAGCAGCCGCTCTATTCATGACAAAACTCCTGTTGTCTTACCGAGCCTCACTTCTTGTTCGATTTTTTCTTGGCTTTCGACTTTTCCTTAGCCTTGAGCACGTCCGCTTGGCTGCGATAAGCCTTGGCCATATTTAGGAAGTTCTGCGAGAGTTCGGCATCAGAGTAGGCCAGCGCCATGCGCTCAGCCGTTTTTGCCTGTTTCCGGAAAAACTTGGCTTGCTTCACCATCGCGCGCTCCGCCCCTCGCAGGAGTTCGAGAAAGCTTGTTGAGGCCGGGATCAATGGCATGATACCGCAGAAATCATAACACCAGGACGGGCCGAATGGGATTGGGATTATTTTCCGGAGGTGTAGCCTGCCCATTTTGTCAGCTTTGGCAAGACGAGGGCGGGCAGCAATCCGAGTATCGGATGACGATCAAAAGCCGCAACAGCTGCAATGCCGAACGACTCGCTAGTCATTTGCGTGGCCTGCCGGAGGTTGTTGAGTTTCGCATTACGCCCACCTGCGACTAGGACCCTTGATACGTTCCGGCGGTCTGGATGTCAGCTATTAGCCCCATGGCCATGCATTGTCCGCTTCCGGGCGGTGAGTGGAATAGCATCGTGGAGTTGCCCAGGGTCAGCCTTTGACCCGTAGCGGAACTCGCGTTTCCTGTGTTCGCCGAGCCTGTTGTGCTCACCAATAGGCGCGTTGTGACGCAAGCTCGCATCTGACGCGTACGGCGACGGATTGCTGCTCAACCACATCCTCGCTCTGGGCAGCGATGCAAGAAACAGCACGATGCAGACACACAACAGGACGATATCCTTGAACAGGAATTCGCCCGCCAAATTCCAAGCCATCGGATCGGACGACAGGCTCCACGTTACCACGCCGGGTGTCGTGAAGAAGAATGACCACGTGATGGCAAACGTAACAATGCCAAAAAACGAGCCAACAGCCGAGAGCATTGGATTGAATGCACCTGCCACGAGCAGCGCCGCAATCACAAACTCCGTTACGCCAAAGAAATAAGCCTCACCTCTCAAGCCGAGCACGGATAGCCAGGAGATGAAAGGACTGTTGATGATGAATTCGGCGATACCTTCTGCTGACTGAGGTGTAAACTTCTGCATTCCAAACGAAACGAAGATGACCACCATGACCCATCGCAAGAGGGCCAGCACCTTGTATGGTCCCGAACCGGTCTCGGCAACATTGAACGCTTCCTTCATCTATCCCTCGCATTCGATCAACGCGCTGTGTTCTTCCTCGTCACAGGCTACTGGCTAATACCCAGGCTCGATTGGCTCGTTACGCGCGGGTCCTTCGACGAAGGGTCACGATTTTGTGCGGATCAGGTGGGAATAGAAGTACGCCACGACCCGTAGAGCGGACCGCTTCTGGCCCTTAGCCGAACCATGGTAATCACGTCGTGATGTCCGTTATCGTCGGTAGAGCAGACGTGGGGCCGCTCTCGCCCGACGACCGCTTGTGACCCATATCGGACTTACTGCCGTTCTCAATTTGTATATCCGATGGACTAGGCTTACCCGGTAGGGGAACCGATCTTACCTTCCGGCGAGGTCAACCAATCGCTTAGATGCGCGCCGGTCTCAGCAATCCTGGCTCGCTTAAGCAAGCCCTCACGTTCCGCACCAGCGGGCAAGTGGCTGGGCCCGCTCTTTGACAGCCACCCAAGTAAGGGTGTCGGGAAAACCGTCCAATTTGATACTTAGCGGCATTGACAGAGCACGCGGTGTTTCGATGCTCCAAATGATTTTGATAATGTTCGGGGTCAGGACCGTGCTGGTCGGCAGCATAGTCCTCACATTCGAGTGGCGCGCGCTGGTAGGTTATTGGCGCTAACCCGCAAATCTCCCAATGGACGTGAAGTAAGACCGGACAGAGGCCGCCGAGCTAAGCTTGACCTGTGCGCGCGAGGGCGGCAGAGCGCGCAGGCAGAACGCTTTCATACATTTCCTTTCCAGATCAGCCATCGGTAGACGCCGAACACGTTGATAAGTGTCACCACCACGTTTTGCACCATCAGCGCATATTCCGCCGTTAGATAGCCGACGAGGATCCAGATCACCGATGCACCGCTCAGTACGACGAAGGCCCAGCCGGTAATGAGTGGCCGCGCCCGGGCAGCTAGGATCAGCCCGGCGCCGATCGTGCCGACTGTCGCCACCCAACGCAGGATTTCATCCATGACGCGTGTGCTCCCCGAAAGCCGACGTCGGAGCGTCGCTCCGCGATTTGCCTATACGGACGCAGTCACAGGCAGGCCGCCGGAGTGGAACTTTCCGTCTCGTGCGCCGACCACCATGCGAACCCCGCCCGAGCGACTTGGCCCCACAGTGGCGGCGGAAGGTCAGGGTACCACTGTGGTGATCCCGTGCGGTATCAACTCCGCTGCGCCGAGTTTCCATCAACCGGCGTGCTGGCACATTGCCCCGGGCTGCCGAAATGAAATCTGAGCCAAGGACTTATCTGCGCAACGAGATGATCGAATGAGCGCGGCTTCCGCTGTTAACCCCAAGCGGACCTTCACGGTGATGGCCGTTGAGGGCCGCTTGTGACCCAAAGCGGACATCGCCCTAGTCGGGAGGCGCTCAACATGCTTTGATGACCCCCAAAGCGAACGCCGGGGCAAGCAAATGCGGTACCTAGTGTTGGGCGCTGGAGGCACCGGTGGCTATTTCGGCGGCCGCCTCGCCGAGAGTGGGGCTGATGTTACGTTTCTCGTCCGCGATGGACGTCGCAAGAGCCTTTCTGAGCAAGGGTTGCGGATCGAGAGCCAATTCGGGGACGCACAAATAGCAGTCAAAACGGTGGTCGCGGCGGAGGTGGCGCCGGTTTATGACGCGGTGATCCTGACCTGCAAGGCATATGATCTCGATACTGCAGTCGCGGCAATCGCGCCCGCCGTAGCATCTAACGGCTATGTCCTTCCATTCTTGAACGGCATTGCGCATATCGACGTGCTGAATAAGAAATTTGGCCGGCACCGAGTGCTTGGTGGCACGGCAAAAATACAGGCGACGATCTTGCCTGATGGTGCGATCCGGCAGTTCAACGACTGGCGAACGCTTACCTTTGGCGAGCAATCGGGGGAGATGACGGAACGCGTGAGAGAATTGGCCACGCTGTTCGAGACTGCGAAGGGCGTGGAGGTCCTCGCGGTCGCCGATATCGTTCAACGAATGTGGGAAAAGCTGGTCCATCTCTCGACTGCAGCCGCCATGACCTGCCTCATGCGGGCAAATGTCGGCGAGATTATTCGCACCCCATATGGCCGGGACCTTTTTTTCGACCAGCTTCATTGCGGCGCTGCCATCGCTGCGGCCAACGGGCACGCGCCCAGCGCGGCCTTCATGAAATCGTGGGAGGACACGTTCTCCCAGCAGGACTCTATGTACTCCACGTCGATGTTGCGCGACATCGAACGTGGCGGGCAGACCGAGGTGGAGCACATCCTCGGCTTCATGCTTGGCAAGGCGGAGAAGGCGAAGATACCGTGCAACACGCTGTTGCTCGCCTACACCAACGTCAAGGCTTTCGAGCAACGGCGCGCCGCAGGGCGCTTGTCCTGATTGCTTTACCGATGTCCGGTTCTGGCCCTTACCCGAACCAAGGTAATCCCGTCGTGATGTCCGTTATCGTCGGCAGCAGACGCGGGGCCGCGCTCGCCGACGACCGCTTGTGACCTAAAGCGGTCGTTTTGATTTAAATCAACGCCCATCAACCGGCATCTCCTTTCTTGCTCCTGATGACGCAGTCACACAAGAGATTCAACGTCACGCTTGCGGTTCGTCGCGCGATGATCGCGACGAATGACCAGAAAGTGTTTCGCACTTATGGGCCGAACGGTAGCGCCTGGAAGTGCGAGCGCAATGGCGTCTCACCGCGCATGCTCTGGAAACTGCTCGCGAACGAACTGATAGAGGACGAGCCACAGAGGACAGTCACGACAGCCGCACCCGCAACCATCCGCATGCGCCTGACTAAGGTTGGGCTAGATATTTTAAAAGCGAGCTTAGACAGGAAAGCATGAGGCAATTACTGCCAAAGGGCTCAAATGATCTTCGACACGTGCGAGTCGGACTGCCGCAGGTGCCGGTATTAGCTGCAGACCATTTTCGCGTTTCGGTCGTGTCAGGCTGTTGTCAGCTTTCTAAGATTGAAAATTGGCTTCAGCTGCAGAGTGTTAGCTAGTTCATAATTTTGTGGTGCCCGCGAGCTTAAGCTTTTCGAGACAAACGCTCGGGAGGCAACGATGACATCCGGCTGGCTCATTGTCCTTGTGACGATCGCCTCTATCTCCTTTCTGACCGTTGTGACTTGATCATTCTTGGTGCTTGGTAGGCAGCTGAAGAGTATCGTCGAGAGCGCTCTGAAGGGGCGCCCACGGACCGACGCGACCTCATATTGGTCGAAGCTCGATTGGGTGCGGCATGGATTGCCCGAAGTGCGGCAGATTCAACCCAGAGGGAAAGAAGGTCTGCGGCGATTGCGGCGCGGCGCTATCCTTTCGCTGCCCCGCGTGCGGAGCCGACAATCCGAAAGGAAAGAACTTCTGTGGTGACTGCGGTGCGGCGCTCACGCCAACAATACTGCCGCAAGTCACGGCGGCTGCCGGCGCATCGACCTCGATAACGTCACGGGTCACCGAGCGTTCGAGCTTATCACCCGTACCAAGTTCTTCCGCCGAGCGCCGCCAGCTCACAGTTATGTTCTGCGACCTTGTCGGCTCGACAGCGCTTGCGACGAAGCTCGACCCAGAAGATCTACGGGACATAATCGCCAAGTACCGCGATAGCGTAGCGGCGGTCGTCCGCAAATACGGAGGAACCATCAGCCGCTACATCGGAGATGGCATGCTCATCCTCTTCGGCCATCCCTCAGCGCATGAGGACGATGCCGAACGCAGCGTGCGCGCTGCGCTTGAGATCGCCGCGACCAGGCATGTGCCTGGAGGGCCGCCGGAGTTCGAGCTGCGGGTTCGTCTTGGACTCGCGACTGGTCTCGTCATCGTAGGTGATCTTATCGGCAGCGAGGCTGCAGAAACACAGGCGGTCCTTGGCGAGACGCCGAACCTTGCTGCTAGGCTGCAGGCGCTCGCTGAACCAGATGGCGTGGTCATCGCTGAGGACACGCGACGGCTCATCGGCGGGCTTTTTGACTATGAAAACCTCGGCGCGGTGACTCTGAAAGGCTTTGCCGCCCCGGTGCAAGCCTGGCGGGTGCTTCATGAGGGAACGGCAGAAAGCCGCTTCGAGGCGTTGCACCCTTCGATGCTCGCTCCGCTGATAGGGCGTGAGGAAGAACTCGCGCGACTGGAGCGGGGCTGGGACCTTGCGAAGGCGGATAGCGGCCAAGTAATGCTGCTCGTCGGCGAGGCTGGCATTGGCAAGTCGCGCCTCGTTGCGGCTCTCCAAGAGCGTATCGAGCGCGAGCCGCACACCTTCTTGCGATATTTCTGCTCGCCTCATCATCAGGAAAGTGCGCTCTATCCCTTCACCGCTCAACTCCAGCGAGCTGCTGGTTTCGATCGTGAGGACGCGCCAACAGTGAAGCTCAAAAAGCTCCGGCTGCTACTATCCCCAGCATTGCCGTCCGACGAGGACGTGGCGATCCTGGCCGAGTTGCTGTCGATTCCCAGCGGTGACCTGTATCTGCCGGTTGCTGCTACGCCGCAACAAAAGAAAGAGAGAAGCTTCGCCGCTCTGGTCCGCCAGCTTGAAGTTCTTGCAGAAAAACACCCAGTCATGGTCGTGTTCGAGGACATGCAGTGGATCGATCCGAGCTCGCGCGAGCTGCTGGACCGGACGGTCGATCGCGTAGCAAGCTTACCAGTTTTGGTCCTGATCACCTACCGCCCCGAGCTCCAGCTGGTATGGAGCGGAAAGCCGCACGTCAGTTTGCTTGTGATGAACCGGCTGGACCAGAAAGCGGGTGCCACGCTGATCCGAAGCGTGGCCGGTAGCCGGACGTTGCCGACCGAAATTGTTAATGAGATTGCTGAACGAACGGATGGCGTGCCGTTGTTCGTTGAGGAATTGACCAAAGCGGTACTCGAGACAAGCAACGAGGGGATCCCGCGAGCCATCTCCTTCGCGCCGCTACCCGGACTTGCTGTGCCGGCCACGCTCCATGCTTCATTGATGGCGCGGCTCGACCGGATCGGCCCGATAGCCAAGGAAGTGGCGCAGATCGGGGCGGCCATCGGCCGCGAGTTCTCCTACGACCTGCTTGCCGCCGTTGTACAGCGATGCGACAATGAGCTGCAGGCTGCACTTGATCGGCTAATCAATGCCGAGCTCATGTTTGGGCGCGGCGAACCGCCTGACGCCAATTTCTTGTTCAAACACGCACTGATCCAAGATGCGGCGTACGGTACGCTGTTGCGCAGCCAACGCCGCGAGCTGCACGCCCGAATCGTGGGCGCGCTTGAGGAGAGGCTCTATAAGGGCATTCAAGAGCGACCGGAGATCCTAGCCCATCATTGCACGCATGCAGGTCTGATCGAAAAGGCGGTGTCGTATTGGCAGGAAGCCGGTGAGCGCTCAAAAGCTCGATCGGCAATGACAGAAGCAATCGCGCAGATGCGAAAAGCGCTCGATCTGCTATCCCATCTGCCCGATACCGCCGGACGCCAAGGCATCGAAGCCGACCTCCAGCTCGCTCTCGGCGGCGCACTGATCGCTGCGAAGGGACATGCGGCCGAAGAGACCGGCAAGGCTTATGCCCGGGCTCGCCGCCTTTGCGAGTTACTGAACGATAGGCCGAACCTGCTCAAGACGCTTTGGGGGCAGTTCGTGCACTATCATGTGCGGGGCGAAACGGACCGATCGCATCGCATCGCTGAGGAACTGCTAGATTTGGCCGGACGACAGAACGATGCGGCCATTCTTGTCGCCGGTCATCGGGCTGTCGGCGACAGCTGCCTTCATCGCGGGCAATTGGCCTTGGCGCGCGTCCATCTCGAGCGGGGGCTTGCCCTTTACGATCCGTCGCAGCAGCGCTCTTTGACGGCACTGTTCGCAGAAAACGCCCGCGTGGCGATGCTTTCGTTCCTCTCGCTAACCTATGGCCTTCTTGGATTTCCCGATCAGGCGCTTGTTCAGAGCAGTGAGGCAATCTCGGAGGCGCGCGGGTCGTCCCATCCAATCAGCCTTGCCTTCGCGCTGAGCGTCGCTTGCCGGTTGCATTTCGTCCTCGATGACGCGGGTATGGTCGCGCAACTGGCAGAGGAGCTAGTTGCGCTAACCTCGGAGCAGCGATTTGCCTTCTTTCTCGCGATGGGGACCGCCTATCGCGGTTGGACGATGGCCGAAGCCGGCGACGCCGAGGCCGGGGTGGATTTACTGCGACACGGCATCGAGGGGTTCCAGGCGTCCGGCGCAGCATGGACTCTTCCGTTCTACCTTGCGCAGCTCGCGGCAGCCGAGGCAAAGAGAGCACGATTTGAAACCGGCCTCGATCAACTCTCCGACGCCTTAGTACTAACCCAGAAATTGGGGGTGCGATGGTTCGAGGCCGAGCTGCATCGGCGACGAGGCGACTTGATGCTGACGGCTCGGCCGGACGCCGCGGCCGAGGCTGAGACCGAGTTTCGACGCGCCATTGCTATTGCTCGCCAACAGGAGGCGAAACTCTGGGAGGTCCGCTCTGCCGTCACTATCGCCCGACTCTGGCGCCGCCAGGGCAAGGGTGATGAAGCACGCGACCTTCTCGCCCCGGTCTACGATTGGTTCGACGAGGGCTTCGATGTTCGCGACTTGAAGAACAGCAAGGCACTCTTAGAAGAACTCTGCACCTAGCACGAAGCTATCTCCGAGCTCGCAGGCACGGCATCTCAATACCTTCACTCCTCACACGCAAGGTTGTGCATCGAGCTGCCCGGAGCAGGGGCAAGTGGTGAAATGCTCCATGAACGAGTCTGCGCGCTCACCAGCCGCGAAAATCGTGCTGCAGTAGCTAGGCGGCTATCTGGGGTATAGCGGACGTCGCGCCAACCTATTCGCAAAGGCAACTTGTGAACCCATCTGCGAAGTTGAGCATCGGCGGACGAAGGTCCGGTCATTACATTACAGCGCGCCCTGAGCTCAACCTGAGTTCTTCGCAGTTTGACCTTCAACGGACGTTTACCTGGGGTCGTTTCCCGCCAATTAACTTAAGGATATAATCTGGCCAGCCTCCAGTCGGACTGCTGCCAGGTTCAGACCAATGAAGCGGTGGCGCTCAGTCAGAATTATCTGCACGGTTGTCACTGCGGGCCTGCTGGGTGCCGGGGCCCTTGTCGTCGGCCAGTCACGCGTGCCGGCAGAAGCCATTGCATTCTCGGTAACACGTACACCGGAGCTTATGGAACGCGCGTGGGACCTGCCGGTGGCCTCCACATTCCACAGGAACGTGAACTGGCAATCGAATAGCTCTCGTTGCGGACCTGCGGCTGTTGCGAATGCGTATGGGGCACTCGGCGAGACGGCAAACACGGAGGGTAAGGTGTTGGCCGGCACCGGGCGGTGCTGGACGGGCTTATGCATCCTGGGTCTCACGCTTGACGAACTGGCCGAGGTGGCGCGGACCAACACGAGCCGCAAAGTCATGGTCTTGCGCAATCTCAGCGAGGACCAGTTTCTGGAACATTTGCGTCGCTCCAACGATCCTGGCCGACGCTACATCGTGAATTTCAATCGCGCGCAAATTTTTGGTGCTGGTGTTGGACACCATTCGCCCATTGGCGGCTATCTGGAAGCCGAAGATCTAGTTTTCGTGCTCGATGTCAATTCCAATTACCAGCCATGGCTAGTCGAGCGAAAGCGGCTGTTCGCAGCTGTGAATACGTATGATGGCGATAAGAAGCGCGGGCTGCTGCTGATCGAGTAATTGAAAATTCCTGCGACCCTGTCACGTACAACCCTGGGCTGAAGAAGGCGAACGAGGCGGTGGAGGACCAGGCGCGCCCATTAAAGTGTGCACGCCGAGCGTTGCTGCCCCTGCGGCGGCCAGCTGACTCCTTTGTCGCGCGAAATACTCAAGCGCAACATCGCGGCGGTCGCGTTCGGAAACAACTTCGAACCCTGCCGTGTTAAGCGCATTCCGATAATGCACGGAGGATGCGATCGCCTTGGTAGCCGAAGTGCCTGCCCATGGATGCGGATAGGACAGCTCGCCGTCGCCGGTTAACATCACGTCGTAGATGGCGAAGCGCGCACCTGGGCGCAGCACCCGTGCTATCTCTTCGAAGAGCGCCCTCTTGTCGGTGACATTCATTCCGACATGCAACATATATGCGGCAGAGAAAGACCCGTTTGAAAACGGGAGCGACAAAGCATTACCTTGTTGCAATGACACACGATCATGGAGATGAAGCCATCCGGACATTCCGGTTTCGATATAGTCGCGCATGCCAGTCACACGGCAGTCATAGCGGGCGGCGATTTGGTGGGTCCGCCAAGCCGACTGAACGTCGGCTGTTGGCCCACTTGGACCTCCCGTTAGGTCCGGTATTCCGCTGCTATCAGGGGCACAGCGGACCTCACGCGCCCGATTCCGACGAGGGCTGATGAGCAAATCTGGTTCACTGCGATTTTACGCAAGCGGCCTCGGCCAAGTAGCGGCGACCGAAAACCTCACCAGTGGCCGTTTACGGCCGAGGCCGTTGAAAGTCCGCCTCATCGAGCGACAAGGTCGGAGAGCCTTGATACCCTCGCGCCATCGGCGACGCGGGCATGCTGCCGCACCACAACCTCGCGTTCTCGGCCATAAGCGTCGCGGAGCATAATCAGAAACCGAGCCCGATCGGCTCGCGAAAGCGCTTGCCATCCTCGCCAAACCTGCTCCAGCGCGGTCATGGGCGTCTATCCTACTGAACTCCCAACCATATCTCACCGAACAAAATCGAAAAAGCCGCAGCCAGATATGCGGAAAGCAGAGAGGTTTATCGGAGCTGTTCATCCTTCGAGCGATGGGCCCCGAAGATCCAATTGAGAGCCTCGGGCGGCCGGACATCTTGACGGTACAAGTCCAGACGCAGGTCATCGTGCGTACCGTCTAGGCTAATCGTTCCTTCCCTAAGGCGGATCACGATTTGCACGTCCGCACCATCGGCTTGGAGACAGGCAACATTAGGCATCGACGCGCTGCTGATCCATGTGGAGCTTTGCCTCGTCTAACCACGGTCCTATTGCGGCAATTAGGTTTTCGGTTGCAGTCATGCCCGTTCTCTCCCCGATGAGGGTGCGGCCGTTGCAGCCCGCGGCACGCGATGCAACGCCTGACCTTAGACTTCGAAACGTAGGCCTTCGTTCCAAGCTCGCAGGGCCGTTTTCGGCTCGAAGTCTACCGATAGGCCAGAGGGTATTTCTTAATGGATCATCGCCGCCGCACGGCGCGACACGCTGGCTGCGGCCCGCGCGCGTTTGCTAGGCGATCTTCGTGGCCCCGTAGTTGCCCAGGTAAACCGCGTCTCAAGCTGCGCTTCGGAGGACCCGCCAAAGCGCCAACACAAATTTCCAGAGTGGCCGGGACGGCGCACCGTCCTGGCGATCCGGCGCGGCCGAGGGTACGTCGCCGTCCAATTCGGTCAGGCGCCCCACCATGCCTTCCAGCCGCGATGGTAGCGGGGTGAGATCGTCCGTGAGGGTGCCGCGAAGTCGCTCACCAATTTCGTTGCAGATCGCCCGACGATGCTCCACGGGCGCGGTCGAAGGGGTATCTGTCATGGCTGCCACCGGTGGCCTTGACGTGCACCGCCTCCTTGCCGTGCACGGATATCCTGCCGCCACCGTAGTAACGAGCGACATGCCACCTTGATCCCGGCTTCGCACTAATACCGCTGCTCCGAACGTCCAAAGTTCTCCGATCGGCAATCGGGCTCCCGTGCTATCATGCTCGCCCGCGTGGGCTTAGGGCAAGAAATGTCTACCTACCTGCGATTACAAACCGTCGATTTAAAGCCGGAAATGGTCAGCCGCATCACGGCAGCTTACGAGCAGGCGCTCCATACGCTTTGTGTCCAGGATCGCGACGACCCGCTCACGGAAATGGTCGCAAGCAAGATCATCAAGATCGCGCAAACGGAGGTCCTCGCCCCGGCACAAATTGCGACTTTGGCGATCAAGGAACTCGAAATGCGTTAGGCATCTTTGCCTAACGCGCTTGGAACTGAAACATTCCCGACTTCGGCAGGTTGGCTATTGGGCTTCGGGGCTTCGCAATATGCGAGGCACGCTATGACGCCTCTACCACCGGGCGAAGCAATTCTCACTGTCGGCATCATGAGCCTCACTGTCCTAATCGAGGTTGCGCTTTTCGCCTCGATCGGGATGTTCTGATAGACGCGCGCGGCGGTTTGGTCGGGAGGACGACTCAATCCCGGCCAACATTTTTGCATCGTTCGCAACCACGGACCTGCCCGCAACGGAACCAATTTTCAGCGAACACAATTGTCTTGTCGTCAGCGATGGGAGGATCATCGCCATGAGGATCAAATATCTCTCCGCGATTGTAATAGCTGTTCTTGCCGCTGGTACCTGGCTGGCCGTCAATTCTCTCGGCTCGCTGCCTACCGAAACGCAGTCCACGCCGAACACGCAAGTGGCAGACCGACTAGCTGCCTCGGTTGATCCATTCTTGCTTCGGTACGGTGGCTAACAGGCGGCGTTGCAGCCAACGGTGCTTGCATCCAGTGGTAATTCATTTCGCGCTGTGGTTGGATTTTTATTCGCGCAGCAGCGATCTTGAGTTGTTTGACGAAGTTTTGCTGAAACAGAAGGCTGCTATGCTAGATTTTAGGTAACTAGCCCTGTTCCGTTTTTGCACCGACAAGCAGGTCAGCTGATCATGCGTTGAAGATTGGCGCAGCCTGTGGATGGACTCACATCGGACAGCCATCGCTGGGGCTTAGATTATCCGAAAACCGGAATATCTCATAGCGATACTCAAACGATGGGGGCCCCCATGCCCGCCATAATCGACCTGCTCTATCGCGAATACTGCCGCGCCCGCCTGGCTGAAATGCGGAAACAGCTTCTGATTGCCAGACAAAGTCCTGAAGGCCTGCAAGCCGATTACGATCGTGCTGATCAGGATAGCGTTGGCAGGACAGACACGCAGCATGAAATCAATTACGGCGCGCCGAATTGAAGCGGCCGCGAGACATTGGACTTTCCTTGACGCCGTTGCGCTCGTCCCTGACCATTTTCGTTTGATGGCTCTCGGGGTTTGGTAGGCGGCGCACGGGTGCGGCGCTTGCGTCATGGCTACGCTGGCTGCGCTTGGGCACAGGCAAATGCGGCAGCCGTGAATTTCAAGTATGTCCTAATTCCCGCAGAGGCGCGGAGACGATCCGCTGGCATGGAAAGCACTTGTAGACCCGTACAGCCTGCCGATCCACGATTGCGTGCAACGCTCCTACCGGTACCATTTCACGGGTGCAATTCTCGCAGGCAGGAGGTGGCGGGGCGTTGCTGTCGTCTCGATTCAGCGACAAAGCGCATACCCAAAGCCGGGACCGGCGAACACTTGGGAAAAATACGGGTGGCAGAAGCCGCGGTTGGCACTTCAGGCATTGAAGGGAAACCGGACGGCGGACGCTGCTTGCTTTTGCCGCCGCTTTTTGACCCCAAGCGGACCTTGCTCGCCGCCGCCCCGCAAATGCAGCTTTGCCGCTCAAACAGTCTTATGACAAAGTGCTAGATTGTTCGCGCTCCGGCATGATCCTTGGAGGCACATGCGACGGCGGGAGTTCATCGCGGGTACGGCGATCACCGCAGCCCTGAGCTTCGCAAAGCCTGCTTACGCTCAGACCGATGCTCGGTCGCCGGGCATAAAACGGATCGCGATTGTCCATACCGCCGAAAAGCCCGAGGGAATGACTATCAACGGTCGCCTGACGTTCAAAGCCTATTTTGGGGAGTTGAAGAGGCTTGGCTATGTTGAAGGACAAAACCTGCTCGTGGACCGGTATTCGGCGCTCGGACAGTCCGAACACTATGGAGACTTGGCTCGCACAATCGTTGCCAGTCATCCTGATTTGATCATCTCGCTTTCCGGCCCGATTGCACGCCAGTTGAAGCCCCTGACCACTACAATTCCAATATTAGTTAGCAGCGGTGACCCGGTCGCCGGCGGAGTTGTGACGAACCTGGCCAGACCGGATGGAAATATCACTGGAGTGAGTGTTGATGCGGGATTGGGAGTATACGACAAGCGTCTGCAATTCCTTAGCGAGACGGTGCGAAACCTACGCAATGTGCGGGTGCTCATTCCTTCATCTGCGACGATGTTTTGGGAAACGGGTCTCGCACCGCTCCGAGAAGCCGCAGGCCGGGTTGGTATTCGGATTGCCGCTGTATTGCTCAGCGAGAAGCTCGACGGAGCAGCGTATGAGCGGGTGTTCGATGAAATGGAAACAGACCGCGTTGACGGTCTCATGGTTGCGCATCAGGGCGAACACCTTACGAACCGTCAACTAATCGCTGATCTAGCTGCCAAACACCGTCTGCCTGCTGTCTACCCTCATCGTGAATTCGTCGATGTGGGCGGTCTGCTGAGTTACGGCACTGACCTTGGGGACGCCATGCTTCGCCTTGCCGATATGACCGATCAAGTGATGAAAGGCGCAAAACCGGCTGGCATCCCGTTTTACCAGCAAATCAAATTCGAGCTGGTGCTCAATCGAACAACGGCAAAGTCGCTTGGGCTGGAATTTCCGGTGAGTTTGTTGGCTGTCGCCGACGAGGTGATCGAATAGCGCTTCATATCTGCTGCAGCGGCACTGGAGGCGGGCTTAGCGAGCGCTGCAAGTTTCAAGGATTGGGCGCAAGCCGGTTTGCTTTTAGCATACGGCGCTGACACCCGAGATCTCTTTCGCAGACCAGCTAGTTTCGTTGACAAGACATCAAAGGAGCAAAGCCCGCCGAACCGCCCGTCGAACAACCAATCAAGTTTGAATTGGTCGTCAATTGCCAAACTGCCGGAGCGCTCGGTCTGACCGTGCCACCGTCCGTGCTCGCCCGTGCCGACGAGATAATCGAATGAGCTCTGCGTGCATGAGTCAGTTGAGACACCTGAGTTCCGCTTAGCGGGTCGGTACGGACCTTGATTGCTCAGGCCAAGTTTTCGCCTTTTGACCCTAAGCCGACTTGGGCGACGGTCAGTGGCCCGCCTTAGATTTGCGAGTGGCTCAGTTTGAGTAAGTTACTCAAAGAATAATTACTTCTCGCTGCGTATCAAAAGATACAGAACCAAATCCAGGCTGTGTCATTATCCCTTCATCACGGACCGGACCTCGGCTTTTATCCGTGACGAGAACGCCGATTGCGCTCCCGCCTTCCTCCAATGGAAAGGAGCGCGTTATGACGGTCATTCGTCGGCGTCGTTTCAAGCAAACTAAGGCACTTAAAGAACGGCTTCTCGAAGAGGCTCACAAACTCTTGGAAGAGGCTAGGTTGCTGCCGCACGGACCGGTGCGCGACGCGGCATTAAGAAGAGCGAGGCAAGCAGAGACAGCCGCTCACATGGACGATTGGCTTAACTCGCCCGGCCTACAGCCGCCGAAGAAGGACGATCTCCCGGGGCCGACGTAAGGCCTCCGACCACGACGCTTTTTCAATCCAGCGGCGGCCGTTCTTGTAGTGTGGTAGCGGATGGACCGCGGCATGCTTCAAGAGCACTTAGCGATAGCGGAGCGCCACATTGCCCTTGGCGTGAAGCTTCTTGCCAAACAGGAAGCGCTGATCGCCGAGCTGGAACGGCATAGCCATGATACCAAGGGCGCAAGGGACGTGCTGGCCACAATGGTGGAAAACGCAGTCCCTCCATATAGACGACCGGGACCGCATCTTGAGGGAATTGGGACAGTAGGCCCCTTGATCTAGATCAAGGGCCACCAACGTCTCCGGTCAAGCTTGAGGCATGGATGACCCTAAACCAGAGGCACATGCCGCCCCCAAGCCGACGCGATTGGAAAAGGCCCGGCGCATCATCGAGGAGTACGCGGCCGAACTCGGCGAGATGATCAAGAAGCTCCGCCAAAAGCTGAATTAAGCCGCTTAGGTCGGAGCCAAGGCCCGCGCGAACTTCCGCTCATGGCCCGATGGCGAAGTTCGGTTTGGCTCAGATATGGTCTGCTGATCGGGGCACACCCGAAGTGACACGGCGCCGTTCAAACCGGCGCTTTTGACCCTAACCAGACGTCAGCTCGGCTAATACCTTCTTGCCCGCCCCTAAGCTAACCTCCGCTCCGTTTCGGCCGCGCCTCTTTGCGTCGGCCTCCATTTGCAAATGGCTGATCTCCCGACGTTCGAGAGTCCAATGCGGACGCAGAGTCTTTGCGCCTCGATTAAATGTGCGGTAGTAGGGAATGCAATCTATCGAAATTGAAAAAGGCCGCCGGTATATAGCCGGCGGCCTCCGCGCTAACGTGGTTTGCTGGGCGACGCGCAACTACAGATCGATGCTAACTGCGATATTGCGGCCCGTTAGTTCGGCAATCTTCATTCCGTCAGCCTGGATCTGCGCAAACTCCGGGTCCTTTGCCACGGCTTCCTGCACTCTGCCGTAGACTTCCCAATTGGCGTAGCGTGTCGAGACCAGCAACTCGCCTGCCCAAGGGCCAGTGTGGAAACGAGACAGCCGAAGAAACTCGGCACCGTGTTTCTCGAAGATTTTCTTCGCCTGCCGTACAATCCTGGTCATTCCTCGGCCTTGTCGGTTTTGAAGCGAGTGAATTGAACGATCGGCATTGGCTACCTCCATCGTGGTGTAAAATGTAAGAGGCATGTATCGAGCTAGGTTTGAGGAGCGAACCTCATCGCAATCTCGATGAGAGTTAGTCTTCATCACTTGATCTTGGTTCAAGCTCCATAAGCGACAACAATTCTGCCCCTTCCTTGACGGGTGGGCTCGCATCCATGCAGCCTGAGGCAGGTGAGCTGAAATCAGATCTGCCGCTCAGCCTAACTATTTGCCGGGATGGCGCAGGCGTTTGTTGAGGTTCGCCGCTTGACGAAGTCATCCTCGCAGGGAAGAAGGCCCAATGTCAGTATGCCTCCACCGAGCCTGACAGCGCAAAACGCACGAGCGGCTCTTAAAAATCGAGCTCGACGGCGGCGAGGACTTTTTCAACAGAATCGGCCCGTAGCTGACCTTTCACGCGAACCACAGTCGCGGCCGCTATTCGGCGTAGACCGGACCAGTCCTGAAAGAGGGTTGAAGTCGCAGCTTGACCCGTAGCGGGCACTGTCGAACAAAATTCGTCCCTCCGCTTCCTAGTTCGTTTCTAATAGACTCCGGTCGCTCGTAAGAGTTCTAATAGCGCGTTGCTCTACTTCACAATGGGAGGAACTCACATGAGAGAACTCTTGGTGATAGCGGGCTTGATTGCATTCTCATTGCCGGCGTCGGCGCAAGACACGCCGACGCGGGTTACGCCAGATGCGCTTACGTGGGCGGAGAACCCGGCCTTTCCGAAGGGCGTCCAGATTGCAACTCTTGTGGGCGACCCGACGAAAGCAGGGGATGTGGTCGTCTTGCGGATCAAGTTTCCCCCCAACTTTCAAATGCCGCCGCACACTCATCCCTATTCCGAAGTTGTGACGATCATCAGCGGCAACGTCGGGACCAGCCATGGCGAAAAATTCGAGAAGAAAGGCGAGCTGTTAAAGCCCGGCTCGTTGTGGGTTTATCCGGCAAAACACGCTCACTACGCCTGGACCGGAAATGAGGAGGGGATTCTCCAAGTTCAGTTCGTCGGTCCTGGAGGCATCGATTACATCAACCCAGCAGACGATCCGCGCAAGAAGTAGTCGCAGACCCAGCGTCTGATGCGACCCGGCGCTTCCGAAATCGAGGATGCGCACAGCTGACTCATGCCGACTCGTGGCCCGACCGGGAAGTTCGGTGCGCCTCTAAGAAGGTCGGCTTGTCAGGCAGACAGGAAATCGGCGGCCCCCGGTCCGACCGACGCAAATGACCCATAACGGAACTGGGAATCGCACTACGGATCGGATGACCATCGGCGCGTCGTCGGCTAGACTGGTTTCCCAGTTACCGAACCGGAACGGGTGTGGGCATGGCCCGGACGCTCGCCGCCATCGTCGCCGCCGACGTTGTCGGCTATAGCCGACTGATGGGTGACGACGAGGCGAAGACTTTGGCGGCGCTCAAGACGCATCGACGAGAATTGATCGATCCCAAGATTGCCGAGCACCAGGGCCGCATCGTCAAGACTACGGGCGATGGCCTTCTGATCGAATTCCAGAGCGTGGTCGAAGCCGTGCAATGCGCCGTCGAAGTTCAGAGCGCAATGCAGGATCGCAATAAGGACTTGCCGGATGACGGTCGCATCGAATTTCGCGTCGGCATCAAGCTCGGGGACATTATCATCGACGGCGACGATATTTATGGCGATGGCGTCAACGTCGCGGCAAGGCTCGAAGCGCTCGCATTAACGTATCCCTCCGGCGGCGACCGCCTTGTGTAGCTTGAGAGGCGGCCCGAGGATTTGACCTTAAGTCTAGCTTTAAGGTCACGTGGCGAATGCAGGTCAATGTGTTGGGCGCCGAGCGCCGGCGGCGATGGAGTTCCGACGAGAAGGTTCGCCTTGTCGAAGAGACCTTGCAGCCTGGCGAGACGGTCTGCGGCGTCGCGCGCCGGCACGGGGTGGCTCATAGCCTGCTGTTCACCTGGCGTCGACAAGCACGCCAGGGGCGACTGGGCGGAGATGCCGTGCCAGCTCTTGTTCCTGTCGAGATCACGTCTGTGGCGGCTCCGATCTCGAACGGCGCGCCACAACCAGCATCTTCACCGCCTGCGCAGCGTGCAAGGGCTGGAATCATCGAGATCGAGCTTGGCGGCTGTCGTGTTCGCGTTGACCGCGACGTGGACGTTGAGGCGCTGCAGCGAGTTCTTGAACTCCTGCGGCGACGATGATCCCGATTCCGAGCGGCGTCAGGGTCTGGATCGCGACCGGCCACACCGACATGCGGCGCGGCATGCAGAGCTTGGCTCTTACGGTTCAGGAGAACTTGAAGCGCGATCCCCATGCTGGCGATCTCTACATCTTCCGTGGTCGCCGCGGCGATCTGGTCAAGATTCTTTGGCATGATGGGTTGGGCATGTCGCTCTACGCCAAGCGCCTGGATCGCGGTAAGTTCATCTGGCCTTCGGCGTCAAACGGCGCGGTGTCGATCTCTGCGGCACAGATGGCTTACATGCTCGAGGGCATCGACTGGCGGAATCCGCAACTGAGTTGGCGACCGCAAAGCGCGGGCTGAGCGAAGAAATCTGCGGTTGCCGCCATTTTGGGGAGTCACATCGCTTCTAATCTGTGATTCACTGCGTCACATGGATGCCGACCGCAACGCTGTTCCGGATGACATTGCCGCCCTGAAGAAGGCGCTGGCAGTCGAGCGCGCCAAGGGTTTGGAGATCGCAGCTGAACTCGCGGTCGCCCGCGCGAAAGCGTCGGAAGACGAGGCGCTGATTGCACAGCAGAAGCTGCAGATCGCCAAGCTGAAGCATCAGATCTACGGCCAACGGTCAGAGCGTTCAGCGCGGCTAATCGAGCAGTTGGCATTGGCACTCGAAGAGCTGGAAGCCGACGCCACCGAGGACGAGCTTGCGGCAGAACGGGCGGTGGCCAAGACGACGACGGTGCGGGGATTTATACGCAAGCGCGCCGAGCGCCAGACCTTCCCCGAGCACCTTCCCCGGGAGCGGGTGGTGATTGATGGGCCTACGGCTTGTGAATGCTGCGGCAGCAGTCGCCTGCGCAAGCTCGGCGAGGACGTGACGCTGACGCTGGAAGTGGTGCCGCGCCAGTGGAAGGTGATCGAGACGGTCCGGGAGAAGCTCTCCTGTCGCGACTGCGAGAAGATCAGCCAGGCGCCGGCACCGTTCCATGCCATTCCCCGGGGATGGGCTGGCCCGAGCCTCCTGGCCATGATCATGTTCGAGAAGTTCGGCCAGCATCAGCCGCTAAACCGCCAGGCCGACCGCTACGCGCTGGAAGGCGTGCCGCTCGCACTGTCGACCATGGCAGATGCCGTTGGGGCGGTCTGCGCCTCGCTGGATCCCCTGCTGCGCCTGCTGGAAGCCCATGTCATGGCGGCCGAGCGCCTTCATGCCGATGATACGACCGTGCCGGTGCTGGCCAAGGGAAAGACCGATACGGGCCGGTGCTGGATCTACGTCCGGGACGACCGACCGTTTGGGGGCACGGACCCGCCGGCGGCGATGTTCTACTACTCGCGCGACCGCAAGGGCGAGCATCCCCAGGTGCATCTGGCCCGGTATGCCGGCATCCTGCAGGCCGACGCCTACGACGGGTACAACCAGCTCTATCTGGCCGGGCGCCAGCCCGGACCAATCCGGGAAGCTGCCTGCTGGTCGCATGGAAGGCGCCCGTTCTTTGCTATGGCCGACATCGAAGAGAACGCTCGGCGCAAGGCCGCCAGCAAAAAGGAAATCCCGCTGTCTCCGATCGCGATCGAAATGGTGCGCCGGATCGACGCGTTGTTCGAGATCGAGCGTTCCGTCAACGGCAAGAGCGCCGAAGAGCGCCTTCAGGTGCGGCAGACGCTGAGCCGGCCTCTGGTCGAGGATCTTCAGATCTATATGCGGGAGCAGCTCGCCAAGCTGGCCCGGGGGCATGACTTGGCCAAGGCGTTCAACTACATCCTGAAACGATGGGCGAGCTTCACGCTGTTCCTGGAGGACGGACGCGCGTGCCTCTCCAACAATGCCGCCGAACGAGGCTTGCGAGGCATCGCTCTTGGACGAAAATCCTGGCTGTTCTGCGGGTCTGATCGCGGAGGGCAGCGCGCCGCAGCCATGTACAGCTTGATCGTCACAGCCAAAATGAACGGCGTCGATCCGCAAGCTTGGCTGGCCGATGTCCTTGCCCGGATCGCTGCCCACCCAGCTCATCGGCTGGACGAGCTTCTGCCCTGGAATTGGCATCCGGCATCAGCGCTCTCCGCTCGAGCGGCATGACCACGCACGTCAACAAGGCTCATCCGTGCATTATCTCGACGGCGGAGCTTGGCTCACTTGTTACTTTATGGTGTTGAACATGAATCATCCCTCCAAGCTAAGCGCCGCCTTCTCGGGAGCGTTACGTACCTTCAGCTATTGGATTGCTGCTGGCTCCGTCGGGCATCCTCTTCTCGAAGGGATCGAATACCGCCAGGTAATGTTAGCAGAGCCGAGCTTGATGGAGCAGGCCTATGCGATCTTTGCGAACATCATCGAGTTGGATCAGCAGGGTATGCCCGTTAACGCGAAGTATGCGGAGCACCGTGCCGCCCAATGGATCCGGAGCTATTGCGACCGAGGGTTCCAAGTGATGCCGCCATTTGAGTCCTGGGAGCTCGAACTCAATGAACCACCACCGAGAGAAGACCCAAAGCCTTGGCCGACGGCGTGCGCACGGAAGTGAGGCAAATTGCACCCCGTCTGAATTAGCCGACTACGGCCTTCTCGGCGGGTAGGCATACTGAGAAGGGATCCAAATCTGCGGCGTTCAACGGATGGGTACGCATTAACGTATGTAGCTCGCGATCTCGGAGGAGGCGCGGCCTTAATCGATCGCGCGCTAGTGCTCAATTCCAATTTGGCCCAGGCGTGGTTTTGGGGTGGTTGGGTGAAAATCTGGCTAGGTGAGCCCGAGGCAGCGATCTCTCGCTTATCCGACGCGAGCCGCGCTCGGCGGCGCACTCCGCCGCCTCCGCGCCGCCGCAGTACAGCTCGCCGACGCCAGCGACCACGGCGGTACGAAGGCCCTTTATCTCCGCGATCCCGACGGCAACGGCGTCGAACTCTACTGGGATCGACCAGAAAAGGAATGGCCGCGCAATCCTGGCGGCTCGTTGAAGATCGTCAGCAAGCCGCTCGATGTCGAAAATTTGGCCGCGACCGGAGCGTCCGGCACCGATGTTCAGCAAGGATAGTCTGCGTCTGGACGAGAGAGGCGCTTGGCTGATCTGTCACTCTGAGGATTTGGTCGTCCCGTCAGCTTTGGGCCATAGCGGAATCACAAGCCGGCGATCCTCGGTCTATCGCCTCACCCCCCATCGCATCAGAACGTACGGGACAGCGAAACTGAGCACGACCAGAGCCGTTCCGAGGTTCTTCCATTCCCGAGGGCTATAGCCCCAGAGTACATACTCGACGTGAGACGCATAGTAGACAAGAGGGCATACAACGGCGAAGCCAATTACGCCGGCTAAGACTGCCTCGCGCGGCTCCAATACCTCATACCACTCTGGCTCTTTCATCGCCGGCCCTGGTAACGAGTACTTCTTGCGTCAATTACGATACGATATTCGCATGAATGTAGGCCAAATATGCTTGCCTTCAGGGTGAGCAGATCTAGTCCGTTATGCCTCACAGAGCGGAAGTCACTCCGACGAGGCGTCACTTCGCTGATGGGCCCATATGAGGAGTCATCAGTTGGAGAAAGCGAGGGAGTGGCGAAAATGAAACAAAAGCGCAAACTGCCGCCGCAGCCAGAGCACACGCTGCTCGCGACTGTGAAATCGGTCACGGTAAGTTACTACGTGGGAAACCACGGCGATGGTGTCTCCGACGAAGCCATCACCGATGTGCTTTGCGACATCCTTGCGATGACGCCAAATATGCCCGACAATCTCCGCAAGGAAGTGACCTGCTCGCTCATGTGCTCGCGCCAATATGGTCGCGCATGATCCTGACGAAAAGGGCTGGCCGAGCATTGGCAAAGGGCAGACCGTTCCGGAAATGCCTTTCTTACTCAACATGCGGCTCGGCAAGGAAGGAGGATTGTTCTCCGCCTACCTGCCCGAGGCTGCATACTGGGCGTTGCAAGCCGACTTGAAGAGCGGGCGGTTGAAGTTCATTGAGGCGAATTTCATCAGGCCGCGGCATGGCTATGGTGAACTGACGAGTATCTACTTCTCGGAAACCCCGCCGGAGAAACCGTGAGCAGCATCCGCAAGCATGGCCGTGCGGCCGCCACTTGCTCTTCGCCCCGGTAAATGGGTGCGAGCCGTTTACCGGCCAATACGCGAGCCTGCGGGGTCCTCCAATTGGCCTCGCTGACAGCGCACAGGCGGCGCTCCTATCAAATCAAACCGGAAAATCACCCGGGCGAAATATCCTCGAAGGGAGCGGTCGCGCGTCCCCGCCTCTCAAGGGCCGTGTCGGAGGACCCGCCAAAACGCGGATACGAAATTCCGGAATAGTGGGGGTCGCGCATCGGGCACGGCCGACGGTGCGTCACCATCCAATTCGGTTAGGCGTTTTAACATGCCTTCCAGATGCGATGGTAGCGGGTTGAGATCGTCCGTGAGGGTGCCGCGAAGGTGCTCACCAATCTCATTGCAGATCGCCCGGCGATGCTCCGGATGATCTAAATCGGGGGAATGGACCAGGGGCGCGGTCGGAGGGGAGTCCACCATGTCTGCCACCGTTGGCCTTGACGTGCACCGCCTCCTTTGCCGTGCACGGATATCCTGCCGCCGTGGTAACGCGCGACATGCCCCCCTTGATCCGGGCTTTGCACTGACACCGCCGGGCGTCCGAAGTTCTCCGATCGGCAATCGGGTTCCCATGCTATCATGTTCGCCCGCGTGGGCTTAGGAGGCAAGAAATGTCTACCTACCTGCGATTACAAACCGCCGATTTAAACCCGGAAATGGTCAGCCGCATCACGGCAGCTTACGAGCAGGCGCTCCATACGCTTTGTGTCCAGGATCGCGACGACCCACTCACGGAAATGGTCGCAAGTAAGATCATCAAGATCGCGCAAACGGAGGTCCTCCCCCCGGCACAAATTGCGGCTTTAGCGATCAAGGAACTCGAAATGCGTTAGGCGTCTTTGCCTAACGCGCCTGGAACTGAAACATTCCCGACTTCGGCAGGTTGGCTATTGGGCTTCGGGGCTTCGCAATATAGGCCGCAAACCGGACGCAGGGCTGCGCTTGCCACGACCACCGCCGCTTGTGACCCACAGCCGTCGCTCCCCGGTTGCCGGCACCTGTTCCGATGGCTTTGCGGTACTGGCTGCCCCAGTGCTAATTTGAATTTCGGCAGTGGCCTAAATCACTTAGGGAACAACTTATGATACATTGTCGCCTAATCTATGAAGGCAATTGCTAGGTGCGGAAGGTGCGATCAGCTGGACGAGAAGCTCCAGCACTACCGCAGGATTGCGAACGGGTAGGCGACAAGCTTACTACTGCAGCCCTCGAAAATCTGGCCGAGCAATACGCGGCCCAAAAACTGGCGATGCGCCCGAAGGCCGAGGAAGCGATCTATCGTCCCTAGCTAGGAGGGCGGAACACTTGGATTGAATGTACATTAATTAGCATGAACGGACCAATTCAGGGGATTGGCGTAATGGGTATCGAGCGTATGCACCCGCCGAGCTACTGGCAGATGCGAGCGGAGGAGTTTCGAACCAAGGCCGACAATTGCGAGCATCCTGAGACAAGGAAGAGCTTACGCAATGCCGCCAAGACCTACGAGGAACTCGCCCGCCGTGCCGAGCAGATCCGCACCGTCCAAGACGCAGCGGAGTAGGCGGTTAGGAACAGGGACGACTAACCTGTGTTAATCGGCAATGCCGAGATACTTTTTCAACGTTCATAGCGCAGAGCCGAGCTCCGATGACACAGGAGAGGATTTGCCGGACGACGAAGCGGCGTGGCACGAGGCTACGGCCTTTGTTGCTGAAGTCTTGAAGGACATCTACGGGAGGTTTCGCCCCGTGGCAAGAATGGTCGCTTGAGGTGACGGACGAAGCCGGGAGGCCGATCTTCTTCATCAACATTGGATCTAGGAAAATAAATTAAGGCTGCGTCAGCTTAACGGCCTCGCCGTTTTTAGAGGAATTCCGCTCGTGGCCCATCTGCGAAGTTGCGCCGCGGAGGTCCGCTCATCGCGCCAGAGCGGACCAGATTTGCTCACCTGAGTTCTTCGCATTTTGACCCATGGCGGACGTTCGCTCCCCGGAGCATCGCCCAGCCTCGAAGCATGTGGAATGTGACGGATATCACAGAGCCTCTGCTTGCCTTTCGGTAGGGTTATGCTAGGCTGCGCACATATTATCGGGGACTGTAATGGGCGCTCTTCGTTGGTTGTCTTTGTTCGTTTCCATCTGGCTCGTGTGCGGTTCAGCCAACGCCGAGCGTCGTATAGCGCTGGTGATGGGCAACTCGGCCTATAAAAGCGTACCAAAGCTCTCCAACCCGGCGAACGATGCCGCCTTGGTCGGCGGCATGCTCAAGAAGGCCGGGTTCGACTGGATCGACATCAGAACCGATCTCAATGCGGCCGAGATGCGCAAAGCCCTGCGTGACTTCGGCGGGCGAGCGCGAGATGCAGAAGTTGCCGTCATCTACTACGCTGGTCATGGCATCGAGCTAGACGGAACAAACTACCTCATTCCGACTGATGCGGCTCTTGAGACCGACAGTGACGTTTCTCGATGAGACGGTAGCGCTTGACCGAGCGCTGTTCGCCGTCGAGCCTGCCAAACAGCTTCGGCTCATCGTTCTGGACGCTTGCCGCGACAATCCCTTTGCCAAGTCCATGAAGCGCACGGTTGCTGCCCGTGCCATTGGTCGCGGTCTCGCCAAGGTAGAGCCGACCAGCCCAAATACAATGATAGCGTTCGCCGCGAAGGCCGGGTCTACGGCTTCTGATGGCGATTCCAAGAACAGTCCGTTTGCGGCAGCGCTTGTCGAGCGACTGCCAACACCGGGTCTCGACCTGCGCAAGGCGTTCGGCTTCGTCCGAGACGATGTTTTGAAGAACACCAGCTATAAGCAGGAGCCGTATGTCTACGGCTCGCTTGGCGGCGATGATGTGCCGCTAGTTGCAGCGAAACCGACAGCTACCGGGCCGCAGGCAAGCCCGGATGACGCTATTCGCCGGAACTACGAGCTTGCCCTGCAAACTCGGCACCCGTGACGGCTGGAACGTTTTCCTCGTTCAATACCCGGAGGGCTTCTATGCGGGGCTTGCCAAGGGTCAACTCAACAAGATCGCGGCGGAGGAGGCCCGCGCAGCGGCGGTCGAGAAGGCTCGGCAGCCCGTCACTACTCCGCAGCAGCAACCTCCTGCTACATCGTCCCAGCAGCCTGCTACGTCACCACAGCAGCCAACGCCACGAACGTAGTGGCAGCGATGTCAGCCTTTGGCCCTATGGCGAAGTTTGGCCTGGATCCGAAGTGGTCTGCTGATCGGGAGAGAGCCGACCGGTCCGGATCTTGCCTTGGCCAGGACCGGCACTGTGGTGTCATCTGCGTGGGTGCGCGCGGCTGCGAAGACGTGGCTCCGGATCGCATCGACCAGAGGCATCAGGGTTGCCGCGGAGGCACCTACCCAGTCCGCGAGCGTCGATACGTCAAGGTCGATGCCTTCACGCTGGTAGACGTTGCTCTGACGATGAAGCGGCAGGTGCAGGCCGTACTTGGCGAACAGAACATGGGCCAGCAGTTTAGGCCCTGCACGCCCGCGTGCAATCGGATGCGAGGGAGCTGGCGGCTGGATGATCGCTTCGCAGGCCCGGCAGACAAGCTCGCGCACGTGCTGGATCACCATCTTCCGCAATCGGCTGTCGCCGCAGCTCGTGCGGTTGAGGTATTATTAGAATAGCGTCGGAATGTCTGAACTGGCCCCTCGCGTCTCGCTGCAAGGCTTATGATCGTTCGGCCCTCGGAGGAGATGGAAGCGGCCCGCGTGGTCTTGCGACGTGAAACCAGATCACAACTTGCGTTCTCAATGTTGAAGCTGTGGCGGAGCCGGTTCCAGTGAGTCGCAAGCGAAATTCCGAAATCGCCTACGCCAAGGTCCGTTACGGTAGAGTTGCAGCTCTGTTATGCCCGAAGTGCGGTGCCACATTGCGACAAACACTTGAGTATTCTCACCGTCAGCGTGCTGCGAAATTTGGTAGCGGACGAGGCTCGGTTCCACTGTGTGCGTAGAGACGAAAAATTTGTCGGTAGCGAAGCAGCGGATGACTCTATCGTCCCCTTCGACGTCTCGGCCGTACTGCCGGAGTAAGTTGTCGGCGAGCTTAATAAGCTCCGCGACGGACGCCCGGTCGAGCACCGTGCTACTAGCAGAGCGTCGTCTAACCAGCCTTCTCGATGGCTCGATCACTGGGGACTGGGCGTAGCCCAACAGCGCGGCGATCTGTCGCGCGATGTACGTTGTCGCCCGCATCTTAGGCTCCCCGGAGCGATGACCAGACCCATACAACGTGTAACTGTGTTTGCTGTTCCGCCACCTTGAGATAGTATACTATTCTTAGTTGTGCGCCTTAAGAAGCAGTCCGACGTGGCTTGGGGCGTTGGTCTTTTCGTACTGCCGCCGGAGCGCCAATCTTCATTTCTACCGCAAATCTGACGCAGACGCTGGCAGTCCAGACGGCGCACGATGGCAAGGTTCACGGTGAGCAACGCTTAGCGCGAGGCGAGATACTGTTTACGGTCGTGCAAGCAGTAGGAGCTGTCCTGGCCCGAGGCGGTCGTTTTGATTTAAATCAACGCAAGCCAATTGGCATCGCCTTTCTTGCTATTGATGAGGCATTCGGAGCCCAAGAGATTCAACGTTACGCCTGCGGTTCGCCGCGCGATGATTGCGACGAATGACCCAGAAAGTGTTTCGCATTTATGGACCGAACGGCAGCTCATGGAAGGGCGAGCGAAACGGCGTCTCGCCGCGCGTGCTCTGGAAACTGCTCGCGAACGAACTGATAGAAGACGAGCCAATGCCCCGCCGGTCGTAGCCGCAACCATCCGCATGCGCCTGAGTAAGCTTGGGCTCGACACTCTAAAAGCGAGTTTAGACGGGAAAAATGAGGGGAGTACTGCGAAAAAGCTGATAACGCTCTTCGCCATGAGAGTCACTTTTGCAGCCGATCTATGCTTCAGTTCATATGCCCGCTCGTGGCCAATCAGCGAAGTTGCGCGTGGTCTAACGGAGATCCGCTCATTGCGGCAGAGCGGACGAGATTTGCTCAAGACAGTCTGAGCCTGCACTCAAACCCCTCAACCGCCCGGGTCGAAATCATTCTTGCGGTCGCCAGCGCCTGAGGCGGGGATGTGAGCACCGTCGGCGTCTGTGATCTCCTCAAGCATCGACGTGGTCAGCAACCACGGCAGAACGAAATGTGTAGCAGTAATGCTGTCGCAATTTGGCTTGCCATTTGGAATTTTACGAGCGAGATCAAAGTGTTTCTCGCTTCGTGGAGCTGGGGGGGCAGGCAGAAGTCTGTCGCGGATGGCGGATGCAACACTTTTGATCTAGCCACTTTCAATGAGCCCGACTGAACCGCTACGATGCCTTCACCAGAGAGCTTAGGAGCGCACATGAGACGGCGGGAGTTCATCACGCTTCTTGCCGGCGCGGCACCTCTGTGGCCGCTTGCGGCGAGCGCGCAACGTTCAGCGGCACCTGTTATTGGTGTGCTGTCGGTGGGTTCCCCTGACGTAGCGAGTCCCTATGACGCAGCATTCGAAAGAGGTCTTGCGGAGAGGGGGTACGTAGTTGGAAGAAACGTTACGATAGAGCGTAGGTGGGCACGAGGAAACCACAGTAGGCTTCTGGAGCTCGCTCAGGAGCTCTTGCATTTCAACCCAGCGCTGATCATCGGAGGGGGCAATGTGGTTGCGCTCGCGGCAAGGAAGGTAACTTCAACCACTCCGATCGTATTCATAATCGCGTCAGACCCCGTGAAGCTCGGACTCGCAAAGAGCTTCGCTCATCCCGGCGGCAACGCCACGGGCATATCTATGATGACAGCGAGACTTGTCCTCAAGCGTCTCGAACTGATCCAGGAGATGCTCCAACAAAAGGCTACCGTCGGATTTTTGGTAAACCCTGACAATCAAGACTTGCTTCAGGAAATTGACGAAATTGCCCGCTCGACCGGGCGGACCTTGAAAGTAGCCAAGGCGCGCAACCAAGATGAACTAGAACCCGCTTTCCGGCACCTTGTTAGTGCTCAAGTCGGGGCGGTCCTCGTCGGCAACGATGCGATATTTTTCAACCTGCGTGCGCAACTTGTCGCATTGGCTGATCGTCATTCGCTTCCGGCGTCCTATGAATTCCGCGAATTTCCGGCCGCCGGTGGCCTGATGAGCTACGGGCCGAGCCTTGTCGCAACTTTTGAAAAAGCCGGCACTTACGCCGCGCGAATCTTAGGAGGCGCTCGGCCGGAGGATTTGCCCATTCAGCAGCCCACGGAGTTCAGTTTGGTTCTCAACTCAGCAACCGCGCGCTCCCTAGGTATCAAAATCCCGCCATCACTGCTCGCCCGTGCAGACGAGGTGATCGAATAAGGCTCTACGTCCGATGTCGGCCTGCAGCGATCTTGTCGCGCGTCCGCCGACCTTCTGCTTTTGACCTTGGCTGTGTGAAAACGCCGAGATAGATGAGAGCGATAGAAGAAGTTGTTCGTCCAAGGCCGATCTAGCGCTCATGTTCGCAAGCGACTTCGAGTTAGACGGCGAACTGAAGAACGCTATTCTATCCGTCTTTCGCATTCTCGCGTTTTTACACAGCCAGGACCCAAAGCAGAACAGCTCCTCATCTTAGCGGCTTACGACGGGCAGTGTGACCTCGAGCGTCGAACCCCGAGGCCCTGATTTGGCAAGAACGAGGCGGCCCTCATACCTCCGATGATCGTGCGGCAGATCGCCAATCCCAATCCCATGCCCTCCGGCTTGGTCGTGAAGAATGGATCGAAGATGCGGTCCTCGTTCTGTGGGGCCACTCCGGTGCCGGTATCCTGAATGGACAAGAGAACGGTCCCGTTTCGCACAACCCGCGTGCCGATGTTCAATCGGCGGCCGTCGCGAAGGGTGGATGCCATCGCCTCGATGGCATTCTTGAGTAAGTTCAGAATGACCTGCTGCAACTGTACCGGATCGGCATTGACGAAGGATTCTTCGACCTCAAACTCCGTCATGACGATCACCTCGTTGGCTCGCAAGTCGTGTTGCAAAAGCCGCAGCACCTGGCCTACGACGTTGTCGATGCTGATCAGGGCGGGCTTGTCGATCGCATCCTTGAACAAGCTGCGAACGCTTGTGATAGTCTCGTTGACCCTTAGTCCGGCTTCTACGATTTCCCTGAGGATCGCTCTGACCTCTTCCAGCCAGGGACGGTGCGCGTCCAGCTCCCGCTGAGCGGTTTCTGCATTCAGTGGATCCAAGCGGCGAATTGATCTCATGAGCAATCGCGGCAGTGGCAGCATCGATGCTCACGAAGCGGTTTCCGCGCTCGCGGCGCTGCATCACCAAGGCACTGGCCAGCCGCGAATAGAGCACTGTCATTTCCGTGACCAGGACGGACAGCAGCAGGCAGCTTGCAACCAGGGCAAATCCACGAGCGGTGTACCAACCTACGGAAAATCGAGCAGCGCCCGCGTAAGCCGCAACCAAAAAGTTAGGAATCGCCGCGAACACTGTCATCATCAACCAGAGATCGAGCACCGTGCGCCTGCGGATGAAAAGCACCAGGAGTACGGTGCTCCCCAGTATCGTGAGGCCGATGTTGATTTGATTGCTAAGTCGCGTCTGCAGCATGAGACCCGTGGTGAAGAACTGCGGCAGATGCTGGACTTCGTCTATCGCCAGCCATGACAACAGAGCTATCGTTCCTAACACACATGCGAGCGTGATCGCGATGTCGGCCATTCTCCATTCTAACGACAGATTGCCTCTTTCCTTGAGCAGCGCATAGGCAAGAATGCTGAGGGGAAATGTTGTGTGCCAAAGCACGAAAAACCAAGCCGGCGTGGTGTAGGTGTCGCCGATAAGCCCGTTGGGTGCATAGCTGCCTGTAAAACTCAGTGTTTGCCGAAAGGCAAACGAGCTGGCGAAAATGTATCCGCTAGCAATGAGCAACAAAGCGCGCCGCGGCCGCACCCAATATTGAGCGAACAGGAGGGTTGCAGTCAGCAGATCTGCTGCACTCATGACCGTCTGAACAAGGGGAAGAAAACTATCTATCCGACCAATTTGTACATTCGCCAAGGGAGTGACAAACACCCAGACGATCAGCATGGCGGCCACGACAGCCAAGGCCACCGCTCGATGTCGTGGGGTATATGGCATCAAAGCGACCACCAGCGGCAGCTCGTGGTCTCCGGCTATCGTAAGTTGGCGCGGATTCGCGTTCACATCTCACCTTCGTGACGGATGTTCGCACCTATCGGATGTTTGAGAGGTGGCCAAATGTCTACAACGCCGCCGCTTCTGACCCATCGCGAACGACAAGCAGCAAAGCGCCGCGACGAAAAAGTTCGACTGCAGCTCTATCATTTGTTAAGGCTCGGGATAAAGTAGTAAGAGTCGCCGGTAGAGGCCGCTATGCAGGTGATCTGGTAATGATCCGCGTTCGTTTCCTGCGTAATGCGCAGGAAAAAACACAATGAATACGTCAGATGAGTGTCGGGCGCTGGCTGCGAATTATCGGCTGCGGGCCGCCGGCGACGCGGTGTCTCTGAGGAGAGCCGCTGTGTTGAGGAATATTGCAAAAAGCCTTGCGGCGCTCGCGAGCCAATACGAGATATTAGAGAGCATCATCGCGGAGGAGAAGCCTTAGAGAGGAGCAACGGGCTCTTCTGCTTATGGCCCAACTGCGAAGTTGCGCCGCATCTGCCGGACGTCCGCTCACCGCTCCTCAATGGACATCGCGCGATAGCACAGGGCGCTGGGCTCCGTTGCTTTTGGCACTCTCACGGGATTGACTGCCAAGCCAATGAGGAACAGGCTGTATTACGTCATCACCCGCCACCTGCCTTCAATGTTACCGCGAGAAGAACATCTCAAACTGAGCAAGGAAGCCGCGCTCGCGCTTCTGAGCGCAGGCCGTATGCGCGAGGCGGTTTCTTCGATGATGACGAATATCGTCAAGAGCCCGAGCAGCGCATTGCCTCATGAAATCCATGCATTCGGCATCTGTGCTGCTGCGGCTGGCGACACAAGGGCGGTGCGAGAATACATCGAAGGCTTTATCTGATATCTCTCAGCTCTATGTCAGCATTTGATCCGAAGCGACAAACTCGGTCGGGCGCTTTGATGTCGGCAATGAGGGGTAAGCCGGACGCGGCTTTGATCGCGCAGAACCGTCGCGATTGACCCATAGCAGACAGCCGACCAAGCCGACAAAGGCCTACGTGGCTGCTTTCGCATCCGGGCGCCTCGCAACGAGAATGTCGCCGATGGCCTGCAATACGATTTCGCGTCTTTGATTACGCAAACGGACCTGGTTGCGCACGATGCCCCGATCTGGCTTCGACTCCGAATCCCGTTTCTCCAAAGCGGTCACTTCAAGATCGAGCTCGTCTCCTGGGCGTACCGGATTCGGCAGCCGCAGCTCGTCCCAGCCCATTCCGGCAAGGATACGGCGCGGAGGCTGCAACTTGTTGGTTAACGATATGAAAATCGCGAACGTGTGTGCAGCGGATGCCGACAGTCCCGCAAAAACCGAACGAGCAGCAGCTTCCTCATCGAGGTGGAACGGCCGTGGATCGAACTGCTTTGCGAACTGTATTGTTTCGTCCTTGGAGACAAAATATGGGCCAGCCTTGAAGCTGTCGCCAACTTCGATTTCTTCAAAATACCTGCTGGTCATTGGTCAATCCTCCTGCACCATGGCCGCAATCCAACACCACGGTAGATTGTAAGACGGTTCAGGCGGCGGCACCAAATGGACTTTGGCAAGGAGGCCCGGGATGTCGCTTATTGGCCCGTGCTGACCTTAGCCTGAAGCGCAAGGGTGTCCGCTTCCGACAGGTGACCCGACCAAGTTCATGCTGGTCAACGAGGGCTGCCTTTGACCCGGAGCAGAAGTCAGCCTCCACATAGGTCAATTGTTGAACCAACACCTAATCGGCTCGCTTCCTACAATTAGCTCGGACAGAGCGGATGGAAAGGAGCGCTGAAATGCAAGTTCTCTTTGGCACTTCCGTTCAAGCAAGTACGCAAAGGATAGCGCTAAGATGATTGATGCAACGCCGGCAAAGTACGGCCACCGTTCGCCACTCATTGAGCACTCCGTAGCAGAAGCGTTGGCAATCGTCGAACGGGGCTGATCCGCTCTGTCAGCCCGTGCTCGTCGATCCAGGCTCCAATGCCAGTATCGCCGTTCGGGCGTGAATTATTCCCCGGCCTTGGTTCTGATAATGTACCGCTTTGATACTGCCGCCGGCCGGCCTCGTCAGATGTGAATTGGTTCACGTCCTGGCAAATGTTTTTGCTCGCCTCGCTCAACCTGAGCGGTCGCTTCTGCGACGGCGCAAGTGGCCTGTGTCGGCCTTGCACCGGCAGACCTCCTTCATGAAGCTGCCAAGGGTCGCCTTTGCCCCAGCGGTCCCTCTCAGGTTGGATCCGGAGCAAAATTGAACTAAGCTAACGGCCCCTTTGGGGACACCGCATGAAACGCCGACATTTCATGACGCTTGTGGGAGGAGCGGCATTGATTTGGCCGGCGCTGTCGCTTGGACAGCAATCGCCAAGGGTTTGGAAGATCGGGTATCTGGGATTTGGCGAAGCATCGAGCTGGGCGAGCGAAGTGAAGGCTTTCCGCGCCGGTCTTCGCGATCTAGGATACGTCGAGGGCAGGAATCTCAGAATTGATTTTCAATGGGCTGATCGAGTCGATCAAACCTTTGATCTCGCAAAGCAACTCGTCGACAGGAAGGTCGACATCATTTTCGCGCCTGCGTCCACCCAGGTAGGGCCCGCCCGGCGCGCAACTGCCACTATTCCCATCGTTTTCGCTCAGCACGCAGACCCGGTCGGGCTTGGAGACGTAACGAGCCTCCCGCGGCCCGGTGGCAATATAACGGGCATGTCCATGCTTCTCACAGAAGTGTCCGTGAAAGAACTCGAGATCTTGAAGGAAATACTTCCCGGTGCCAAGCGCGTCGGCTTGCTCTGGAATCCAACCACACCTTCGCATCCGACCGCTGTTGAGGCGGTCGATCGCGCAGCACGAACGCTCGGAGTGGAGCTCGTGCCTGCTTCAGCCAGCACCGTCTCAGAAGTTCAGGACGGATTTCAAGCCATGGCGCACAATCAATGCAACGGCGTTCTAGTCCTGTCATCGCCTCTATACACCGTGCAAGCTGAGCTGGTGGCCGAACTTCAAATGAAGCATCGGTTGCCTGCCATATTCGCAAATAGGGCCAACGTGAAGGCGGGCGGCCTGGCCAGCTACGGGGCGGATCTAGACGATCTCTATAAGCGTGCCGCCTTCTACATCGACAAAATCTTTAAGGGAGCTACGCCTGCTGAATTGCCGGTGGAGCAAGCTTCGAAATATTTCATGGTTCTCAACTCAAAGACGGCGAGGGCTCTGGGCGTCAATGTTTCCCCTATGCTGTTGGCCCGCGTAGATGAAGTAATCGAATGAGTCGCAAAGTTGCGATGCACGAGTCTGCTTGTGGCCCTTAGCCGAACGATGGTAATCCCGTCGTGATGTCCGTTATCGTCGGTAGAGCAGACGCGGGGCCGCGCTCGCCGGACGACCGCTTATGACCCCGTTGCAGAAGAAAGTCGGAGTTCTCTAAGCTCATGGCAGAGGCATTATTTGATTTAGATCAATTGGCCAATCGGTACCCGTCGAACTGTCGAGCCATGACGCCAACCGACGAACGAGGCCCAAACAGGGAGACACCTCCCGAACCTACGCGCCTTCAGGAGGCACGACGGGTCATCGAGGAATACATGGAAAGTCTGCGGGAGGTCATCAAGAAGCTCCGCCGCAAAATGAATTGAGGTGCTGTCCGTCCTAAGCCAATGGCCCAAGCGTCATTTGGTGCGGCGCAGTCAAGTCGCTCAATGACTTTGAAGATCAAATGCGTGCAGCTTTTTCCGGTTTAGAATGTTGATTTCGCGTTGGTTGATCTCAGTAAACTCGAGTACGCCGGCCCGACGCAGTCGCGACAATGCACGGGAAACAGTTTCAATGGTCAGCCCAAGGTAGTCCGCAATATCACGGCGCGTCATTGGCAAGGCCATCACGCCGGTAGGGATGCTTCGCTGATCCATTTCTATTAAGAATGCCGCGACGCGCTCGACGGCATCCTTGCGACCCAGAAGAAGCATGTGATCTTCAGCATGTTGCAGATTTTTCGTGGTTAGGCCGAGTAGCTCTCGCGCGAGTACGCTGTCACTCTGAGCAGCATCATCAAGCCTGTGGCGCTTCAGGAGCCGTACGGTGGTCTGAACTATGGCTTCTGCTGTGAACCGGTGGAAATCACCGTTCACCAATCCAAAGATGTCCCCAGAGAGATGAAATGCGCCTATTTGTCGCCGCCCATCATTGAGCATTTTGTAGCTCCGAGCGGCTCCTAGCTTGATCTGGTATATATACTCGGCAGGCTCTCCCTCGCCGAAGATTTCAGTGCCTTTTTGGTAGGTGAACTCGCTCAGGCAAACGAGCTGGTTCGAACTGCTCGATATACCGAGATCACTGAGCGTGGTTGGCCGATTAGTCCCATCGGTTGAAGTGCGCACAAACATCGGCCCCCCAAACGTGCATGCTCTATACATTTCAGAGGCTAGTTCACGCCTGTCCTTATAGTCATTGTACTAAAGGACAAGACCCGATTGCTGCGCTGTTTGAGAGAAGTCCGAGAACTCTCGTAGCTAAAGTTTGGGATCATACCTTCGCGGCTTTCGGCACAAGGCAGAAGATGGCGGCCGAGGGGATGGAAGACGTCTGGTCATTGATGAGGGGCCCGACGGTCGCGTTACTTTGAGCCTCGAAAACTTACGATACGCGCTCAAAGACGTCGTCCAGCCAAGCCAGTCCGAACGCAGTGATGCCACCTCTAACAAGCCCAACTGACGGACGGCGGACGTCTGCAATTGGCCCGATGGCGAAGTTCGGTTTGGCTCAGATATGGTCTTCTGATCGGGGCACACCGGAAGTGACATGGCGCCGGACGCGGCGGCGAGGTCAATATTATGATCAGTGGATTTCCATGTCCGCACTTCCGGCGTCGGCTGGGGCCCGCGAAATCCGCAATCGGCTTGGCCACGATTTTGGCCCGACGCAGTTGGACCATATCCGGCAACACGCGCCGCAACTGATACCGATCATGATCAAGTTCATCCATAACGATATCACCCCCGTGCTGGAGCAGCTGCGCATCCTCTGGACGACATCCAACGCGCGTCCATAATTTTACGCTGCCGCCGCGCGATCCTCTTTGTTGGCCCCGCGCATAGTCCAGATACCAGCGAAGGCGAACAGCGGACGATCCCCGCTAAGCGCGGACCAGACAACGGCCCTTCTTCTTGGTTTCGGGGTTCGGCTCCGAAAGTATGGGTCGGGAACTCTACTACTAGCAGCAGGGCATTGGGGCGTAGGCGCTACGAGCATCAAGCGTGGCGCGGCCGGCTTGTCAGAGTAGCCTATGCTCGGGGCTGCGCAGCGGTGAATGCCCATGAATCGCATTTTCCTCGCCATCATCGCTTTGACGTTGATATTACTTCTCGGCGCAATCAGCCGTCGTTGATCAAGTATGCTGACCTGTCTCACGACCGCACCGTTGGTTTCGTCGGCTCACGACAGAATAGCCGGCGAGAGCCCTCTGCTGCTCTTCTTGAGCAACATACGTTGCGGCGGGAACGAGGTGCAGTAAACCCTCGCTTATAATTCCTAGCGAGATCGGCCAATCTGGAAGATTGGGAAGTCTCAGGAACGGTCTCATCAGGGTGGCGTTTCTGCACAATAGGCTGAGGGAGTCATCGACACAAACGTTGGAGAACCAAAGATGGCAAACCCGCGTCCGGAAGAGAGATCGACGCAAAACATGGAAGAAGCAGCCCGCCGTACAGGCGAGAGGGCTGCGGAGCAGACTACGCGCATCGGGCAAGCGCGGCTGAAGCCGGCGAAGAAGTGGCACGGGCCAGTGCTGATATGCTCAAGCAAAATGTTGAGACGTTACAGCAGACCTGGCGCTCCAGCCTCGAGGCGGCGACCTCACAAATGGGACGGTCAAGCCAGCAATTTAGCCGCACGCTTGGCTTATCTGAAGAAGATGCGCAAAAGGAAACGGCGGCAACCGAACGGTCAGCTCGCAACGCGCAGACGCTCCTTTACAGTGGTACAGCCGCCGCCAAATTGATGGGGGAATGTCCCAAGAGTACCTCCAGATGGTTCGTCAACAATTTGAGAAGCACATCGAGCACTTGAACAGGTTGTGGACCTGCCGAACTCCACAGGACTTTGCGGCGGTGCAGAGTGACATGGTACGGGAGACAGTGGAGACCGCTCTGGAAAGCAGCCGTCGTATTGCCGACTTGTCGCTCAAAATGGCTGACGATACCGGGAAGCAGATTAAAAAAACTATGGATCAGATCCCACGCTAAGCAGGGCGGACTTGTTCAACGGAGAGAGCGGCAGGGGGCAAGCCGCTCTTGCCGCCCCGGCGAATTCAGCGCGATTTTCGTTTGCGCGTTCGCTTGCGACTGAGGCGTTTGGCACGACGCCGGGTGGAAGCTGCGGCTTCAGCGCGATCTCTGCCGGGGCGAACTCGGCGTCGGCGATGGACATTCCGGGGCTTCCAATACTCAAGGCCCGCAGTGATTGCGGACGTACCGGGTCACACCCTACCGCGCAGGGGTCGCCATCTCCAGTATTTAGTTAAAAAAGAGTTAAGATTGATCGGGCCGGCTTCAGGCCGACTGCAGCAAGGGCGTGCGGACGATCAGGCGGACGAGATCATCGCGTGACGGATCTCGACCTCGGCGGCTCATTGATTTGACTCCAGGTAAGATTGCCGGCGTTTGCCGCGGCCTTCCTTCGGTATTGCTCAACAATCTTGTCTCCCGATGCGCCAGCCATCAGGCTTGTACCGGCCTTCGCTGCCGCCAGCACTTTTTCACTTACCATGCGCTGGGCTTCACGTTGGGCCGCTTTGCCACCGCGCATCAACTTCGCTAGGCGCAGTCCGATCACGCGATTGCTTTCTAGCCCCAGCATCATCCAGTTCCACATGCTGCGATATTCCTAGCAAGGCGAATAACTTCGGATCACATCAACGACCACGGTGTGCGCGGTGTTCAAAGCCGGGTGGCTTGCTACGGCGATGGTTCTAGGTTTCCTCGAGGGCGCGTGCGGGGCCCCGGTTATTTTCGTCCTCGAACTGATTAGGAGAAGGCGAGAAGCGCCCTCGCGCCGGACAACTGCGCGCTCAGGATCATCAACGCGATAGGGAGCAGCGGCCTCTGCCGAAAGGAATAAACATTCCAAATCTTCTGAAATTCGCACTCCTTTTGCGGGTTCGCTCCACGTCCCGCTCATATTTGAACCGTTAAAGTGCTCGCGACGTTCTCCACAACTGGAGGAAGCGAGCACGTGCAAATGAGGACCAGATCGAAATGCGGGTACTAATCGTCGACGACCATCCCGTTGTCCTGACCGGCTGCCGGGCCTTGTTCGCTTCGGACCCTTCCGTCACGATCCTGGAGGCTTCCGATGCAAAGGAGGGCCACCGTGTGTACTTGCAGAAGCATCCCGACGTCACCGTGGTTGACGTGTGGCTTCCCGACCTTACCGGCTTCGAGTTGACCCGGCGAATCCGCTGGGATGATCCTGCCGCCAAAATAGTCATGCTCAGCGAGAGTGAGGATCCGGCGTTCGTGATGCGCGCTGTGGAGATGGACATTCAGGGATATGTCTCAAAGAGCGATGATCTCCGGCTCCTGGCCAAGGCCATTCGGAAGGTTGCAGCCGGGGAGCGCTTCGTCTCACCGCGTCTGGCGGAAGCGACGACGTTCGCGGGCGCGGCGATCAAGGCCAGTCCCTTGACGCAGATGAGCCCACGCGAACTTGAGATCCTGCGGCATTTGGGGCGTGGCGACCGCATTTCAGAAGTCGCGTCCGAACTCGGCATCTCCTATAAAACCGTTGCCAACACGACCTCCATGCTGAAGTCCAAGCTCGGCGCTAGAAATCACTCCGACCTGGTCCGGATCGCAGTCGAGATCGATTTGCACCGGTGACTGGGATTCTGCTTTTGGCAGTTTTCACGCAGCAGCGACATCGGAGAGAGTCCTGCTCACTGTTGGCACTTGAGCGGCACGACCTCTGACGCGCGCGCGCGACGGCGAAGAGGGCGAGCCATATGAAGTTATCCCCACGAACTGATTGAACTCATCGTCAGAAGCGTCCGCACGACCCCCATTAGACAATTTGGAACCCAATCGGCCGAGCGGAGTTAAGTCGCCGCTTCTCATGTTGTGTTGCGAGGCCGAGCGAGGGAAGCCCATGCGTCGCATTCGACTTGTAATAGCAGATCGACGTCCCATTGTTCTGCAGGGTTTTGCATCGCTACTCGGAGCGCAGCCCGATTTCGAAGTAGTTGCGTGCTGTCTTGATGGAGCTAGTTGCCTTGCGGCGATTCGTAGCTTGACGCCCGACGTGGTGTTACTGGAGGACGGGTTCACCGATGTAACCGCGTCCGATATCCTCGCTGTCGTGGACGACGAAGCCCTTTCCTCCCGGCTGGTGTTCTTCACTGCGACTGTCGCCTGCGGCAATCTTGCCAGGGCACTGGCGACCGGTACTTGCGGTGCGATTTCGATGAACGCCAAGCCAGAAGCGCTGGTGCAGTTCCTGAGGCTGGAAAAACCGGGGTCAGACCTGGCGAGTGTCGGCAACGAAGCTAATGGTATCGCCTCGTTCGGCAATAATGTTCTGGCGCTTCTGACCGTCAACGAGCGGACGATCATGGATCTCATCGCCGAAGGTTTGTCGGACAGTGAAATTGCTCGGGTGTTCGGTGTCTCTTTGGGGATCGTTAGGACTCACATCGACCACGCGCGCCAAAAGCTTGGAATCAACAGCCGGCACGAGCTCGCCGCGCTGGCACTGTCGCGCCGTTATGGCGCGATGAGTATTCTGACAGCTGCGATCCTGGCAGCGTTGGATGTTCGCCCGGTCACGCCGCAACCGAAAGTTCCACGATCAAGGTCGCAAATGGCGGCGCGGAGATCGTCACCTTTAAAATCAGCCGCAAGGAAGCTGTATCAGGTGGCACCCCGGCCAGAGGCGCGAGCAAGGACCGCGCCGGCGCCGCAACTGGGACGTCATCGTCGACCGGCAAACTCGTCGACCCCGTGGCCGAGGTTGCCGCGAGCCAATTTGCGCAGGCAGCACTCAACGCGCCGAGGCCGGGTTCGAGCAGCTACAGCATCTTCATGGTTGCAGCTTTCGCCGCCTTGATCTACGAGCTCGATGGTGTCAGCCACGCCGCGCAGGCGTTCGATTTCGGCGATGACATTGTCACTTCATCTACCGCAAGCGACGCCAACGGACTGACATCCGCACTTCCCGGCTTCGCAAATTCCGGCGGCACGGCCGTGTACGATAGGGCATTCGAGTTCGCCCAAGGCGATACAATCGCCACAGACGGCAGCGAGCTTTATGTCGGCAATGCCCATGGGGAGGATAGCGGCAGTGCCCGAGAAATTCCTATTCCCCGAGGTTCCGGAACCGTTGATGTTGTTGCGGCGGCCGCGAGCGAAGCCTCGCAAAGTGACCCAACGCAGACAGGCCGGGATAACGGATCAAATCAGGGAACCGATTTGCGCGCTTCCGACAACAGCTCCGAAGCCGCTAAGCGTGAGGCCCCGGGAGACGATTTAAATCACGGTCAATCGCAGAAGGCCCTGCATGAATCCGACAACGCCTCCGGAGCCGCCAAGGGGCACGCCAAGCATGAGGCCCCGGGAGAAGATTCGAATCGCGGACAGGCGTACGGCGATTTGCAGACTTTTGAAGATGGCTCCACGGCCGGCAAGCAACACGCACAGCATCCACAGGCAAGTGATTTAGATACTGGCAAACCGCAGCAGAATATACCAACGGCGTTGGTAAATTCTGCCAACGACGCACATTCGGCCTTGAAGATTAAGACTGAAGGAAGGGGCGGGCCTTCTTCCGAAAACGCAGATCAGGCCAAATCAGCCGTTGGGACCGAGCTTGGCGATTCCTTTCGTTTTAAGAGTGGCGCCGACAATACGTCTTCAGAAATGTATGACCTTCAACAACTGAGCCACGGAAATCGCAAAGCCTATGGAGATGGTCAGCATTCCGTTGCACGCGAGGGGCCGGAGCTGGTCCAGGATGCTGACGGAATTGTTATTGCAGATGCGCACCACGATCACTCATGGCACGCCAATCTCCATGCGGCTCACGATCTGATTGTTTAGCAATTCACTAATCCCACGGCCGGGTCGTGGTTCAAACGCTTTTTTGCCCTGCTGACATCGCAATGCGCAGTTGACGCGATCATCCCCGAGACGCTCAAGTGCTACGATGATGGAGGAATCGAACAGTAGGAAATCGCTGCATTCTGTCTAGTGCTCGACCTGTTCAATCATGCCGCCGCCGAAAGGCGAGCCGGCGCTGCAGAGCGGCACCTCCGATCAAGCGCCGACGGAAGTCCCAACCCCAAGCTTAGAGGGGCCCAGAAAACTTGACCTGGACGTGACAGAAAAGAAAAAGCCGCCCTGCGGCGGCCAGTTTCAGAAACTTCCTTCTTCTATTTATTTCTTGAGGGCGTCAGCGGCATCCCGCGCGGCGTCCTTCACGTCTCCTGCAGCGTTGTGGGCGGATCCCTTGGCCTTATCCATCTTGCTTTCGGCCTCCAGGTCCTTGTCGCCAGTAAGCTTGCCTGCACCCTCTTTGATCGCGCCTTTTGCCTTGTCGGCGGCGCCCTTTACATGTTCACGGTCCATGATCGTTATCCTTTCTTGCCCGAAGACGAACACAACGAAACCGTTGCGCGGTCGTTCCTGCGAGACGCGCACCTCTCGTGCACATCAAGATTTGGCCGTGCCGGCGGGCGAAGAACATAGATTGCGTTCGATCCTGCAAGCTTCTGCGTGAAATGTGTCAACGCTGCGGTCGCAAGTGTTCACCAGTGCGGAAATGTTCGGGATGCGCACGTTGATGAAGCGGCGGGGCCTGGGAGAAACAGCCACGCGATACCTATCTCTGGTATTGCTCATCGTACTGCCAGTTATATCGATACCTGCTGCCGCCCAGCAGAAAACCGAGGCGACGTCACAATCCGGTGTTGCTCAAAATGTGCAAACTGAAGCTGATAAAGGCGTAAAAGCCCGCAATTCCGGCAAATCCGGCTATGTTGGCGATCAGGACCTGCCTGGCGCGGCTTCTCATGCAGCGGGCGAGACAACCAACACGGGCGGACTACAACGGGTAGCAGTGCGCCAGTTAGTCAATCAAACATCATAGCTCGCAGGCCGACTACAACGCTTCCTTGAAGGATGGCTCTGCGCCAAAGAAATAGCCGCCTTTGACGACCGCCTTGGAAGAGAGATCGCCGGCCATCTGTCAGCGGCACCATGAACCAGCTATGAGCGAAGATATAGCGGGGAGAGAGGCGAAATGCTTCTTTGAAGTGGGCTTCAGTCTCAGCCCTGCGACCCATATACAGCTTGGCGCCGCCAATTTGCGCCTCGGCCAAATTGCAATCCAGCGCCAACGCTCTTTCAAACTCAGCGATGCCCTGAACCACGCGGTTGGTGCAGACTAGCACGCACCCCAAGGCCAGGCATAGGCACGCAAACTTTCGGACTACTTTCTATCCTGGTTCGAGCCCAGGCCTGGTCTCCAGTCGCTTGGGGCGTGTTCATCCCTTCTGGAGCACAGCCGACAAGCCTGGACCATCGTTCAAGATCGAAAAAACTTCCCGCGGCGACAGATGGGCAGCCGCCTTCTCGAAGCTATCGCTCGCATCGATCTTAGCGCGGCCGACCGCCAGGTTGGCGTCGATCATGTCGGGACGGGCGGCGCGAGGAGGCGGCAACTGCGCGAGGTGGAAGGCTAAGAGCGCGGCGCTTTCGCGCAGCTCCACCAAAGCGGGTTTGATGCCGATCTCCGCCACCGCGCCCAATTCGTTGGCCCGGAGCAGCACCGCAGGCGGCTCTCGGTCTTCAGGAGTGACAAACAGCTGGCTGGACGCGGGCTTGGCCGTCAGCGCTCCGATGGGAACGGCGAACAGCAGTCCAATGATGACTGGCGACATCCACAGCAGAAGGGGCAGCGAAACGGCGTATGCGCTTGCCGCCATCGCAATGCCGCACAAGGTCGGGATGCCGTACCTCCGATAGAGCTCGCGGCGCTCCACCGTGCCGTCGTCCCGCCTTTGCGTCTGCCAGCCGGCGTCGCGGCCGGCCAGAATCTCTACGACCGCGATCGATTGAAAGATCATCATCACTGGCGCCATCAATGCGGAGACGATCACCTCCGCGAAAACTCCGGCCGAGGCACGCAACGCGCCGCCGAATTGACGTCTCACCGAGCCTCGCATCCAAACGAGTGCAAGGCTGAGCAGCTTCGGCAAGAGCAGAAGTCCCATCGTTGCGACGAACACCCAAATGGCGAGCACGGGATCCTGGGCGGGCCAAGTCGGAAACAACGAGAAACCCTTCGGAAAATACTCCGGACGCACGAAGCGAGCCTGCAACGAGGTCAGCATCCCTAGCAGCAGGAACAGCAGCCACAGAGGTGCTGTCAAATATGCCCCGATCCCCACCATAAAATGCAGGCGCGACACCCAGTGGAGACCGCGAGCAGGCACGACAGCGAGATGCTGAAGATTGCCCTGACACCAGCGTCGGTCCCGCGCCGCGAAGTCGAGCAGCGAGGGTGGTACCTCTTCGTAGCTTCCGCCGAGCGTCGGCTGCATGTAGATGCCCCATCCGGCCCGCCGCATCAGCGCAGCCTCGACGAAATCATGGCTTAGGATGTGCCCACCGAACGGCTTGCGCCCGCGCAGCTGTGGCAGCGCCGCCGCTTCGGCGAACGCCTTCACCCGGATGATCGCGTTGTGACCCCAGTAGTTGCCTTCGGAGCCGTGCCACCAGGCGACGCCGGCGGCGATCATCGGCCCGTACAGCCGGCCCGCGAATTGCTGGACGCGGCTGAACAGACTTCGCGCGTTGACGATCATCGGGAGTGTCTGGACGAGCCCGGCGCTCGGATTGCTCTCGATGGCATGGACCAATCGGACAATGGTCTGCCCGTTCATGAGACTATCAGCGTCGAGCACGATCATGAAGTCGTAGACGCCGCCGAACCGCGTGATCCACTCGGAGATGTTGCCGGCCTTCCGGGCCGTGTTGTCGGCGCGGTGACGATAGTATAGCCGCGTTCCCACGGCCTGACGCAGCGCGAGCAGAGCTTTCTCTTCCGCGACCCAGATATCCGGATCAGTGCTGTCGCTCAGAACGTACCAGTCGAACAGCTTTCCGTGCGAGGTCGTCTCCAAGGATTCAAAGATCGCACGAAGCCGCGCGGCCAATCGATGCGGGTCTTCGTTATAGGTGGGAAGCAGCATGGCGGTGCGGCTTGTGATGGTCAGCAGTTCCGCGCCGGGCACCAAGGCGCCTTCGTCCCGACGATGGGCCAGCAGCACAAAAAAGCCGGCGAGTGAGGAGGCGAACGAAAACGCAACCCAAGCGAGCAAGACCAGGAAGATCGCCAGCACCATGGCTTCGAGGACCGTGACGCCGCCGACCTCCAGCACGCGATACATCTCGTACCCGCCCGCGCCCGTGAGCACGGCCGTCGAGAGCAGAATCAGGCCGCGCCGCCCAGCCATCGTGGTGGCAATCGGCGCAGGAGCACGGTCCGAGGCCGGGTTCTTTCCGAGGTCGCCAGGAGCCATCGGAAGCGGCGACTCGCGCGGCAGCAGGCGTTGGTTCGTGATATCGCCCCCTGTCGATCGCGTGGCTCGGCTCAGGGTGCCCATCGGTAGACCCAGACTTCGGACAAGGGCTTGTCGCCCTCGGTCAGAAACGCCCGCAGTTCGATCGGCTCTCCTTTCACTTGGCACTGGAAGCTCAGCCGCCATCCACCCGTATAGGGGTTGGGCTGCGTGACGATGTTCTTCACCTCGGACTTATCAGCCTTCACCACGCCTTTGACGCCGGCAGGATCGATGCCCTTCAGATTCTCACCGACCAGGTCGAGGACGAAGAGGCGCGTGTCCTCGCCCCTCGCGCCTATCCCGCTTCGCGTGAAGCGGGCGAGCGAATGCGCCTTCGGGCTATCCGGCCCCCAATGCAGTCGATAGGTGTAGTTGTGTTCGCCCTTGGCCTGAAGCGGGTTCTTTGGCCACCAGAATGCGGCGATGTTGTCGTGGACCTCTTCCTTGGTCGGGATCTCGAACAGCATGACGCCGCCCTCGCCCCAATCCCCGATCGGCTCCATCCAGAGACTCGGGCGTTTTTCGAAGCTGGACTCGATGTCCTGATAAGCGAAGAAATTTCGCTCTCGCTGCATCAGCCCGAATCCGCGGGGATTGAGATCCTTAAAGGTGCTGATCTGCAGATCGCGGGGGTTGCTTAGCGGCCGCCAGAGGCTTTCGCCCTTCCCATTGAAGATCGCAAGGCCGTCGGAATCGTGGACCGATGGCCGGAAGTCGTCGATGTCGTTGCGGTCGTTCGGACCGTAGAAGAACATGCTGGTCATGGGCGCGAGCCCGGCCCGCTGAACTTCGACGCGCGGGTAGACCGACATTTCGACGTCGAACACAGTGGTTTCGCCCGGCCGCACGGTGAAGCGGTAGCTCGCCGCGCAACTTTTGCTATCGAGCAAGGCATGGACGACCATCGAGGTCGCGCCCGGCGCCGGCCGCTCGAGCCAGAACGCCTTGAACAGTGGAAATTCCTCCCCCTTGGCTTCGCCGGTATCGATCGAAAGTCCTCGGGCGGAGAGCCCGTACGTCTGCCCCTTGGCCACGGCTCGGAAATAGCTCGCGCCCAGGAAGACGCAAACCTCGTCGTAATAGTCGGCGCGATTCAAGGGCACGTGGATGCGGAAGCCGGCGAACCCGAGGTCAGCCTCCTCGAACGCCGGGACCTTCTCGCCAAATGAAAAGTCTTCCTTGCGGTACTTGAGTTCGGTGGCCCTTCCGTCCACGACCTCGAAGATGGTCACCCGGTTTTTGTAGAAGAAGCCGCGATGGAAGAACTGCGCTTCGAACGGAAGTTTCTTACCGCGCCATAGCGCGCGTTCGGGCAGGAAACGGATGGAACGGTACTGATCGTAATCGAGATCCTTCAAGCCGCTCGGCAGCTTCTCGTCCGGCGCCTCGTGGGGTTTGCCCGCCAGCATACGGGCGAGGTCCCTCACGGTGGAGGGACCGAACGCGCCCTCCGGCAGGCCAGCAGCAGCGAAACTGCTCCGCGAAGCGAGCAACAACGCCGGCAGCAACGCCGACCCTCGAACAAGCTGGCGTCGGTTCACGGGTTCTCCTACTCGCTACTGCTGTTGCGGCCAAGCAACGGCCACCGCGCCCGCGAGTTCCACCCGACCGGCCATCCCTGGCGGGAAGCTGCCCAATCACGGGCGTCCGCCGGAAGCCGGGGTTCCGGGTGCCTCAAAACGAGCTCCTTGATCAAGTTCAACGGCTGCGCGCCGCGATCAATGCGGCAGGCGCCGCGATCGCGCGGGGTCAATTACCGCCAGAAACGGGACTCGCGCATGCGTTCGCGATTTGCCCGGTCTCTTGCTATCAACGTCCTTGACTTCCGACGCGGTCGCGCAGTCTGGCGTGAGGGCTGTCCACGGTAACAATGGCTGATGGCAGCCCCAACGGTAAGAGGGACAGAGGCCGTTGAGCCTGTAGTGGATCGATAACGGGCGCGGAACTGGCCGATTGCCAAGTTTCCAGTGCCATTCATCAACGTCTGATCAAGCTGCCTTGGCCCCCCTGCCAGCGGCCCCAGCTCCACGCACCTCTGGAGTTGGGGCTTTTTTTAACCGAGACTAGCGCGCACCTGTTCGAATGGATCCCTTCGCCAAGCTTGCAGGCACCAAAGTTAGGTCAACCGCGATCCTGAGCGGACATGTCGTTTCTGCTCCCCTTTCGGCGAACGCCTCTGACCTTCACGGATGCCCGCTGAGCGCCGCTTGACCCATTGCAGACATGCTCCCCTATCATCCTAAGGGAGTGGACGATGTGTACACTTTAGCACACTTTAAGTCAGCGGCCCATTCGGAGGAGTAGGCTCTTCTCATGGAAAGAGAACTTCGCCGCCTCGAACGGAACGCCCGTCATCAAGCAGCTATGTCTGCTGACGAGCGCACAAGGGCTGCACTACTAGAAATCGCTGAAGAATACCGTTTGCGCGCGGAATTCTTGGAATCGGGGAACCGCCAGCCGGGTTGACTCCCCCGCGCCTGAACAACACTATCTGCCATCATCGCCCGGTCCGTGGCTTCAATCGGTGACTGAGAGACCCGTTGTGCTCCCTCCTATTCAGATAGGGAGCAGAGGGTCATGCCGATTTCACGCATGGTTACGAACATCGATCTCACCGGCGAACAACAACACGTTCTTGAACTGGCCTTCAACCACGCCCTCCGCAAGTTGGAATTGGTAGATCGAAGCGATCCGCTCTGTGATCTCCTCGCCAAGAGGATGATCGAAATTCATATGCGCGGCGTTACTGATGCGGTAGCATTGGCCGAAATCACCGTTCGAGAAATCAGAGCGTCGAAACCGTAGGAACTCTTGGCCCGCGGCTCAGATTGGCCGCCTCCCTGGGGCCAAGCGCACGTCAGTCAACGTATCTCGTCTCGGTTAGATCGGTTTTGTAACGTGACGCCCCGCATTAGCGCGGGTAACCTCGCTCTATGAGCGAAACATGAGCAACCTCCTCGAACGAGCCGACGAAGCCATTGCTGAGAGCCGAAGGCTGCAAAGGCAGAACCAGTCCCTCATTGCAGAGAGCCGTTACTGGTTTCAGCACCGAGCGGGTGAAGGTCCACCCCCCAAGTAGTCCTGAGAGGACCGAGTGAAGGTCCGCTTGTGGCCCTGAGCCGAACAACGAACGCGCCGTCGCCACGTCGGCTGTTTAAGGGAGACCTGACCTTGCGCGAGTGCTGAGCAGCTTTTGACCCCAGCCGTCCTGCGCCACGCTCCGCATTTGCGACGCAGCATTTGCACACGCTGTGGGTACAACCATCGAAACGTGATACTCTGCGGAACCGGCGGGAGTTCATAGCGGGCACCGCGGCAATACTCGTTTCGCCAAGGCGTTCGGGGGCGCAGGGGATACCTCGGCGAATTGGTTTCCTCGGCGCTTGGGCGGATGAGCCGGCTAGCGATCCAGCTCACGCCGCATGGCTCAGGGGCTTGCGCGAGAAGGGCTGGATCGAGGGCAAGAACCTGCTTGTCGAATATCGTTATGCCCGGGATCGACTGCCAGCTTTAGCCGCCGAATTGATCGCTCTAGCTCCCTATCTGCGCGAACTGGTCCCTGGCGCCTCGAAGGTTGCGATCCTAGTCAATCCGGATAACCCCATACACCGGTTGGCATTAGCCGAGGAGATACCCCGCACAGCGCGAGGGTTAAGCATGGCTCTGCCGATTGTCGAGGCAACCAAGGCCGAAGAACTCGACACCGCCTTTGCCTCGGCCTCCGCCCAGCGCGCCGTTGCAATCATTGTCCTTGGCGATTATTTGACTGTTTTCGAGTCTCCGCGAGTGATCGCACTTGCGGCCGAACCTCAACTGCCCGCGATTCATCTCTTTCGGCAATTCGCCAATTTGGTCGTCTACGGTCCTGATTTAGCCGACATCTGGCGTCGTGCAGGCAGCTATCTCGATAAGATCCTCAAAGGCACCAAGCCTGCCGATCTGCCGGTAGAGCAGCCAACCAAACTCGAACTCGTAAGAAGACTGCCAAGGCGCTTGGCCTCACTGTGCCGCCCTCGCTGCTGAGCCGTGCTGACGATGACGAGGTGATCGAATGAAGCGCGGTTTGCTGCGATGCGTGAGTCCGGAAGTGGCCCATCGGCGAAGTTGCGTAACTTGCACGACAACAGCGCCCGTTACAGCGCTAAAATTTTTCGTCACCCTCCTGAAACTTTTTTGCTCGTGGCAGATTTTTTGATCGCCGCAGACATGGCGGCGGGGGCGCCTTCGGGGCCCCGCAATCAAGGCGGGCGCCGGAAGGTGTCCGGGGCCAGCTCGTATCCAACTTGCTCTTTGGAGGACTTGGCTATGAGGTATGATTGGACTCCCCTGTGGAGGTCGACCATTGGGTTCGACCACCTGTTTGACGTTCTCGACGAGGTCCAGCGGACCGCCGAAGAGACTTATCCCCCTTATAACATCGAGCGGCTCGACGAGAACCGCTTCCAAATCTCGGTGGCGCTCGCCGGCTTCTCACCGGACGAGGTGGGCCTTACGATGGAGCGGAATGTCCTGACGTTGGAAGGCCATAAGGCCGAGAAGGACGAGAAGACCTTTCTGCATCGCGGAATGTCGACACGATCGTTCAAGCGCCAGTTCACCCTGGCTGACCACGTCGAGGTCAAAGGCGCGCACTTCGAGAACGGTCTGTTGGTCATCGAGCTTCAACGCGAGATTCCCGAGGCCATGAAGCCGCGGCGCATCGCCATCGCTGGCGCAAGCGCCGGGCAAGTCAAGCAGATCGAGGGCAAGGCCGCCTGACCTACCCGCGGCTGGGTTCCGACCGTCGCCGCGCGGGTGCGCGGCCACCTTAATGCGTCTTATGATGGGAGGTTAGCCATGCGGACGACGCCCGCACGCGACAACGTCTTCGATTTCAATGCTCTTCTTCACCCCGGCGCGGTGTTCTCGCATCCGGGCGAGGTCGTCGCTGACCCGAATTTGAGTCTGGCCGAGAAGCGCGCCATCCTTGCGTCATGGGCCTCTGATGCCTCGGCGATCGCGTCCTGTCCAGCGTTACGCTCGCCGGACGGACTAACGGAGCCGGTTCATATCGACGAGATTCTGGAAGCGCTACGCGCGCTAGACGGAAACGGACCGCGCAACCCAAACCCGCCGGGGGTAAGCCGATGCGTCTGCGCTCGACCGAACGTTGCGCAGCGGCGTGAGCGAGGGTCTGCAAATGATTCCATGATTGACGTCACACAGTTGCTTCCAGGTCGCTTCTATTGGGTCCTTGTGCGCTCAAGCACGAAAACTCCCGAGTGGCAGCCGGCACGCTTCACCGGCGCTACTTGCCAAGGCGACGGCGCCACGTGGGACTTCATCGGCTTCAATCGCGACGTCGGTCATCATTTCGTCGAGGTCGTCGACATCGGCGCAGAACTACTGTCCCAAACGGTCGCGTTAAGATGCCTACGAAGCCTAGCGACAGCGCAGCTATCGATCCGCTGCGCGGATTCCCTATGTCTGTACAATCGCTGCGGCCCTGGCCTTTCTGCGGCGGTTCGGAGGTTTGAATCAACGGCGACATCGATCCAAAATTCGTAGTATGTAAGGAATGTTCAGCTTTCGGGCCCAATGCGCCGACCGTTAGGCAGGCGGCCGAGCGCTGGAACAAACGCATCAGCCCCTAAGGCGAAGTCAACCCTCCGGCTATCTAGCTCTCAATCAGCGGCCGAACAACCAGGCTTAGAGCGTGGCGGTCGCCGCTGCCGCGCGCTGTGCCAAGAGATCATCTCGTCCATCACCTGTTTGCCACGCGCAAATCCGCCAACGTGCCTGCTCCGCGCCGCTCAATCTCCGCATACGGGATTCAGCCGCAGCGATGTCCGCTCGTGGCCCGTGGCTGACCTTCGATTACGGCCCAGAGACGTCCGGTTTTGGTAGATGCCGAACTTCGTCGAGCGAGCTGCCGAGAGCTGGATTTGCCGCAAAGGCGACGTGATGCGTCGCAGTTTGACTGCGCCAACTTGCGCAACATCTTCTGCGCTTCGGCGACGAGCTTGGCGCAGGTCCAATGTCAGGACAGCTGACGTGCCACGCCGGCCAGGTCCGTCTCTGGTTTTTTCCGAGACGGAATTCCATAGTTGGCCTGAGTGAACAGGTCTAGAATGCGCGCCTCGCAAGGTTAGTTCTCGCGTGGAGGCAGGTCATGATGAAGACGCCATTCGCACTCGTGGCTACGGCTGTGTTGGGCTTTTCGTTTGCGCAACCTTCGTTGGCAGAATCGGACAGCGATCAGCTCGGCACGGTGCATTTCGAAACGTCGTGCAAGCCAGAGGCGCAGAAGCTTTTCGACCGCGGGATGCTGTACCAGCACTCGTTCTGGTACCGCGCGTCGCAGCACGCGTTCGGAGATGCTCTGAAGGCCGATCCGGAGTGCGGCATCGCCTATTGGGGCATTGCCCTCAGCCTCTTGTGGAATCCTCACGTTCCCACCCCCGCGAAAAACCTCGCCGAGGGCGCTGACGCGATCGCAAAAGGGAAGCTCATGGGCGCGAAGACCCAGCGCGAACGTGACTACCTCGATGCGCTCAGCGCCATGTACGCCGACCACGACAAGGTCGATCATCGTACGCGCATGCTGGCTTACGCCAAGGCCATGGAGCAACTTGCGCAGCGCTATCAAGACGATGACGAAGCGCAGATCTACTATGCGCTGGCCCTAAACACCTCGGCGTCGCCGGCCGACAAAGCCTATACCAACCAGCTCAAGGGTGCGGCAATCCTTGAGCCGATCGCAATACGTCAGCCCCAACATCCCGGCGTGGCGCACTATTTGATCCATCTTTACGATTATCCGCCAATTGCCGAGAAAGGGCTCGAGGCTGCGCGACGCTACGCCAAGGTCGCACCAGCGGCCGCACACGCCCAGCATATGCCGTCCCACATCTTTACCCGCGTCGGTTACTGGAAGGAGTCGATTGCTTCCAATATCGAATCGTCGCGTGTGGCGAGAGCGGACAAAGAGGGCCACGATCAGCTGCATGCAATGGACTACCTGGTCTACGCCTATCTGCAACTCGGGCAGGACGAGAAGGCAGCAGCCGTTGTCGAGGAGATGAAGGGGGTCACGGGCTTCACCGAGACTTTTATCGCCGGGCCATACGCGCTGGCCGCCTCGCCGGCACGCTATGCAGTGGAGCGCGGCGATTGGAAGGCTGCTGCGGCGCTTGAGGTTCGTCCCAGCCCGCTGCCTCACGTGCAGGCGGTAACCTATTTCGTGCGGGCGCTGGGCGCCGCCCGTGCGGGCGAACCAGAAGCCGCCAAGGCCGATATCGCCAAACTCGCCGAACTGCGCGACAAGTTGCGTGCCTCCAGGGACACCTATTGGGCGGAACAAGTCGAAATTGAGCGGCAGGTTGCGACGGCCTGGCAGCTTTACGCCGAAGACAAACGTGACGCTGCGCTGAACGCGATGAGTGCCGCCGCCGCTGCCGAGGACAAGACGGAGAAGCATCCGGTCACGCCGGGAGTGCCTAAACCGGCGCGCGAACTCTATGGAGAAATGCTGCTTGAGAGCGGCAAGGCCAATGAAGCACTTGGGGCATTTGAAGCAACGCTGGGGAAGGAGCCAAACCGGCTCGGCGCTTACGTAGGCGCAGCCAGGGCGGCGGAAAAGTCCGGCGAATCCAACAAGGCTCAGCAATACTATAACAAGGTCATAGCGATCGCTGATGCAGCCGATAGTACCCGAACCGAAGTTGCCGAGGCGCGGGCATTTGTGATGAAGCGCTGAGAAACGGGCACGTGAGGCATGGGAGCACACGTGAAATCAATATTGCTGGCGATCATTCTGGGCGCTCTTGCGAGTGCGGGACACGCTCAATCGCTCCAGCTTGTCGGATATTCCGGCCACCTCGGCGAATGGGAGTTGACAGCCACCGTCACGGAAGCGGGCTCCGACCACGTCATAAAGGAATACTCCGGACCATTGACGATGAAGCACGTCGGATTGTGCACTCAGGATGGTCCGGAGGAGAGGGTCGGCGAAATACGCCTTCGCATGTCAGTGTTGACATCGCAATTGAACGCGACGTTTTCGTTTTCTGGTGTCGAATGCACCTATAGCGGACGGCTGTCAGATTACTACACAGGCACAATGAATTGCCCTGATCAGCAGCCGGTTCCGCTCAAGCTCTGGGTAAAATAGTTGCGTCGGGAAATAGCCTGGTTCTTGGGGGAAGGAACGGGCACTGCGCTGATCGCGAGTTAAGAGAAGTCACACCTCGGCAGTTGCAGAACGGCGCGTCGGAGCGCTGACGAACGATTTTGCGATCGCATGTGCCCGGTCGATGAAAAGCTGAACAACCGGGCTGACGGTGCGGTTCTTCAAACGAAAGATGGCGATCGGCATTGGTTGGATAAGCAGATCGATCGGCAGCACCTTGAGCGAGCGATGCTGGGTGGTAAACCACAGCACCGAGTCATGGAGAATTGTCAAAAACCGTCCGGTCCCCAGCAAATGCAAGCGCAGCTGCGTCGAGAATGAGGTGATGCTCGGCTTGGGTAATTCCAAACCATGTGCGCAGAAGCCTTTCTCAATATATGAGTTGACGACACTGTTCGTGGGGAAAGATATCCAGGGGTTCGTTCATCAATTCGGTTAGCGTGATCTTGCGGCGGCGAGCCCATCGACTATCTGCACTTGCCACAAGGCGGAAGGCGTCCTGGCAGAGAACGTCCACGGCCACGTCCTCCTCGGACACTGGCTTGAAGAGGCGCCCCAGCAGCAGATCAACGCTGCGCTCCCGCAACTCTCGAAACTCCTGTTCGCCGGGCTGCGCTGCGATTACAGACACGGACACTTTGGGATATCGCCGGGACAGCTCATCGAGAACGGCAGGCACAAATCCGGCCATCAATGACTCTGGAACGCCGATCCGGACTTCTCCGGCTGTCGGATCGGCCAAAAATTCGATGTCTTTAATTCCTTGCTTCAGCTCATCGAAGATTACGTCCCCGCGCTTAAGTAATGCCCGAGCGTAAATCGTAGGCTCGACACCTCTTCGGCTTCGATCAAGAAGGCGTACTCCCAACGTGCCCTCCAGGCTAGCGATCGCCTCTGATACTGCAGGCTGAGACATTCCGAGATAAGCCGCACCCTTGGCCATACTGCCTCGGTGAACCACGGTAAAAAGGATGTGCAGGTCCCGCAATTTGAGCCGACGACTGAGGCGGCTCTCCCAGTTCAGGATCGGGCTGGCCATCGACCTTCCCTATACCGATAGAGGAAAATTCCCGGTTCTCTTTATATCAAATCGCGCGGACTATGCAGCCGCACTCTCGCGTGCCCCCGTTCAGCGAGGAGGAAAGCGCCATGAGCCGGCTTGGCACATTCGCATTGACCGCTATCGCGCTTCTATGGCTTGTCTTGCCCTCGGGCGATGCGGCCGGACAGCACGAAGCGTTAAAAGAGCAACTCGTCGGCACTTGGGCCTACGTGACGGTCGATGTTGTCCGTCCCGAGGGTAGTCGAGTGCCGCTGTACGGCCCAAACCCGTCAGGCCTCGCAAGCTTTGATGCCAACGGCCGCTATCTGCTGCTCACTGCCCGCACTGGCATACCCAAATTCGCTTCCAACAATCGCAATGAAGGCACCGCCGAGGAGAATAAGGCCGTTGTGCAAGGCTCAATTGCTCACTTCGTCTCGGAGAGAATGCCCACCTGCGGCGCGCCGATGCGCGCTTGCCACTGCCCGCGCGAGGCGCTGTGCCGCCACTGCTGGAGGCCGTAGGCCACCGCATCCGCGGCGCTGCCGAATTGATGAATCGCTGGCTTGAGCTCCCTGACGTTCTTCCCAAGCGAAGCGCCCATTGACTAAAGGCGGCGGGGTCGTGCGGATCGATTGTGGGATGCGGCTCGTGCAAATGTCTCGGCTGCGCCTCAATTCGTGTGTGTGCTGTTAAAACAGCGATTGTGAATGGTTGCTCTGCTTAGATCTGTTGACCATGAGGCGCCGTTAACTTTCGTTATGAAGCGGATCTTCGGGCGACAGCCGAAGTACGCAACGAGCATCCAAAACCGGGCGAGGTCGTCAGAGTAAACTGAGTAAGCAACTGGACAAGGCCAAGCTGGGCCGACATTCCTCGCCGCGCGCCTCTGCCCATTCAACGATCGTCCGAGATCAACCTTAGTTGTTGCATATCCTCATCAAATTAAGAAAAGAAACGCGATGGGATTTAAGCGCAGGCGGACCCTCGCAATAGCGGCCGGTTTGCAGCGAGCCGCTGCGCTCGATGCCCATAAACATGTATCTGGACTCAGTCGCTTCCTTGCTGCGATCGAAGCTGTTCGGGATCGGCAGGATGCTTCGGCTCCCATCTCCTCGATCACCGCAAGTCACTGCTGCTGGTGCATCGTGTCGTGCGCAATGAGGTAGCTCAGCATGTCCTGCATGCCGGTGTCGCTCGTCGAATTGTAGAGACGTCCGACGAGCGTGCGTCCGGTGGATTTGGCCGCGACGTTGCAATACATGTCGGCCCGAGATTGCAGCTGGCGTAGATGTGCGAGCAGTCGAACGGCACGCCTTCGCAATTGGCTGGGACCGACAGGCCGGTCGAGAGCAAATGCCGATGCAACATTCCCTCAACGACGACGCCTCGGGTCGTCACCGACTTTTAGCTGGGATGCGAAGACAAGTAGCAATCGGTTGCCCAGCAATCGACCTTGAATATCGACGAACGTCTTATGTATGCCGTGAGGAATCCAGGTTAGCAGTTTCGATGTCGGTCCTGATCTTGTCGCAGGCAAAGCTCGACAACGAAGAGGCGATAGCCAACCACGTTGAGGACTGTTTTCATTTGAAAACAGCCGCTAAATTATTGAACTTATTAGAAGGCATTTGAGCCCCTTTTCCAGACCCGCTTTGAAGTCATTGAAATCACGCAGGTGTTGGTTCCGCCATTCGGAGGTTCGATCCTTCCCGCAGCAGCCAGCCTCGAGGTCGCGGCTCTATCTTGTAGCTCCATCTCGCCGAGGTCTTGCACGCCGGACGTCGGCCTCGCGGTAGTCAATTGCGCGACGTCGGGGCAGCCAAGCTATAGGAACCGCCCGCCGGGGCGCCGGTTTCCACGTCATGAAGAAGCCCTTAGCGCCCCGTCCAAAAGCTGCACCCGGGCTGACGCCGGCTCTCGAGCGGAATATCCACGCTCTGGTCGAACGAAGGAAGCGCGAGCAATCCGACGCGTCTATTCAGCAAAAGGTCGCCGATGCGATTACTTCGTTCACCGGCAGCATGCAGTTTGTTTACCTGCACTTATTCGCTTTTGGATTTTGGATAGCCGCAAACCTCGGATGGCTTCCAGGAATTGTGCCATGGGATCAGAGCTTTGTAGTGCTCGCTATGATTGCCTCTGTAGAGGCAATCTTTCTTTCGACCTTTGTTCTGATCTCTCAAAATCGTATGGCGGCCGAAGCGGATAGAAGAGCGGAGTTGGATCTGCAGATCAGTCTCCTCACCGAACATGAGATCACGAAGGTGGTCGCGCTCCTGGATGAAATGGCCCGAAAAATGGAGATAGATTCCCGGCAGAACGAAGAGCTTCAGGAAGCCGCCTCAGATATCGCGCCGGAGCGCGTTCTCGACAAGATCGAAGAGAGCAAGGACTAAGCGGGCGCAACAGCGCTCCTGCCGCAAGCCGCCAGAGCCGGAATGAGCGCTTCTGGCTCTCAGCTGGCTATTCGGGACTGAGCAGGCTGCGCGCCGGACCTCTCTTTCGCTGCGCGAGAGCTGGCACGAGCGCCGGTGGCTCGCCCGCGATGCGCATTGCGAAATAGGCGATCGTGGCTTGAAGACCATCCTTCAGTGCCACCCGCGGGCGCCATCCCAACAGCCGCATAGCGGTGTCAATGACGGGCTTGCGGCGCTTTGGATCGTCTTTTGGCAGCGCCTCGAAGCGGAGCGGCGAGGCCGAGTCCGTATACGTCAGAACCTCTCGGGCTATAGCTTCGATCGTCACCTCGTGCGGATTGCCGAGGTTGCAGGGACCGGTCACCGATGAGGAGCTTTCCATCAGCAACTGGAGGCCTCGCACGAGATCATCGACGAAGCAGAAGCTTCTGGTCTGCGTACCGCCACCATAGATCGTAATCGGCTCCCCGCGCAGGGCCTGCACGATGAAGTTGGAGACGACACGGCCATCGTTCTCCAGCATGCGTGGGCCGTAGGTGTTGAAGATGCGCGCCACCTTGATCTCGGTCTCCCGCGTGCGGTTATAGTCGAACATCAGTGTTTCGGCGGCGCGCTTGCCCTCGTCGTAGCAGGCTCGTGGCCCGATTGGGTTGACGTTGCCGAGATAGGATTCCGGCTGTGGGTGCACCTCCGGATCACCGTAGACTTCGCTCGTGGAAGCTTGCAGGACGCGGGCACCCTTCCGGTGCGCGAGCTCGAGCAGGTTGATGGTACCGAGCACGCATGTCTTCATCGTGCCGACCGGATCCTTCTGATAATGCCGGGGCGAAGCTGGGCAGGCGAGGCTGTAAATGCGGTCAATTTCCCCGTCGATCTCGATCTCCTCCTGCACGTCATGCTCGATGAACCGGAAGTTCGGATGGTTCAGCAGTGGCCTGATGTTGTCGATGCTCCCCGTGAAGAGATTGTCAAGGCAGATCACGGCGTTGCCATGTTGCAAAAGAGAATCGCAGAGATGAGAGCCGATGAAGCCGGCACCGCCAGCAATGAGCGCGGTCGGCGAGCGGCGGAGCGTAGGAATGCGGGTCTGGAGTTTCATTGCAGGCTCTCTTCGGCGACTTGAAAGGGACGGCTGGCGGCAGGCCGCGAGGATTTGCGGCGGCGGTGCGCGGCTGCTTCGGCGTAGTAATCCTCCAGCTGGCAGGCCCGGTGATCGGCGGTGTGACCGGTCAGAACGCGTCGGCGAGCGCATTCCGCAATAGTGCGCCGACGCTCCTCGGGCATGTCGCGCAGGATCTCGATGACGTCGCGCGGGCTTGAGGCCAGCAGGATTTCCCGCGACGGTGCGAAGATTGTTTCGATACCCGGCCAATGGTCAGAGATCACGGGCGTGCCGCAGGCAGCGGCTTCGAACAGGCGAACGCTCGGCGAAAAACCCAGCGCACGCATGTCGGCGCGGGTCGCGTTGAGGGTGAATCGCTGTTCCGCATAGAACCCCGGGTGCTGTTTTGGCGCGAGGTGCTCGATCCGCACGACATTATCGGGCCAGACGATATCAGCGGGATATTGCGCCCCTGCGACCGCGAACTGCTCTGACGACAGCGTGCGCGCCGGGGACAGGAGCAGCTGTTCGAGGATGGACTGCCGGTCCTCACTATAGGTCCCGAGATAGCCGAGGGCCCATCTAACCTCCGCCTGTTGCGGAGCGTAAGCCACAGTGTCGGCGCTGCAATAGAGAACCCGGGCCATCGGGCTTCCATACCGCTCCTCGATCATGTTGGGCACGGGCCCGCCGGCGAATGACAGATAGAGGTCGAAGCGTGGGATCATTGCGGCTGACAGGTAGTTCAGGCCTTCGTCGAGCCTCGCGAGCGTTACGGGCGTGTCGATGTCATAGAACGCGGTGATTCCCCGCGCCTGACTCGTGATCCACTCGGAAACGGCAATGCCGTCGGGCACATAAGAACCGATGATGACGAGGTCGGCGCCCCGGATCAGCTTACCGAAGCGGCGAGGCACGTCCTTCAGCGACTGGTAAAGCTCGACCGTCCACGACGACGGCTTGGTCAGATCGCGATGCTCGCGATACCAGGGGACGTCGCGCTCGAGGAAGGTGACATGGTGACCACGTCGCGCCAGGCCCTCGATCAGGGCGCGATAGGTCGTGGCGTGACCATTGCCCCACGACGATGTGACCGAAAGACCGACGACGACGATACTGAGGTTCATTCTGCTGCCTCGATGCGCGAGCTGCTTCCGACAAAGAGTTGGTTGAACTGGCGGGCGCGATGCCAATAGGTGTGTTGGCTCAGGACGCGTGCGCGGGCACGGTTGGCGATCGCGGCGGCGCGATCGGCGCAGAGCGCGCTGAGATGGCCCGCCACCTCAGCTCCACTCGCAGCCACCAGCACCTCGCGATCCGGCTCGAGAAAATGGTCGATACCCGGCCATTGATCGGTGATCAGGCAGGCGCCGGCCCCGATCGCCTCGAACACCCGCGTCGGCGGCGAGAAGCCGTAGCGCGCCATGCTGTCGCGATTGACGTTGAGGGTGGCAAGTCCGGAGCCGAAGAAAGCGTTGTGCTCGCCGGTGCCGACATGACCGATCTTGCGGAGATTGCTTGCCGTGTCCTTGGTCTCCCAGCCGGAGCCGCCGAGCAGGAACGACTTGTCCGGCAGCGCGAGTGCGACGTCGAGAAAGAAGTGTTCGACCCGCTGTTCGCGATCAGGCAGGCGGTTTGCCAGCAGGCTGAGATCGCAGGCGAAGTTCGGTCTTGGCGGGAACGGAAAATGCGTCTCAGGATCAAGCGCGTTGTAGATAGGCACGCAGTCCCGCACGCCCATGGCGCGGTAAGCCGACACGACGCCGTCGCCGCCGCCGTAGGTCAGCACCATGTCGTAGGAGGGAATCGCACCGCGCAGATGATGGCTCGGATCGTTCGCCATCGCTTCGAGAGTGGCGGGGGCATCGACATCCCAGTAGATCCGTAGGGTCCGGGCGGGCAGGGCCGCAACCGCGATCTCCAGCTCCTCATCGAAGACGCCGACGCCGCTGGCCTTGATCAGCATGTCGGCCGATCGCGCCGCCGCATCGAGAGAGCCGCGCCAGCCATCGGACGTTGCGGGGTAGACGACGACCCTAGCCCAATCGGGATCGGCGATGTCGCGATGGGCCTGCCGCTCGAACGCGTCGGGCTCGAAGAAGGTGATGTCGTGTCCGAGCGCCGCAATCTGCTTGAGCATGCCGCGATAATAGGTGGCGGCACCGTTCCAGTAGGACGAGACGAGGCTGGATCCGAAGAAGCAGATCTTCATGCGGAGGCTCCACTGTATCGCAGAGGCCGGGACGAATCGTCAGAGGCGCGAATGGCCTCCACAATGCCCACGAGCTGTTGCGCGCGATGACGGCAAGTATGGCGCTCGCGGATCGTCCGCAGCCCCGCGACCAGCATGGCGGCGGACATTTCCCGATCATCGAGCACGGAACGGAGCGCGCGCTTCATCTCTTCGCCACTGGCGGCCTGGAGATAGGCGCCGTCAGGAAACAGGCCTTCCACGTCGGACCAGGGGGCCGAGACCAGGGGAATGCCGCAGGCGAGCGCCTCGAACACCCGAATGGTGGGGATGCCCGGAAGCGAGCGCACATAGGGCCCGCGAGGAACGTGAACGGTCGCGCGCGCTCCCGCGAAGGCGACCGGCGCCCAGTGCGCCGGCAGCCAGCCTCCATAGCGGATGCCCGCGGCCTGGATGGTCTGGAGAGCGGCATCAGAGTAGCGAACGCCGTAGACGCTCGCGCTCAACTTCAGTTCAGCAACGGGCTCGACCAGAAACTCGTTGAGTTCGGCGCTGCGTTCGCCGTCGCCCCAATTGCCGATCCAGACCAGATCGTCGGTGCGCTCGATATGCGGCAAGGGGTGATACATGGTCGTGTCGGCTGCCTCGTGCCAGGTATAAGCACGGTCTGCCCAGCCGAGATTCATGTAGATCTGACGAAGCACCTCGCCGAAGGCGAGCACGCCGTCGAACGCGTCGAGGTCGAAGTGCGCGAGCTCGTCCGGCGCGGTGACCGCCCGATGATGGGTGTCGTGGAACAGCAGCGTGAAGGGGGCGCCGTGCGCGCGGCTATATCCGATCTGCCCGATCACGTCGGGCGAATTCCATTCGTGCACGACGACGAGATCGGCACCATCCAGAGCCTCATCGAAATCGAGTGAAGCATCGTAGCGACGAATGGAGATGCCGGGGAAGAGCCGGCCGATGTCTTGCAGGGCCTGACTGCCGCTTTCGCGGATGGCATTCAACCGGCTCCAGCCATCGACCGGCTCGAACACCACGACCTCGTGGCCGAGTGCATGCAGCTCGCGGGCATAGCCGCGCAGGAAATGGGCGTTGCCGTTGTTCCAGCAGGAGGTGAATGCGTGGTAGAACAGAACGCATTTCATGCGCGCACCTCGATCTGACCGGCTTGCGTTGACCTGCGATCAGAGGCGTGCAGCCCCTCGTAGAGCTTGAGATAGGCGCTGGTCGTGCGCGCCAGGGAATAGGTCAGGGAATGTTCATACGCCGCGCGTTGCAGGCGCGTCCTTTCGAGATCATCGGCGCAGAGTTTGACGAGGATTCGGTGCAAGGCCTGACTGTCGCCGGCATCGAAGAACAGCGCTGCTCCGCTCCACAATTCCCGGAACGTTGGAATATCCGACAGCACGAGCGCGCAGCCGGCGGCGGCCGCCTCCAGAACGGAGAGGCCGAACGGCTCGTACAGCGCTGGGCTGACGAAGATTGCTGCGTGTCGGAGATGTTCGCGCAGGGCGCTGTGCGGCAATGGACCAAGCCAGGCGATGCCGAGGGGATCCATCTCGGCCGGGCCCGCGACCTCGACCGGCCAATCCAGTCCTGGCGCAGCCTCAGCCAAGACTTCGATATTCTTGGCACGATCCCACAGGCGGCCGGCCGCGAAGATCAGCTCCCGCTTTCGGCTTGGCGCGGCGCCAGCCGCAATCCCATTCCAGATCACGGCGCCGGGAGAGCGCGGGTGATAGATCTCAACGATGTCATCGTGAAAGGACTGGCTCGGGCAAACCCATGCCTGCGTATTGTTGAGCGCAGCGGCCACCCGGTCCGTGTAACGCGCCCATCGGGGCTCCCCGAGCCATGCCGAATCCTGGCAGGCCAGCGCCCATGAGTTGACGCAGGAATGCGCGACGAGAACGGTCGGCGCATGCCACGGCAGGGTTGCCTCCCGAAAACTGTTGAGGTGGGCGACGTCGGGCCTGAGCCTCGCTTCGAGGCCGGCGAGGACACGTTCGGCCTTGGGAAAGTCGCGTCCTTCCGGATCTTGCCACTCCAAAGCGAGGTCGGTTTCGACGAGGCGGACTCGAGAGTCGCGCAGCATCTCGCGCTGGTCGGCGCGCGCGGGCGGGCCCATGGTTGCCAAGGTAACTTCGGCGCCCGAGGCGGCAAGGCTCGCGGCGAGGGCGCAGGAATAGGTCCATACGCCCCCGACGGTGTCGGTCGTCATCAGGATTTTGATGTCCGCATCTCGGCTCATGGCGCCACCGGATGTTCGAGGGCATCGAGGGGCATCGGCCGATCGTTCTGAACGTCGCTGAACTGGTCGTACATTCCGAGATAATGCCGGTGCGCGCGCTCCCAGGCGAAATCGTCGGCTTCGCCCCACAGCTTTCGGTAATCCGGCGAGCCGGGATAAGGGTAGAGCGGGACTGGGTCGTTGGCCCAAATGCCGGCATCCTGCATCTTGCGGCGCCAGCGCTGCACCACGGGATCCTCGTCCTCGGGCACCTCGATCAGATTGGCCTGTACGAAGGGGACGTGGCGCCGGGCCTCGACCAGCCGGTCAGCAAGCTGATCGGTGGTCATCTTGCAGTTCTTGGCGAGCGCCGCCCGTCCCTCGACCGTGAGGCTCTCGATTCCAGCCTCGATCGAAACGCAGCCGGCGCGGCCGAGCAGCGCGAGCATGTCTGGCTTCCAGAGATCGATCCGCGTCTGCACGCCGAATTTGATGCCGCGCGTGCTCAGCCCTTCCAGCAGTTCTGCATTCGGAAGGAATATCTCGTCGATGAAGTAGATATATTCGACGCCTTGGCCGCGCAGGCTGTCGATCTCATCAAGGATGATCGCGGGAGGGCGCTTGCGGTAGGCGTTGCGGAAATTCTCCTTGGCGCAGAACGTACAGTTGTAGGGGCATCCCCGCGAAGCCTCGACCTCCGCGCCGGGGCCGACCGGCTCGGCGTCGAAACGGTGATGGTGGTGATGATGACGCCGGATCATCTCGTCCGGCCAAGCGAGCGCCGGCTGATCCCTGAACTCGACAGCTTGAGGACCGCCATTGACGCGGATTGAGCCACCGTCGGCAAAGCACAGACCGGGAAAGTCTCGCTCGCCGTTTGCGAGCCTCAACAAGGATCCTTCGCATTCGCCCATTACGACCAGGTCGACGCCGAGCTTCCTGAGCGCCGCCCGTGGGGTCGTTGAGCCGTGCGGACCTACTGCGGCCAGGACTGGCGCGAGATCCCGCGCCGCCGATGCGAGCTCCTGCGGAACGCGCAGCTCCGGTGGCGCGCAACGCCAGAACAGATAGGTCGGCGCCGTCGTGATGACGATCATGTCGGGCTCGAATGCACGCAGTTCGGCCTCGATGTCCCGCAACGACAGATCGAACATGTGCGCATCGAGCAACAGCGTCCGGTGCCCGGCCGCTCTCAGATAATGCTCGGAGATGCCGAGCTCGAGCGGAAGGTGGGAGGACCGGCACCCGAAATAGATGCTGCCGCCGAAATCCCAATTCGGATTGATCAGGGCGACGCGCCTCATGCCAGGGCCTCGCGGTTACCCCGAGCTGCTCCAAAACGACTGTCGAGCCAGGCGTGGAGCGAGCGGAGGCCCTCCGTCAGCGAAACCCGCGGTGCCCAACCGAGTGCGGTCGACAAAGCACGGTTGTCGGTGACGTACCAGGGCTGATCGCCCGGACGCCAATCGGCAAAGCTGTAAGCGATTTCACGACCGGCCAGTTCCGTGATATGGTCGATGAGCTCGCGAAGGCTGACCGCGTTGGCGGGCCCGCCGCCGAGATTGAATACGCGTCCCCGCGCTAGCGCGATGCGATCGAGCACCGCGAGCCAGGCCGCGGCGGCATCCGACACGTGCAAGGCGTCGCGAACCTGATAGCCATCACCATAGATCGTCAACGGCTTGCCGCGGATCGCGCTCAGCAGGAAGTGCGCGATCCAGCCCTGATCCTCAGTGCCGAACTGGCGGGGGCCGTAGATGCAGCTCATGCGCATCACCACGGTCTGGAGCCCGTAGACTCGCGCATAGTCATGGACGTACTGATCGGCGGTTCCCTTGGAGCAGCCATAGGGGCTGTAGAAGTCGAGGGGCGCGTTCTCGGAGATGCCGTCCGCCAGCAGGGCGCTAGTGGGCGTATAACGACGGCCGGTGAGGGCGATCTCACTGTCCTCGATCAGGCGGCCATAGACCTTGTTGGTGGACGCGAATACGATCGGCGCGGTGCTGTTGTGAAGCCGAACCGCTTCGAGCACGTTCAGGGTGCCGCGTGCGTTGATCTCGAAATCGGCAGCGGGATCGCTCACGCTGTCCGTGACGGCGACCTGAGCTGCCAAATGCAGCACGGCGCGGGCATCGCGTACGGCGTCGATCACCGGGATCAGCTCGCGGACGTCGGCCACTGCGATGGTGATGAGGTCGCCGTGCCTTGATTTCAGCCATTGCGCGTTCTCGCGCACGCCCGCGCGAGCTAGATTGTCCAGCACCAATACACGCTCGCCGCGCTTCGCCAGCCGGTCGGCAAGATTACAGCCGATGAAGCCGCAACCTCCGGTGATTAGCACGGGCCTGCTATCTTGCTCATTCATCACGCAACCAACCCTCGTTGTAGCAGCTCCTGCGTAGCCCGCTCGGCCTGGTCGTCGGCAACCTGGTCTGCGAGATAATCCGCGAGTTCCTCCAGGCCGTCCTTGAAGGACACATGCGGCTCGAAGCCGAGAAGGTCGCGCGATTTGCCGATGTCTGCGAAGCAGTGCCTGATGTCGCCGGCGCGGTATTTGAGCGTGATCTCGGGCGCGATATCGCTGTGTCCCATGACCTCGGCGAGGTCCTCGGCCACCGACAGGATGGTGCGGCTTTGGCCCGAGCCGACGTTGAAGACATCAAGCGCATGTTCGGCTTCCAGCGCGATGCGGCAGGCACGGGCGACATCATGCACGTGAACGAAATCGCGACGTTGCTCGCCATCCTCGAACACGAGCGGGGGGCGCCCGTTGAGGAGCCGCGCGGCGAAGATGGCAAGCACGCCGGTATAAGGATTCGACAGGGCCTGACGGGGGCCGAAAACATTGAAGAAGCGCAGCGCGACGGTCGGAATACCGTAAGCCTTGCCGGTGATCAGGCACATGCGTTCCTGTGCATACTTGTTCAGCGCATAGACGGAGCTGAGTGAAGGCAACTTGGTCTCCGGCGTAGCCACGGGCTCGAGCGGATGCCCGGCTGTGTCGCGCAACCCCCATTCCCCTCGGCGGAGCTGTTCGATTGATCGTTCGTCGCAGGCAACGACGCTTTGATCGGGCCTTCGATAGAGGCCTTCGCCATAGATGCTCATGGACGAGGCGACAACCAGCCGCTCGACGGGGCGCTTCGACAAGGCTTGGAGCAGTACGGCGGTGCCCAGCTCATTCGTCCGCACATAGGGCTCAATGTCGTACATGCTCTGGCCGACGCCGACGGCGGAAGCAAGATGCAAGACCATGTCGGCGCCGCGCAGCGCGTGGTCCACGGACACGCTGTCAGTGATGTCCCCAACAATGAGCTCGGCATCTTCGGTGAGATAGGAGGGACGCTGGCGGTTACTGCCGTGAACCTGCGGCGAAAGGTTGTCGAGCAGACGGACTTCGTAGCCCGCCGCCAGAAGAATGTCCGTCGCATGAGAGCCGATGAAACCCGCGCCCCCCATAATCAATACCCGCGTCATTCACCGCTCCGTGCAACCTTAAGACCGATCCGCTCAGATCGGTCGATGATGTCTGGTGAAGCGCACCTTGCTGACTGGTCGGATGACCCGCGCGCTGGTCACGTATGGACTCAGAAGCAATGCAAGGAATGTTCGTTCCTCGGAATTGTACAAACGAATATTTCTATAACCTGGATCAATAACCCAAGTGAATCGGTGTGCTGACGACGTCTAGAAATGCACCCCGTGAAGCGGCTGGGGCAGGTCAAGATGCCTTGCCGCGGTGGCGCCGATATCGGCAAAGCCGGCGCGGCGGCCGACGGGAGAAGAAGATTGCGTCGTCCAGGCCAGGATTGGCACCTGCTCGCGGGTGTGATCGGTGCCGCTCCAGGTGGGATCGCAGCCGTGATCGGCAGTGATGATGAGAAGATCATCGCTGCGCAATCGGGACAATAGTTCGGGCAGGCGATCGTCGAAGGCTTCCAGTGCCGTGGCATAACCGGTAACGTCTCGGCGGTGGCCGTAGAGCGTGTCGAAGTCGATGAAGTTGGCGAACAGCAATCCGCCATCCGCAAGGCTCGCCAGTCCCCTCAGTGTGGCATCGAAGAGCGCCATGTTGCCATCGCCGCGCAAGTTTCGCCCTGTCGCGCGATGAGCAAAGATGTCGTCGATCTTGCCGATGGTCGCGATGTCACGGCCGGCGCTCGCGGCGTGGTCGAGGATGGTGTTTTCAGGGGGCGGCACGGAAAAATCGCGCCGGTGCGCCGTCCGCTTGAAGTCGCTCGCGCTTGTGCCGACGAAAGGGCGAGCAATGACGCGGCCGATGTTGAGGGGATTGATCAGTCGTCTTGCGATTGCGCAAATCTCGTACAGCCGTTCGAGCCCGAAAGTCTGCTCATGCGCTGCGATCTGGAACACGCTGTCGGCTGAGGTGTAGCAGATCGGCATTCCCGTTCGCATGTGGCGCTCGCCGAACTCGGCGATGATCTCTGTACCGGACGCGTGGCAATCTCCATGGATCCCGGGTAGCCCGGCCTGATCGCACAATGCGTTCGTCAGATCCGCGGGAAAGCAGGGCTTGGTTCGGGGGAAATAGCCCCATTCGAACGGGACCGGCACTCCGGAGATCTCCCAATGGCCCGACGGTGTATCCTTGCCCTTCGAGATTTCGCTTGCGCAGCCAAATTGCCGGTGCTCGACCTGACCGTCCAGGCCCGGCGGCACGCGACCGTTAGCGAGGCTGCAGGCTTCGCCAAGGCCCAGCGAGACGAGATTGGGCAGATAGAGCGGACCCTCGCGGGCGTTGCTGTCGGCCCGCCCGGCCACGCAGGCGTCCGCGATGTGACCGACGGTGTCGGCGCCATCGTCGCCATAGCGTGCGGCATCCGGCGCACCGCCGATGCCGACGGAGTCCATGACCAGGATCAGCGCACGCATGTTGGCTCTCTGATGGGAGGATCGGCCGATGCTGGCGAGGCGGCAAGACCGGTCTTCGAGCAGTAACGATCGACCATCGATGCGCAGAAATCGGCGAATTCATTGACATCGAGCGGCGGGCTGGTGTGATGTGGCTCGATGCCTCGATGCTCGGGCGTGAAGCAGAACGTGACGGTGACCTGAAATTCCGCCAGCGTCTCCATCTGGCGGTCGAACCAATCTAGCGCATTCGGACGGAAACTGTCAGCCCATGACAGGCCAGTCCTGAGATGGGTCACGCCGAGACGGCGCATCCATTGCACGGCATTGTCGAGGCGGCGATCCTCAAAGTGAAACCACTGGCACAGACCCATGGCCGCGGCATAGGCGCAGAACAGATCGGCGGCCGCCTTCGGCGTGCCATCTTCGCGCAGCAGGCCCATGTGGAAATGCCTGTAATAGGACGAGCCCTCAGCTTCCTTGTGGCGCGTCGTGGCTTCCCATGCGGAGGGAAGGTCATAAAGGCTGTACCAGTGAATGCGCGGCGCGCGGCCGATCAGGAGCTCGGCGGTGCGCGACAGGCCCCAGGCCTGCACCTCTTCGGCGCCGAACGATGAGACGCCGACCTCGGTGACCCAGACGGGAAGCGCGGTGACCGCCTTGATTTCCTCGATCTTGGCCGGCCACTCGCCGATCTGCCACAGGTTCCAGTCGAGCGGAAAGCCGTGTACGGCGACCGCATCGAAATGGTCGAGCACGCCGCGGCTCTGCGTTTTGCGCATGAAGGAGGGGTCGATCGGCGAGATGCCGCCGAGCACGATGGGCAGCGCGGGCCGCGTACTGCGGATCGCCTTGCCGGCCGCAATGGCGAGGTCCGCGAACATGGACCAATCCGGATCGATCTGAAGGTCCCAATGTGATTTGTTGTTCGGCTCGTTCCAGATCTTGGCGGCCTCGATCATCAGCTAGTACTCCAGGATGGATAGACGGGACCGTCGATTTGGGGCCGATCGGTTCGCCTGCAGAGGTAGACTTCCTCCTCCGGATGGGCGGTGATCGCGAATCCGGCGCTGCGCAGCATGGCCTCGACGCAGGCCCGGTTCGGCACCCACCAATTGGTGGGGTCGTCGGCATATTTGTGCTCGATGAAGTGCAGCTTGGGATAGCCGGCGGAATCGAACTGGTCGGTGGTCCAGAAATCGTAATTCTTGTCGATCGTATCGACATGGCTGGTGCCGCGCTGCATCGACTGGAACAGCAGGAGATCCGTGGCGACGTGCTCATGGATGAGATCCAGCGCCAGCAGCGGATGACGCAGATGATAGAGCACGCCCATGAAGATCACGAGATCGAACTTCTCGCGGAGTTGTCCGACGTCGTAGGTCGACATCTGGCGGAATTCGATCCTGAGGCCGTTCACCTCGGCGGCGAAGCGCGCCTGAGCGAGGTACTCCTCGTCGGTATCGAGGCCAAGCACGCGCTCGGCGCCCCGCCGCTTCATCTCCATGGCGTAGAAGCCGGCATTGCAGCCAATGTCGAGTACGCTCTTGCCGTCGAGCCGGTCCGGTATGATTCCCGCGAAGCGGCGCCATTTCACGTTGGGATAGTCGCCCAGGAAGTGGGTGGGGGCGGTCGGCACACCGTTGAGGTCGAGATTGTGAAACCACGGCCCGAGCGCGTGGATGCGCCTGCGAATTTCCTCGCGCGTGAGTAGCGCTCTCGTCATGCAGTCGCTCCATTCTCCATTGCAGCGATCGGTCGAGTTCCATCCGCGGCGTCAGCCCGCAATCTCGATCGACTGTCGGCGCCTGTGCTCTCCGCAAGGAGCGCCATTGCCGTGCGATAGCCGCCGACGGTCCCGATATCGACATAGGACTCGCCTGCCTTGATCCCGATGCCACTGCCGCCGGCCTGGAGATAAGCATTGACCAACGTGCCGAAATATTCGTCCCGCTGGTCCCGGTCGATCCAGAGTGCGTGCAGTTCGCGGAAGCCGTGGGCAGACATCCTGAATGCGCCCCAGATCCATCGCGATGTCGGGTTCGGTTGCTTGACCTGGATCTCCCGCACGCTATCGCCGTCGAGCACGACGGCGTCGAAGAATTCCGGACTCTCGACGGGGAAGAGCAGGAAGGAGAGGTGGGTCTCGGGCAGCGCCCGCAAGGCGGCTTTTGGAAACCACACGGTGTCGGGCAGGCCGACGACGATGTCCTCCTCTTGGCCGACCACGGTACCGGCCCTGAAGACGGCGTCACATAGGCCGGATGCGTCGGGCTGGACGACATAAGCGAGCTGGGCACTGCCATAATGATCGCCGAAATATTCCAGAATGTCGGATTTTCCCGGCGAGATCACGAAGCAGATCTTGTCCGCGCCGCCGAGGATCAGGCGCTCCAGCAGATACTCAGAGACCGCGCAGGGCCGCTCGGTGCCATCGTCGCACCGGCTGCCGACGGGCAGCAACTCCTTGGAGAAAGCCAGCGGCTGGATACGACTGCCGCGGCCCGCGGCCGGAACGATGCCCCACATGTCAGGCCTCCTCGGATTGCTGGTAACGCGCACCGCTGGATACCGCCTGCTCGAGCAGCGCCACCAGCTCGCGCGCCCGTATGTCGGATGTATGCTGATCCATCGTCCGCTCATAGGCGTATCTGGCGATAGTTTGGAGCTCGGCGCTCGACATCGCCAGCACGGCCAAGGCGTCCTTTGCGCCGCAAGCGATCAGGATCTCCCTGCCGGGCGTGAAGAACTCTTCGATGCCCGGCCAGTCGTCGCTCAGGAGCGGGACACCGCAGGCCGCGGCCTCGAACAGACGGCCGGAGGGGCACCAGCCCATTTCAGCCATGGCTTTGCGCGTGACGTTAAGGGTCAGGCGCGAGGACGCGAAGAACGGCGCATGCTCCGATGGCGGCAGATGCCGCACGAAGTAGATGTTTGGCGACCACGGAAAGTCGTCAGGATATTGGGCTCCGCCGATCAGGAAACGCAGGTCTTGCCGCGCTCGTGCCGGTTCGACGAATAGCGCCTCGAGCCCGTGTTGGCGGTCTTCGGAGTAGGTGCCGAGATAGGACAGATCCGCGCGGTAGTGCGGTTGAGGCGGCACCGGTCGATGAATATCGCTATCGACGTGGCCGTATAGAGGGCGGATGTCGCGGGCGCCGAGCCGCTTGCGGAATTCGTGGATAACGCGCGGTCCGCCCGTGAAGCTGAGGACGAGCGGGAAATCACGTAGACCTCGCGCCCCGATATAAGGAACGGACGTTCCTGCCATGAGCCGGGCCAACGTGATCGGAGTGTCCAGATCATAGAAGACGGGAACGGCGCGCCCTTCGGACATGATCAGGTCGGTCGCCGCAATCGCGTCGGGACAGTAGGACGTCACGATCGCGATATCGGCATCTCCTATGTCGCTGCGGGCGAGGGAGCGGGTCTCCTCCCAATTCGAGAACAGCTGCAGTTGGCCGCCCGGCAATTCATTGTAGTCCCGGGCGCCGGCATAATAGGGCACGTCGCGCTCGTAAAAGACAACAGTGTGGCCGAGACGCGTCAGATGCTTGCAGAGGCCGCGCCAGAGTGTGGCGTGGCCGTTGCCCCAGGAGGACGAGATCGTCAGTCCAAAAATGACGATCTTCACGCCAACACCCGTTGGTTGATCCCGGTAATCCTGAACCCGCCTCTGTCAGCGCTGAGAGTGCTGATGCTGGATGGATCGATCTCGATCGAGAGGAAGTCGTCAAGACGCCTGCGTGCGTAATGCAGCAGCGCCGCACGGATCGGCTCGGCATGACTGACGGCGATGACGGCGCCAGTCGAATGGTCGTTGCGTAATTGCTCCAAATGGCGGACGACACGATTCTGGAGCGACCGCATGCTCTCGCCTCCGGGTGGGCGGGTGCTGCCGCGCCGCCTGTTCCAGCGTGACCATCGCGGATCCCTGCCGAGTTCCTCGAACGATCGTCCGGTCCATTCGCCATAGTCGAGCTCGTCGAGCGCGGGGACGATCTCGATCGGCGATCCGAAGTGCGCCGCAAGAATGGAGGCCGATTGCATGCAGCGCCGCTGTGGGCTCGACTGGATCAAGGCAGGCTGCGGACTGACGTTGGTCGCACAACGCGCGACTTCCTCGCAACCGATGTCATCAAGTGTGACGCCGTTCATCCGGCCGCACAACGTGTGGCCGAGCAGGGCGTGGTGACCATGGCGGACAAGATGGATGATCCCGACCATTAGCTGTACGCCTTGTCGTCGATGAAGGCGCGCGTCCGCCGTCCAGCCTCTTCGTCGGTGAACTGCTGCGGCGGCGATTTCATGAAATAGCTCGAAGGGCCGGTCAGGGCGCCGCCCTGGCCGCGGTCCATGGCGAGTTTTGCGCAGCGGACCGCGTCGATCACGACGCCCGCCGAGTTCGGTGAGTCCCACACTTCGAGCTTGACCTCGGCGCTCAGCGGCACGCCGCCGAACGTCGTGCCTTCGAGTCGGATGAAGGCGAGCTTGCGATCGGTCAGCCAGGGTACGTGGTCGCTCGGCCCGACGTGAATGTTGTCGGGATCCATCGGGACGTCGAGCTGGCTGGTGACCGCCTGGGTCTTGGATATCTTCTTCGAAGTCAGCCGCTCGCGTTCCAGCATATTCTTGAAATCGGTGTTACCGCCGACATTAAGCTGATATGTGCGGTCCAGCCGCACGCCGCGGTCGCGAAACAGATTGGCAAGCACGCGGTGCAGGATAGTCGCGCCGACCTGGCTCTTGATGTCGTCGCCGATGATCGGAAGGCCGGCATCGTCGAACCGCCGCCGCCAGTCCGGATTTGAGGCGATGAAGACAGGGATGCAATTGACGTAACCGCAGCCGGCTTCGATCGCGCGTGCCGCATACCATTCGCTTGCGCGTTGTGAGCCGACGGGCAGGTAGGACACCAGAACGTCGGTGCGCGACATCGCCAGGACTTCCGAAACATCGGCCTCCGGCACGTCAGCGACCGGAACGTCATCTTCGAGATAATGACCGATGCCGTCCATCACCGGGCCACGTTGAACAACCACGCCAGTCTGATCGACATCAGCGAAGCGATGCGTGTTGTTTGGCTTGGTAAAGATGGCATCGGCGACGTCGCGCCCGACCTTGCTGGCGTTGACGTCGAAGGCCGATGCGATCTGGATATCGTTGATGTGGTACCCGCCGAGGTCGACGTTCATCAGGCCGGGCACAGGCTCGTTCGACTTGGCGTTCCGATAGTAGGTGAGACCCTGGACGAAGGAGCTTGCGCAGTTGCCGACGCCGACGATACCGACGCGTACGCGCCGCCTGTCCTGAAGACGGGAGTGCATGGACGAAAACCTCCGGAAAAACGCGTGGCGTCAGCGTAAGTAGGTCGGCGAACGTGCCGGAAGGTATGTTCGTTCCTGCGTCCAAGCCACTATGCCTGCGCGCGGATCGATTCCGGGCAAGAAAATACACCGGGCTTAACCTGGGATAGAATCCGGGGCTGCATGAAAGGAACGAAGATCATCTTGGATGAAGATGAAGAAGATGCAGGTCGTCTCGCATTAGCCGTGTCGCGCCGTAAAGAACAAATCTTGCCGACCCGCGTTTCACGGCAGATGGTTCGATGCTATGCCGTGACATTGCCGGACCTACCAACACGCGAGGTGCCGCATGACATCCAAAACCCAGAGCAGCGAAGCCCAGCAGACCACCGACCACGCCGCGATCCGCAAATGGGTGGATGAGCGCAGTGGCCAGCCGGCGACGGTCAAGGCAACCGAGGAGGACGGGCATGCCGGCATCCTGCGTATCGATTTCGATCCGCCGGATGAGGGACTCGACCGTATCGGCTGGGGCGAATTCTTCGAGAAATTCGATCAGGCTGATAATGCCTTCCTGCACCAGGACCGGACCAGCGACGGCAAGCTGAGCTGTTTCCACAAATTCGTCCGCCGCTAGCCGGATCGCCGGCGATGGCGAACGACTGGGTGGAGGCGATGCGCGCGGGCGATTTCGCGCGCGCCTGGGCCATTAACGACCGCGATCTGGCAGTGCTGGCATATCCGCCAAAGCACACCGGCCCGCGTCATCTCCAGCGGATCTGGCGTGGAGAGCCGCTCACGGACAGGCACGTGCTGGTGCGCTGCTACCACGGGCTCGGCGACACCCTCCAGTTTCTGCGCTTCATGCAGCCTCTCCGCGACTTGGCGCGCAGCGTCACGGTCTGGTGTCAGGCCGGACTGTTGCCGCTGGTGGAGCGCACGACAGGCGTCGATCGCGCACTTGCGCTCCATGAGGGGACGCCCGAAACAGATTTCGAGGTGGATATAGAGATTATGGAGGTACCGCACGCTCTCAAGGTCGGACGAGAGCAAGTCGAGATGCCCGCGCCATATTTGACCCTGCCGGCAAGGAGCACGCCTGTTTCAGTCGACGGCGAAGTTCTGGCCGTCGGCCTGGTCTGGGAAGTTGGCCAATGGGACAAGCGACGGGCGATTGCGCCCGCAATGCTGCGACATCTCGCTGTCCCTGGCGTAGCGCTTCACTCGCTTCAGAGGGATGCGCCAGCTGAAGATCTCATCCGGATCGGCGCGTGCGACATCAGTACGCCGGACATCCCGACCCTCGGCCATCTTCTGTGCCAGCTCGATCTGGCCATTTGCGTGGATACCATGGTCGCACATCTCGCGGGCGCACTCGGATGCGAGGCCTGGGTGCTGCTGCACGCCGACTGTGACTGGCGGTGGCCGTCATCAGGGTGCCGTTCACTTTGGTATCCGAGCTTGCGGTTGTTTCGTCAAAAGGCGGCCGGCGACTGGGGCGCTGTGATCTCTGAAGTGGCCGAAGCATTGCCGGGGCGTGCGAACTGCAGCAAAGGGTGGTCGCATAAATACCGTCAGGCCGGCACGACGGCGGCTTTAGCCGATTCCAATTGGGCCGGCCGCGCGCTTTGATCGCGCGGCCGGATGCCGAGATAGTCGGGCTCGAAGCCCGCCAGCCGAACCAGCCCGGGCCAGTCCGAGATCACCAGAGTCTTGCCCTGCCATTTCAACAGGTTGCCTTGCCGTAATTCCTGGATGGTACGGTTGGCGTGGACGGGAGAGATGCTGCAGGCCGCGGCGAGGTCGGATTGGGTGAAGGGCGAAGACAACCTCAAATCCTTGGCGAGCCCGACATTTTGCAGTCGCGTGGTGATCTCGCAGAGCAGGTGGGCCACTCGTGTCAACGCATCCCGGCTGCCGAGATTGATCGTCCAGTTGCGCTGTATGGCGTGGTCACGAAGCAGTATCAGCAGCAGGGTACGCGACAACGCAGACGAGCGAGCTGATAGTTCGCGGAAGAAGCGATGTGGCACGAGCGCGACAACGGCGGGGCCGAGCGCAATGAGGTTGCCGTTGATGCGGGGCCGGTAGAGTGTCTGGAGGTCAGCGATGTCGCCGGGCACAGAGATCGATGTGATCTGCCCGTTTGCTCGCTGGGCATCCTGCCAGGACAGATAACCCTGGAGCAGCACGCAGCATTGATGGCTGTCATCGCCGTGGCGCAGGATCGCCTGATGTGAATTGAGGTGCGCGATTGTGCTCGGCATCTCTGCCAGCAGATCGAGATCGTGGGCGGTCACGTCACCGAGACTCGCCAGGTGATCGGCGAGCCTGGAAAAGGCAAATCCAGTCTGCATTGGTCTTCCGATCGCCCGCGCCTCCACCAACTCTGACTCAAATGGAAAAGGGCAGGCAATAACCTGTGATACGGTCTATCGATTCATGCGTATTCGACCTTCGACGATCTTCAATGTTCCCACTGAAACGAGATCACACTAGGAGGCCGCTGCAAGCCACGCGAAAATTTATCTACGGGTCGCTCGATCTTTAACAATGTTTAATCTCCCCCGTCCCCGTTGCCTTAGTCGGGGGTCTTTCAGTGGAGGCGGCTTCGATGTTAGACACCGATACGACGGCGATTTTGCGCGCCATGCTCGAGGAAGTTGCGAAAGCATCTCCCGTCGCGAGATTGGTGCCCGGACTCACGTGGCCTCGAAGCTTCTGCTCTTGACGACCTCAGGCAGGCCGGTTCCAGGGCTTTGTCCGAAGCCTCCGTCGCGCGGAGGTAAAGGTGAGAGGAACGAGCGTCCTATCTGGAAATTTGAGCAAGGTCTCCATCGGAAGACGCTCATGCACGAAGTTGATGCCTCCTCACTCACTGCTACCCTGACGAGGGCCACGGACGACATCTGGATCGTCGACGATGCACCCATCAGTGCAGCGGGCTTGCGCCTGCCTGTTCGCATGACGGTCATCCGGTTGTCGAACGGCGACCTTATCCTGCACTCGCCGGTGCGATATTCGCGAGCTCTGCGCGATGAGCTGGAACGTCTGGGTTCGATCGAATATTTGATGGCGCCGAACGTTGCGCATTGGACGTTTTTGCCTGCTTGGCAGAGAGAGTTGCCGCAAGCACGGACCTTCGCGGCGCGCGGACTTTCGGCGCGGAAGCAGGCACGCGAGGCCGGCCTTCGCATTGATCGCGAGCTTGGCGAGACCACCCCTGAAGAGTGGGCGGTCGAGCTCGAGACCGTCTCGTTGCAGGCCCCGATATTTTCCGAGGTGGAGATATTCGACAAACGGAGCCGCACATTGGTCCTGACGGATCTCGTGCAAAATCTCGATCCTCATCATCTTCCTCCCTCAAACCAGACCGCCGCAAGCCTGCTTGGCATCGCCAAGCCGGACGGGATGGCACCGATCTATTTGCGGATGTTGTTGCGCCTGGGCGGCCGTTCCGTCCAAGCCGCGGCAGAGCGGCTCGTGGGCCTTGCGCCCGAGCGGGTCATTTTTGCCCACGGCGACTGGTTCGAAAACGGCGGCACACAGCGTCTCGGCCGGTCACTGCGATGGCTGCTTCCTAGGAGCACTTCGCGATCGCCGACCCGGTCAATGGCAGGCACGCGCGTGGTCATTACGGGGGCATCCAGCGGAATAGGCCGGGCTGCGGCGCTGGCATTTGCGCGGGAAGGGGCGAGCGTGGCGCTCGCCGCGCGGCGCGGCGAGGTCCTGAGTGGCCTAGCGGCGGAGTGCGAGGCGCTGGGAGGCCGCGCCGTGGAAGTCCCGACCGACGTTAGCGATGCCGAAGCGGTGCAGCGACTGGCCAGGCAGGCGGAGGACGCCTTCGGCGGGATCGACGTCTGGATTAACAATGCCGGCACGGGTGTGTTCGGCGCCTACCAGGACGCCGATCTTGCACTTCATCGCCGTACTGTTGAGGTCAATCTGCTGGGAGCCATGCACGGCGCCTTCGCAGTGCTTCCGATCTTCCTGCGCCAGAAGCGAGGCATCCTGATCAACAATATCTCGCTTGGGGGATGGGCGCCGACACCGTTCGCTGCGGCCTATACCGCAAGCAAGTTCGGCCTGCGGGGATTCACGGCAAGCCTGCGGCAGGAGCTCGGGGCACATCCTCACATCCATGTCTGCGGTGTGTTCCCGGCGATGGTGGATACGCCGGGATTCGTCCACGGCGCCAACATGTCCGGGAAGAGGCTCGATCCGGGCCCGTTGTTGTACCAGTCCGAAGACGTTGCCCAGACCTTTTTGAACTTGGTTCGCGCGCCACGCGATGAAATGGCCGTCGGGTGGCCGGCCCGTGCCGGTCAGATGGCCTACGCCGTGGCGCCGAAGCTGACCGAGGATTTGCTCGGAGGCGCCTTCCGGTTTCTCTTGTCGCGCGCGCGACGGGCTCCGATCAGCGAGGGAAGCATGATCGAGGCATCTCCGCCGGGCACGTCGGTCGACGGAGGTTGGCTGGCGCGGAAGCAGCTTCCGCCGGCTGGGGTCATCAGCACAGGGCTAGCTGTGCTTGGAATAGCAGCGTGTGCGGCCTTCGCAGCCTTGGCAGTTGCTCGTCCGCGCCGGCAGAACAGGATAAGACGTCGCCGAGCATACACGCATCGTACCGACGGGCATCATGGCAGCGCGTAGGCCCGCACGTAGTCACCGAGCTTGGTGCCGAACGAGCCGTGCCCGCCATCGACCGTCACGACATATTGCTTGCCGCCTGCCTCATATGTCATCGGCGTGGATTGACCGCCGGCGGGAAGGCGATCCTGCCAGAGCTGCTTGCCGTCGCGGACGTCGAACGCCCTGATGTAGTCGTCCATCGTCCCCGTGATGAAGACGACGCCCCCCCCCCCGCGGTCACGGTCGGTCCGCCCAGCATGGGAACCCCGAGCTTGAACGGCAGCGGGAGCGGGGCCTGGTCGCGGATCGTGCCGATGCGGTGCTGCCACACCACCTTATGCGTCTTGAGGTCAATGGCGGCGATATTGCCCCAGGGCGGGGCAAGGCAAGGGATGCCGAGCGGCGACAGGAAGATGCCGAGATCGATGCCGTAGGGTGCGCCATACATCGGCTGCACGCCGAGCTCGGTGCCAGGTGGATGCGCCGCGTTCGGCGCGGCGGGATTGTCCTTCTCGCGCGGCACGAGGCGCGAGACGAAGGAAATGGATTGCGGATTTGCGATGGCGATCTGGCGCTGCGGGTCGACTGCGATGCCGCCCCACTCGAACATGCCGAAATCGCCGGGGAACACCAGCGTGCCTTGCTCCGAGGGTGGCGTGAACGGTCCCTCGTAGCGGAGACGCCCAAACTTGATGCGACAGGCCAGCTGGTCGAACATTGTGCTGCCTCACATCTCCGCGCCCGTCAGCACGCCGGGCGGACGGAAGCTCAGCCCCGAGAAGGGTTGGGTAGGAGACAGCCTGTCGCCGGGCGCGGCGCCCTGCGGCACCGGCTTCTCCGGCGCGGGCACCAGTTGATGTCCGTCGCGAGGTCGAGCACGAAGATGTCGCCGGTCTTCGCCGGAATGTAGATCGCAGGCGTGGTGCCGCTATTCGAACGCAGATCGACCAGGCTCGGCTGCGAGGGCATGTCCATGTCCCAGAGATCGTGATGCACGTTCTGGAATGACCAGCGCAGCTTCCCGGTCGTGATGTCGAGTGCGATCAGCGCTGAATCGTAGCGCTCCTTGTCAGGCGAACGGCCACCGCCCAGATATCCGGAGAGCTCGAGCCGAGCGGGATATAGACGAGCCCGAGATTTTCATCGACCGCCGAGATGCTCCACGAATTCGGTGAGCCCGCCGTGAAATGGTGTGAGGCCGACGGCATCTCGTTCGGATCGGGATTGCCTGCGTCGAAGGCCCAGATCAGCCGTCCCGAATAGATGTCGAAGCCGCGGATCACGCCTGACGGGACCTTGTCGGAATAATTGTCGATGACGGCACCACCGACGATCAGCACCTTGTCGGTCACGACAGGCGGCGAGGTGCCCTCGTTGAAGCCGAGCGTCTGGACCTCGCTACCTTCCATCTGCCCATGATCGCCGAAGCTGGCACAAGGCAAGCCACTCTGCGCATCCAGCGCAAACATCCGGCCGTCATTGGTCGGCACGAAGATGCGTTCCAGACAATCACCTGGCGCCTGGCGCCGTCGGCCGTCACGGCGCCAGGCTTCGTGGCGTGATAGGACACGCCGCGGCAGGTCATGTGCTGGAAGGCCTTTGTGCTGGACCTGTGGATCGAACTTCCAGCGCAACTGGCCGGTCGCCATCGAGCGCGAACACGATCTGGTGCGGCGAGCAGGTGTAGAGCAGGTCACCGATCTTGAGCGGCGTTGCCAGGTTGGTGATCTCGTCGGGATCATCAGGACCCCTGTGATCGCCCGTGCGGAATTCCCAGGCGAGCTTGAGATGCTTTACATTGGCTATAGTTATCTGGGAGAGCGCGGAATAGCAACCGCTGCCGCCATAAGCCGTCCAGTCCGCGCCGGCGGTGGGCGGGGCTGCTTCGGAGGAGACAACGGCGCCGGTGTTGCGCTGTCCGCGATGGTGCCGGCAAGGTCGTGACGATCGCGCGTCAGGGAGAAAGCGAGCACGCCGGCGGCCACGATCGGCACCAGGCCGCGCGCCCATCGCGCGGTCCGCATCCGCGGTATCAGGCGGCCCGCGATGAACGGCAACAGCAGCCAGACGCCCAATGGTGCAAGCACGTCGCCGCGCGGCGCGAGCGACCAGAAATCCAGCCCGGCTTCCCAGATCGCCCACGCCAAGGTGCCGAGCAGCAGCGGGCATAGACCCGGAGCGCCTCGGCACGCCGGCGCGCGAGCAGCCAGCTCGTGAGGAGGAGCGTGATGCCGGCAACGAGATAGTAGACGGAGCCGCTAAGCGCCGCGAGCCACGCACCACCGGCAACGAGACCAACTCCCATGATGGCGACGACCACAACGGTCATGGCCAGCAACGGCGTATCACGGAACAAGTTTGCAGAGCGGGATGTGGAGTTCATATGGTCTACTTCAGCGTATAGAGAAACGCGGCGATATCGCGCGCGTCCTTCTGCGAGATTCCCATTTTCGGCATGGCGTTGCCGGGCAACGCACGCTGCGGATCTTCGATCCAGTCAGCCATGTTGTCCGGCGAGTTCTGGATATAGCCGGCGATGTAGGTGCGCGTGCCGATCCGGTGCAGAGGGCGGGCCGACATTGCCGTCGGCACCAGCAATGCCGGGAATGTCATGACAGGTGCCGCATTGATATTGCTTGACGAGGTCGCTGCCTCGGCGCGCATCCCCGGTGAAATTATCGGGGCCGGCGGCCTTGCCCGGCTCGCAGGCAGCGGCAGTCACGGCGAGCAGCGCGACGATTAGCAATTGTGTCGTTGGACGGACCATCGGCTGCTCTGCACTCCATCAGGGCTTTTGGCCGAAGTTGAAGGTCTTGGTGGCAGACCATGGATCGGTCGTCGAGACCTGCTCGCTCGGGACCTGCTCCACCTCAGGCGACAGGGGATTTGCCGAGAAAGTGCGGCCCCATTGCCGGCTTGGGTCGTTGCTGATCTTGCCGATATAGGTCACGAGGTCCCAGATCACGCTGTCGGGCAGCACGCCGCCCCACGCCGGCATGCCATTGGGCCGACCCTGATAGATCGACAGATAGATGTTCTCGGGCTGAGAGCCGTATGTGAAGAGGTTGTTGCTCAGCGCCGGTCCCATGCCGCCGCCGCCATTCGGAGCATGGCAGCCGACGCAATTGAAATTGACGAAATAGGTCATCCCGCGCTGCTCGGCATTGGGGTCGCCCTGGACCGGGTTCTTGATCACAGGCGGATCCGGCTGTGCGCCCGGGAACAACGTGGTCACGGGGACCTGCATGAATACACTCGGCCTGCCGTTGCCAACGCTGCCGCCGAAGTTCGGCCGCGGCGCCAGCGTCGGCATCTGCGCCTCCTGGGATTGCGGCAGGGTCTGCTGGGCGAGCACTGCGGTGTTCGGCACCACCGCCAGTATTAGCGATAACGCGCTCGCGCGCAGTGGTAAAGCAGACATCACTCGTGTCCTCCCGAGGCCGACACGCGCTCGTCGAACAGAGGTACGCCGTAGCTCCGCAACAGTGCAGCAATGTCGGATCGATGTGCGTCGATGAACGCGTTCAGCTGGTCGCGCAGTGCGTGGTCGCCCTTGCGAACGCCCATCGAAATGGCGAACTGGAATTGTTGAGGTGCGAAGCGTTCGCCGTCCCGGATCGGGGCGACCGACAGCGGCACCTTGGAATGCGCGGCGAAATAGCCGCCCAGCGGACCCCAGGCGGCGGCGACGTCGATCTCGCCGCGTTCGACCGCCTCGATCAGGCGCGCAGGCGGATCGGCCTGACGATAATCGCCATAGATCGGGTATCCCCGGACATTGTCGACGATTCCGAGCTGGCCAAGCGCCTGCGCCGGCGGCGGGTTGTTGCCGTCGTCGCCGACAAGATGGACGCCGATCGTCAGACGATGCAGGCGGGGATCGAGCAGGGACGAGAGATCGAGATGCTCGTCCTGGCGGCTCACGAAAACATAGGTCGAGCGATAATAGGGCTTTGTGGTCTCCACAAGCTCATAGCCGGCCGGCACGCCCATCACGACGTCGCATTTGTCGGACTTGAGCGTGTTGCGGACGAAACCGCGACGCTGTGCCCACCAGGTGTAGGATACCGACCGCCCCAACGCTTCAGCCACCATCGAGGCGAGCTTGTTCTCGAAGCCCGCATCCGTGTTGTTGGAAAATGGCAGATTATTCGGATCGGCGCAGACACGAAGCTCGCCATTCGGCGCGGCAGATGCCGGCGAGGCGATCCCGATCAAGCCGGCGAGGGCAAGAGCGAGAGCAACAGTGAGGGCGGCCCAATCACTGCTGAGGCGCATGGCTGCCGTCCTGATTGCTGGTGCCGCCGAGCTTGAACACCAGAAGCTCGCTGCCGCCTGCGGTGTAGAACGGCAAGTCCTGCATGGCACCGGCGAAGCCGAGAGCGCCGTTGCGCACCCGCTGATCGACCTCTGCATTCGCGACCGCGCCAGGCCAGCCGCCGACGCCTGAAAGGATTGCGATGTACTGCTGCCCATCCGAGCCGCGGTAGGAGATCGGTTGGCCGATGAACCCGGAGCCTGCCCGAAACTGCCAAAGCAATTTGCCTGTTTTTGCGTCCACCGCCTTGAACAGGCGGTCCATCGTTCCGTAGAACGCGACATCACCCGCCGTCACCAGCGCGCCGCTCCAGACCGGCAGCTTCTCGTGGATCTCCCAGACCTTTTTGCGCGCGACCGGATCCCACGCCATGAACTCGCCGCGATGGCCGCCCGGGCCGGCATACATATCGACGTCGGCACCGACATAAGGCGTACCGGCAATGTAGCCGACCTGCGACGCCTTGAAGTTCATGCAGAGATGCTGATGCGGAACGTACAGAAGCTTGGTGCGCGGTGACCAGGCTGAGGGCTGCCAATCCTTGGCGCCCGGCGCAGTCGGGCAGATATCCTCGACCGTCTTGCCGACCAGCGGGGTCTTCTCCTCATTGGGGATGATCTTGCCGGTCTTGAGGTCGACACCCTTGTAGGCGTTGACGAACTCATAGGCGTCCGCCGAGATCACCTCGCCGGTGGCCCGATCCATGACGTACATGTAGCCGTTGCGCCCGGGGTGGATCAGCACCTTGCGCGGCTGGCCATTCAGTTCGAGGTCGACCAGCACATTTTCATTGATTTCGTCATGGTCGAACAGATCATGTGGGTTGACCTGATACGCCCATTTCGCGTGCCCGTTGTCGGGATCCCGCGCGAAGATGGTGGTGCTCCAGAGATTGTCGCCGCTACGCTGGTTCGCATTCCACGGGCTGGGATTGGCGGTGCCGTAGTAGATCAGGTTGAGATCGGCGTCATAGGAGATCCATCCCCACATGGTGCCGCCGCCGACCTGCCAGCGGTCGGCGGGCCAGGTCTTGACGCCGAGATCCTTGCCTTTGAGATTGTCGTAGAACGGCTTGAAGTCCTCGCCGATCAAGACGTCCTTGTCGGGGCCGGTGGTATAGGCGCGCCAGGCTATGGCTCCGGTGTTCTCGTCAAGTGCGGTGACCCAGCCGCGCACGCCCAGCTCACCGCCGCTGTTGCCGATGAGCACCTTGCCCTTCACGACGACGGGCGCCATCGTGATGGTCTCGCCCTTGTTGATCTCACCCAGCTTGGTGTGCCAGAGCTCCTTGCCAGTCTTGGCATCTAGTGCGACCGAGTGATTGTCCAGCGTGTTGAGGAAGATCTTACCGTTGTCGAAAGCGAGCCCGCGATTGACAACGTCGCAGCAGGCAACGCCTGCCGCGGCGGGTTCAGGCTTCGGTGCATACGACCATTTCAGCTCGCCCGTCGTCGCATCCAGCGCGAACACGCGGTTCGGGTACGGGCCCGCATAGGGGCTGACCACATACATGGTACCGTCGACGACGAGAGGTGCCGCTTCCTGACCGCGATCGACCCCCACGGAGAACGTCCAGGCGAGCCGCAGGCCTGAGGCGTTGCTGGCGTTGATCTGGTCGAGCTCGCTATAACGGGTGTTGGCGTAGTCGCGCGCAGCCATCGGCCATTGGCCAGGATCCTTCATGCGGCTGGCGAGATCAGTCTGCGCAAGGCTGGGTGAAAGCAACGCAAGGCTCACGCAGAGCGTACTCGGTATTCCCCACAGCAACAGCCTGAGGCCGAACATTAACATGAGTGAAGATCTCCACGGCATTGAGGAGGCCGTGCCGCGTTGCAGGCCGGATTGCAGAACGTACAAACGTTGCGGGCGTGCTTGGTTCCTGAGTGCTCAAGAGGGAGCTATCTCACGACATTTCCCGATACGCCCGCGCCGAGGTCGACGGCAATCTGATCCTCCTTGCCATTGCACTTGGGATGACCGAAACCCGACGGGCTTTTGCCGTCCGGACCGATGTCGTAGATAATCGCATCTTTCATGTTCGGGCTGACGCCGGCCGGAACGTGATCGAGGCCGAGGAAGTGGCGCACGCGCCAGGCCACATTGTGATCCGCACAGGAGCTGTCGCCACTGACGCCGAGCGCGCCGGCGATGCCGTTTCCGTCGTAGAGCGCCAGCCCGCCTCCGAACACGATCGTGCCGCCGACCGGCTTGCCAACCATCGGATCATGAGCGGTGCCGAATTCGTCCGGTGTGCCCGCGTAAATGACCTCAGGAGACGGCGGGTTACCGAGAGCCGCACCGAACAAGAAGCCGCCGGGCTGGGCGCCCGCATAGAGATTGGCGGTCGCCATCGCCTTGTCCTTCAGGCTGAAGGCGTTCGCCGTGTTGGCCTTTTCGGCGGCGATGGCGCGGCTGCCGAGCCATTGCTCGTCGACCTTGCTGCCGCTATAGGCGACGGCACAGACCACGCCTTGCCGGTTCACGACAGCAGCCCACTCGTTGTTGTCGAGGCCGCCATTGCTGGGACCGCCGCCGGGCTTGACGCTCTTCTTCAAGATGTCCGCGAGCTGATCATGGTCGACCGGACACGACATTCCTGTGCGCGGCTGATCTTGCGCGCTTCCGCCTTGCAGCGTCGCAAGGGCGGCCGCGATGATAACGGTCGCTCGGACGGTTGGTTTGCCCATATGGCCTCCACGCGATGGTCGAGAGTCAGCTGGCGAACGTTGCATCACAGCTGCGGTTCCTATGTTCGCCCTGAGTCCATGATTCAGCCGGCGTGCCGGGCCACCGGCATGGAGGAGCGCGCAGGAATCGTGATGAGCCACCGATAGGCGAAGAACAGCGCAGCGCCGGTGTAGAGCATCCCCATGGGCACCCACATCAAAATGCCCGCGAGCTGCTGATCCTCCAGGGGAGACAAGTCGAACTCGCCGGCAAGCGCGCCTTGGCCCGGAATCCATGTGCGCGTCGACAGCGTCAACAGCGCTCCGAGCACACCGGAATGAAGGACAGTGACGAACAGGCAAGCGATCGCGATGCCGTCCCGCAGCCGCAGGCTGCGTCCGACGCCGCGGCCATGGAAAAGCACCCACCAGAACAACAGCGCGGTGGCAAAGAAGCTGATGTGCTGAAGGCGGTGAATAGCAGTACTTTCCAGCGCCCTTGCATAGAGCGGCGGCGCATGCCAAGCCCAGAGCGCCAAACCATGCAGGGCCGTCGCGCTGACAGGATGGCTGACGGCAGCCCAGGGCTTGGCTACCATTGGCCAATTCAGGAAGCGACCTGCAGCCGGACGCAGCGAGGCGGGCAAGCTCCACATCACCGGCCCGTTGATCCGCGCGTAGGCCATCAGCGGCGCGCCGACCACCATCAGCAATTCGTGCTCGATCATATGCGCGGTGAACAGGCGCTCGCCGAGCCAATGCAGCGGCGAGGTGAGGGCGAGCGCGACGATCAGCCAGCCGGTCCAGAAGGCGCCGACCTGACGGAAGCTGACGCCGCGGCCGCCGCCGGCATGGCGCCAGAGCCGTTGTGTGCCGATGTAGAAGGAAATACCGACGACGTAGAGCGGCGCCAGGAGCCAGGGATCGGAGCTCCAGAGCGAGCCTGTGTCGACCTCGGAGATGCCGTGCGCTGACGCAGGCGTTGCCAGCAGGCCGAGCAGTATTGCCAAGAGGCTCAGCGCAGGCATGGGCTGATCAACAGCGAGGCCGCGAGCTGGTCCGCGATGACCAGCGCGAACAGAACGCCGGAGCCGACGCCGAGCCAGGCCATGAACGTCCGGGGGCCACCGCCATGCGCATCGCTCCATTCCGCACCGGCGCCACGACGGACGGCACGGGCGGATATCGCGGTGCCGGCCAGGGCAATGCCGGCGAGCACCGCGCTCATGATCGCACCGCTGAACCTGGTCGACTCGCACGAGAAATGCGCGAGCGTGTAGATCCCCTGCAGGTTGATACCCCAAGCCAAGGGGCCGAGCGCGACGCCGGCCCAATAAAGCAGTTTCGTATGTCGTTCCGTATCGGTCATAGGCGTGGTACCCAGTCGAGCAGCGCGTAGAGCGGCAGCCAAGCCAGCACGACGAAGTTCCAGTAAAACACGTTGTCGGTGACGTCGCTGAACTTGCGTGGCTTCGCGTGCCGCGTGAACATCAGCACCGTCAGCACCACGGTGTCGCCGAGATCGGTGACGAGATGTGTCGTGTGCAGCCCGAGGATCAGCCAGACGATCGATCCGTAGGCGGAATTGTCCCAGCGCGTGTTGAGATGGGCGAATTCGAACCCGCGCAACACCAGCAGGGCGATACCGATCAGCGACATCACGATCAAGCCTGTGCGTACCCTGGCAAGATCCTGCCGGTGCGCCGCGCGGTTGGTCATCTCGTTGGGGATGATACTGAGGAGATAGACGATGACCTCGGCCGTGCCCGGCCAGAGATCGGGCGGGGGAGCGCCAATCGGCCAGTTGGGGTTGACGGCGTAGAGATAAAGATAGGCACCGATGGCGAGGGCGAACCCCATGCCCTCCAGCGCCATGAAGCCCATGGCGCCCCACCACGGACCGCTTCGGGGACCGTAACCATAGGTCGGCAAGTCGCCGACATTGCGGACGATGGTCTGCCTCACTCCTCGTCCTCCTTGTGGCCGGCGGGCCAGAACCAGCCGATCAAGGCGACCGCCATTGGTGGGGTGCCCCACAGCACGGCCCACGGCGTAAAGATCGAGCCGATGAAGAAGACGGTCGTCGCGATGGCTGTCAGCAGAGGCCAGATGCTCGGTTCGGGAGACGCCTCGCGGACCTGCGGCTCTGCTTCGGCGAGCGACGTCAGCAGCACCTCACGGCGTTCCACACTCAGACCTGCGACCACCGGCATGCTCTCAGTGTCGAACCACAGGGGATCGCGATGCTTGACGACAGGAATGCGGTCAAAATTCTGCGGCGGCGGGGGTGAGGATGTCGCCCATTCCAGAGTCGAAGCATCCCAGGGATTGTCTCCCGCCAGCGTGCCGCTGCGAAGACTCTGGATCACGTTGACGAGCAGCAGCGCGAAGCTGAGCGCGAATATGAGGGCGCCGCCGCTGGAGAGTAGGTTCAAATGCGCCCAGTCCATATCCGCGGTGTAAGTGTAGACGCGCCGCGGCATCCCGATCAGTCCGAGGATGTGCATCGGAAAAAATGCGACGTTGAAGCCGACAAAGGCGAGCCAGAAATTCCAGCGTCCCAGCCTCTCGCTGAGCATCCGGCCGGAGATCTTAGGAAACCAATAATAAACGGCCCCGATCAGCGGGAAGACGGCGCCGCCGATTAGGACATAATGGAAGTGGGCGACGACGAAATAGGTGTCATGCACCTGGGTGTCGATCGGTACCGAGGCGACCATCACGCCCGACAATCCACCCATGACGAAGATCAATATGAATCCGATCACGAACAGAAGCGGCGTGCGGTAGACCGGGCGACCGTCCCAGAGCGTGGCCAGCCAGCAGAAGATCTGCAGGCCGCTGGGCACCGCGATCAGCATGCTGGAAGCCGTGAACAGGCCGGCGCCGAGCTGCGGCAAGCCCGTGACAAACATGTGGTGGACCCACAGGCCGAACGACAGGAAGCCCGTTGCGATCAGCGAGAGGATGACGACAGGGTAGCCGACTACGGGACGTCGGGCAAACGTTGCGAGGATCGCCGAGACCATGCCGGTGCCGGGGATGAAGATGATGTAGACCTCGGGATGGCCGAAAAACCAGAACAGATGCTGCCAGAGCAGGGGATGCCCGCCCGACGAGGAATCGTAAAAGCGCGTGTTGACGAGGCGGTCGAGGATCAGCGAGGTCGATGCGACCATGATGGATGGCATGGCGAACATCACCAGGAAGCTGGTGACCAGCATCGCCCAGACGAAGAGGGGAATACGGTCGAGCGTCATGCCGGGCGCGCGCTGCTTGAAGACGGTCACGACGATCTCGACGGAGACCGCAAGCGCAGCCACTTCAGTGAAAGTGATCATTTGCGCCCAGACGTCGGGCCGTTTGGTCGGTGTGTACTGCAACGAGGACAGCGGGACATAGGCGAACCAGCCGACATCCGGCCCCACGTTAAGGGCGAATGACAACCAGAGGAAGCAGCCTCCGAACAAGAACATCCAGTAGCTGAAGGCATTCAGACGTGGGAAAGCGATGTTCCGGGTTCCAACCATCAGCGGCACGAGGTAGACGGCGAAGGCCTCCATCACAGGCACGGCGAACAGGAACATCATCGTCGAGCCGTGCATGGTGAAGATCTGGTTGTACTTGTCCGCCGAGAGAAACGTGCTCTCGGGTTTGGCAAGTTGGACGCGCATGAGCACCGCGAGAATTCCGCCGAGCAGCAGAAATGCGAATGCCGTGACGATGTAGCGGCGTCCCACGACCTTATGATCTACCGACATCAGCGCGCCGGAAAAGCCGGATGGCGTGCGCCAGATGCTGTCCATGCGCGTCGAAAGCTGAAGGCCATTCAGCGAGTCATCACGCAACTCGCGTTGCTCGGCCACCATGCTCACTTGAGCTGCTCCAGATAATGAATGATCGCGATGAGCTCGCCCGACTGCAGCGGCATCCTCGGCATGTTGTTTCCGGGCTTGATGTGCTGCGGATCGGCAATCCAGGCGCCGAGGGCAGCCGAGGACATCGGCAGCGTTCCGGCTGCGACCGTCGTCCGGCTGCCGATATGCGTGAGATCTGGGCCGAGCTGGCCGCCGGCGAGCGTGCCGCGGATCGTATGGCAGAGCGCGCAGCCTCTTGCGCGAAACAGCTGCTCGCCCTGCTTGCCGAGCGGGTCGGTCGGGCTGGTGCCGCTCTGGTTTTCATGATCCCGCCAGCGCCCGTACTCATCGGGCAATAAAGCGAAGACGGCGAAGGCCATATGGGCGTGCTGAAGGCCGCAGAACTCAGCACACTGGCCGCGATAGACGCCGGCGTTTTTCGCGGTGAATTGAAGCTCGTTCTTCTGCCCTGTGATCAGATCCATCTTTCCGGTCAGGCTCGGCACCCAGAAGCTGTGGATCACGTCGGCGGATTCAAGCTCGACTTTCACCGGCTGGCCGGTCGGAATGCGGATTTCGTTCGCGGTCACGAAGCTCTGATGGGGGCTATCGTCCTCGTAACGAACTTCCCACCACCATTGATGCCCGATGATCTTGAGGGTGAGCGCATGCTCGTCCTTGGCGAACACGGTGCGCTGGCCAGCGTAGCTGACGATCGAGAGACCGAGCACGATGATGAGGGTGGCGAGCCCCAACCCGAAGACGACGTGACCACTGGTCCGTTCAAAGCCCTGGTGCAGCGCGAGGGGCTGGACGGCCGAGCGCTTTCGGCGCAGCAGGCCGACGCACAGCACGACGACGACTGCGGTCCAGACGACAGCTGCGACAATCAGGAAGATGAACAAAGTCTGGAGAATGTGGTTGGATTGAAGTCCCTGCGGATCGAGCGCCGACTGCCGGCCGGCGCAAGCGGCCAGCGGCAACGTCGCAAATGGCACCAGAGCCGTTCGCATCCGGACAGGCATCGATGTTCGCCGTGCTCCCTTGTTGGAGGGCGAACCGGTCAAACCTATGAAGGTTCCTATTGCAGCGAGGCGGCCGGTTTCTCGAGTCAGAAGGGCCAGCCCCTGGCTGCGATGAAGATTGCCCCGTCAGCCACGGCCATCAGGAGCAAGACAAGGACTATGGCAATCATCGCTCCGGGCTGGGCGATCGCGCGAAGGTCTTCGAACATATATCGTCCTCCGCGTTCGATCACCTTGCCATCAGCTTTTGTGGATCATCGCGGCGTTGCGTTGCTTCGATGTTACGGTCAAGCTGGGCGTTCGCTACGGCGCAAACTGCGAGCATGCTGCCGTGGTTCCTAAGCGCGGGAACGCGGCGGGGTGTCAGGAGAGTGCTGTGATCAGAATTGGGGTCATCTCGGAGACGCACGGGCTCCTACGGCCAGAGGTGGCGCATTGCCTTAACGGAGTCGCGCATATCATTCATGCCGGCGATATCGGTGCCGAGCAGGTGCTCGAAGGGCTTCGCAGGATTGCGCCTGTCACCGCGATTCGGGGGAATGTCGATATCGGCGATTGGGCGCGGGACTATCGGGATGCGGAGACCGTGCGTCTCTGCCGGTACGACTTCTACATCCTGCATGATCTGAACGAACTCGGGAGCAAACCTGCGCCTGAGGGCGCCGCTGCCGTGATTTGCGGTCATTCGCACCGGGCGAGCGTCAAGACGATTGACGGGGTTCTTTATCTCAACCCCGGGAGCGCCGGCCGCGACGCTTCAAGCTCCCGATCAGGCTTGCGACGCTCGATCTCGACGAGAGCGGCGAGCTTCGACCGATCGTGCACACGCTCGGTGGGTCCTAGCGGCGACATCGGGCGCTTGGACCAAGAGGTGTGACTTCAGGTCAGGAACGCTTGCGGTCGCCTTCCGTTGTCGGCGTAAACTCCGGAGCCGCTCCCGGGCCGATCTGGCCCCCCTCATTTCGTCGACCGTGCCGAGAACTCCGTCAAAAATTTCGGCAAGCAGGTGCCGATGCAGCGCGCCGGAAAGCCCTCCGAGCTTGCGGTAGGGGTATTTGCCCGACGAGCCAAGCTGGATTCGAAAAAACCGAGGGATGTCGCGGACGGCCGCCAATCCATTGATTCCATTGTCCCCGGTTACTGTGCATCGGGTTGTTTTCGCGCTTTTATTGCTGCAAGCCGATCGATAGGAACCGCACGGACAGGGAACGGTTGCTTCGAACCTGCCACACGAGGTTTCCCATGGACCTGAAAGACGCTTCCGCAATGACCGAAGCATCCGGCCTTTCTGATGATCCCAGCGTTGGAAACGCCTCGGTAGCAACCGGCGCCCGGAGAGCGGAAACGCCGCGGCATGGACCACCTGCGAAGGCAGCCACAGCGCTCATCGCCCAGCAACTGCGGGACATCGCCATGGCCGCACCGCTCCGGTCCCTGGCCGCGGCATTCGTGATCGGCGTTATGGTCGCGCGCCGACGCTAGGCATCCGATGCATCGTCGACTGCATCCTGTCGCTCGCCGGGCGGCGAACCGATGCGTCTTCGATCGGTAGATCGTTGTGCCACGACCGAGCAAGCCGAGTTAGGAACATCTCTCCCGGCGACATGTTTTCGAGGCAGTCAGGGAGAACAGCATGGATCAAAACGACCAGACCATCGTTCGGTCACGGCAGAACAGCGCAGTCGGCTGGATGGTCGGCGCAATCTTCGTCATCGCGGTCGTCGCGGCCGTCTTCTTCTACAATGGACGCGATGTCGGTCATCAGACCACCACTACGACTCCGAACAACGCCCCGAGCGTCACGACGGGCTCGGCCTCATCCAGCAAGTGAACGCGCGCTACGCCGTTTCGAGACCCGAACTGAAAGACGAGGAAGAATTCCCTTGGGGACCGCGCCAGCAAGGGCGCCTTCCGCAATCAGTGAGAACGCTGTCACGATCTCGGCTGCAATGGGGCCGCTCCTCATAGCATCGGGTTGTGGATCGTCGTCCTGTACGGGGGAGCGCCAATACTGTTCTCGATCACGCAAGCCGCGCTCGCCGCGTTGATTCAGCGAAGGAACCTCGCGGACTTGTCGTGCTTATCAGCGGAGGAGGGATTCGCCCCGGCGAGTGAAAATACAGAGCTTCGGCAGCAGATGGCCAGCGCATCGCTGGCGCAAACTGTCGAAGTGGTCGCGATTAGCCGATACTCAACCCACGATCCCCCACAGAGTTGCAGGAAGTCGTGGTGACCCAACCGGACCGAAAAGGAAATCGAGAAGCGCACCTATGAAATATGGGAGCGGAAAGGCAAACCTGAAGGCAGGCGACGAAGAATTCTGGCAGTTGGCGGACCACGAGTTGCGAAATGAGGACAAGTCATAACTCCTCGGCACCCCAGACAGCCTGTAGAGAACAGCCTGTAGAGAGGAGAGCGCTTACCGAATGTCTCATTTCGCAGCAGCCGAAACCATATTGCTGTACTTTGTGCTGCCCCTTTGGCTATTGGCCGGCTTTGCTGATTACCTTTGCCATCGCGCTTCTCGGATTGAGATAACGAGCGGTTATAAGGAAACTCTGCTTCATCTATTGATGTTGATCGAGCTGGCGATACCTATGCTGGCGGCGATTTTTTTGGAGATTAACGCTCTTATTATCGCGACTATGATCGCGGGCTTTGTTACGCATCAGCTGACAGCCCTCTGGGACACAACATTCGCTAGCCATAAGCGGCTCATCACGCCCATCGAACAGCAGGTCCATAGTTTTCTTGAACTGATGCCCCTCATGGCGATGGTCATCGTAATTATCTTGAACTGGCCGCAATTCCTTAGCCTCTGGGGGATGGGGTCTGAGCCCGCACGCTACGAACTCGTCTTGAAGCGAGAGCCATTACCCTGGACCTACGTGGCTGCATTCTTATTCGCAGTCCTGCTGTTTGAAGTCCTTCCCTATATGGAGGAATTCGCTCGAGGTTTGCGATCGCGGAACAGGGCTTAGCTCCGAACGCGGAGGACCATCAATGAAGGTTGCTGTCATCGGAGGAACAGGACTATTGGGATCCGCGATCGTGGCTTACCTATCCTCGCGCGGCCATTCAATTGTTTCTATGAGTAGAAGCGTGGATTTTGGGGGTCCGAGTGCTATCTCGGTCGACCTTAACCAGGCAACGTCTCCGTCTTATTGGCTGCCCCACCTCGATGGCGTAGAGGCCGTAGTGAATTGCGCCGGGGTACTCCAAGATAGCCCAAAGGATTCCACGTCAATGGTCCATCATCAGGGCATTGCGAATCTTTTTGCCGCCTGTGAGCAACTCAAAATCCGCCGCGTCATCCATTTCTCCGCAATCGGGGTAGACCGGCAAACTCCCAGCGCGTTTTCAGAAACCAAATTATCTGGCGACAAGGCCCTGATGGGCCGTGACCTCGACTGGATCATCTTGCGACCGTCTGTCGTGATCGGTCGGGCGGCCTATGGGGCCAGCGCGCTCATGCGGGGCCTGGCAGCCCTTCCGGCTTTGCCGGTGATGCCGAACACGGGACAGCTCCAGATCGTCCTGCTTGAGGACGTCGTGCAAACCGTGCAGCATTTTCTGGAGCCCGGTGCGCCCACACGGACAATTGTCGAACTGGTCGGCCCGCATCGCCATTCTTTCCCCGAAGTCATCGCACTGATCCGCCGTTGGTACCGTTGGCCTCCGGCGCACGAGATCCGCTTGCCGAACTTTGCTTCAAGCGTGATGTACAAGTTCGGTGACATTATATCGCTTTTGGGCTGGCGGCCTCCCGTACGGAGCACTGCCGAGCGGGAGATTAGGCGAGGCGCGGTCGGCGATGTTGGAGACATGCGGCGGCTTGGGCTGCATCCAAAAGGACTTCCGGAGTTCTTCGCCTCCGAACCAGCTTCAGTGCAGGAACGCTGGTTTGCGCGGATGTACTTGCTTAAACCAGCGATATTTATCGTGTTGTCTCTATTCTGGATCTCGACCGCCTTTGTCTCGCTGGGGCCGGGCTGGGGCTACGGTCTGGGTCTCATGGGCGAGGGCGGTGTCGAAGGAACGAGTGCGGCGCTCACGGTGATCGCCGGCGCATTATCCGATCTGCTGATTGGACTCGCGATTGCCTATCGACCAACCAGCCGGTACGGGCTCTATGCCGCCATCGCGATCTCCTTCACTTACGCGATCATCGGGACCATCCTTGTGCCGCGCCTATGGGCCGATCCTCTGGGGCCGATGTTGAAAATCTGGCCGATTATCGTCCTGCATTTCGCCGCGCTAGCTGTTCTTGAAGATCGATGATGCTGTACTTCGTTCTCAAATACTTACATATCGTCGGCGCTGCGGTCTTACTTGGCACAGGATCCGGCATTGCGTTTTTCATGCTTGCAGCTCACCTCGGCGGAAAGCCCTCCGTCATCGCGGGCGTCGCCCGAATTGTCGTGATTGCGGATTTTATCTTCACAGCCACCGCTGTCGTTGCACAGCCCGTCACAGGCTCGCTGCTTGTGCTGCACGTCGGCTACTCCTTCTGGGAAGGATGGATCATTTGGTCGATCGTGCTGTATCTCATCACGGGGGCACTATGGCTGCCCGTTGTTTGGATGCAAATCCGCCTGAGGGATCTTGCCTCAATCGCAGCGGCAAAAGGCTCGCCTTTGCCGCCTGAATATCACCGAATGTTTTGGCTGTGGTTCGCCTTCGGCATTCCAGCGTTCACTGCCGTAGCCGCTATACTCTGGCTGATGATAGCCAAACCCCAACCTGCGGTTTTTTGAAAGATGGGAGCAATTGCCGAGCTAGACTCAGGATTTCGGTTTTTCTATGCCAATTTGCTGCAGCCGCCGCGACACGCGCAGACCTGGCACTGGGGCATCACGACCATTGGGCCGCCCGACAACACGGCTGCCGACGAGGGACTCACCCGGTTTTTCTCGACATTCGCCAGCTTCTTGATCGCGAGGAATAGAGCCGCGCGGCAGCGGCGCTAGCGTGTTGATCGCAATGCCTATCGAGGGGGAGGGGAGGCGGTAGGAACCTACGCGGCCGCGAAGGCTTGGCACCTCACCAAGGGTCCGGTCGAGGTACAGGATGAGCGAGGCACCGAAGTGTGCGACACGCCTCTCGAACCAGCCACCACGTGCGAAGATGACCTTTGCTGCGGGAGGCAACGGTTTACCCGACCCAAAGCTCTTAGCTCGAAGCGGACGATGTTTGGGCCAAATCGCCGGCCAGCCATTGTCCCGCGACGTACCCGATCTCCGTGAGATATTGTTTCTTCAGTCCGGGATCGTGGACGCTCCCATGCGCGCCCGCCGCCACCCTGTTGGTGGCCGAACCGAACAGCGGATCCATCGCGCGAAACACGATCCACATCAGACAGTCTTCGATGAGATCGAATGGCTTGCCGGTCACGTGCGCTTTCAGATGCGTGACCAGTCGCTGAGTTTCTGGCAGCGTCGGCTTCAATGCGTTCAGCCGCGCATCAAGCAAAATCTTGTCGGCATCGTAGGTGGGGCCGGGTTCCATGGCGATCAGATAGTGGCCGGAAGTCAGGTTGGGCGCATGGGCGGTGTTCGAGAAGCTTCGTGGCCTCGTCATCACATCTCTGACGGCGCTGGCGCGCCGCTACGCCGCACCATCCGCCCACGAAAGGCCAACACCGAAGCATTGCGCCGATTCCGGGCAGACGATGATGTGACGATTCAGCCAACAAAAGAGTCCATAGGAGAGGCGGCGTACGCCCGGCGGCAAAGCGTCGGGTTGGCTGTTCGAGGCTCTCATGCTTGGTCGTAGCGGCGATGCGCGAGGGCTGCTGCCGCACGCTTCTCGTAGTAGGGCATTCCCAACCGACGTGCCGCCTCGTAGGTCTGAATGAAGCAGTCCTCCGCGTCTGGCGCATCGCCGGCACTCCGCAGCGTCTCGGCTAACTCGAAAAGGGCTTCCGTCTTGTGTCCGTACTCTTCGTCGGCCTGGTCGACGGCCTTGCGTCCGACACGGATTGCATCTTCCAGCCTTCCGATGGTGCGATAGGCGACACCCAGGCCGATCCGCATGAAGGTCCTGCCGTAGGTGCCGGCTGCGTCGTAGATGCGGTCGTCGAAGCCCCTTTCGAGCAGTGCCGCAGCCTCGAAGGCTTTGCCATTGCGCGCGAGCGCGCTACCGAGCACTCCGGTGCACATGGCCAGCGTAGTCGGCACCTTGTAGGTCAAGCAGTGCTGCACAGCCGCGCGGAGCAAAGCTTCCGCCTTGTCGAGCTCCCCTTCCTCGATCCAGATTTGCCCCTGGACAGTGTCGATCAGTACACGTGAGTACGGGTGGTTGACGTTCGATAGAATTTCATAGGCCTTCGCGCAAGTTTTGTGCCCACCTCCGCGATCGCCGAGACGCCACAGCGTGCTGGCATAGAACGAGTACACGCTGATGATCGGGATGGCAGCCCATCCGGGTGGGACAGAGTGCTCGGCCAATTCGGGCTCGTAGTCGGCGAGCACGATACTGGCTTCCGCGGCTGCCTCGGTATACCGCCCGAGCGCGTGAAAGTTCATCAGGCGTGTCTGATGCGCCCCCATCATCATGTGGCGCCGTTGCGCAAGGCGGGCGGCGTCCAGCCCTCGTGAAGCGTGTTGCAGACTTTGGTTGAAGCGCCCGCGCATCCAGAGAAACAACGCCGTTTGGTTCGAAACCGATGCGCGTGCGGGTTGGTCGTTCAGTTGGGCCGCGATGGCTTCGGCGCGCTCCATGTTCTTGAAGATCTCGTCGATCTGCCCGAGCGCCATCATGGCGCCGATGGCTTCCAGCCGAAGCGCAAGTTCCAGGGCTTGTGCCGTCGACTCGTCCCCGGCGTGACGGGATGCTTCAACGCCCAGCTCGAACAGTTGCAGGGCCTCCTGATTGGCTGAGCGCGAGATGGCGCGCACCATCGACCTGACCGCGAATCTTGCGGCATGCTCCCATTCCTCGCCCTTGAAGGCGTGATGAGCAAGCGCTGGCGCGGCATCCGCGTCGCCAGCACCTGGTTGCGAATGCAAGACCAGAAAGGCCTGTCGGTGCAGCGCCTTGAGGCGGCCGCGGGTAAGGGTTCCGAGCACGACATCCCGCACCAGTGCGTGACGGAACAGGAACGCGCACGACTTGGATGAACTGCGCTCTTGATCGGGTGTCGTCAGCAACCCGGATGAGAAGCAAAGACCTAGCAATTCTTCCGCACGCGCAAGATTCACCCCCTGCATGTCCGCGATCAGTTCCCGCGTGACGGGGTCACCCAGAACGCTGGCGGCCTCCAGTGCCGACTTCGCGGCGTCCGGCAGCCTGTCGACCCGCGCACTGATCACGGCGGCGATGGAGCCCGGGACCCGCAACTCTCCGAGAGGCCTTCGCAAACGGTATGCGCCCGGGATCCCTTCGAGCGATCCGTCATCGATCAACGTGATGACCAGTTGCTCCAGAAAGAAGGGATTGCCGTCGGCACGACGGATCAGCTCGCTGGTCACGTCGCGCGCGGAAGGATCATCGCCGAGCAAAGCACGGGCGAGGATGAGCATCTCGCCGTCTCGCAGGGGGCCGACCAGATGTTCTGCGAACCACGGAGCCTTTCCCCATTCATGCTGGAAATCCGGCCGATAGCTGACACAGACCAAGATCCGAAGCCCCTGGAGCTTGGGAAGCAAAGCCTCGAACAGCCGCTGGCTTTCGCGATCGGCCAGGAAGACATCCTCGAGCACCAGCACGAAAAGGCCTGCCTGCAGACGACGGCGGACGAGCCACAGCAGGGCGTCGCCGATGCGGCGCCGCCTTTGTGACGGATTCAGTGCCAGCCATGCTTCTGCTGGCGCTTCCAGTCCGAGCAGGTCACTCACCGCGGCCAGATGCTCTGCACCTTCGGCGGGCCACTTCGCGACCAGGGCCTGCATCGCAATTTGCTTCACTTCGGTCACGCCAGTTCGGGGCAGGCCGATCATGCTCGCGATCAGGTCGGCGGCGGTGCTGTAAGCTCTCGTGCTCGCATACCCCCAAGCCTGGGTGATGCAAACGTCCACACCCTGGGTCAAGAGCGCGCCCGTCCAGTCGGCGATCAGTCGGGACTTCCCGATCCCCGCATCGCCTCGTAGTGCGATCAAGCACATCTCGCCCTTTTGAGCCATCGCGACGGCCCCCTCCAACACCTGCAATGAACCTTCGCGTCCGACGAGAGGCGCCCATCGCTGCTTTCTCGTCAAAGGCGCGGCCGCCGAACTTTCGGTTCCGACTACGATTTCATGGAGCTCGATCCGGGCAGCCAATCCTCGTACAGTGCGCTCCCCGACTGGCCGCGTGTCGATCTGCTGCGCTACCAGGCGTTGCGTCGAGGCGCTAATCAGTATGCCGCCCGGGGGCGCCAACTTCTCCAGCCGCGACGCGATGTGGATGGTCTTGCCGTCCGCCCCGTAGTGTGACCACTGGTACTGCCCGACGATGCCTACCAGCACCTCACCGGAGTTGATGCCGATGCGAATCTTGGGGCTGGGGACGCCGCGCGCTTCGTAGCCGGGAATGGTGGCCCGCTGCATCTTGAGCCCAGCCATGCAGGCCCGCAAGGCATGATCTTCCTGCGCCAACGGAGCACCGAATAACGCAACAAGACCGTCCCCGAGCAATTGGCTGATGGTGCCTCCAAAGGTTTCGACCGCGTCGACGAGTTGGTCGAGTGCCTTGCCGAGGTATTCCCGAGCCTCTTCCGGGTCTACATGCTGCAACAGGGAGGTCGAGTCGCACACGTCGACGAACAGGGCGCTCACCTGCTTGTTCTCCGTCAACATCTGCGCTGTCCGCGACCTGGAGCGATGCTGTCGTCGAAGAGATGACTGATCGCGAGCCGATCCGCCGGGAGGTGGGAGCGGAGAAGGCTTTTCGGCGGTACCTTTGAGGCTGGCGCCGCATTGCGGGCAGTACCGGTGCTTGCGGGCGACGCTGGTTGAGCAAACGGGACACGTAGGCATGGCTGGGCATACTCATCGAGGGCTTCAACGAAAAAACGGACGCGCATGGGCGTGATCATCGTTTCCTTCAGGAGATTCTCGGTCGTGTGGTCTTCTATTGGCCGTTCATCGGCAGCCTAGGCATCAGAGCGCAATCACGGAATCTCTCAACGTTCCCCGATGCTGAAAAGAGATGATGCATTTTCGGACTTCGCGAGAGCGAACCTGCACAGGGCGCAATAGCGGGAGAGCCCAGCGCGTTTTCGTTCGACGAAATTCGAGCCGTTAACTTTCAATAGATTACGAACATTCTCCGACGCCTATAAATATAATGGGACCAAGAAATATAGCCCGTCTACCTTTCGAGCGGATCGAGCACAAGCGCTGCTGTTGAACGTCTCTAACGAGATTGTCGCGGGGGCATGCTTATTCCGACCGCAAGACGTCGACCATTCCCTGGCGCGAGAGGTTTGATCCGAACATAAGGAGGCTCCCTTGGATCAACCAGCGACAATATACGCTTCTACCAACGATTGAAAAGAGTAAGTTGCTGGGGCGCTCTTATAAGCCCTTACCTACGGCCTCCGACTTCTTGAGGTCCCACGGAAGCTGCGTCAAATGGGTCATGTGGCTGGCCTGCCGAAATCGCGAGCGCATAGGCGGCAATGCCATTGGTTGGGAAGTGTGCGCCGCACCACGACCGATGCGCATTCTTAGCTGGATTGCTGGATATCCTGACCAACCAACGGGCTATCTGGGGTTTGCGAAGCTTTGCGTTGGTCGAGGGCACGGGGGGCTCGCGTCCGGGGGATGTCTCGGGCTTTCGCCCTTCGACAAGCACTAATTAGGTGGGATGCAAATAATCGATGCCGCAAAGCTAATTACCTATCTTCGTAATGCTCACCGGGGAGACCTGACGGAAGTGACGGAAAGTGAGTACGTCGTCGCTTCGCTGGTCCGCGGAAGCCCATTCTCAATCCGCCTTAGGGTCGCCGCGATAAAAGCTGGTCTGGTGGGAGCAGCCGCAGGGAGAACTCAGGGCCGGCTTGTATCGCTTGCCCAGGTTGTCTGGCTCTGCTCGAGTCGGGTTGCACGCGTCCGGACTAGCCCGTCAGGAGGAATTAAGCGGACACCGAATCGCAGCCCTTGGGATAACAGATTATCTTTCCGTCAAAAATTGCGCTCACGCGAGGCAGCTGAAGGAGCAGGCCGCTTTCGCAACGTGGCCCTTCTCTTTCCGAATATTGAGTTTCGTATCTCGCCCGCGACGAAACACGGCAAGGGCATCAACCTGCATCTATTGGTATCCCAGACGACCCAGAGCACGTGATTCATATTGAGGAAGCTCTTGGGCAGCTCTGATTTGAGTATAAGGCTGATCGCAAGTTCTATTGCACCGAACCGTCCTTGATCGCCCTCGGACAAGCCTTTGATGAGCGGCTTACAGACAGGCGTGCCGCCCTTGCGGAAGGCGTGAACCAGTTCAAAGTTGAGTTTCGTCAATTTAAGCATTGGTATCGAAATCAGCCTTGCTGAAGAACGCTTTGATCGCTCTTGATGCCGGCGAGCAGGATGGAGCAGCCGGCCTTCAGCACGACAGCGGTTTCGCGGCATTGCGCGAGGAGCTCTAACCGACGTGTTAACCGCGTTAACCTCGAAATTCTGGTCTCCGGCTGGTGAGGGGCGAGCACGTGTCAACCGTCACGTTAACTCTGTCAACCGTGTCAACCTAACTTTTGGAGTGCTCCGGCTAGCGCGAGAGCGGGGTGCAATTACCCGCGAGCGATCTAAAAAGCCGGAAGGACCCGTGGCGCACCCCTCGGCCCAGATGCGTTGCAACATCCTGCGAGCCAACTTTTCTTTAATACTGCGACTGGCCGCCTCAAGCATTGTGGCTGATCGGCGCGCGGGTTCGACTCCCGTCCTCTTCATTTCGGATGCTGCCGGCCTTGTAGAAAGGCCAAGCGCAAGTCAGCGCCCCGATATCCAATGGAAACGCATCCGCTGAGCACGGTCCGGTCGGGCGGAACTCACGATGCATCCTGCTCGTTCCCACCCTTCTGTTGTTTCGTCGTCCGGCCATGACCCGAAAATCAACCCTGCCTAATCGCCTGCAGCCCATGCTGGCCACGCTGACCGGTTCACCGTTCGACGATCCCAATTGGGTATTCGAGGACAAATTCGGGCTTGCTCACAGACCGACGTTCGATCGAGTGCCACAGCGAGCCTTGAGCTGAATCAAACGATCGGCGGCTGTGAGTGCTGTCCTAATTAAGACATCGGGATTGGCAAATTAGGACCCCCAATGTGGGTGCCTATTTCGAGTAATATAATCCTCAAGCGGCCAGCGTTAAGATTAGAGGGGTGTTCGGGCTCAAAGCCCTCCAGCCCCGAGCCCGCAGCGCAGGCGGCCTCGCCATTGGTAACAGCGTTGGCGGGGCCGCTGCTCCATGGAGCACTCTCAGGGAGAATTGGACGCCGCCTTACGTCTAGAAACCAAATTGAAAGAGGCCGCCAACTCAGGCGACCTTACTTGCTAATGTGGGGATACGAGCGCGGCCGCTGAACGCCACCAAGCAGCGGGCGGCTAGGGACCAGAGCGTTATGGCGATCTCTCTAATGACACTCAACGCCATGCGCTGCACCACCGTTCCAAGCCGCAATTTTAGAAAGTAGACGCTCGTAACCGCTCCGGCGATCAGTAACGCGCCACCAAACATCGCAATGGCAAAACAGACGCGTGCCGGGATTGAATACGTATCGAAATGAGGCTCTCTGAGCATGCGGCTCCTCCTGGTTGGAGTGCAACCGGCGGTTCTCTCAGTGGAACCAGTGAATTCCCTTTATGGGACGGAGTCGAGTCAATTCGGTTCCGCGGTGCATCGATCATGTTCATCTGACCGAAACGTTCGCATTCGCCAAGCGGAAAGGTCTGGCTGATGCCTCCACACCACTCGCATCCCGTGCTGCACGCGAACTTAGTCGCGGCTACGTGGTGTCCGTAATTCTACGGCCGTTGCGCACCCGCAATCTTTGGCATCTACTTCAGATTGATTTTATGACGATCCGATTTTCAGACGAGGGCGCATGAGCGTCAAAGCCATGATGGCAGCCATCCTCCACGACCAGATGACAGCGCGCGGCGTGGATTCGCTATCGCGCTCCGACTATGAGGAAATCGTAGAACTGCTGATCGAACAGCTCAGAGAGCTGGAGTTTAGCTTGGCTGCTCGCGAACTAGCTGACAAGGGGCCTCAGTAGTCCCATATCGAAGGTCTGACACCGCGCCTTCATGATTGGTCAACGGCGACGACTCAGCGTATCGACCTGCCTGTGAAGTATGCTGATAGCCGCCGTTACGCAGATCCCGAAGTCGCAGCCCGCGAGCTGATGGAAATCGCCGCCGCCATCGAGCCTGTTCAAGACGGCCGCATCCATATCGAGAAGATCAACGCGCCGTTCATGTATCAGCGCGGCGGCAGTGGCCCGGAATTCGGCGCTGGCATCAATCTGGCGGTCGAGCGCGGCTGGCTCGAACTGCACGAGAGCGGCACCTACGTGCGGCTGAGCAACAGAGAGGCTCTCGACTGAGGGGCATCAGTTCATTTTGCGGCAGAGACTCTTGATAATCTGCCGCAGCTCGTCCGCGTACTCTTCCATCACACGAAAGTGCCTCCTCAGTGTTCGGAAGCGTTTCCTTCCTCGTGGCTGTTGCGAAACGTGGTCATGCAGCTAAGACCCCAGCAAAGAAGGCGGCGAAAAAGCGCAAGGCTGGTTAACGTGCCCCGCGCTCGTCCTTCAGCCCTGTATTCCCACCCGTAGCATATCCGCTCCCACCGGAAAGGACTGGCTCCACGGATCAAGCATGACGGCTACCGGATGGTGGTGATCCGCGAGCGCGACCGCGTGCGCCTGAAAACCAAGGACGGGTACGACTGGACCAAGCGCTTCCCGTGGATCGTCAAGGTCGCGCGCAAGATGCGGCAGAGCCACTTTGTGATCGATGACGAGGCGGTGGTACTCGGTGTCGATGGCATCTCCGACTTCGATGCCCTGCATTCGCGACAGCAGGACTACGAGGTGCAGCTCTACGCCTTCGACATGCTGGCCAGCGATGGCGACGACCACCGCAAGCTGCCGCTATCGATGCGCAAGGCAAACCTCGCGCGGCTGCTGGCACGCAGGCCGGAGGGCATTTTCGTTGCGGACTATGAGCAAGGTGAGATCGTTCGGGGCCGCTTGCAAGATGGGCCCGGAGGGCATGGTTTCCAGGCATCGCGAGCGCGCCTACAGTGCGGGGGTGTTGCACGCACTGGGTCAAGGTCAAGAACCCGAAGCATCCGGCTTACAAGCCGTTGCAGGATCAGTTCTGACAAGGTCCCCGGCACCAGACATCGGACAGCTCGCCGGAAGCACCAGCGGCCTCCGCAACACCACGAGGCGATCGACGCTCAGGCCGTTCATGGCCGTCATCTTGTGCAGCCACGCTGACGTTTATAAATTTCATTATCCGTCCGTCATTGTTGAACCTTTGGAGGAATTCCGGGACCCACGTCCATTGGGGCTGGGAGCGGAGATTTCCTATGACCAAGCATCGTACGATCACTGGGTTTGTAGCTGTTGCTCTCGTTGCTGCCGCGACCACCGCAGCCACCATTGGGTCACACTCGTCCTCTGCCGACCGTGCCGCCTCGAACACGATGGCGATCGGAGAATTAACATCCGCTGCAGGCATGCTCCCGACTAGTGAATTCGATGACCAATCCGTGGTGTTTTCGACTAAGCGCTAGCTAGGGCATGTCCGCTTAAACCCGCACGGCAGTCAGGGCGCGTATGAGGTCCGCTGTGCCCCTGATAGCGGCGCAATATCGGACCTCACCAGAGATCCGAGTTGGGCCAAAATGCGAAATCGCCGACGTCCCAGCAAATCCGTCAGGGCAGCTGTCATTTCGATTCGCCCGTAGGAGTAGTCCCACCATTTGACGCACACGTCGTCTCGCGTACAAATGCGGCGGGAGGACCTGTCGACCATGGGGATCAGTTCGGATCGAGCGGAGGTTATCGGCGATACTCGCGGCCGACGTGTCCGGATATTCACGACTTATGCACGAAGACGAAGAGGCTACGCACGCTAAGCTGATGGCGCTTCTCGCCAGCGGCGTCGAGCCCGCAATCGAGGAACACGGCGGTCGCATCGTGAAAAACACCGGCGACGGGTTCTTGGCAGAGTTTCCAAGTGCCGTCGAAGCAGTTCGGGCTGCGATGCAATTCCAAGCTCGCGTCCGCGAACTTACCAATGCCGACCGGGAGGACAGCCGTATCGCTTTTCGGGTGGGCGTCAATATTGGTGATGTAATCGTCGAACCCCACGACATCTTTGGGGATGGCGTCAATATCGCGGCACGGCTTGAGAGCGTCGCAGCTCCCGGCGGCATCTGCATCTCCTCGGCTGTTTACGATCAAGTCCAAGGCAAGATCGGCGATAGGTTTGCCGATCTCGGCGAACAGGAATTTAAAAACATCGGCCGCCTGGTTCGAGTTTACGCCGTAATGGATCAATTCAGCCCAGCGACACCGTCTCAACGCGTGGGTTCGCCACCTCGCCTTTCCATCGTTGTGCTGCCCTTCGCCAACCTCAGCGGCGATCCGGAGCAGGACTACTTTGTAGATGGTGTGACCGGGAGCCTCACCACAGATTTGTCGCGCATCAGTGGCTCATTTGTTATCGGCCAGCACACCGCGTTTAGCTACAAAGGCAAATTGGTCGATGCCCGGCAGATTGGTCGGGAATTGAATGTTCGCTACGCGCTTGAAGGTTCGGTGCAGCGTTGCGACAATCGTCTCCGGGTGAATGTTCAATTAATCGATGCCAAGACGGGCAATCACCTGTGGGCCGATCGCTTCGACAAGCCCATCGCCGATCTGCTCAACATGCAGGACGAAATTGTAGCCAGGATTGCTCGGACATTAGATAGCCAACTCATTGTTGCCGAGGCGCGTCGCGCAGCAAGAACGTTGAATCCCGATGCCATGGATCTCTATTTCCAGGGCCGTTATTCTTGCAGTAGGGGAGCAACGCTCGAGAATTTGACAGAAGCTCGCAGTTCTTTTGAACGGGCTCTGGCGGCTGATCCACAAAATGTCGACGCCATGAGCTGGAGCGCGTTGGTCGAGACCGCGCTTGTCGCGGCATTCCTGACCGACAGCGGGCCTTCGTATCTGGCCGCGGCAGAGACCATGGTGCTAAGGGCGCTCCGCCTCGCTCCGGACCATGCCTGGGCACATTTCACCTTGGCTATGGTGCTCATCTATACGAACCGAACGGCGCAAGGCGTGGCTGAGTGCGAGCGAGCCTTGGCCCTGGATCGCAATCTGGCTGACGCTCACGAGATGATGGGTCAAGCTAAATTCTATATGGGTTGCGGCGCAGATACCGAGTTCCACGTCAACGAAGCACTGCGCCTTTCCCCTCGCGATATCTCCGCCTTCCGATGGATGAATACGGCGGGCTTTGCGAAGCTGCAGATCGCAGCAGACGCTGAAGCGGCCGCTTGGTGTGCGCGAGGAATCGAGGCCAACCGAAACTATCCGCTGCTGCATTTCGGGTATGCTGCAGCACTCGCGCTTCTTGGGAGGCTGGACGAGGCGCAAGTGGCCGCGAAAATGGGCCTTGCTCTTGATCCAACGTTTACTATCCGTCGCTTAAGAAATATTCCATTTCGCGGCGATGCAAAGTTCGTTGCTGGAGCCAAGCGCATGGTTAAGGGATTGCACATCGCCGGAGTACCGGAGGGGTGATGTCCGATGTGGGTAACAAGCGGCGGTCCGGCGCTCGCATACGGCAGGTCCGCTCTACCCTTGATACCAGACCTCCCTACGCCAAAGACACCGGTCCGATCCCCAAGAGCGCGCGCGATAATCGGGGCGCTGCGAACGACCCTGTTAGTCGCCGGAGGCGTGGCTTTCAGCTGCATCATTGCCTCTGACTTCAGAATGGAAAAGGCAGACGAGGACGGCACGGATTGTTTCTCAGCAATCGGGTTGTCTCTCAGCAATGGGCCATTTGCTGGAATTCCATAGGCCTCGTGCAAGCGATAGACGGGCGACCCTAAATGGCTTTCGGACGATCATGGGCAAGTCCATTGGGCGATCGAAGGGCACAATGGACAATCACTCTGAAGGAAACTCCACAGCCGGTGACCCCACACGTCTGACTACCAGTTTTTCGCTTAGCTGGGATTCGAGTTTCACGCGGTAGGAGCAAGCTGAAATTCATGCTCCGCTTCCATGCAAGTGTCGCTATCGTTCGAATTGATGAGTTCAAGGCGGGTCAGAGCAGCTCCGCCTGTGCGCGGAGCTGCCATTGTCGGCTTGCATTGACGTGCAGGACATCCGCTCCTCCACACCAACAACGACAGGATGCTGAAAAGACATCGACTTCCTATAGATCAACGGGGACGTCGCGCAAATAGCTACGGTGAGTAGCTACGAAGATGGGCCGCGGCTTACCCAGACTTCCTGACTTCGAATATCCACTGACAACGGATGAGATATTACTGCCAGCAATTTCGACAGCTTCATGAGCTCGCGACGCGCGTCCGCAAAGTGCCGAAGACCGGCTCAGGCCCGCTAACGGTTCGCCGAATTCCACTCTGCGCCGATAGTCATGAAGCAACTGCTCCTGTCTAAATTTCCGCTCAGCGAATTCCATCTTGGCCTTCAGTTTCCGTCTCGCCAAGTCTCCCTCTGCACCAATCTTTTGGACGTTGAAAGCTCGCGACGAGTGGCTATTGCGATGCTCGGTGCGCTCATCTTGGAGCACGTTACGCGGGATCGCGAAAGACAGCCGCCCGGCGCGCGATTTGAGCGCGCGGGCCAACCGCAGAACCTTCGACCTGCGCGCGCGGCTCAGCCTTTGATGACAATTTCTCACGGGGGTGTAGCCTGCGTCTCGGGCGGAGCTTGATTCGTCATGCTGGAAGCTATTCTCATGCTGCTGGGAATTGGAGCCGTGGCCCTTCTGCTTATTGCGTTTTGGGGACTGCATAGGCACGTGTGAGCGGGCCCGGCGTGCTTGAGGAATCTAACGGTGGACGCTAGCCGGTTCACGATTGGCGAATTGTCTCACGGTCTCAAAAGAGCGCTCGGAGGGCTCAGCAGTCCACTCTCTCAGTTGCCGTAGAGACAGCAAAATTGCTCTTCACCCGTCGTCTTGATGAGGGAAACCACCGTTACGAGATCCGCATCTCGACCTTTGTGCACTTCGACGTAATCCGCGCCGGCGCCAGGCGTTCTGCCGATTGTCGTGGATCGGCGATCATGCATGGATCGTTTACCAGCCCCAATGCTCCCGCGGCCGATCCAATTGCGGGTAAGTGCGCCGGAGCAACGACGAAGGGCCGCAGGAGCGCCTAAAAGCTTATAGGACGTCTCCTGCGGCCAGCGCCGGCACGTTCCGCACGATCGGCGCGGCACTGCGAGTGCTCGTACAGAGGCTGGTCAGCGTGAAGGGCAGGGGCCCGTCAATCAGGTGATTTTAATAATTGGGAGGCTTGTCTTCCCGCTTGAGCAGTCCCAAACGCCGTTCAAGCTCTTCCTTCTTGGCTACGAGTCTCGCGGCAAGAATGTCATTGACGACCGCATGGAGTCGCCAAAGCTCTTCGAGAGACATGCTCTCAAACGGCTGTCCTTCCATGAATCCCCCCGACTCACGAATTGCCCATAGCTTGGGCTTACGAGGGGCAGATAAACTTCGGGGTTGTTTCGCGGAGAGTTACCTACACCTGCGGCGCCGACCTAGCTTCTTGGAAGCTGAACGACTCGACCTTGACCGCGAGCGGCGCAACTGAGCTTGCGCTAATCGGTTTCGCAGGACACCTAATTCAGCCATTTGACATTCGATAAGTACGATACGTTGGTGCAGAGCAAAAACGGCATTGAAAGTTCGATCGGAAATACTCATCACGGCCTCAACACAAATGGACTGAAAATATTCCGACAATCATAGCATTACGACAGTGGACGGGCACAATTGCAAGGCGAATTCTTGAGCAATGCGCCCGACGCCGTTTTCTCGAGAAAGGAACACTGGGCGGACTGATGCTTGAACCGGCGCGCGCCCAAGCCAGCCCGTTGGCGTTGCCAGTGGATGGCGCGGCCACCGCCGATGACGAAACCATTCAACGCCATCGGCGAAGTCGTCCGGAAACAGGCAAGGTTGTAGGTTGACGACATCAGACGCGGGGAGGCCACCATGCTAGTCCTGATGAGCCTGATTTGGCGACGACTTGCCTACACAATGCTGATCGGCATGCGATCCAACCTCGTACGTCAGTGAAACGAGAGGCGGCTGTAGGTCAGGAAGCCACTATGCCCAAACAGGTCGTGAAAGCTATCTGCTCTTTGGCAGTTGCGTGCCGGTCGCTTTCGGCACGGTAGCGTTGGTTGCGCAAAATGGCACGAACGCCCACCTGTCTCAAAAAAGTAACCTGTTCGTGCTCAGGTTGATGTAGCGGGCTAGTCACACTGGTTATCGGAAGCCTGAATTCGCGAAGCTTCTGACCGTAGTCTTCCAGCAAACCGTCGGCGGCGGCCCTTGATGCATGGTGCGGCCGATGTGAAATGGATCATATTGCGAGCCAGAAATGTCGCGATAGGATCATTCCACCGGGGCTGGCTGTATATTTCACTTAGATCTTTTCACCCGGTGTCTTTTGACCACGCGAGATCGCAGCGACAACATCGCTGCGGCCTTAGTGCAGGCCGGCTTTGTTTCCCTCGCTGCAAGTTCTAGGTTTTTCTGTACCGACAATTTGCGGAATCCAAATTGCCGTGGAGGACGATTATGCCCAAGGAGAATTGCCTGATTGTTCGTGCCGCCGGGAAACGACTGGACCTGTTACGAGGCGAGGCCGCCCGCATCGCCAAGGGAGCTAACGCCGGCTGGTGGACCGACCGAGCGGAGATCGGCACCAGGTTCTGCTTTGAAGATTCTAAGTCAAAAGAGCTGTTCGCACTCACCTGCGACAGCCTCGGCATCACCTGTCAGGACGGCTAATCCATTGAAAAACCCGCCGGCCTGGAAGCCGGAGGTGTTTGGACTGCAGACCAGACCGGACAGACCATGAGCAGTTGCAGCATGAAGACTCGCCAGCTGCGAACGGGAGGCCGGGAGTTGAGGCGGTGACCCACAAAGGGAAGCGGGATTGTGTCAGCGACGATCTGGACGCGCCTGGAGGGGCACGACTTTGTCCATGTCGCTGTGACCGGAGCGCCGGCTTTGCAGCTTCACCACCTGCTCAAGTTCGAGAGCCTCTATGGCGAGATCATCTGCCAAGCGTTCGAAAAGTGCGCGCCTTTGCGAGTCGCTGGTTCGCCTGCTCATAAGGGCCATATCCGCGGCGTCGGCACGGAGTTTGTCCAATTTTTCCCTGAGGTCTGCCACGGTATCGGCCCCGTCCTGGAACCACCTCGTCATGTGGTGACGGGATGCAGGTCAACGGGAACAGGCTATGGGTTCTTCCTTAACCGATTGTTAGGCCGACATTCATCAGGGCCGAGATGTGAACGATCGCCCGCTAGCTTTGCCGAGCGCGGGTCTGCGGCTATTTCGCTCAATCCTTCAGTGCGCACGTGGTCACGAGCAGCATGGTCCGGCTGCATTGCCAATCGGATCCCAACATTGGTTCATTGACTCCACGAGGAGTACCGATGGCCATAGTAGTACCAGCGGCCATTAGAACAGCGATGGTCAGCGCGAGCGTTCGATAGGTTGTCAAGTTCCACTTCATTGCGCTTCCCTCCAGTGGAAGCGCCCATGCTACGCGCAGAGATACCTCCCGCTTGTGAACTACTTCACACGGCATTTCTCAACAGTCATCACAGTCGCGTGCAGCAAGCCCGCCGCGTGGGCCGGCGGCACTTGAGACTAGTCCGCTTTCTTACACAACTTGCCGTCGAGACAGCAAAATTGCACTTCACCCGTTTTGGCCAGGGAAGGGGCCACCTGCTGCGACAAAGACTACGGTTTCGGTAGTGCTGACTCGACCATTGTAAACACCGTAGTATTTATTCGCGCCGGCGCAAAAAACCGTGCACAATCAATAGAGTTGACAAGACACCCCTTCCGCGGAAAGGGCCCCCATCGAGAGCCAGATCTTCAGTTCATCGAGAATTCTGGCACTCCGCGATCATTCTGTAGGTACGTCGCAATTGTCGCAATTGGAGGGTACGCGGTCCTCAGCCGAAAGCTTGAAGGTAGCCCATATCAACTGGTCGCATTGCCGTCGCGCTAGGGCAGTGACGGCGGGTGCGAACCATCGAGCGACCGGAGCGGCGGGCTCCTGATCTCTTACGGTATTTGAACATACGCGCAACCAAGGTCGTAACGGCAGTCTTGACCACGCCGTCGGTGCTGATCAGCCGATGTCTCCGATAAATCGCCCAGAGCGCGAACGGTTCAAATTATTCTGTGAATTCAAGACCCCAAAAATGCGGCGGGTATACCGTCGGCATTTGTCCGTCAGACTTGAAGATTTGTGCTTGCAAATCAACGACGATACGATGTCCGAAATAATTGAGTGGGAGTAAGGCAATCGGCTGGTAACGCGCGCTTTAGCGTAGCTTCGTGTGGTGGGTCTCACTCGCATAAGAGCTGTTCGTCCCGACTTAACTCGAACGAGCTCAGCGTTCCAGTGCGTTTTTGCTGGCGGAGTACCGCGTCGCACCACAGCGTGCAGAAGAGCTGGAGCTGCTAAAAAGGCCTGCCGCGATTGGCGTTGTGCCTACGAACTTAGTTTTCTCGCACAGCGCTGAGGCGTACCGTTTGCCGCCCTGCATTACTTTCCTGTCAGGGCGAACAATCACATTCTGCCGGTTCGATTGCCGCCGAGACTGGTCGAACCCTTGTGGTCGCTCGCCGAGTGGTCGCATTGGCGCCTGTTGCGACCGGCCTATGATGAACAGCGCCGAGCCCTAGGGCTTCCGCACACCAGAACTCGTGCTTGCCCGCGGCATCGTCGAGTCCAAGGCTTTGGAAATTCAAGCCTATGACAAGGTGTTCTTTCCCGGGCTTGAGGCGGAATGGAGCTGGGGGAGGCCGTTGGTCGGCACGATGACCTTGGAATCCGCCACTGACTTCGATGATTCCGTGGTTTCCTGGATCGGCGCCGGCCGTCGGCCAATTTACTTCGGGTTCGACAGCATGCTAGTCGACAGGCCGGCCGAGACCGTTGAGATGATCGCAAATGCGTGCCGGGAAGTCGGCGCGCGTGCGCTGATCTGTTCTGGCGTGCTGACCCTTGGAGGCACGGCCCCGACACGAGACCTCATGATCTGCCCTCGGTCAATCACGCTAGGATGCTACCGCGCTGCCGCGCCATCGTTCACCACGGCGGCTCCGGCACTACTGCCTCCAGCGTGCGCTCCGGATTCCCAACTCTTATCCTCTGGATCGGCGCCGACCAACCGATATGGGGGCCACAGATCAAACGCCTGGGGGTAGGTACCTCACGTCGGTTCTCGGTAACTACGGTGGAGACCCTTCGAGATGACCTGCGAACCGTGCTGGAGCCAGGATGCCTCACTCAGGCGCGCGAGGTGAGCAATCAGATGACCCCGCCGAGCCTAAGCTTGACGGCCACCGTAGCGCTTCTCGAAGGGCTGGCCGCCACGGGCGCGTGATGTTGGTCTCAGGCGCTGCGCTCGAAGCATGGGCTGCGAGCTGGTACGGAATGCGATCTTCGATGATCGCAGGACCTTATGTGGCTGCTCGAAATCAAAGGTTGCCCTCGCCAACATGGACTTGAGCGGCGTGCCGCCTCTAGGGCACTTCCCTCAATCCGCTAACTTTCGATCGAGATCCGATCGCGACGTGGCCGGCGTCCCAAAAACCCCGTCGTAGATCACGAGGTGCCCTTCGATGCCGACGGCGGCAAGCGCTTCAAAGACGTCGACGATGCGGCCACCTCTCGGGGGCGCATCTCGACGTGCGACGGCGTCTTCTCGCGAGAGGATGGCTAAGTACGTCGAGGAGTCGGGCGATTTTCGGTGTCCATGCGCAAGCTCCACGTTTTGCGTGCTGCTCAGAGCTTGGACCGAAGTCCCGCGGAGGGCTGCTTGTCCCCGTCCAATCAGATAAGTGAGTTCGGACGGACGTTTCAAAACGCTCTGGAGCCCTCTCGTTCCACTTGGCGTCTACCATCTCACCAAGTACAAATCGCGCTAGAAGGGTCAAGCTACTTGACGTGTTTCGTATGGGTGACCAAAGCCGCTGTGATTCCGTGGCACCCGCAACTCGCATTTGAACCTGCCGACCGCTCGCGTCACTACTAGTCAAGCCGTGGTGGGAGCCGACGCTCCCTCAGTCCTCAGCTTTGAACGAGCCAGGCCAGCAACAGGAGAAATTGCGATGGAACGCGCGCCGCAACCTCCGCCTCAATACCCGCCGCCCGGTCCCGTCGAAAAGATGCCCAATTTGGCCCCGGAACGACAGTGCGCGCCACTTGCCAAGGTTCGCAGCGCCGACGTCTTTCCCTACCAGGCCAATGAAGTTGCGACGTCCCGCACCGAGGTCGGCCACATCGGTGCGGACGTTAGTCTGGTCCCGCCGGTGGGTGCCTGCCAATATCTCATCATCTGAGATTTCGGCGTCGACTGGCGGCATCTCAAGACCATCGCCAAGCGCGATCCACTGCTGGCAGCGCAGCTTATGCGTTTCGAGACTGACAAGTCACTGAAGTTTCAGATTATCGGATACAGCGACAGCACCGGCAATGAACGGAACAACATTTTCCTGCGCACGGGCCGGGCGAGGAATGTCTTTCACTTGTTTGGCCCTAGCGCCGGCTCGCGCGTCTTCTCCGTTCAGCCAGCTCCACACTACGAGTACCTGCAAGACAACACGACAGTGATCAACAGGGCCGCCAATCGGGCGGTGGTCGTCGAAATCTTCGTTGGCGGCGGAACGATCTAGCCACCTTCCGACAACAAGCAGGGGGGAGTACCGGGTTGAACGATTTGTGCGGCCGATCACACTTGCACGCAGGCTGGCAGAATCTCCGTTAGTTGAGCAAAGCATCTCTATCGTTGACTCGCTCTTCCGTTCACGAAAGCACCGGTTCCTCGACGGAGTGGAACCAACAAGTCTGTTCAAAAAAAGCGGCGTTACCGAACCCGACCGCCTTTCGCTGTGACCAATAACGAATTGCCAGGTGCGAAAGCCCAGCACTCACCAAGGTGCGAGGCCGTCGGCGTTCATGGTCTTAGTCTGAATGCCACTTGCGCGTTAGAAACTGAGGAGGGAGATATGGCGCCGCTGCCCATCGATCTGATCAAGCCGTTCCTGCCGCCTGGAACGACGCCTCGTGCGCAGCGCGACGACTCGCCTTCCGGCCGACCCAGATCAGACAGGGAGAGAGATCCCAAGGTCGTATACGAACGTGATCTCGGCGATTACGGCTGGAAGCTGCTTGATGGCGTGTACAAAGACTACGAGGCTCAGATCAAGGTGTGGAAGAACGCATTCAAGGATGTCACGGCCGCTTACGCGACCGCCGTAGCCATGCGCGCGAAGACATTCACAGAGGTTGAAGAGCAGTACAAGGCAGACGCGGCCCGTTTCGCTTTCATCTTTTCTCTTGTGACGAGCGGAGCGATGACATTCCTCGGTGCTTGGGTTCAATATAAGTTCGTTCCAAGCTTCACCGTCCGGAAATACAAGTGGGACTTGGCTTCCGTGATGCAGATGAATGAACCTCAGACCCTCGACCGATTTTCAAAGATGCAGGCCGCAATATTTGGCAACCTTGTCAAGGACGTTGGCAAAGAAATCGGCAAGAAATTTCCAGCCCCGGATCGCAGGGGCTCCTATCCCATGGATCAACCGTCTGTTGCGGCAAATATGGACGCAGACTTCAGCAGGCTCGTTGACGAATCAGCCGAGGTTGTTCTGTCCCAACTGAGGGACGTTCAAATGTGGATGAACCAAGGGACCGAGTTCGGCGCAGCCTGGTTGGCGCGCGAAAAGGGCAATGTCGAACAAGCGAGAACGGCGGTCCGCCAGCACATCGACACGATCCGAATGCGATGGGCCGCCGAGTGGGAATTCTTCGGCAAGATCCCGGTGAAGATTGCACGCCATTTTCTGGCCGACCATTACGAGAGGGCGCTCTGGGCCGACTACATCCATGAGGTCTTTGATCGCGCGATGGCGGCTATGAGCAAATCCTCGCGCTACAAACGACGCGTTGAGGAGCTGGCAAAGGCCGGTCTGAGCGATCTCGAGCAGCTAGAAAACCTGGAAGAGGATTGGCGGGAAGGATTCGGTCATCATAACTGGATCGAATCGCCGATCGTCAATCGGTTGAAAGAACTTAACGTTGTCTTCGCCGAAACAAACAAGGGTTCGCTCGACCAGGCAAACCGGATGATCGACGGGTCTCCAAGGCCCGAAGCGCGCGTGAAGGGTGCCGTAGATACCGGCAAGGAAATTGACGAGATTTATGGTTGGGCGGACATGTTTCTGATGGGCGTTCGCGACACGACCGCGCATCGGTTTTTTCCCGAGTCGAAGCCTCGACGTCTGGATCCCTTACCGTCGTACAGATGATGCAACTGTGCCACGTTACAACCCATACGCGGTGTTGAGATCTTGCTGGCGCTTTCGCTGGGATCGTCGGCGGGCCCGCCTTTAATGCGGCAATCGCGGATCCTCGGCGTGAGAGTCTTGTAGGCGCCCGATCCGCTTTAGCGGGCGCCCTTCGGCTTCGAGCCGAGCAAATTGTGCGTCCCACTGATGCTCACCGTTCCCGAGCACTCGAATCCGCCGAAAATTCCGCAGGAGCCGGTGACCGTGACGCGCAAGTCCTTGCGCCGGTAGATGTCGGCCGAAATGCCCAAGCGCGAAAAGTCATTCGCACTGTTCGGCAGGATGAGGTCGATATGTTCGGCTGCCCAACGCGGCAGATGTGGGTTGCTCTTCCAGAATAATTCGTTGCCGGCGTGGTGCGCGAAGTTCGGCCCGACCGTGAGGGCGCCGTCTGCGCCCTCGAATACGAAGCCTGTTTCGTCGATGTGGACGTTGACCCGATCGGGCGCCACTGCGAAATGCAGCGAGGTAATGTCTTGCGGTTGCGGGTCCTTACCGAATTGCGAGCTGTAGGCGTCGCTCCACTGTCCGCGGTCGCGTCCAAGCCCGAAGCCGTGCCGGCCGGGGAGGTCCCGCGTTGAGAGTGGCCTGTCGGACAGCTTCGGACGCCAGATCTCTCGAAAACCCTTGCCGATCGTCGCAGCCATCGACAGATCGAGGGCCCAATGCGATGATTTCTCCGGGCTGCGCCCCTCGGCGAAAGCGTCGAATCCGTCGGGTGTCTTGGCGATGCGTAGCTTCTTGATCAGGTCGTACCAGTTCGTTGGCAGGAAGGTGACGCCATCGAGTGTATTCGTTGCGGCCGCCACGCCGTACTGCTCGAGCTGATGCCTGATGTAGGGCTTTTCGTCATAAAGGCGGACATCCGGGTTGCGACCGGCGAAGTATTGCGTCAGATCGATCTGCGGGCGAAACATGGTCAGCCGCGCCGCGATCTTGCGGAAAGTGTCGGTCGTCGTCGGGTTGCTGGTCATCGCAGGGCCGCCCTCCGCGGGCAAGACTAATCTCAGATTGGTCTGCCCCAAGCGGGGCGGGTTCAAAATTTAGTTCGCTCAATTGTGCTGCCGGCAGCCTAAGTCATCTCCAATGACCGAGTTCCCGTCACGCTGACGCATAGACTGTTTGAACCTCCCAACCGGCAGCGCCGACCACGTTACATGGGGTGGTCTCGACAGCGAGGACAATCCAATGTCACTGCGGAGCAAGGTGTTCGACGTGCTCAATGGCCCAGCGGTCGCACGCATTCGGTTCCGGTTTCCGATCCGCGGCAGTCACGTGACGATAGCACCGCAAACGTTCCATCATGTCGCTCGCGCCATCCGGTTGGGACAAGTCACCGTCCGGGTTCCGACCGATCTCGCGGCCGGTGTTGCTGCGCAATATAACGACGTCGCGCGAACGCGAGCCGACGGTACTGCGGTTGCCGCGAATACTCTTGAGGTCGTATCTGCGACGGGGCGGATGGATGGGGCTTATATCGTCCACGAAGCCCTGCATGCCGCTTACGATCTCTTGCGCACCGGTCTCGACGCCAATGCGGAAGAGGCGTCCGCCTACGTCTGCACGGCCCTCTATTGCCGCATGACGGGCCTGCCCCGACCTCGCTGGGCCAACGGGCCGATCTATGCAAATGCCGCAGAGGTCGCCCGAACGCTGCTGTCGCAATATCAGAAGGGTGATCCTGGAATTCCGTGGGTCGGCGAAAGTGAATGGCGAATGCTGCGCGCCGGCGTTGGCCTTAATGGTGTCTACACCAGCGGTCCGGCCGGCATTGTCACTGGATGGCTTCTTGGCCAGCAATACACTCACGACGGCTGATCGACCTAAGCTGTTTTTCCGTTAGAGAGCAGGAGCTCTCGCCTCCATGCCGTGACCTCTTTCTCGGGCAGGCCAACCCGCTGGACCCTCAGGCGCCCAGCAAACCCAGCTTGCCGACCATCGCAAGCGAACGCTGAACGCTTTCTCGTGTTGACAGCAGCAACGGCTCCGCGGGGTGTCCGGCGCTATCCCTCTGATCCATCCGGATGGTCTCGCCGAATCTTTTGGTCATTTCGGTCGTGATCTGGTCGATGGTCCGGGTACCGTCGAGCAATTGCACAAAGTCCCGGGTTCGGTCATCCTCGAGCTGCACCGTCTGATGGAGAAGGTTGGTGACCAGGGGACCTGTCTGCGCTTGCTTGCGGGCGAGAAGACTCGCCTGCGGACGGTCCGACGCGCCTTGCAAAAGGAACGGCCGCGACAGCAGGAAGGAGACCTCGCCGCTGCAAGCCAGGATGAACATCGCCTCAGTCAGCGCCCTTCTGTCATCATCTGCCATTCGGCCACCAAGCAGTGCCCGGGCGCCAGCGAGCAATTCGTCAAAGGACAGTGCGCGAGGCCAGGTGCGGCCGAGACACAGGTGCGCGGCCTTCAGGAGCGGATTGGTCACCTTAATCGTGCTACCGTCCTGATTCTCGAATTCCATCGCTGAATCGTCGGTCACGCAGGCGTCCGGATCAACCGGGCTCGTCGTGCTCAGCAAATGAAAGCGGGTGATGAATTCGAGGTCGATCTGGCGGGAGAGCGAGACGTCGTCGTGGCAGAGCAGGGTACGGCGAAAGCCGTTCCCGTCGATGAAATCCTGATACTGGTCGCGCGCCATGAACTCGCTGTCCGGGAAGCGTTGCAACGTCGCGCGCACCTCCTCGGAATAGCCTGCCAGGTTGCGTCGCGAGAAATCGGCGTCACTCAGATATTGCAAGCCACAGGAGCCTGCGCGCTCGACAACTTCGTGCAGCAGGAATGCCTCGGCGCCGTCGTCGAGATCGTCGTGAAACAACAGCTCGTCGGGAGACTTGAGGACGCGGTTGTACTGGTCGCGCATGACCGCACCGTGAACCGAGGTAACCTTCGAGCCCTCACTCAGGAACTTCAGGATTGCGCGGGCCTGTCCTACCTTCTCTTTCATGCTGGTGAGGCGGCGGGTGTGGTACCGCATCATGTCGCGGGCCATGTCCCGCATGTGCGAGAACGGGTGCGCATTGTAGCTGACATAGCAGACCCCTTGCGGCGCGAGGTTCTGCTTGAATATCATCATCATCTTCTCGCGCACTGCCGGCGGCACCCATGAAAACACGCCGTGGGTAATTATGTAGTCGAACTCTCCGAAATTTGCGTCGACATCCATGATGTCGCGGTGCAGGAGTTCGATGTTGCTCAAGCCCAAGGCTGCGATATTTCGTTGACCGCGCTCGATCGTTACGCCGCTCAGGTCGACACCGACGAATTCGCTGGCCGGATATTGAAAGGCCATCGGCAACAGATTGCCGCCAACGCCGCAGCCGAGCTCCAGCACCCGGCAGCGTTCCACCCGAGCGGGTTGCATGCCATAAACCGCAGCGATGGTTGCGAGATGGTTCGGATGAGTGAGGCCGTAGACGTGGCCGGGGTAGAAGACCTCGTCATATGGTGTGGGACCGGTGCTCGCGGGGCGATGTTCGGTTTGAATGTTCATCGTCCTCAATTCCACAAATATACGAACTTGTCGTTTTCGATCGAGACTCGCGCTTGCTTGACCTCTTCCTTGGCGAGCGACTTGCTGAGGAATTGGCGCGACAGCTCCGGGAGCAAGGTGTTGGTGATGATGTTGTCGATCATGCGCCCGCCGGAATCCGGATCGTTGCAGCGTGCGACAATGTGCTCGACGACGACATCGTCGTAGCTGAAGGCCGCGTTATGATTGTCGCGGAGCCGCCGTCCGATCCGGTCGAGCTGCAATCGAGTGATCCCGGCGAGCATCTCGTCCGACAGCGGGAAGTATGGGATCGAGACGATGCGTCCGAGGAGTGCTGCGGGAAACACCTTCAACAATTCCGGTCTCAGCATCTTGGCGAGCTCTTCCGGCTCGTTGCGATACTTGGGGTCACGCGAGAGGCCCATGATCAGATCGGTGCCGACATTGGTCGTCAAAATGATCAAGGTGTTCTTGAAGTCGATCCGCCGGCCGTTGCCGTCCTCCATGGTCCCCTTGTCGAACACCTGGAAGAATATCTCATGAACGTCGGGATGGGCTTTTTCCACCTCGTCGAGCAGGATGACACTGTAGGGCTTGCGCCGCACCGCCTCAGTTAGGCGGCCGCCCTCGCCATAGCCGACATAGCCGGGAGGTGCGCCCTTCAAGGTCGAAACGGTGTGCGCTTCTTGAAACTCCGACATGTTGATCGTGATCATGTTCTGCTCGCCGCCGTAGAGGGTCTCGGCAAGCGCCAAGGCGGTTTCCGTCTTGCCCACCCCGGACGGTCCGGCCAGCATGAACACTCCGATTGGTTTCGACGGGTTGTCCAGTTTGGCTCGGCTGGTTTCGATTCGCTTGGCGATCATCGTCAGCCCATGGGACTGGCCGACCACACGGCGGTTGAGAATCTCCGGCAGCTTCAGGACAGTTTCGATCTCGTCCCGCATCATCCGGCCGACCGGGATGCCGGTCCAGTCGGATACGACGGACGCGACCGATTGCTGATCCACATGGGCATAGACCATCCGCTTTTCCGGATTGATGCCCTCTAGCGTCTCGAACTTACCGCGCAGCTCCGCGCGTCTGGAAGCTGGGTCCTCGCCTTCCTTGGCCTCCGACAGGATCTCGCGAATGCTGCGGATGTCCTTGACCAGCACCTGCTCGGCGGCCCAATCGGCCTCGTGGTGCGCCAGCTTGTCCTTCAGAGCTGCGATATCGTTGTCGATCGCGGCAATGCGCTCGCTCTTCGTGATACCGAGGTCAGCGTCGTTGACCAGCGCGGACCGTTCAGCCTCGCGAGCGGTAATCGAAACACGCGTGTCCTCGATCAGAGCCGGCGTCGCGCTCTGGCTGATGGCCACACGTGCCGATGCGGTGTCGAGTAGGCTGACTGCCTTGTCCGGGAGCTGTCTTGAAGGAATGTAGCGGTGCGAGAGGTTGACGGCTGCAACGATCGCGGCATCGGAGATGCGAACACCATGGTGCTTTTGCATCGGACCAAGAAGTCCGCGCAGCATGATGCAACAGGTCTCGACGTCGGGTTCATCGATCTGGATCGGCTGGAAGCGTCGTGTGAGAGCGGGGTCCTTCTCGATATACTGGCGATACTCCGCCCATGTGGTGGCGGCGATCGTACGGAGCGTGCCACGAGCGAGGGGAGGTTTCAGGAGGTTGGCCGCGTCTCCCGTGCCGGCCGCGCCTCCGGCTCCGATCAGCGTGTGGGCTTCGTCGATGAAGAGGATGATGGGAGTGGGTGAGTTTTGGACCTCATCGATCACCGAGCGCAGACGCTGTTCGAACTCGCCCTTCATCGAAGCGCCGGCCTGCATCAGGCCGATGTCGAGCGCGCAGAGAGTTACATTGCGTAGCGGTGGTGGTACATCGCCAGCGGCGATGCGCTGCGCGAAGCCCTCGACCACGGCGGTCTTGCCGACGCCGGCCTCGCCGGTGAGGATCGGGTTATTCTGCCGCCGGCGCATCAGCACGTCGATCAATTGGCGGATTTCGTCGTCCCGGCCGAGGATCGGATCCATCTGGCCTGATCTGGCCTTGGCGGTGAGATCCTGGGCAAACCGGGCGAGCGGCGTCGTTCCTTTGGGACCTGTTTGGTCCGCACCCTCCGTACCGGCGCCGACCAGTCCCGAGCCGTCCATCGGCCGCATGGTCTCCTCATCGGAGCCGGACCAGATCGCGCGGCGCTCGGCGGCCAGTGCATCGACGTTGACCTTCGCGAATTCCTGCGAGAGATTGTTCAGGGCACGACGGACATCGTTCGACTTCAGGCCTGCCACAAGCAGATGGCCGGTGCGGATCTGAGTTTCGCCGAAGAAGAGCGTCGCATAATGCCAACTCCGATCGAGGAGATCGATGACCGAATTGGCGACACCTGGCATGTCGGTCTCGTTCTTGCGAAATCCATTGATGACTCCCGCAATGTCCGACAACAAGCGCGGGCGGTCGAGCTTGTAGTGATCCAGGGACAGGCTCAGATCCGTGCGCTCCTGCTGCAGGATATGAAACAGCCAATGCGCGAGCTCCACATTGCGGTTACCGGCGCTCTTGGCATGGCGCAAAGCCTGTATGAAGGCATCATAGCCGGCCCGGTTCAGTTTCCCCGTTACAGCTTCCAGGCTGATGTCTGTCACGGCGGCCCTCCTGCTCAATTCCTCCGCGGTGCCCGGCACCATGCGGAAAATGCTTCAAATCCCTAGTGTTGTGGCGGTCGGTGCGGTGGATAGGTTCAAATCGCAGCCGCATCGACCGCGCGACGGGCCCTCAGGCGCTCACCGAGCTGAAAGCGGGCATCGCGGCGAAATTCTTCCGTCGAGCTCCAGTTCGGCGACACCCAGGTGGTCCAACCAAGCCGACCGCTCTGCCCAAGCCTGACCGGGACAACCTCTCCCGAGGGAATGGCGAGTTCCACCTCCCATTCGAGTTCATCGCCAATGTAGAAGAACACGGCGTCTGCCAGTGGCTCCGACAGATTGGGTGTTTCGGTCGGCAGGAACTGCTCGTACTGAGTAAAGTTCTTGACGAAGACTCGAACCCTGATCTTGTCCTCAACGCTGAAGACGCGTGAGCCCAGAAGGGCGTCCCGGCCGAGCCTCGCATGCGTCCCGCCGAGACGGCTGCAGTGACTCGGATCGAAGGAGAGCCAAGTTCCGACAAATTCGTCGATCTCGACCTTGACGCCGAACAACCCCTGCAGAAATCGCGTCAGCCGTGACGCGCACTTGGCCCTGGGAGCGATCAGACCGGCGAAGCTGAGCTTCGCCATGTCCGGTACGGTGTCCCGATCGACGAAAACGTCGGAGCCGAGACCAGCAAAGGAGCCGACATAGGCGATGAAGCGATCCTCTGCCGGCCTGTCATGCTGCGCGATCGGTCGCGCGTCGGCCCAGGCGCGAAAGAAGAGTTGCAGGAAGCGTCCGTTGAGGAGGTCGAGGAAACGCGGGAATGCGTCGTCCCGCATGAGCCACCAACCAAGGCTTTCGTCGGTGGTCGCAAGCGGCAGTGCGCCCTGTGGTCCCAGGAGGCCGAGAAACTTGACGAGTATCCGGAGCCGGCCGGACTGGTCATCGACCGCCGCGAGGTTGGAGGCGGGGAACTCCAAATAGGGCACTTGGCCGAGGTCGACGTATTCTTCTCGCCGTGTGGCACTGTCACCGATCCGCGGCCGATCCGGATTGGCCCGCTCGAGCTGGCGCAACGTATTGAAGAAATCGAACCGCCAAGGCTCGGCCTTCATCTCTTCGATCAGCGTCACAGCGGCCTCCGTGTGCCCATGCGCGGCGGCCACCGCATGATCTCACCGCGTTCCGGCGTCGAGATCACCGTCTGCGTGAACGTATTGAAGCCCGAATAATCGGCGAAGAAACGCTCCAGCACAGCGCCGAGCAAAAACACCCCGCTGCCTTCAAATGCTTTCTCGTCGAGAATGACGGTGATCTCCAGACCACGTGCCGCGCCGCTGCCCGCGCGCTCACGCACTCGCCGTACCACCGGCCGGCTTTCAATGCTGCGCACGCCGCGGATCTTACGTTCTGTGGCGTCGTCGAACTGGTCGGCGAACAAGGACAGCATTTCGCGCAGCGCTCCGGCATTCTTGCCGCCGCCGCGCTCGACGAGGCCAAGATAGTTCAGGCTCAGCATGTTGATGAGCCGCCAGCTGACAATCCCGCTATTGGCGATCTCGCTGCGGCTGCGCAACTGGGCAACCACCGGCTCGCGCGGTGGGGTGGGACCCGCGACGCATATGAGATCGAGGGAGGTATCATCCAGCAGGCGGAAATCGGCGCCGCCCTGGCCGACCGGCAAATGCTCGGTCAAATGGCGATTGGAACACAATGCCCGGACGCTGAGTTCGGCAACCGGGCCTTCGCCACTCAATTGACCGGGCTCGAGCAGTGACAGGAACATGTCCGTCCCCGTGTAGTCGGAGGATGCGCCGTACGTCTTCTCTTCCACGGTGCGGCGCCGAGGCAACCGGCGCACCGTGAAATAAAGCCCTTCGACCGATCCGCTGGTCCGGTCGACAGCCGCCGAATACAGCGGACGCACCGGCCGCTTGTCCTTTTCTGCCGAAAAGTGGGCGTAGACTTCGAGCACTTGGTGGGGCTCGTATTCCAGATAGCGGCTGCGATCCGGCACCACATGGTACTCGTGCGTATTCGACTTGACGACGATGCGATCGCTCGTCTTCTCGAACAGGTTTATCGCTGGCGCCGTATAGAGCATGAAGATATCAGGACGCACCGCGGCGGCCAGACGGGAATTATGTTCATCGAAGGCAAAGACGATGTCGATCGATTTGCTGCGCAGCCGTGGCATCACGCTGCGCAGTCCCGTCAGGTTGATGCCGAGGAACTTACGCGGGAACATGAAATATTCGCGCAGCAGTTCCGAACCGCGAAACACCCGATTGTCGCTGGGAAAGAGCAGCTCGTTCTCGTCGAAGCCGATCTGCTGCACGCAGTCATCGGGTGCACCGGTCACCACCGGGTCGCCGAAGTCGTCGAGATGGCGGAAGTAGACGCCCCGGCAATTCGAGATCAACTGCTCGTAAAGCGCGATGGCATCGGATTCCGCGCCGGACAGATAGATCGGGAGTTCGCTGACGCGGCAGCCTGCAAACCAGGTTTCCGGCTTGGTCCGGTTCTCTGCGCCCGGCGGTTCCTCATCGAGCCGAGCCGCAGTGCGATGCGTCAGTGACAGTCTCAGTCCGGCGATGACGTCGCTGCCGACCGAAATCCCAAGCGCTTGCAGCGCGCCTGCAGTCGAGAAATACTCGGCGCCCGTGACGTCGAACGGCCAGAGCGCAATATCGCGGCAGAGTCGAAATCGGCAGGAAAGACTTCGCTCTCTTTCGCGATAGGTGGCGTCGAAATAGGCGCCGCGAGCGATCTTCTTGCCATCGCGCAGCGCCGGGTCGGCATAGGATGGTCGTGCCGTGACCAGCATGGCCGATGGGGTAGGGGCGAGGTAGTTTGGAACCAGCTGCTCGAGCAGGTTGGCCGTGAATTCCGGAAATTCATGCTTGAGTTTGAGCTGAACACGGGCGGCGAGAAACGCTGCGCCTTCGAGTAACCCGGTGATCATCGGATCCGACCGATCCCGAACCAGGCCGCCCAGGCGCTCCGCGATGCCAGGATATTCTTCGGCGAAATCGCCGGCCTGCTCGTAGAGCAGCGACAGTTCGCGGTTGTAGAAATCCAGGAATTCGCGATTCATGCTACAGTCGGTTGATCTGAATGTCGCCGCTGTCGAGATCGACGTCGGCGACGAATTCCACAGGGACGTTGAGCGGCTCGGTCTTCAGGTCTGCGTGAACGATGAAGCGCAGCTTGAGTTGTTCGGGGCCGACCGAGCCGTCGCGGCGGATCCGGATCGACTTGCGATCAAGCCTCGGTTCATAAGTCGTCAGCGTTGCGCGCAGCGCGTCGGTGAGTTCATCGTCGGTGACCTCGTCGATCGATCTGTGGGCGATATCGGGGAAGCCGTAGTTCAGGATCGACGTTCGCACGCAATCCCGGCCGTTCAGGTCCAGGATCGATTCCAGAGCGATGGTATTGAGGAGCGTTTCGAGGTCATGCGAGACCTCGCGCCGCAGCAGGGTTTCTGAGATCGGAAAGCGACCCGCGCTGCGCCGCCCGGCAATGACCCGTTCACCGAACTCATCGCGCAAATTGAGCTTCTTGCGCGCATCGCGCGCTTCATGGGCCGAGCGAAACGCCAGCATCAATGGAGGAGAGAGCCGATCCCTCTTTGGTGCAATGGTCATTTACGGTCCCCATGACGCCTGACTCAAACGGCGCCTGGCCCAAACGCATCGACAGGGCGCTAGTCGATCTCCGAGGTCGCTTCAGCAGGCGTCGACTTACGATGGGCCGGCCAAAAGCTACGGATCAAAATTGCAACGCTGGCGCCGGTTCGCGCTGTTCGCAACCGGCGCCAAGCAGAGGCCGAAAATCAGGCCCATTCCTTGTTGGCTGGCACGTCCCAGCCGAACGTCGGCGAAGTTCCGCCAGCGCCTTTCTCCGTTTGGGTCCTGTAGGTCATCTTGACCTTCGCGAAGTTCAGGCTGACGTTTTCGGTGAGACGGTCCTCGCCGTGCGATCCGCCCGTCGATACGCTGCTGACCATGACGTGTTTCATCTCGATCTTGAGATATTCCAGCGGATTTTCTCCGGCCTTGCGGACAGTGAGGATCGCGGTGTCGATGTGCTTGCCATTGGCGCAGACTTTGAAGAGTTCCGGCGTGGCTTTGTCGACGAAGTGCGTGAAGTGGAGATCCTGAATGCTGACCTTGCCGGCGCCGCCGCCCGAGCCGCTGTGGAATGTGCCGGTCTGACTCTCGCCGAACGACCAGCTCAAGATATCGATTTCGTCCTTGTGCTTGTCGTCCAGCGACTCGCCTTTAATCGGATCGAGTTTCAGGAAGATGTCGACAGCCATAGCATAGTCCTTTCAAAATTCTGCATGTTTACGGTTGCGATGCTGCGGCGTCATGAGCTGGGGCCCGGCAGGCGCGAAACCAGACTGAGGCCGACGTCCATCGCCTCCAGTTGAAAGTGTGGACGAAGAAAGAAGCGCGCGTTGTAGTATCCCGGGTTCTCCTCGTTTGCTATGACCTCTACCTTCGCAGCGGCCAGCGGCTTGCGCGCCTTCTGAGCTTCTGACGACAGGGCTGGGTTGGCATCAACGTACTCGTTGATCCAGGTCTGCAGCCAGACCGTCAGCTCATCCTTCTCCTTCATGGATCCGATCTTGTCGCGAACCATGCACTTCAGATAGTGCGCAAAGCGAGACACAGCGAACATATAGGGCAGTCGTGACGACAGGTTGTCGGACGCGGTTGCATCCACGCCCTTCTCGCCAAAATATTTCTTCGGCTTGTAGAGCGACTGGGCACCGATGAAGGCGGCTTTGTCGGTGTTCTTGCGATGGATCAGCGGGATGAGGCCCGCTTTTGCAAGTTCGTGCTCGCGGCGATCGCTGATGGCGATCTCGGTCGGGCACTTCAGGTCAACGCCCCCGTCATCGGTGGGGAACGTGTGCGTCGGCAGGTTGATAACTTCTCCGCCGGACTGCACGCCGCGGATGCGCGTGCACCAGCCGAACTCCTTAAAGGCGCGATTGATGTTGACGGCCATCGCATAAGCGGCGTTGATCCAGCCATATTTGTCGCCAGTGTGTCCGTCCGTCTCCTCCTCGAACGCGAACTCTTCCACGGGCTCCGATTTCGCCCCGTAGGGAAGGCGACCCAGGGCGCGCGGCATGCACAGACCGAGATAACGCGAGTCATCCTGATCGCGCAGCCCCTTCCAGGCGGCATATTCCGGCGTGTCGAACACCTTGCCGATGTCGCGTGGGTTGGACAGCTCGGTCCATGAATCCATTCCCATCAGTGTCGGCTCGGCGCCGCTGAAGAAGGGAGCGTGAGCGGCGCCTGCGATCTTGCTGAGATCGCGCAGCAACTGCACGTCAGTGGGCAGGTGGCTGAAATAGTAGTCGCCGATCAGGCAGCCGAACGGCTCGCCGCCCAGCTGGCCGAATTCGTACTCATAGATTTGCTTGAACAGCGGGCTTTGGTCCCAGCGTGCATCGGGGTAAAGCCGAAGGTTCCGATACAGCTCGTTCTTCGAGACGTTCATCACCCGGATCTTGAGGTTGGCGTCGGTCTCGGAATTGAAGACGAGGTAGTGGAGGCCGCGCCAGGCACTTTCGATCGCCTGGAACTCGGGCGCATGGAGGATCTCGTTCATCTGCGCGGTCAGCTTCTGGTCGATCCGCGAGATCATTTCCTCGATGGTGTCGATTACGTCGGACTTGATGACGCTCGTGTCTTTCAGCGCTTCCTGCACGAGCGTGGATACCGCATTTTCGACTTCGGTCGCTGCGCGTTCAGTGCGCGGCTTGAAGCTTTGCTTCAACAAAGCGGAAAATTCGTCGGCCTCGACGGTGCCGACCTGGGTGCTGGTACCTTTTTGAACAGCTTCTTTTGCCATGGTCCCCATCCTTCCCTTAGCTCTCAGTGCCAGGTTCGCTCGGTTGGCTCGCTCGGTCCCGTAGCGCGGCCATCAGTTGAGGATCGGTGAGAAGCTTCTTCAACTGGTCCTCGGCGGCTACCTTGCCATCCATGTAGCGCAGCAGGTTGGCAAGCTGTTCGCGCGCCTCGAGCAGCTTGGCAGTAGCCGGCACCTGACGGGCGACTGCCACTGGTGTGAAGTCGGACATCTTGTTGAAGCGCAGGTTGACGGCGAGCTTTTCGTCCGACCCGTCGGTGAGGCGATTGGCGACGCGTGCCGTCACACCGGGCTGGATTGCAGCCATGCGGTTGTCAAAATTGTCCATGTCGAACTCGAGGAATTTGCGTTCCTCGACCTTCGTCTTCTCGACGCCCGGGTTGTTGCCGGAGAGGTCCGAAAGGACGCCCATGACGAACGGCAGTTCTATCAGGCGCTCTGCGTCGTAGGGATCTTCGTATGTGATATGCACGCGCGGAGCGCGGTTTCGGCGAATGAATTTTTGACCGCTGTCTGTAGCCATGGTGTCCTCACTACGAAATCGCTTAAGACGCCGACACGGAATCGACTGGCGCTTTGAGTTGCGGTCGGCAAACAGCCTCGTGTCCAGTTAGTGCCCTCAAGCGAAAGCTCGGTTCAATGTGACCTGTCGATTGTTTTAAGCGTTCCTTCGGGTAAAACATCATTCAAAAGGCTGATAAAATCACGTTGCGCGAGCTCTCGCGCGCGATCGAGCAAAAGAGGTACGGGGCTGGATGGCTCGGCGCTTCGGAAGAACGACGCGACTTTTGCCATCAGGCCCAATGCCTGCGCTCGGTTTTCCGCTGAAAATACAACGTCTTGATCGTTGCTGTCGGTGCCCGCGGAGGGTGGGGCAGCAAGTTCCGCCATCCGTTCGATCGGCAAGTCGAAGACCTTGTCGCGCCCGATGTTGATCGCGGCGCTCTCCACGTGCGATGGCACGAGCATCCGCATGACCTCGATAAACGATTTGCCGATCATCTCCTGTGCCTGACGCACCAGGAGCAGCGCCGGGTTGGATGGTTCCATTCGGGCAAAGTAGTCGGTCACTGCTGCAAGCGCCGCGGAGGCTTGGGCGGAAGAAGCTAACTCCCCGGATGTGGCCGGCTGCGCCTCTGTCTCCACGGCTTCGGTGCTCTCCGCGCTTGCCGCAACCACCGCCGCCGGATCGCGCAACGTGACCAGACCTGCAAGCCAAGCGGCCATGCCGTTCGCCAGGCCGGACACTCTGTCCAGGCTGATGGAAGGACCCCTGTTCAACTTTTCGTGCCAAGCCTGCTTGATGCCCGAGATTTCGGCAGCGACTGCGGAGCATCGCGCGCTGGTTGCCTTTAGAATACCGAGATCGGTCTCGCTGACGATGCGCTCGATGGTTGCAACATCGGTCCCGTCGGCGTCGCCAGCGCCCGCGGGAATTTCGCCCATTGCAATTTGATAGGCACGGTAGGTCAGGGTGCCGTATCTGCGGTTCTCGATGAGGGGAAGGAACTGCAGCGGGTTGATGACCGTCGGGAAGACGTCGAGCGATTCAACCGTAACGGCGCGAAGCGCGTAGTCGCCATCTTCGCTTCTTGGATGCACTGCTTCCCACTGCTCGTTCAGCAGCAAGTTGGTTGCCTTCAGGTAGCAGAGGAAACCGTCGAGATCGCGATTGAGAATGGAAAATTTGGCCAGCAGCATGTTCAGGCGCAGATCGCGGGTACGCGCAAGAAGGGATTCCGCGGCGGCAAACTGTCGGGCAAAATCGACCGCCTTCGGATCGAAGCGCCCACGCTCTCCATTGGCGTTGACGACGTCAAAGAACGACATCGGGAGCAGAGATTCCGCACCTGCGAAGAAGTTGAGATACTCGACGTCCCCTGTGGCGTCGAGATCCGGCCCGCAGGGATCGTCAGCGGAAATGGGCTGCGTCAGTAAAGCGACATCAAGCATACGAACCCATCCAACCACCCGATCGCGTCCCGCTGCTTGCCAATGACGACTTGCGGATCATGCAGCGGATTATGATCCGATCGTCTCTTGTAAGTGAGACACCTTCTGATCCCGGTTCATTCCCGAGATCATGCCATTTTTGCGTGAACCGGCAAGCTCTTGTAGTCGACTACTTGATAGCGGGGGTGGCTCTTTGGGCCATTCGGGTGGACGCGTGAAGGCTTGCGCCGGGGCGGGCTTGCCAACGCAGCAAGTGGCGCGCAGGATTCAGTGGCTACCATATAGCGTTTGATCAGCTCTCCGCGGCGGGTCATTCGATCGGAGGAGGGAGTTTAGGCGCCACATGGGCCAGCTTAGTCAGGATACCCGTCTCTGCGAACTCAAGACGCCTCTCGGCAAGGACGTTCTGGTTTTTGCCGGATTCGAGGGCTCGGAAGGTCTCAGCGAATTGTTCGAATATCGTATCGAGTGTCTCAGCGAAGATGCCGATCTCGACTTCGATCGCGCGATCGGTCAGCAGTGCACGTTGACGATAAAGCTGCATGAAAAGGAGCGCGAGTTCAGTGGCATTCTGACGGAGGCTCAGTGGCTCGGGGTGAAGAACGACTATTTCAGCTACCGGATCGTGCTGAGACCCTGGTTATGGTTGTTGTCGCGCACCACCGATTGCCGGATCTTTCAGGACAAGAAGGCGCCTGACATCATCAAGGAGGTCTTCAATGAACGCGGCTTCACCGATTATGAATCCAAGCTGACCGAAGAGGGCTCCTGTCCGAAGCTCGAATACTGCGTTCAATATCGCGAAACTGACCTGAACTTCGTCTGCCGCCTGATGGAGCAGCATGGCATCTACTACTTCTTCAAGCATGAGGGGGGTAAGCACACGCTCGTGCTGGCGGACTCCAAATCCTCGCACAGCCCGATCGGCGGCCTCGCCACGATCCCCTACATACCGCTGACTGGAGCCGATCGTCGCGGCGAGCAGCATATCTGCGAGTGGGTTTCGGAGCGCCGGTTTCGTACCGGCAAGATCGAGCTCAACGACTACAATTATCAGAAGCCCAACGCGAAGATGATCAGCGACGCCAAAGGCACCGAACATTACACCCGATCGGAGATGGAATTTTACGACTTTCCCGGTAAGTTCAAGGAGAAATCGGACGGTGAGCGCTACGCGAAGATTCAGCTGCAGGCCGAGCAGGCGATGGATCGTCGGCGGCGTGGCAACGGCGACGCCGTTAACCTGTTCCCGGGAGGGTTGACCAAGCTCGAAAAGCACTCAAAGGAATCGCAAAACATCGAGTATCTCGTGGTGCGCTCCACGCATTCGTTCTCGATCGAATCCTATCGCACCGGCGGTCCGAGCGACGCCGGGCAGCACGTCTATTTCGGCAGCTACGAGTTTCTGCCGAGCGATCGGCCGTTTCGAGCGCTGATGATGACGCCCAAACCAAGGATCAACGGCATCCAGACCGCCAAAGTGGTGACCAAGGACGACAATTCGAGCGAGGAAATCGACGTCGAGTCGCTCGGCGAAATCTATGTCCGCTTTTTCTGGGATCGCAAGAAGAAGCGGTCGTGCCGATTGCGCGTGGCCCAGGTCTGGTCCGGCAAGCGCTGGGGCGGTCAGATCATTCCGCGTGTCGGACAGGAGGTCGTTGTCGAGTTCCTGGAAGGGGATCCCGACCGGCCCCTGGTGATTGGCACCGTGTACAATGACGAATACAAGTTGCCTTACGACCTGCCGTCGAAAAAAACGATTGGCGGCTTGAAATCGGACTCCACCAAAGGAGGCGGCGGCTTCAACGAGTGGAGCTTCGAGGACAAGAAAGGATCCGAGAAGATCACGGTGCATGCCGAGAAGGACCACGATGTGACGGTCCGCGACACCGAGACAAGGACCATCGGCGAAGCGGCATTTGGCGGCGACACCCGCAAGACGACGCTCAAGAATGGCAATGACAAACTCGATATCGAATTGGGCGGTCAGCACGTCACGCTGGCCATGGATCAATCCGTCAATGCAGGCCTCAGCATCACGCTGACGGCCAATGCGACCATAACCCTGCAGGTGGGTCCCAGCCAAATTATCCTGACCCCGGGCGGCATCATCATTAACGCGCCGACGATCGCGATGACGGCGCAGGCAGCCATGGCGCTATCAGCCGGCGGTCCGTTGGTCGCCCACGGCACTCCAACCCTTGTCGGCTGATGGTTATGGGTCAGGCTCGGTTCGGTACGGTTCAGGATCTGCTTCAAGCCTATCCCATGGCGCGCTATGATATTGGCAAGGCCGAGGCCGACAAGCCATCGCTGGATTTCCTTCAGGAGGCCGCCGACGCGGGCAACTGGCACCAGGCCGTATCCTTCTGCGCCTACCTGCTCCCCCGTCGTGTGGCCGTCGCGTGGGGGTGCCGCTCGCTGCGACGGATGTTCGACCATTTCGACGCCGACGACAGCAGGTCGCTGAATTTCGCCGAGACCTGGGTCCACCAATCGGATGAGCAATCCCGGAACAAGGCCCTGGCCGTCGGCAATGCCAACGACCCCGAGCAGCCTGCAACATGGCTCGCGCTGGCGGCCGGCTGGTCTGGGGGAAGCGTGGTTCCCGCGGAATTTGCACCGGTTGAAGCCAAGCCCGATCAAGCCGCGCGGGCTGTGCGGGCTGCCGTGCTGATCGGCCTTTGCCGGCTTTCCCGTGACTCCCGGGACCGAATAATGACGACGTGCCTGAAGGATGGTATTCAATTGGCACGCGGCGAACCGCGCCCTCCACGCTAGCGAGACGACGTGATGGTGCTTCGCTTCAATATCGAGAATGAACCGAATCTTCCGGATGGCGGACCTGTATCATTTACGGTCTCCGGCAGGCGTTCGGTCGATATTGGCCGGGACCGTCACCTCGACTGGACGCTGCCGGATCCGGCGCGGACGATTTCCGGCAAGCATTGCGAGGTGCAGTTTCGCGACGGCGGCTATTGGCTGCACGACGTCTCGACGAACGGCACTTTTCTCAACGGCGCCGACCAGCGCATGCGAGGGCCGCACCGCCTGCGCGACGGAGACCGGCTCACGATCGGCCATTACATCATCGCCGTTTCGCTCGAGGATGACGCCGGCGGGCGCGCACCAAACCATGAGGCGCAACACCAAGGATCTCTCGTCCAGCAACACGCCGACTACGGTGAGCTCTGGACCGCAGGTCGGGACGTACCTCCGCCGATCGACCCGCAGCAATTGAAGAAGCCGCGTGAGGCTGCGCGGCCCGTGAATCCGGAGTTTCTCGATTGGGCGGCCAGCGTCCCGGCACCGGGTGTGGATCCCGTCCGACGTTCGTCACCGATGCCTTCCTATCAGCCCTCTACGCAGGATGACATGAGCTGGGCGGCCGGTCCGGTTGCCGCCCCGAGACCGCAGGTCGAGCGACCGCCGGCGGTGCCGACCCCGCGCCGGCCGTCCGTGTGGACGGATGACGAACCCGCCGTTGCCCAGCCGGCGCAATCGCGGCAGCATGCGGAGGCGTCCCACCCGCCGCAGGCGCCAGAGGATGAACCCGTCAGGGCCATGGCAGCCGGCGGCGTGGAGTTCACGCGGATGGTGGCGCGCGCTGCCGGATTGCCCGACAATTTCTTTGCTCACCAGAGCGATGCTGAACTCGCCGAACAGCTTGGCATCATCTTGCGCATGACTGTGGATAATCTAATGGCGCTGCTGCAGGCGCGAACCCAGGCCAAGCAGCTGACACGCAGCACCAGTCAGACCACGATTCAAGCCATCGAGAACAATCCGTTGAAGTTCTCGCCGAGCTCGGAAGAGGCCTTGCGCATTCTGTTCGGACCACAGACGCGAAGTTACCTCGATGCGCAACGCGCTTTGGCGCAGGCCTTCGGCGACCTCAAATCACATCAATTGAGGACGTATATGGCGATGCAACACGCTGTCCATGAGCTGATCGCCGATATCGACCCCACGCTGATGGCGCGCGAACTGGAGCTTCAGCGCGGCGCAAACTCCTGGTTCGGAACGAACAAGAGCAAGCTCTGGGACGAATTCCTGGCGCGTTGGAAGGCGCGTCTCGGCCGTGACGGCGGCGCGCCGATCGAGATCTTTATGTTGCATTTCGCCGACTATTACGACCGTGCGAATAAAGCTGATTCAAAGTGACCGACTGGCGGCCGTGCGGTCGCTGCAATTTGTTGAGTGGATGCAGGAATGTCTTGGTACAGCAAGGTTTTTTGGTCGGAAGGTCTGTTTCTGCGACCGCATCATTTGCAGCAGAACGACCGCTACATTGAGCATTTGCTGGAAAAGCGCGTTCGCTACACCACGCCGTACCCTTGGGGCTTCGCCCAGCTGGAGATCGACAAGGATCTTACCGAACAGAGCAAGTTCGCGGTGCGCAATGCGTCCGGCGTCATGCCGGACGGCACGCCGTTCGATATTCCCGCGGATAGCCCGATGCCGGAAGCGATCGAGGTGCCGGCAACGGCTGCGGGCCAGATCGTCTGGCTGATGATGCCGGTGGCGGCGCCAAATACCCGCGAGGTCGACGAGGACCGGACCGATAGCGCCAGTCGCTATGTTCGTACGTCGGAGACCTTCATCGACTCGACCTCGGCGCTGCGCATCGAGGAGGAGATCGACATCGCCTATCCACGGCTGTCGTTCGAGCTGCGCAAGACCAGCAAGCCGGGATATATGGGCCTCGGCATAGCGCGCATTCTGGAGGTGCGCGACAAGAACATCCTGTTCGATGACAAATTCGTGCCGCCGATGCTGGTCTGCGCCGCGCACCCGATCATCGAGGGTTGGCTCAACCGGGTCATCGGCTGGGTCGAGACCAAGCTCGACGAGCTTGCGCGTTACGCGGTCGATCCGTCGTCTGGAGGCGGCTTGCAAAGCGTCGACTATCTGGTGTTGCAGGTGCTGAACCGCACCATTCCCGTCCTGACCCATTTCCAGCGTTCCGGCAGCGTGCATCCTGAGCGGCTGTACGAGGAACTGCTGAGGTTCGCGGGTGAACTTGCGACATTTGCGACGGCCGAGCGCCGCGCGCGCAACTATCCGACGTACGATCACGACGATCTCGAAAACGTGTTCACGCCCCTGGTGAGCGACATCCAGGATTTCCTGAGCGCGCGGCTCGGCCGGCGGGCGATCCGTCTGGAGATCATCGAACGCGCTCAGAACGCCTTCGTATCGCCGATCCGGGATCGGGCGCTGTTCCGAACCGCGACCCTGGTGCTGGAGGTTGCCGCGCGGCGACCGCTCGTGGAGATCCAGAACGATTTCCCGCACCTGTTCAAGGTCGGGCCGAACACGAAGATGAACGAGATCGTGCACGCAAACCTGCCGGGTCTGACCCTGGTGCATTTGCCGACGCCGCCACCGCACATCCGTGCCATCACCGATCACGTCTATTTCTATCTCGACCGCAAGTCGCCGCTATGGCCTGAGTTCAGCACGGCGGCCTCGATCGGGATGCACTTTTCCGGCGACTGGCCGGAGCTCGAGCTGTACATTTGGGCCATCCTGGAAGACAGGCCATGAGCGACAGGGACAAGCCGGTCAATCCTTTCGGTCGGGGCGAACGGACGATCATTCGTCCCAACCCGGGCGGGAAGTTGCCGTCGGCGCCGACCCCTCAGCCTCCGGCGGGCGAGTTGCCTGCGGCACGTCCGGCTTATTCGCCTTCGCCCGTGCCGTCGCGCGACACGCCAGCACCGCCGTCGTTTTCTCCCGTCCCGCAGGGCTCGAATTACGCCGCCCCGCCGGTCAGCCATCCGACCGAGGAATGGATCTCGACGCCGGCGCAAAACCAGACGCCACAGCCTCTATTGCCGCCGGGACCGCCGCTGCGCGTTGACGATCTGGTCGCGCCAAATGCCAATCCGGTGATGCGCGCTGCGGGCCCGTTGCTCCAACTGCTTGGCCGCCTGCGGGTGGCGCTCATGCGTGCGTCATTCGCCAGCCTGATGGAGCAGGTCGCAGATGCCATCAAGTTCTTCGAAAAGGGCATCCGTTCAGCGGGCATTTCCGAGTATCAGGCCAATACCGCGAAATACATCCTGTGTGCGACGGCCGACGATATCGTGCAGCACATCCCGACCGAGGAGCGGCACGTTTGGACACAGTATTCGATGCTGAGCCGATTCTTCGGCGAGCGGGTCGGTGGAGTCCGCTTCTTCGAGATTCTCGACCATTTGAAAGTTGATCCGTTGATCAACTATCCGGTGCTCGAACTTCAGCACGCCTGCCTGGCGCTCGGCTTCCAGGGCATTCACCGTACATCGGCTGGCGGGCTTGCGAACCTGCAGCTGGTCCAGCGTAACCTTTACGAATTGCTGCGCCGGGTCCGGCCCAAAACGATGAGTGACCTGTCGCCCAATTGGCGCGGGCAGGCGCTGGCGAGCCGCCGGCAGCGTTTGCGTGTTCCGGTCTGGCTGGTCGCGGCTGTAGTTGCGGCGCTGCTGACCGGGTCCTATTTCGTGCTACGGACGCTTTTGGCCGGCCGGGCGGAGAATGCTGCCGAGGTCGCGCTCGCGCTCCATCCGGACGGTCCAATCGAACTCAAGCGCCGGGTCATTGCACCACCGCCACCGCCACCACCTCCGCCGCCGCCAGACCGCATCACCCAGTTGCAGCGCATCCGAAACGCCTTGGCGAAGGAGAACACCGCCTGCGCCATGACGGCGGACCAGACTGCGAGCTTCATCGTGATCAGGGTTTGCGACCTCGCGTTGTTCGCCTCGGGTCAGGCGACCATCCTCGACGGCTTCAAGCCGGTCGCGCTTCGCGTCGCGGCAACGCTCGACAAGGAGCCGGGACGCATCCGGGTCGTCGGCCATACCGACAGTTCACCGATCCGCACGGTGCGCTTCCCGTCGAACTTCGAGTTATCGGTCGAGCGAGCCAAGGCGGTGGCCGCCGCACTCAAACCCGGCATGACCGATGGTTCGCGCGTCGACATCGAGGGTAAGGGAGCCGATGCGCCGATCGCCAGCAATACGACACCTGAAGGGCGCGCCAAGAACCGGCGGGTCGAGATCTTTATCGAGCGCAGTGAATAGGCAGACACCGCGGGCTCTCGCGGTTTGCGACAGGTACGGTTAGATGCTTGCCAAGGACATTATCCGCATCATTCTCTACGGGGTCGGGCTCAGCTCGCTCGGAGCGGTGATCTACTTCGCCGGTCCCTTCATCGCATTCGGTGACTGGCGGCCGCTCGAGAACCATATTGTCCGGCAGATCGCTATTCTGCTGCTGACCACGGCCGTGGCGGCTGCTGTCGGTCTCAATCTGTTCAAGCGGCGCAAGAATGCCAAGGAGATTGCCGACGGTATCGCAGGTGCGGATCAGCCGGTCAGCGACGAGCCGGTGCTCAAGGAGCGCATGAAGGATGCGCTCGCGACGCTGAAGACCGCCAGTGGCAACAAGTCGGGCTATCTCTACGATATACCCTGGTACGTCATCATCGGCCCGCCCGGCGCCGGCAAGACCACGGCGCTGGTCAATTCTGGCCTCAAATTTCCACTCGCGCGCGGCGCGACGCCGGCGGCGATCGCCGGGGTGGGTGGTACCCGCTATTGCGATTGGTGGTTTACCGACGAAGCGGTACTGATCGATACGGCCGGCCGCTACACCACCCAGGACTCCAACAGCAAGGCCGACAAGGACAGTTGGCTGGCGTTCCTTGATATTCTGAAGAAGAGCCGGTCGCGCCAGCCGATCAACGGCGTTCTCGTCGCCATCAGTATCGAAGACATCCTGACGCTACCGAAGCAGGAGCTCGCACTCCACGCTGACGCCATCCGGATGCGCCTGCTCGAGCTGCACCAAAGGCTGAAGGTCAGCTTCCCGGTCTACGCGCTCTTTACCAAGGCCGATCTCGTTGCCGGGTTCACCGAATATTTCGCATATCTCGGCGAGACTGGTCGCCGTCAAGTCTGGGGTGCCACGTTCCAGACCGCAGACAAGAACCAAAATCTGGTGGGGCAGGTCCCGGTCGAGTTCGATCGTCTGCTGGAGCGCCTGAGCGAGGAAACGCTCGATCGTCTGCAGGACGAGCCGACGCCGCAGCATCGTGTGCAATTGTTCGGTTTCCCGGCGCAGATGGCGCGGCTCAAACCCCAGATTCACGACTTCCTCAACCAGATCTTCGAGCCGACGCGCTATCATGTCAATGCGAACCTGCGCGGGTTCTACTTCACGTCGGGCACACAGCAAGGCACGCCGATCGATCAATTGATCGGATCGTTGGCGCGTACGTTCGGCGCGGAGGAGGTTGGTTCCGGGTCCTATTCGGGCACAGGCAAGAGCTACTTCCTGGCAGATCTGATTTCCAAGGTCATCATCGGTGAGGCCGATTGGGTCTCGACCGACCGTGCCGCGGTACGCCGTGCACTGATCCTGAAGACCGCGGCGCTGTCGTTGATCGGACTGGTCTCGATAGGGCTGATCGCAGCCTGGCTGACGAGCTACAAGCGCAATTCCGATTTGATCGCGCAGAGCCTGCAGGCGGACGGGGAATATGCGACAGCCGGAGCGCCACTTATCAAGGAGACGCTGATCGCCGATCGCGATCTCGACAAGGTGCTGCCGCTGCTCTACCGGCTGCGCAATGCACCGGCGGGCTATGCATCGCGCAACGAGTCGGTGCCTCTGTCGGCCCGCTATGGCCTCAGTCAGCGCGCCCGGCTGCAATCGCCTGCGAATGCAGCCTATCATACGGCGCTCGAGCGCATGTTCCGGCCGCGCCTTCTGTATCGCCTGGAAGAGCAGCTCAACGCGCGCATCAACGAGCCGGCCTTCGTTTACGAGGCGCTGAAGGTCTACCTGATGCTTGGTGGTCTGCAGGCGCCGGATCGTCAGCTGATCCGCTCCTGGATGCATCGTGACTGGGCGGACAACCTCTATCCCGGCGCGACCAACGCGGAAGGTCGACGTCTGCTCGACGACAATCTCGCTGCGATGTTCGACCTCGAGACCGAGCAGCCGCCGCTGGTCGAACTTGACGGCCGACTGATCAAACAGGCCCAGAGCTCCCTTGCGCGCCTCAGTGTGTCGCAACGCGCCTACGAGTTCTTGAAGTCGGAGGCGCGTGCGTCGACGGCCGGCGATTGGATCGCCAGCCGACGCGGTGGTCCGGACATGGCCGTCATGTTCGAATCCACGACGGGGCAACCGCTCGAGGCCCTGCGTGTGCCCGAGTTCTTCACCTATAACGGCTTCCATCAGAAATTCGTGGCGCGGCTGCCCGGACTGTCGGAGCGGATGAAGCGGGAACGCTGGGTTTTGGGCGAGGCCGGTCAGCAGTCGGCCGTCGACCAGCAATACGATAATTTGGCGGGCGATCTGCTCAGCATCTATTCCAACGATTTCGTGACGACCTGGCGAACGGCGCTCGGAAGCTTGCGTCTGAAGAAGCTGCTCGCTGACAAACCCAAATACGAGGTGCTGCGGGCGCTTTCTGCGCCGACCTCACCGATGCGGCAGATCCTGGAATCGGTTCGCGACGAAACAACGCTGACAAAGGAACGCCCGAAGACGGCGGGGAATTCCGTGGCACCTGCGGCGGCCGCCGTTCCGCCGGCCCCCGCACTCTTCACCAACGCCCAGGACGGTCCCCTTGGCGCGACAATCGAGGCCCAGTTCAGACCTTACCACGCCGTGCTCGAAGGCGAGAGTACCCGCCGCCCGATCGACTCGACCATTGCGAACCTGAACGACATCGCGCAGAGCCTCACGCTGATCATCGAGAATCCGCAACTGACCGCGCAGGCGGCTGCCGCGCTTCAGACCCAGGTCGCAGCCCTTCGCAACAATGCCTCGCGGATGCCTCCGCCGTTCTCCGACATGCTGCGAGCGGCGGCTGCTGAGTTCGAAGGGAGCATCGCAGCCTCGACCGCGGGACAGATTCTGCAGACGCTGCGCGATCAGGTCACGCCTGCCTGCCAACAAGCAGTGACCAACCGCTATCCGTTCGTCCGGGGCAGCACCCAGGAAGTTCCGCTCGCGGACTTTGCCAAGGTATTCAGCCCGAACGGGATCATGGATAGGTTCTTCGCCCAATATCTCGCCCCTTACGCCGACACGTCCCGGCCGGAGTGGGTCTGGCGGAAGGAAAGTCCTGTTGGACGGTCGTTTTCTCCGGATACGCTCAAGCAATTCCAGAACGCTGCCCATATCCGGGATGCCTTCTTCCAGACGGGCGGGGCCGTGCCGGCGGTATCGTTCGCAATCCGGCCGCCCGGTTCAGCCGGACCGGGTGTGACCGTTAAGACCGAGATCGGCGGTACCACGATTACGAGCCCGACCAGTCCCGGACCAGCGACGACATCGTTTTTCGGCGGTCCGCAGCCTGCGCCTGCGCCTCAACCGCAGAACAACGCGCCGACGACGGTCTTATGGCCCGGGCCGTCGCCGCGAACGGCGATTTCCGTGAGCAACGACACGGGTCCGCCTTCCGTTCTCGAGCGAACCGGTCAATGGTCGTTGTTCCGGATGCTGGAAGCAGGTTCATTGGTGGCGAAGGCGGAAACTGCCAGCGCGACTTTCATCGTCGCCGGACGCGAGCTCCACTATCAGATCTCAACCGGATCGTTGCGCAATCCTCTGAACATGTCAGTGCTCCGCGAGTTTCGCTGCCCGACGGGAATATGACCATGCGTTGCGGTTTATTCGGCAAGATCGGCGCAAAACGCGACTTTATCGCAATCGCGACCCCGCGCAGCTTCCTTGAAGCCTGGGAGCCCTGGCTGCAGGCTGCGCTGTCCGCAAGTCGCCACCGACTGGGCGCAGATTGGCGGCAGGCTTTCGTGACCGCACCGGTTTGGCGATTTTGGCTCGGCGCCACGATCTGCGGCAGCTCGGTCACAGGGGCGATCATGCCATCGCTCGACGGGGTCGGGCGGTACTATCCATTGACGCTGCATGCAGCCGCGCGCGAAGGCGAGGTGTTGCCTTCACCGAACATCGATCCGCAGGATGAATGGTTCGGGCAAGCGGAGGCGTTTCTGCTTTCGACCTTGGATCAGGCCGCAACCTTTGAGCAGATATCCGATGCACTGGATCGTCTTGAGGCGCCGCGATTGCAAGAGGCTGCGGCCTGCGACCCATCGATCACGTTGCTTGGTACCGGCGCAGTAGCAAGTGGTCCGGCGGCCGATGCATTCCCGGGAATGTTTGCAGCGCTTTGCGCCGCCGCCCCGGAAGTCTACGCCGCGGCCAGCTTCTGGTGGACGGCCGGAGGCGAGGGGTTTCCGTCAATGGCGCTAAGCTACCGCGGATTGCCGGATCCGTTTCACTTCGCGATGCTGTTGACCGGCGATCTTGCCTCGGCGGGACGGGATGACGCGCGATGACACACGTCCCAACCTCATTCGATGTCGGCAGCGTCACTCACGCCGGACGGGTGCGAGAGCGTAACGAAGATTCATTCCTGGTACGTACGGACGTCGGCCTCTGGGCTGTGGCCGACGGGATGGGTGGTCACGAGGCCGGCGATCTCGCCAGCCGCGTTGTGGTTCAGTCGCTTGACGCGATCGGATCGCTGGAGTCCGCTGCCGATCTGCTGGCGGAATGCGAGGTGCGGCTGTTCAGCGCAAACCAGCAGATCCTGGCGCTCAGCCAGGAGCGACAGGGGGCCACCGTCGGGACCACGGCGGCGGTTCTGCTCGTTCGCGACGGCTATTATGCCTGTGTATGGGCGGGCGACAGCCGGGTCTATCTGATCAGTCGCGGGATCATCAACCAGGTGTCGCACGATCATAGCGAACTTGAGGAACTCATCGCCGAGGGCGCGCTGTCGCGCGAAGACGTGAAGGATTGGCCGAACAACGCCATTACGCGCGCGGTCGGCGTCGCCGATGATCCGGAGTTCGAGGTGGTGACCGGCCCGGCCGCGCCGGAAGACATCTTCGTGATCTGCAGCGACGGCTTGACGAAGCACGTGCAGGACGAGGAGATCCTGCAGCATGCGGCGACGCGGCGCGCACAGGCTGCTTGCGATGACATGCTCGCGCTGGCTCTTGATCGCGGCGGCCTCGACAACGTGACGATCGTCATCGTGCGCCTGCTGGCGCCACAATCACGCGAGCCAACAAGATCGCCGCTCGATTGGAAGCCACAATCATGACCCCAAACGATCCGTTCCGATCGTCCTACAGAGGCGTGCCGACCGGCACCCGCCTCAACGGCATCTACGAGATCGAAGCGGTGATCGGCGCCGGCGGCATGGGTGAAGTCTATAAATGCCGCGAGATCCAGACTGGATCGCCTGTTGCGGTCAAAATGCTGCTGCCCGATATGGTCGAGAACGAAGCCGCTCTTGCGCTGTTCCGTCGAGAAGCCGCAGCGCTTCACAATCTGCCGCACGATGCGATTGTTCGCTATTTCCTGTTCACGGTGGAGCCCGTATTACAGCGGCCGTATCTCGCGATGGAGTTCGTGAACGGCCGCTCGCTCTCGAACATGCTCGATGACGGCCCCTTGACCCTCGAGGCGCTGATCAAGTTGATGCAGCGCGTCGCATCGGGGCTGCATGCCGCCCATGAGCACGGCATCATCCATCGCGACGTTTCGCCGGACAATATCATCGTGCCGCTCGACGACGTCAGGCGGGCCAAGCTCATCGACTTCGGCATTGCCCGATCGACCCAGCTGGGGGACAAGACCATCATTGGCTCGGGCTTTGCCGGAAAGGACAATTACGCATCGCCGGAACAGGTCGGACTCTACGGCAACGAGGTCACGGCCAAATCCGATGTCTACAGCCTGGGGCTCGTCCTGTTTCACGCGCTGACCGGGCAAAAGCTCGACATGGGCGGCAGCCAGTTTCAACTGGTGGAGAAGCGCCGGCGCGTACCCGATCTCGGAGCCGTGGACATGCGCATCCGGCCTTTGCTGGAGCGGATGCTGCAGCCTGATCCGGCATTGCGTCCGAGCATGGCGGAAGTCGCGAACTGGACGCCGGGTGGTTCGGCGGAGACATCAGCTACGCCATTGTACGGATTCGATCCGCTGCGGCGACCGGAAGGTGAGGCGCCGACGCCACCGGACCGGCTGCCGGTACCGGCGCGCGGGCGGGGTCATCTCTGGTACGGGGCGGGCGTGGCATTGATGCTACTTCTCGTCGGCGGAGGAGGATATGCCTTTTACAAGCTGATCTGGTCGGGGCCGGGCACCACGGTGTTGCCGCCACCTCCGAAACTTGCTGGGACCCCGGCGCCGCCGAAGGCCGAGCCAGCTGTCCCGCAGGTGGGACGCCAGGAGCCGGTCAAGCTGCCGGTGGCGCCTGCGGTTACGACGCCATCTCCAACACCGGATGGGGTCGGGCGAGCCGATCGCATCCGCAAATATGTGGCGCAATATTCCGGCGGCGACTGCTTCTTCATCCTGCCGGTGGCCGTCAGCCAGAACGCCGCCGTCATCGAAGGCTTCGGCGCCTCGACCGTCCCATTCGACACTTTTGACAAGGCGTTCCGGCGCGAGCAGGGCTTCGAAGCTTCCGTTGGCGTCAGGCAGGTGACTCCCGCGCAGTGTCCAGCCGTCAAGTTCTTGAGAGAGGTCGGGAACGAACAGGCGCGAGCGCCGCGCATCAATCTATCGGCGACAGAGCTGAAGGCCGACGAAACCCTTAGCGGCACAATTGAGAACTTCGCCAACCGCGTAGTGGAACTGCTGATGGTGTCGGATCGTGGCGAGGTCCAGAGTCTGACTTATCTTCTGAAGCCGGGCATCGACTCGCTTTCGTTTGCCCTCCCGCCAGCACGCGGCAGCGGTCCGCAACTGCTGTTGGTGGTGGCGACCCCGCAGGTCCTGGATTCCCTGCGCCAGCCGAAGCCGACCCCTGCCGACACGTTTTTCCTTCAGGCGCTCAGCGAGTCTCAGCGGAACAAAGTCGCCATCGTCGCAGCCGCACGTTACGTGCTGCTCACGAACTGATCGGCATGCTCAAAACGTTCCGATGACCAGGATCTTCAGATCTGCATCAGGCGTGAAATCGTTGGCGGTATATTCAAGCGTGCTGCCGGTGGAGGAGGTTTTGAGCCGCCCTGGACAGAAACTCACCAGGCGATCGCTGCCGCCCGGTTCGATCGTCAGCTTGAACGACCGGATCGGACCTGCCCAATTTGATCCGGTTTTCAGGACGTATGATATGCGCCGCTCCTGCAGCTTGCTGGTGTTGGCCTGATTGCTGCCTGCGCGCTTGTCGAGTTCTGCGAGGAACGCGTCCTGAATGCAGTACTCTTTCCGGTAACGCTGGACTTCCTGACTGAGGGCGCCGCTGCGACGCAAGCCGGAGCGCAAGATCGTGTCCGGACTAGTGCCGACACTCGGCCGATATTGGTGTTCAACGGTCACCTTTTTCGCGGCCGGAAATACCTGCTGACGGACTGCCGAGGTCTTCAGGACCCAGCCGGGCGCATATTGCTGGCGGCCGTTGTCGCTCCTTCCAGCAGGCAGCAGAAGTCCGTCGTCTACGAGCTGGGTTCGGATCGCATCGGGCAGGTCGGCTGCCCGGATCTCGCGGCTGCCGATCGGCAGCAGCGGCACTTTCAGTTCGCGCAGCAAGGCACTGACATCCTTGTTGCCAACCATGGCTCGCTGATCAATGGTTAGCGGCGTCGGGTGGCCGTCGACCTTGGTCGTGAAGTCGACAAAGTTGACCGGATCATCTGACGGCAGAGCAATGTTCTCGGCCTCCGAGAGGTCGATGTCGGGCAGCGGAAAGGCGACAGTCATGGTGACCGGCTTGGCCGTGACATTGGTGAACTGGTAGCGGACCGTGACGCTGTCCAACGCGATACGAAGGTTCTCGCTCTCCATGGCAACGTCATTGGTGCGTACGAATTGGAGCCCGCCGATGGATAGTTCCGCGGCTGAATCGTTGGCGCGGGCCGGCCACACCGTCGCAACCAAAAATGCCAACATCAAAGCCGGTGTTCGGAAGGTCAGTGGGGCAGAAAAGCCGTTCACCATGCTTGTCTCCATGTGGCGGCGCAGCATATGGTCGTAGCGCAGGTGCGCCTCATTCGATCGGCTGATAAAGATCGCCCCACTCGGATTTCCAGACCCCTTCCGGGTCGCAGACCACGATCGCAAGCTTCAAATCGTTCGCCAGTCGGATCGCCCCACGAAAGGCATCCTGTGCCGGCAATTGTGCGCTGGTCTGGTCGGCGGTCAGTCGCCCTCCGCTCACTGCCGCCGGCAGCACGATTGCTCCAGAAGCGCCGTCATTGTCGCGCTTCAGGACGAGTGTGATCGCGTCGGGCTGGACTTCATTCACTTGCTCAAATCTGTTCCGGGCCATAGTTTGCACCGCGAGTTGGAGAAGGTTCGGACGATCACCGTCCAGTGATGGAATTGAACGAGATTGAGAGTGCTCACCACTAATTGAAGCGCCGCGTTACCGGCATCTGGGATTAGTCGATCTGACGCGGCGATTGGTTCGGGATACATTGAGAACATGCTTCGTCCAAAGCGTTTTATCTGGGCCGTCATCGTTGGCGCTGGCATCTGCGGAACCCAGGCGCACGCCGACGATGCCGTCGTACGCAGCTTTGGCGACGGTTCGGCTGCTTCTATGGTTGGCATTGTGCCGGCCAGCGAGGACGTAGAACTCGCGGGTCCGCAAGCGATCAGCGCCGACGGGCAGGGAAATCTGTTTGTGCTTGATCAGGTTAACGGCCGCATTCTTCAGTTCGATCCCAAGCAGCCGAATTCTGATCCAGACATCCTCAAGATGCCCAAGGACGTCCAGCCGACAGATCTTGTCGTCCGCAACGATGACATTATGGTTTGGGACGGCGGCGTGCGGACGCTGAAGGCGGCGGCGGGACAATCCACGCGCGGACTCGGCGACGTGATCCAGCTCGAGGAAGTCTCGACTCGTGGTGTGGACGATCGGCTTGCCGTCTCCGCTTTCTCCCAGATGGGGTCGCAGGCGCCCGGCAGCGCAGCCGACTTGCTCGACCAGAATACCCGCGCAGCCATCATCAAGACGACGCGGCAGCCCGACCGGCAATACGTGGCTTCACGAGGCAAGGGCTCCGTGATCGCGGATCTCATTCCGGACAAGGGCAATGCGAGCGTGCGGGTCGAGATCCAGACTATGGTTTCCAACGAGACGATCGGTCAGCTCGCCCTCCGGGTTCGCAACCAACTTGGCGCGGTGGAATTTCTCGAGATCGACAACAGCGACCGCTTTTATGTGCTGGCTGAAGACGTTCCGCCGTCGGGCAAGAACCCCTCCACGTTCGTGGCGCGCTACGCCGCGAACGGCCGTCTGGAGGGAATTTATGAGCTTCCCCTCGAAAATGCGCCGTTGACCAGACGGTTCGTGACGGTCTCGGGGGACGGCGACGTCTATTTTCTACGGACCAAGCCCGATGGCATCGACGTGGTCGGCGTCGGTTTCAGGCCTCTCAATAACGTGTCGATCATCGACGTGCGGCCGTCGCGAACGGCAAATGCGCCTGCATCGCAACCCAGTTTCAAATTCGACGCCTCGGCCGCGGTGAGGCCGTCCAACCGACAACAGGCGATCGAGACCGCGTTTGCGTTCGAGGGCATCCAGTGGAAGCTGACGCAGGCGAACTACGGCAGCGATCCCGACAGCCAGTGCAGCGGCTTCAGCCGTATCCGGCGACCCTGGTATTTGCAGGGCAAGGTGAACCAAGAGGTGCGCGGCGTACCCTATTGCTGGGGCTGCCACGGTTCGCTCGCGAACTTCCGGCAGCGGATCGAGAGCGGAATGCTGGCTGGCAATGTGTGCACTCGCAACGCGCCGCGACCGGATGTGGCTGGCGTCGACTGTTCGGCATTCGTCAGCGCCACGTGGGGGCTCTCCGTCCACTACACAACTGCCGCAATTCCCGCGATTGCAGCCCCGGTGGCAAATCCGTGGGACCTGAAGCCTGGCGATGCGCTGAACAAGCCGGGCTCGCACGTGATGTTGTTCCTGCGATTCACGCCCGATCGCAAGGCCGAGGTGATGGAATCCTCGACTGGCGGCTGCAACGGCCGCGTCTGCCGTAACGTCTATCCGCTGGCGAGCCTGCTCTCGCGCGGCTACGTTCCGGTCCGCTTCAAGGCCTTCGCGGATGACCAGGCAACGGTTTCTGCAAACGCCTACCACGAAACCGAACCACCGGCGGGGCGCAAGACGGCAAGCAAAGGGCGCTGAACCGGCCGTGTCGTTCGCGCTACAAAATGATTAAGCGGGATGTCGAGGTGGATTACGATGCGAATGCCCAAGCGACTTGGTTGGAAGATCAGGCGGCTATGCGCAACGATCGGTCTGGCCGGGTCGATCGGACTGACGGCCCCGCAGGTGCATGCTGCCGGCGGCTTGGCGATCAGCAACCCGGAGGGAGCTGCGGTACGCGCGCTCGTCATCGGGATTGATGACTATCAGCACGTACGCAAGCTGAAGGGCGCGGTCGCCGACGCCACCGACATTGTCGGCAGCTTGAAGTCGATGGGGGTCGGAGACATCGTCGAACTTGCGAACGCGCAGGCCGACAGGGCGAGCGTTTTGCGCGAAATCAGCGCGCTGGTGGAGCGGACCGGAAACAACGACCTCATCTTTCTGTCGATCGCCGGTCACGGCACCCAAGAGCCGGAGCGCGTCAAAGGCTCGGAGCCGGACGGGATGGAAAACGTGTTCCTGCTGCCAGGTTTCGCAACCACGCCGACCGGCTCAGTCGAGCGCATTCTGGGGAGCGAGTTCAACCACTTCATCCGGCAGTTCGAGCTGCGCGGAGCGAAGGTGATCTTCGTGGCTGACACCTGCCATGGCGGCGGCATGGTGCGCGATATCGATCCGCGTGCCGCGGAAATGAGCTTCAGGCAAGTGCCGCGCTATACATTGCTGGTCGACGAACTGAAACCGGTCTCTGACAGCAACGATCCGAAGTCCGAACTCGACCTCGACCGCACGGCATTCCTTGCCGCGGTGGACCGTTACACGAAGGCGCCGGAAGTCCGCATTCCCGGGGTCGATGGCCTCCGCGGGGCTCTCAGCTATGCAGTCGCGCGTGCCGTGGAAGGGAGTGCGGACATCAATCACGATGGGAAGGTGACGCTGAAGGAGCTCTTCAGCAATGTTCGGCAGGTGGTCTACCAGCTATCGGACCAGCGTCAGAACATCGTGACGATATCATCGCCGGCCCAGGCACCGGACACCGAGGTTGCCTTCGGCTTGACGCGCGGCGTCGTCTTGATTCAGGGGCCGGCCGCAAGAGCAGCCTCTGGCTCTGCCGGGACCGGCGCGCCAGCCGAGGCACAGGCGCCGCCGCCGCCGGCTATCACGGCCAAGGCATCCACTGCTCCGAGCCTCGCCGCGGCCCCGACCAAGGACCTTCCGATCGGTCAAACGCCGCCGCTTCGCCTCGCTTCGCCCATCCGGCTCGCGGCGCTCGACGGCAAGACGAGCTACTTTGCGAGCGTGACGACCAAGGATATTCCCGTGCAGGCCGTCCAGCCGACGGACAACCCGGATCTCATCTGGGATCCCATGTCGCACGATGTGATCGCATGGGGCGACGTGGTTGCGTACGGGATGGACATTGCCAGCCTATCAACGGTCGTTGACCGGACGGCGGCGATACGTGAACTCAAGCGCATCGCGGTTCGGTCGCCTCAGATGATGCGCATATGGCCGGACGACCGCCAGCAGCGTGCCGGCCAGACCGTCCAGGTTGACCTGTCTGATGTGGCATCGCGGGCCGTGTTGTTGTTCAATGTGTCCGGTGATGGCACCATCCAGATGTTGTATCCGGTGGGCTCCGATCCTGCATTGGTCCGATCGGCGAACTTGCGGCTGCCGCTGAAGGTCGGTGAACCCTTCGGTGCGGAACAGATTATTGCAGTGACCTCGCAGCAACGCATGGGCGAACTGGAGACAGCCTTGATACAGCTCAACCGGCGTCGCGCCTCGGGGCAGATGATCAAGAGCCTCGAACGCTACTTGCCCGTGGACGCCCGGATCGCCTCGATCGGCTTCTTCAGTGCTCCCTAGGGGAGAGCAGAAGCTGCCCAGTTTGCGAGCGATCCGCCGGCAGGGACCGCGGCTCCCGGTACTTCTGCTCCCGCTACTGGTTGGTGGCGGACCTGTCTGCGCGGCACCGCTGCCTTGGGCGTCGCTGCCTACTGGCATGCACGCACGGCTTTGGTCGGTTCAGGCGGCGCGTGGCCAATCCAACAGTGCAGGGGTGTCGCTCCAGATCCTGCCGGGCCAGACCGTCACTCTCGGCAGCAAGGTGTCGTTCGGCGTCACCGCCAGGAAGGCTGGATATCTCATTCTAGTCGACATCGATGCGGAAGGACGGATGTCCCAGATCTTTCCGACACCCGAACTGTTGGCGCAGTCGGACGGCCGCGAAATCAATCTCGTCAAGCCTGGCGTCGAATTTGTCGTTCCGAGCCCGGCCGCACGGCAGAGAGGTTTTGAGTTTGTCGTCGCACCGCCGGCTGGATCTGCAGTGATGATCGCCATCTTGAGCGAGCGACGCGTCCATTTGCTTGATTTGCCGGACTTGCCGCGCAAGCTACAAGATCAAGCCGCAGCGTTGAGCTATCTATCGGCCTGGACCAGTGAGTTGCGCGTGCCGGACAACGCCAGCGGAAGGCTGTTGCCGAACAATTGGTCGTTCGACGTCAGACCCTATTCCATCAAGTGAGCTCGCGCGGATACGCCGCGAGGTCAAAGCTTGCTGAGGCGGCTGAAGAAGCCGCCACGGGCGATCATGTAATGAATGTCGTTGGGGAAGGGAAATGCGCTGCGAACATTGGAAATCGCGCGTTGGAGAAACTCACCAGTCGATGATGCGGACTTCTGCTGCGACCGTGGTTGGTCAGCGACCTGAGGTATCATGAACCGATCAACAAAAGCTTCGTCCAGATCGTTGACTCTGACCATCTGACCGAATGCCGGGAACAGATCGTAGTGACCTACGGTCACGCGGAGGTTCTTGAGGGCAGGGCGCTGAGGCTGCGCTCGATTGCCGTCGGAGGTCGCCAGCCCGCGGCCTATCAGATCCAACTTCACGGACTGCGGCAGCGTTGAGGGACCATAAACGATCTCTAGCGCAGTGCCGCTCTGCCCAGACAGCCACTGGTACCAGAAGGTCGCATCGTCGGGTCGCGCCTTGGCCCCGTAAAGGCAGTCAAATCCCCAACAAGCACTCAGCTTGGCCTGATACTTTCCGAGAGTTCCGACCAGATTGCGCATGCCGTTGCCGCCGCCGGAGTGGCAGGCGATGATGATTTTGCCAATCTGGAGTTGAGGAATGGACGTCGAAGAGCCTCCCAGGAACTTGGCCAGAGCTCCGAGGATTTCCTCGAGGTACCGTTCCCCCCAGTTCGACGTGGCCAGATCCTTGACGCTGTAATTTCCAGCAAAGGCGTCGCCAACGGCATATTCATATCCCAGGAACGGCGCGATGAGCACGACGTCCTTGCCGGAATCCCGAACCTGTTCACGAAGGCGCGCTGGATCGTTGTGAAACAGGAATTCATGATCTTTGACGTAGAAGCCATGCAGCCAGATCACGATATCCAGTTTGGTGGTAGTCGTTAAGTGCTTTGGCGGAAGATATACCGCCGTCGGCTTCATGCCGGGCGCCAGCCGCTTCGTACAGAGAGTCACTCCTGGAAAGGACTTGGCGTCTTTCTGTTCGAACTCGCACGCCACCACGAAGGTCGCTCCGCATCGACCGGGTCGGGCGTGGACTTGGGCCGACCCGATGTTACATGTGATTGTCCGCCAGATCCTCGATAGGCTTCCTGTGACGGCTGCCGAATTCGCACCTTGCTAATTGCAGACTTCGACATTCCCGGTGTTGCCGCCGGGACCTCCCCCGCCCCGGTAGTCGAGGTGGCAGCCGCGACGGACCTGGCGGCACAAATATGCGTCGCAAACGACCTGGCCGCTGCCGCCGCTGGACTTCGCGGTTGCCTGTCGCCGCGGAACGTCCGCCACGGGCTCGGATATTTCGCGACGCGAACGGTCCGCACGTGACGCACCTTCGTTCGCGTTGCGCTTGGCAACGGGCTTCTTCCCGCGCCGCTTCTCGCATTCGTTGTCATCGTTGAGGAACGAGCCCTCGGCGCAAGTGATCCTGACGCACTGGTCGCCACTAGCCTTGTAGCCATGATCACAGATCACGGGACAGACCCGGGCCGGCTTGAGCTTGATCGCGTCAAGCGCATCGAGACTTGCGAGCTTGGTATCGAGTTTTGTTCCCGCGTACCGGTTGAACAGACTCAGCGAACGCTGTGACGCCGTATTCCAGCGGCCATCGACGGCACCGGTGAAGCAGCCGACGCGGTTTAATTCGCCTTGGACCGACTTGGCGATATCGGCTTTTGCGATATCGGTCTGGCGCGGCTCGGCGGTCAACGCCGCGAGCCTGGGCGGGCTGTTGGCGTCGGCGGACATCGCTGCTGTGGAACCATCCGCAGCCGTGCTCCCAACTGCCGGCTTATTCTCGGAAAGCGCAGCAACGATTGTGGATTCTGATGCAGTTCGTTTCCGTTCCGCTTCAGTAGCTTGCTCAAGCGCAGTTTGCTTCGCTTTCTCGGCGGCTACACGGGCCTCTTCGGCAGCCTTCAGATCGGCAGCGGCTTTCTCCCGCTCGACACGCTGAGCCCCCTGGGACATCAGGCGAGCCTGTTCCTGCTCGGCCTGCTGCGCCTTCGCTGTTGCCGCGACGCGTGCCTCTTCGGCCTCGAATTGATTCAGCTGCAGCTTGGCGAGGTTTGCATAATATCCGTCCGGATGCTGGCTCAGGAATGCGTTGAGAGCAGGCTTGTTGCGCAGCTGCAACGCCAATTCGTAGTCACGGCGGATTTCGGACTGGGGATTGGCAGCTTGTGCCGGCTCTTCTGCCTTGGCGACCGGAACAAGCGCAACGTCTTCGCCGCCCAGCGAGCCGTAAACGTAGGGCTCCTGCCGGTTGCCCGTGGCTTGCAAGACGTCATCGCGCACGAATCCGAAGGCCCTGCGCAAGTCGAGCCCAGGCTTTGCGATGTATTTCACGAGAGCTGTCGCGTACGGACTGTTCTTGCTGTTGCCGTCCAATGCAGTCAGTCCGGCTTTCGCGGCAAACGCGATCAGCGTGTTTGAGACGGTGGGCTCGACCCTGGCGAGCCCGCGGCTGATGGATCGCGAGGCAACGGTCCGTTTCATCGAATCCGCGAACGGATTGTTCCGGCACGCATCGACGATCACGACGCGCAGCTGCTTTGCGGGCTCGATCGCCAGCAAGACGCGGTCGAGCGAAAATGCCTCGTCGTAAATGTCGGTGTCCCGCTCGAGCCTGGCGTCTGTCGGGATCAGATAGTTCGTTCCGTCAATCTCGATCCCGTGGCCCGCATAGTATACGACGGCAATGTCGGCGTCGCGGGTCTGATCGGCGAACTCTCTCAGAGCCCGCCGCATATCTGCCGCGGCGAGGTTGAGCCGGGAGTCGACCACGTCGAAACCTGCGCTCTTCAAGGTCGCGGTGATGGACGCGGCGTCGTTGGCCGGGTTCGGGAGCAGGGGAGCATTCTGATAGCTGGAATTGCCGACCACCAGGGCGACCCGCTTGATGGCCCAAGCCGGCTGACAGGTCAGGAACAGCGCAGCAGCAAGGAGAAGACAAACTTGGAGGTGCCTGTACGTTCTCATGGCGAAACACCCGCATCTGCCCGAAGGATAGTAGTCACGTCGCTAAAACGGCCGCATAGAACGCGATATTGCTCATCAAGCAATTCTTACGTTATTGGCGGCCACCCATCTGCGTACACTAACAGTTCGGAGGCTGATCCATTCCTTATATTGTCGTTGCCCAAAGCGAACGCGTTCAAGTTCGCACCCAAAGTTTCGGACGACCACGGGCCCAGCCAATAGGGCAATCCGCGGCCGCGTGAGTTTCAAGCTACTGATTTAATTATCTATTTTTTCGCCTCACCATCGTCCCGTCGAAACGGAGGGGGTGGGACCGTTTGAAGCAAAATTTCGGGAGCGCGGCGTGAAGGGCGGGAACCGACCTCCGGCCCGGAATGGAGCAACCGAATAGGGCTTTCGGACGATCGGAGCGATTAAGCCAATGTGTCCAGAAGATCAAGGACCTCAGACAGAGGAATCACCGCAGCTTGATCTTGAGGTCGTTCTCCAGCATCAGTTTCAGGAGAATAGCACCAAGGAGATCGTAGTAATCCTTCTTCTTTCGAACCGACCATTCTTTGGCGTCACCGTTCCAATAGCGCGAATCCGCGTCGGAGAGGCGACCGCGTAGCAGAAGGAAGAGGCTTTTCTTGTCGACAGTATTCAGCCGAGAGCCCTGCAGGCGGCCCAGTCGAAGTCCGAAATTATGGAGCTTGCGGAATGTTTCGCGCTTTTCGGGAAAGACGTTGTCGAGCGGAGGGTAGGCGAGCGGGGGATAGAAGTCGCTGACCGTCGCGGACGACCAACCGTCGGCTTGCATGACAAAGGATGAGCAAAATGCACCGAAGAAGTGTCGCCTCGATTTGTATTGCAAGGCATCGTTGTAAGGTGCACCCAGCGCAACGAATGGACCGACGAGAGTGGCGAGCGTACCGACCGCGATCATTCCACCTTCGGCAAGCGCACCAAGTGGAATTTCCGACATGCTGATGCCCATGTCTGCAATGCCATAGACATCCAGCGCCTTGGATATCACATCGTATGCGTTCTGATCGCTGTATCCGGGAGCGCTAACTACACCCACGCCCTTTGTGCCGGTGATGGCGATCGCGTCTTGATAGTACATCGGGTCCGGAAGAAAGATGTATCCCGGGTCGGCGTCGTCCGTAAAAGCCCAGTTCCGACCTCCGTCGAGACTATGGCGGCAACCGACATATTCGCGCAGGTACCAATTGACCTGGTCGGTGTAGAAGCGGTCGAGCGGGCTGAGGCGAAAATTGATCCAGATGATGTCGTGCTCGGAGTACTGATGATGGTTTCGGGCCGCCAGGGTGAACCAGGTCTCTCCGGTCCTGACTTTGTACTTGGTGGTGTTGGCAGGCTGAGTCCAGGGCTGCAGCGGCTTCAGGGGGCGCCTTTCGTTGCGCAACGGCTGCACGGCCATCCTATATCTCCAGATTTGAACCCATCGAGACGTCCGGTCGCCAACCAACTTCAAGCAGGGGCTTGCAGCCTTGCTCTTGGTGCGGTTCTACTTGGACGACGTTCAATAGCCGTCTGTTGATACGGAGGTCGTCATTCGATCGAATGATATCTGGACGCCTTGCCCGGTTCGGAAGGCGCAGTGCAAATTGCCGCGTTTGGCGGAATGAATTCGAAAATCGACTTGGAGACCCTCATGCCCATTCCAGTGAAAATTTACATCACGCCATTTGCCGAAAAGGGTGTTCTGGAGCCCGTGAAATGGGATTGTGATGCCGCCAAAAAGGCTCTGGATGTGGTGAACAAGATCTGGTCGAAGGCCAAGATCACTTTCGTGATCAATGATTGCCTGACAGACAGGCCGCTTGACATGGCAAAGAACGCCCGCGGCAACGACAAGCAGGTGCTTGATGTTCTCAGCCTCCGCCATGCGGCCGATAATGCGATCCACGTTTATCTGGTCAATCCGATTCCAAACCTTTCTGCAGGCGGCGGCTCATACCTTCATGGCGATCCGGAGCCGGCCAGCTTCGTGCAGTGGTATGGCAACGACTTTGCCAGTGGACGCGCCTGGGCCCATGAACTTGGCCATCTGATGGGTGTCGACCACGTCGAGATAGACTATACCAACGAGAGACAGGCGGCGGCGCTGAGCAGCAACCTCATGACGAAGGGCCTGAACGTGGGCAGCGAGTTGACCAAGCAGCAAATTGAAACAGCCAGGGGCTCTAAGCTCGTCAAGCGGTTTGGCGGCTGACGTCGCCCGGATATAGTTGATTCTTTTCCAGCGGTGAGCGCGCCGAAGGGACGGGTGTTCACTGCGGTGCTCAACATTTGCTTGGTACGGCAGCAACATATGGAGCCGAGATCGAGAAAGTGGAGCGCGCCGCATATGTCCGGCGCCACCACGGATCCCTCGGTACTTTTGGTATCTAGGCAATCGTTTTCAAATACAGGCTCGGATCGAAGTATTTGCTCGCCGGCGTGAAGTCCTTGATGCCCGCATTAGCCATGAAAAAGTCTGTCGACTGCTGCAGCCAGTTGGTGACGGTCCCGTCCGAGTACATCCGCTTCCAATCCTTGGATGTGAACATTTTCTGAGCTTTGAAGGACTCGTTGATGTCGGACAGTGGCGTCTGGCTGTAATGCCCCTTTTGCAGCTTCTCCATCGCCTCGTTGCTGTTCGCGACGATATAGTCGTTGGCATCAGCCCAGCCGCGAATCAGCTTGGCCAGGGTTTCCTGGTTGGGTTCATAATAGTCGTTCGCCGCAGCCCAGCCGCCAATTATGGCCGCCTTTGGATAATAGGCTGACGCATCGGCCAGCATGGTCGCGCCCGGCACCTTGTCGCGGACGGTGACGTTGAACGGCACCCAGAGCGCCACGGCCGGCACGGCGCCGGAGATGAAGGCGGTCACAGCCGCTGGCATGGTCTGGTTGACGAGCTCGACCTCCTTGGGATCGACCTTGTTGGCCCGCAGCGCGGTGTCGAGGAACACGTGCGCCGTCGTGCCGGTCGCGGTCGCGATGCGCTTGCCCTTCAGTTCCGCGAACGACTTGATGCCCTGATCGCCGCGGACCCACAGCTGCGCGGTTGCGACCTCGATGTCGTTGATCAGAAACACCTTGCCTTGGCCGCGGGCCGGGAAGTTCGAGAGGACGGCGCCGGTCGCCAGCACGTCGAGGCTGCCGCCGATCAAAGCCTGGAAGATTTCGAGGCCGGTGTTGAACTGCCGCAGTTCCAGATCGAGGCCTTGCTTCTCGAAGGACCCACGGTCCATACCGGTCCAGATCTGGCCGTCGACGGCGACGGTGTGGAGATAGCCGACCCGGACCTTCGTCTTCGCTTGCGCGATCGCCGGTGCCGAGGCCGTGAAGGTGCCGAGCGCAAGGCCCGCCGTCGTGGTCAGAAATTGCCGCCGATCCATGATGTGTCCTCCGTTTTGCTTGTTATTCCGAGAATGAGACCGGACGCATCTGCGCTTGCTGGGCGCGATATTCGTCCATCACCAGTTGCCTGATATGGCTTCGCAGTTCCGCGAATTCTGGCCGCTCCTGGATCGACTCGTCGCGCGGGTAAGCGAAGGGAACGTCGATGATCTCCTTGATCCGCGCCGGCCGCGCCGTCACCACCACGATGCGGGATGCGAGGTAGATCGCCTCCTCGACGGAATGGGTGATGAGCATGACGGTCTTGCCTTCGGTCTCCAGCACCTTGAGCAGAAGGTTCTGCATGTTGGAGCGGGTCTGGGCGTCGAGCGCTCCGAACGGCTCGTCCATCAGGAGAAACTGCGGCTTCACCGCATAGGCCCGCGCGATCGCTAGTCGTTGCCGCATGCCACCGGACAGATGCTTCGGATAGGAATTGGCAAAGTCGGACAGGCCCATCAGGCCGAGATAGTGATCGCAGATCGCATCGCGCTCGGCGGTGGGGGCATGGTTGGCGTTGAGCGTCAGGCCGAAGGCGATGTTCTGCTTCACCGTCAGCCAGGGGAAGACGCCATACTCCTGGAAGATGACGCCGCGCTCGGGGCCGGGGCCGGCGACGGGACGGCCGTCGAACAGGACCTTGCCGGTCGTCGGCTTCTGGAAGCCGGCGAGCATGCTCATCATCGTGGTCTTGCCGCAGCCGGACGGCCCGATCACCGCGATGAAGTCGCCGTCGTTGATGTCGTAGCTGACGTCCTCGACGACGTTGAGACGACCCTTCGGCGTCTCGAAGGACAGCGACACCTTGTCGAACTGCGCGCGCTTGTTCATGCGATGGCCCGATCCTGCCAGACCAGCAGCCGCGCGGTGATCTTGCGCAGGATCAAATCCATGATCAGCGCGATCAGGCCGATGCAGATGATGCCGACATAGATGACGTCGAGCAGGAAGTAGGTCGAGGCATTCTGGATCATGGCGCCGAGCCCGCGCTGCGCCGCGATCAGCTCGGATGCGACCAGCGTCGCCCAAGCGACGCCCAGCGCCACGCGCAGCGCCGTGAGAATGTGCGGGACGGTGAGGGGAATAATGACCTTGCGAAAGATCTCGGTCTGGTTGGCGCCGAGCGTCTGCGCCACGCGGATGTAGAGCGGCGTGATCTGGGAGACGCCCTCATACATCACGATCACGCCGGAGAAGAACGATGCGTAGAACAGGATGACGAGCTTTGCGAGCTCATCGACGCCGAAATAGACGATCACCAGCGGGATCAGTGCGATCGGCGGCAGCGCGCGAAAGAAGTTGATCATGGGGTCGGCGAAGGTGCGGGCGGGGCGATACCACCCGAGCAGAAATCCAACCGGCACGGCCACCAGGATGCCGAGCGCGACGCCGAGAAAGACGCGCCGGGTCGAGGCGAAGATGTCGATCAGCAGGCCTTCCTTGGTGAGAAGCTCGAAGAATTTGGCGGCGACCTGGTGCGGCGCGGGGATCAGAGAGACGTTGACGAAGCCGCTCCAGCGCACGGCGTACCAGAGCAGGATTGCACCGATCCACGGTATCAATCCGAGACCGAAGCGTCTCAGGCCAGCTCCGTTCATTCGACGCGTCCACCCAGATTGCGGTTGATGTTTTCAAAGGTCATATTATAAATAGGATGACCATACAAGTGGCGCCTTTGGTAGGCGTCGCAGGCTTTCCCGCATGACACCGCAGTCTTTCACCATCCCAAGCGTCCAGGCCTTTGGCTATCGCTACCCGCTGACCGCGCCCGTCATCACATCCTTTGGGCGGATGAAGGATCGGCCGGCCGTCTTCGTCCGCGTCGAGGACGGCGATGGCAATATCGGCTGGGGTGAAGTGTGGTGCAATTTTCCAGCACCGGGAGCCGAACATCGTGTTCGGCTCGTCAACGAGGTGCTTGCGCCAGCTCTGGTCGGATTCACCGCCTCCGAGCCGTCCGCCGCGTTCGAGCATCTGACGAAGGGAACCTGGGTGCTTGCGCTGCAATCCGGCGAGACCGGCCCGTTTGCGCAGGCGATCGCCGGCATCGATCTCGCCGTCTGGGATCTCCACGCGCGCCGTCAGAGGGTTGCGCTGTGGAAGCTGCTCGGCGGGGCGGTGCGCACGATCAAGGTCTACGCCAGCGGCATCAACCCGGTCGGCTCCGAGCGGACGGCGGAAGCTGCGCTCGGCCGCGGTTACCGCGCGTTGAAGCTGAAGATCGGCTTCGATCCGGTAACCGACCGCGCCAATCTCGCCGCGCTGCGCCGTCTTGTGGGCGAAGGTCTGCTGGCCGCCGACGTCAATCAGGGCTGGACCATTGCGCAGGCATTGGAGCTCGCGCCGCAACTGGAGCACGTCGGTCTCGCCTGGCTCGAGGAGCCGATCCGCGCCGATCGTCCCCGGCGGGAATGGGCGCAATTGCGCGAGGCCAACCGCTTTCCGCTCGCGGCCGGCGAGAACATCGCGAGCCATGCCGGCTTTGCCGAGCTGCTGCGTGAGCCGGTGCTCGGTGTCGTCCAGCCGGACATCGCCAAATGGGGCGGGCTGTCGGCTTGCGCTAGCATCGCGCGCGATATCCTTGCGTCGGGAAAGATGTTCTGCCCGCACTATCTCGGCGCCGGCATCGGCCTTCTGGCATCAGCGCATCTTCTCGCCGGCGTCGGCGGCGACGGGTTGCTCGAAGTCGACTGCAATGAAAACCCGCTGCGCGACCGCTTCTGCGGTCCGGTGCTCGACGTCCACGACGGCATGATCACGCTCGGCGACGAGGCAGGTCTCGGCATCACGCCCGATCTTGCCGCCATCGAACAATACCGGACGATCTGATGCCAGCACGCGGCTACGACTACATCATCGTCGGCGCGGGCTCGGCCGGCTGCGTCGTTGCCAACCGGCTGTCGGCCGATCCGTCGTGCCGCGTGCTGTTGCTGGAGGCCGGCGGATCGGATCGGAATTTCTGGCTGAAGCTTCCGGTCGGCTACTACCGGACCATCTACAACGAGCGATTCTCGCGCCTGTTCAGGACCGAGCCCTCGGAGGGAAGCGGCGGTCGTGCCATCGGTTGGCCGCGGGGCCGCGTGCTCGGCGGCTCGTCCTCGATCAACGGTCTGATCTTCATCCGGGGCCAGCACGAGGATTTTGACGATTGGCAACGCCTCGGCGCCGATGGCTGGAGCTATCGCGAACTCCTGCCGTACTTCCGCCGCTACGAGCGCTATCGCGGCGGCGAGAGCCAGTTTCATGGCGGGCTCGGGGAGTTCGAAGTCTCGGACCTTCGCAACGACAATCCGGCATCGAAGGCCTGGGTCGAGGCGGGTGTAGAGTTCGGCCTACCGCGCAATCCCGACTTCAACGGCGCCACGACGCTGGGCGTCGGCACCTACCAGCTCGGCATCGGGCGGCACTGGCGGACCAGTTCGGCCTCTGCGTTTCTGCGTCCCGTCGCCGGCCGTCCCAATCTCACCATCATCACCCATGCGCAGGTCAGCAGGGTCGTTTTCAACGGTCGCGTCGCCACCGGCGTCGAGTGGATCAGCAAGGGGCAGGTTCACAGCGCGACGGCTGATCGTGAGATCATCCTGTCCGGCGGCGCGCTGCAGTCGCCGCAGATCCTCCAGCTCTCCGGCGTCGGTCCGGCCGATTTGCTGCGCGAGCTTGGCGTTCCCGTCGTTGCCGATTCTCCGGACGTCGGCGCCAATCTCCAGGACCACTATCAGGCCCGGCTGATCGTCCGCCTCAAGGAGCGAATCTCGCTCAACGATCAGGTCCGCAATCCCATCGAGCTTGCCAGGATGGGCTTGCAGTGGATGCTGGCGGGCAGCGGTCCGTTGACGGTCGGCGCGGGGCAGGTGGGCGGCGCAGCCTGCACGGAATACGCAGTCGGCGGAAGGCCGGACGTGCAGTTCAACGTGATGCCGCTCTCGGTCGACAAGCCCGGCGAGCCGTTGCACAGCTATTCCGGCTTCACCGCCTCGGTCTGGCAATGCCACGGAAAGTCGCGCGGACGGCTTGCGATCCGCTCGACCGATCCGTTCGAGCAGGCGCGTATCGTACCAAACTATTTTGCCGAGGAGATCGACCGCAAGACCATTGTTGCAGGTCTGAAGATTCTGCGCGAGATCTATCAGCAGAAGGCCTTTCGCCCGCTCTGGGATATCGAGATGGTGCCGGGTGAGGCAGCAAGGGATGATGCCGGACTGTGGAATTTTGCGCGCAACACTGGTGGCACGGTGTTTCACTGTGTCGGGACCTGTCGCATGGGGCGGGATGCGCAGGCCGTGCTCGATCCGCAGCTGCGCGTGCGCGGCGTCGAACGGCTGCGTGTGATCGACGCGTCGGTGATGCCGCAGATCACCTCGGCGAACACGAATGCGACCAGCCTGATGATTGGCGAACGCGGTGCCGCACTGGTCATGGCTTGATCGCGCGGCCTGAATTCCGGAGGGCGAGATGGAATTGAGTTCCGATAGTCACGTCCCCAAATACGCGCAGATTGCCGACATCTTCAGGCAGCGGATCGCACGCGGCGTCTGGACCCAGGGGTTTCGCCTGCCGGCCAACGAGGAACTGGCCGCCGAGTTTGGCGTGTCGCGCGTCACGATCAGGCAGGCAGTGGAGCTGCTCGCCCGCGACGGCGTGATCGAGGCACAGCAGGGCCGCGGCACCTTCGTCACAGGGACCGTGCGGCAGGATCGCTGGCTCAAGGTCGAGACGACGCTATCCGATCTCGCCGACATGTACCGCGACACTTCGCCCGAGATCATCAATATCTCGGAAAGCCGCACCAATGCGCCGCTGCTTCCCGGCGACGGCAAGCCGGCCGAAAAATATGTCTTCATGCGTCGGCTGCATTCGCGGGAGAAGCAGCCGTATTGCGTCATTTCCATCTATCTCGACGAGAAGATCTTCCGCAGGTCACCGAAGCGTTTTCGCAACGAGACCGTGATTCCGATCCTGAACGATCTCAGGGATCCCGCCATCGCCAGCGCGCGCCAGACCCTGACGATAGGTGCCGCGGACATCGAAGCCGCGCGGCTGCTGCGCGTGCCGCTGAATTCGCCGGTAGCAGAAGTCCGCCGCATCTTCACGACCGCGGACTGCACCGTGATCTATCTCGGCGAAGTCACCTATCGCGGCGACTTCGTGCGGATCGACATGGATCTGCGGCCCTAGCCCTCTCAACGCGAGAACAGTTCCTGGTTCCGGCGCTCGAGCTCCTCCCCGTAGGTGCGCAGGACGTGGGCTTCGCTTAAGGTGCCGATCGTCGCGCGATGATCGGTGCGATCGACGACCGCGAGCACATCGGCCTCGCTGCGTTCAAAGGCCTTCAGGATCTCGCGCACCGGCGTGGTCGGGAGCAGGCACTCATCCTGTTGCTGGGCCAGTGACCCCAGCTGCTCGTCGTCCTGGTTGGCGACGGAATGCAGCGTCGCGGCGGGCACGATGCCCGCATAGATGCCGCTGGGATCGCGGAGCACGATCTGGCGAACTTGTGCCGGCGAGAACAGCTTTTGCGCCTCGCCGATCGGCATCGTCGTCAGCGCGTTCTCGAAGTCGGTGCGCATCAGCGAAGCCGCGCTCATCTGCCGGACCCAGCCGATGTCTTGCGGGCCGCGGATCACCTCGCCGCGCAGATGGAAGCGCCATGTGGCGAAGCTGTAGCCGAACAGCTCGCGCACGATCAGCGCGCAGACCGACGACGCGACCACCGCCCCAACGGTGACGGAGAAATCGCCGGTGATCTCGAGCGCAAGACACACCATGCTGAACGGCGCGCCAAGGACGCCCGTCCCGAGTGCAGCGAGCGCCGCGATGGCGGCCGTGCCGGGTTGAAGCGCCAGCGTGGGAAGAGGGCCCGTCAGCACGATGCTGTAGAGCTGCCCGATCAGCGCGCCCAGCAACAGCGAGGCGAAGAACAGGCCGCCGCGGAAGCCGGAGTCGAGCGAGATAGCGGAGGCCAGGATCTTGAACACGATCGTGGTCGTGAGCAGAAGCCAGGTCGGATTGCTGACCAGGAGGATCTGCATCGCGCCGTGACCGGCGCCGAGCACAGTGGGCGTCAGCAAGGCGAGGCCGCCGAGGAGGAGGCCGCCGAGAATTGGGCGCAGGAAGCCCTTGAACACCGTGATGCGCTGAAAGCAGCGCTCGGAGAATGCGACGGCGAGCATCACGAGGATGCTGACGAAAGCGCAGATGATGCCGATCAGCACGGTTTGCCCGATCATCTCGACGGAGACCGGCGAGGGGAAGCCGGGCACCATCAGGAAGGACTGGTGCGTCAATTGCCGCGCGACGAGCCATGCGGTGACGGCGCTGGCGATGACCGGCACGAGACCGGCGGACGTATAGGCGCCGAGCACGACCTCGAAGGCGTAGAAGGCGCCCGCGAGCGGTGCGGAAAACGCGGCGCTGATCGCCCCCGCGGCGCCGCAGGCCACCAGTAGCCGCATGTCGTTGCGACGGGCAGCCAGGCGCTGGCCGACATGGGAGCCGAACATCGAGCAAATCTGGTTATAGCCGGCCTCCAGACCGACCGATCCGCCGAACCCGTTGGACAGCAGCGTCTGGATCGAGATCAGCAGGCTGCCGCGAAAGGACACCCGGCCGCCATAGAGCGCATTGGCCTCGATTGCGTCGGCGAGCTGCTGTCCCTTCACGCGCCGGGCGAAATACAGTCCGATCAGCGCGAGCACCAGGCCGCCGATCATCGGCACGAGCAGCGTGCGCTGCCAGGAGATCACGCCGGTGGCGCTGAGATGTGCATCGAAAGGAATGTCGAACAGCAGGGCGTGAGAAACCTGGCTGAGGCTCGAGATCGCAGCCACCAGCACGCCACTGAGCAGTCCGACGACGATCGCGACCAGCACAAGGCCGATCTCGCGATTGCGCACGAAGTTGCGCAGGAACAACGGCAGCAGGCGGATGCCGGGAGCCGCGGCCGGCTTCGCAGGATGTGATGCCGGCGCCATCCTAGGCCGGATCCCGCAGCGATTCGGCGCGCACGACGCGGAAGCCGATATTGCTGGACGCGGAGTCGGGCGTGTTGGAGCTTCGCGCCGCGACGCGGTAGCGATTGCAGTAGGATTCGTGGCAGAGGAAGGATCCGCCGCGCATCGACCGGTTGGGAGCAGGCTCGCGGTTCAAGGGATCTCGCGATGGCGTGAGGCGGTGATAGCTCGGGGAAAAATAGTCTTCGCACCATTCCCAGACGTTTCCGGCGACATTGTGCAGGCCATGTCCGTTGGGCATGAAACTGTGAACCGGCGCCGTACCAAAATAGCCATCATCGACAGTATTGCGGTCGGGAAAGTTGCCCTGCCAGATATTGCAGCGATGCTCGCCCCCGGGCTTCAGCTCGTCGCCCCAGGGGTAGGTGGCCCGGTCCAGTCCGCCGCGCGCAGCCATCTCCCATTCCGCCTCGGTCGGCATGCGCGTGCCGGACCATCGGCAATAGGCCTGTGCGTCGTTCCAGGAGACGTGGACGACGGGATGATCGAGCCTGTCCAGGATGCTGCTCGCAGGTCCTTCCGGCTGCGCCCAATAGGCGCGCGTCACCGGGACCCACCATGGCGTTTCCTGAACGCGCGTCGTGCGGGCCGCACGTGTCTCTTCCGGCAACAGCCCGTCGAAGACAAAGCTCCAGCCGTAGCGTTCGGCATCCGTCGTGTAGCCCGTGGCCCGGACGAAGTCGCCGAATTGCAGATTGCTCACGGTGTGGCAGGCAATGGCAAACAGCGACAACGTCACCAGCCGTATCGGGCCTTCGCCGTCCTCGACGAAGCCGATACCGGCGGATCCCATGTGGAAGGTTCCGCCGATCAGCGAGCTCCAGCGGCGCAGGATCGGAGTTGAACTGGGAGTGATCGCCGCTTGCGCATCCTCGCCCATCGCCGGCCCGCTGCCGGCGGCGCGCTGGGTGCAACAGTGTGAGCGATCCCCGGTCATGTCCTATTTCTGCTTCTCTTCCTCCCAGAAGGCTGTGCCGCCTTCCGCCTTCATCAACTCCAGAATCTTCTCGCGCGGGATCACGCCGCAGCGATTGGCCCATTGCTGATACTGCGCCGTCATCTCGCGGACGCGATCCGGATGCTGCGCGGCGAGATCGTTCATCTCGGTGCGGTCCGTCTCCATGTCGTAGAGCTCCCAGGGGCCGGGATACTTCCGCACCAGCTTCCACTTGCCGACGCGAACGGCCGCGTTGCCCTCGTGCTCCCAGAACAGCGGGCCACGATTGCCATAGGCCGAGGCGAATGACGGCACTAGGCTCTCGCCTTCGCAGGGCAGGATGGCGTTGCCGTTATACTCCTTGGGATAGGTGGCGCCGGTGACGTCGAGAATGGTTGCCATCACGTCGGTGAGCTGGCTCGGATTGTGCCGCAGGCCGCCTCTCTCGGAAATGCCGCGCGGCCAGTGCACTATGAACGGGGTTGCGATGCCGCCTTCGTGGATCCAGTGCTTGTAGAGACGGAACGGCGTGTTGGAGAGGTTGGCCCAGGCGGTGCCGTAGCTCTGGTAGGTGTCCTCGTCGCCGGGCATCAGGGTCGGGTCATTGCCGAAGCGCACCGGTCTGCCGTCGCGCGTCTTCGCCTGCGCGATCATGAGCTGGTCAACCAGCTCCTCTGCCGTGACACCTTCCGGAATGTCCTCGGCGCAGGCGCCGTTGTCGGAGAGGAAGATGATCAGCGTGTTGTCCATCTGGCCGGTCTCGTCCAGCGCCTTCAGGATGCGGCCGATGCCCTGGTCCATGCGGTCGATCTGGGCCGCGTAGACCTCCATGCAGCGCAGCGTCCATTCGCGCTGCTCCGCGTCGGTCCACGGCGGTTGGGTCGGATCGCGATCGGTCAGGCGCCAGTTCGGATGGATGATGCCGTCGTCGACGAGGCGCTTGAGACGCTCCTCGCGCAGCCGGTCCCAGCCCGCATCGAAGCGGCCCTTGTACTTGGCGATGTCCTCGTCACGGGCATGAAGCGGCCAATGCGGCGCCGTATAGGCGACGTACTGGAAGAATGGCGCGTCGGGCTTCTGCGCCTTGTGCTGGCGGATGAAGGCGGCAGCCTGATCGCTGATCGCATCGGTGTAGAAGAACGAGGGATCCTTCACCGCCTCGTGCTCGATATTGTCGTTGCCGCGGGTGAGCGTGTTGGGATGGTAAAAGGAGCCGGCGCCGATGATGGTGCCGTAGAAGTGGTCGAAGCCGCGCTGCATCGGCCATGCGTCGGTCGGCTCCGTCAGGCTGCTGGCGATGTGCCATTTGCCGCTGAGGTAGGACGTGTAGTTCTTGCTCTTCAGGGCTTCGGCGATTGTCACGCAGCTCTTGTTGAGATTGCCGGAATAGCCTTCCGGGCCGTTGCTGTAGGTGAGGATGCCGATGCCGGTCTGGTGCGGATGCAGGCCGGTGAGCAGCGAGGCGCGTGAAGGGCTGCAGCGGGCGGTGTTGTAGAACTGCGAATAGCGCAAGCCATTGGCCGCGAGGTGATCGAGGTTCGGTGTCTGGATCTCGCCGCCGTAACAGCCGATGTCGGAGAAGCCCATGTCGTCGTTGAGGATGAGCAGGATGTTGGGGGTGTCAGGGGTCTTTGCGCCATTCGGCATGTTCTTGTCCTCGTGATTGACGTGTGGCGGTTAGTGGCGGCGCGTCAGGCTGATGCTGAGGCGGAAATATTTCGGCAAGTACACGGCGCGCAGCAGCTCGAGCGCCCGTCCGTCCTTGCCGAAGGTGACGCGCTCGATGGAGAGCAGGGGCGAGCCGACCTTGACCCCCAGCAGCTTGGCGCTGCCGGCGTCGGCGAGGTCGGCGCTGATGGTCTGCTGGGCGTCCTTGATGGCGAGACCAAGCTCGTCCTCGAAGACGCGGTACATGATGATCGAGACCAGATCGCGCTTCTCGAGCTCGAGACCGATATCCGGGGGATAGAAGGCGTGCTCGATGGCGATCGGCGTGTCGTCCGCGAGCCGCAAGCGCCGGAGCTGCCAGACGGCACGCTCGCGCAGCTGCTCGCGAACGGCGGCATCGTGCCGGTTGGTCATGCCCTGCTGCAGGATCGTGGCGCCGGCCTGGTAGCCGGCGTCGCGGATGGTTTCCGAGAAGCCCATTAGGTGGCCGACCCAGTTCTCGGGCTGGTTCGAGCGCAGGAAGGTGCCGCGGCCGCGCGAGCGGTCGAACATGCCTTCGTTCACGAGGGGGGCTATAGCGTTGCGGATGGTGATGCGGCTGACGCCGAAATGGCGGCCGAGTTCGGCCTCGGTCATCAGGCGGCCGGTCCCGTCGATCAACTTGCCGTCGCGCACCTGGCTGCGAATGGATTCACGGATCTGGATATGCAGGGGCATCGAGCCTTCCGCAACGACATCGCTGCCGAGCGGCGCGGGCTTCTTCTTGCGTGTTTGAATAGCCATGGTGTCAGAGCCGCATGCGTGTTGCTGGATCGAACAGATGAATGTCTTGCGGTCGGGCCGTGATCGAGATCGTGTCGCCCTCGCCGGGAATGTTGCCGTCGGCGACGCGCATGCGGATCATCGTGCCGGCGCAGTCGAGGTCGAGCACGGCGGTATCGCCGAGATCCTCGATCAGATCGACGCGGGCACCGAGGCCACCCACCGCCATGCGCAGGGCGCCGGGCCGAAGTCCAACCACCACATCGCGCTCACCTCGGGTCGTGGCCGTCGTCTTGAGGCGATGGCCGGCGATGATGACGTCGCCGTCCACGTAGCGGGCGGGAACGAGGTTCATCGGGGGATTGCCGATGAAGCCGGCAATGTCGATCGAGTTCGGGCGGGCGAACACCTCTGCGGGCGTGCCGACCTGCTGGATCTGGCCTGACATAAACACCGCCATGCGGTCCGCAAGCGTCATGGCCTCTTCCTGGTCGTGGGTGACGTAGACCGCGGTGACGCCGAGCGAGCGCTGCAGCTTCTTCAACTCGGCGCGGGTTTCCAGCCGCAGCTTTGCATCGAGGTTCGAGAGCGGCTCGTCGAGCAGAAACAGGCGAGCTTTGCGCACGATGGCGCGGGCCAGCGCACAGCGCTGCTGCTGGCCGCCCGAGAGCTGGCCCGGCTTGCGATCGAGCAAATGGTCGATCTTCACCTTGCGCGCCGCATCCTTCACGGCGGGCGTGATCTCGGCCTTCGGCAGCTTGGCCATCTCCAGCGGGAAGGCGATGTTCTCGGCCACCGTCATGTGCGGGTAGAGCGCGTAGCTCTGGAATACCATGGCGATGTCGCGGTCCCGCGCATCGGTCGAGGTGACGTCCTGGTCGTCGATCAGCACGCGGCCGGCGGTCGGCGCATCGAGGCCTGCGAGGATGCGCAGCGTCGTGCTCTTGCCCGAGCCGGACGGACCGAGCAGGGCAAAGAACTCGCCGGGCTTGATGTCGAAATTGACGCCCTTCAGCGCGGCGAACTCGCCGTGCATCTTGACGATGTTGCGAAAACTGACCTGACCCTGGCCGCTCATCGGCGTCCTCCGCCCTTGACTGCACCGACCGTCAGGCCCTTCACGATATGCTTCTGCGCGACCACGCCGAGGACGACGACAGGCAGCATGGCGAGAACCGAGACCGCGGCGAGCTTGGCCCACAGCGTCTGCTCGACGGAGACGAAATTGAACATGGCGACCGTGACCGGGCGCACCGTGTTGCCGCTGAGTACGACGGCGAACAAGAATTCGTTCCACGCATTTAGAAACACGAACACGACCGTCACGGCGATGCCGCCACGGACCTGCGGAATGATGATCCGCCACAATGTCTTCAACCGGCTGGCGCCATCGAGATAGGCGGCTTCCTCCATCTCGAAAGGAATGTCCTCGAAATAGGAGACCAGCAGCCAGATCGCGAAGGGCAGGGAGAACGACAGATAGATCAGGATGATGCCCTGATAGGTGTCGATCCAGCCGATGTTCCGCAACACCAGGAAGTACGGGATGATGATGCCGACCGGCGGCAGCATCTGCGTGGCCAGCACGTAGAAGCCCGCGAACTTCTTGCCGCGAAAGCGCAGGCGCGCCAGCGCATAGGCCGCGGGCACCGCCATCAGCATGGTGACCACGGTGGTGCCGACGGAGATGATGACGCTGGAAAGCAGGTTCGGCAGGAGTGATCCCGAGCCGAACAATACGTCGCGATAGGCTTCCCACGTCGGCGTGAACACCAGCTTGGGCGGATAGGCCAGCACGTCCGAATCGGTCTTGAGCGAATTCATGACGCTCCAGACGATCGGAAACGCCCAGGCGAGCAGGAAGACTGTGGAGATCGCGAGCAGGGCAATGATGCGGAGGCGCTTGGCGGTCATTTCGCCCTCCGGATCGCGAACAGGATGCCGGAGATGATGATGGTCACGACCAGGAGCGCGACCGCGAGCGCCGAACCGTAGCCGATCGACAGCTCGGTGAAGGATTTCCGATAGGCATAGAGGTTGAGGATCTCGGTCGCGGTGCCGGGGCCGCCGGCGGTGACGGTGAAGATCGCTGCGAACGCGGTCAGCGCCACCATGGTCCGCATGATGATGACCATCACGATCGCCGGGCGCAGCAAGGGCAGGGTGATGCGGCGGAAGCGCTGCCAGGCCGAGGCGCGGTCGAGCCGCGCGGCCTCGTAGATGTCCTCGGGCAAGGAGGCCAGCGAGGCCAGCAGCACCATGAACGCGAACGGCGTCCACTGCCAAGTGTGGATCGCGATCACCGAGACCATCGCAAGCATGGGATCGCCGAGCCAGTTCTTGCTGCCGACCCCTGCATTTATCGCGAGGAAGTCGACGATGCCGAATTCCGGCGCCAGCATGAAGGTACGCCAGATCATGCCGACCACGGCCGGGGAAAGGACCACGGGCAGGATGGCGATGACCCTGAACCAGCCCTGGCCGCGCTTCATGTCCATGACCAGCAAGGCGAGCGCGAGGCCGATGATGACCTGCAGCGCGACGGTCGAGCCGGTATAGACGAGGCTCACCAGCAGCGAGGTCCAGAAGCGCTCGTCGGAGAGCAGAACCTGATAGTTCTCGTATCCGACGAAGCCGTTGGTGAACGGCATCGCCAGATCCATCCGGAATGCACTGGTATAGACCAGGAAGAGCAGCGGAAACGTCGTCGTGGCGAGCAGTGCAAGAAACGCCGGTGCAAGCAGGGCCGCTGCAAACCGGCGCTCGCGCTGCGCCAGGACGCGTCCGAAATCGCTGCGAGGCGCCTCGCTCGCGATCCCGGCCGATGTCACCGCTGTCGTCGCCATGCTCACCCGCGCATCATGGGTTCGATGCGGCGCTGCGCATCGTCCAGTGCGGCCTTGATCGAGGCCTGGCCGGAGAGGGCCGACTGAATCGCGGTCGCCATGGTGTCGCCGATCGCCGGCCATTGCGGCACGCGCGGACGCCAGTCGACGTCGGTGTCGTCCTGCAGGGCGCCCATCGTGGCCTCGACGAAGTTCTCGCCAAAGCCATTCATCAGCTTGATGTAGTCGGGATCCTTCCACACCGAGGTGCGGTTGACACCCGAGCGCTTGGTGGGACCGGCGAACTTATGCGCGGTGCGCGCCTGGGTCTCGGCGCTCGCGGCCCACTGGATGAACAGCCAGGTCGCTTTCCGCTTCTTCTCCGGCAGCGCGGAATTGATCGGAAAGCCCCAGTTCCAGATCGACGTGGTGCGCTTGCCCGAGGGCCCCTTGGGCCAGCGGGCATAGGCGACCTTGCCGATCACCTTGGACTTCTCAGGATTGTTGATGACCGAAGCCGACGAATGCGCGTCGATGTAGCTGGCGACGGTGCCTTGCGAGAAGGCGTCGGCGATATCCGGCCAATTCCAGTTGGCGGCTGCCGTCGGCGCGTACTTCTTCATGATGTCGACGTACCAGGCGAGCGCCGCCTCGGCCTCGGGGCCATTGACGGTGAGCTTGCCGCCCTTCATCCAGTCGCCGCCGAACTCGCGGAAGATCGACGGATAGATGTACATGTTCTGGCCGGCACCGGCGACGCCGCGCAGCGCAGCCCCCCAGACGCGATCGTTCGGCGTGTTCAGCGCCGCGGCATTGGACATGTAGGCTTCTAGCGTGTCGGCCGGCTTCAGGCCTTTCGCGTCATAGAGGTCCTTGCGATAGACCTGAATGGTGACTTCACCGTCATAGGGCATGCCGTAGAGCTTGCCGTCGATGCCGTTGGCGCTGCGCCAGGCCGGAATGATGTCGTCGAGCTTGAACCAGGCCGGATCGGTCAGCGATTTGTCGGCGAGGTAAGTGTCGAGCGGCTCGACCCATTTGTTCGCGGCATAGAGCGCGTAATACATGGGATCGGCAGCGTGGGTTGCGTAGGTGCCCGTCTTCGAGGTCAGGTCGATGACGCTCTTCTGCCGGATCTGCGCCGGCGGGATCTTCTCGAAGCGGACGTCGATGCCGGTGAGCGCCTTGAACTGCGGCGCCAGTGCAATGAGGTTTTCGAAATAGCTCGCCGGGATCACGGCGACCGTGATGGTCTCGCCGGAAACCTGCTGCCAGTCGATCTGAGCGGATTTGTAGGGCGCGAGGTTGGCGTCCTGCGCGGCAGCTTGCCGGAGAAAGGCCGGGCCAAGTGTCGCGAAAGCGGCGGCGACGGTTCCGGTCTTGAGTAGCGTTCGTCGCGTCGGCTTGAATGACGTCATGCTGTCCTCCCGAAAATCCGGATTTATACTTCCGGTTAGTTAGGACATTTTCCTAAATGTTATAACAAGTCAACCGCGACAAATTGGGTGTTCTCCGGCCGTTTGACGCGGGCCGGGAACGACCGCGGATCTCGCCTCCGGGAGGCGCGATCGGGCCGAGCGGCGATCAGATGCAGTGTCGGCTAGATGTCGCCGAGGAGCTCGAAATCTGCGCGAGCGTCGCCGGCCGTATGGATCTGGCCGCTATATCGTTGTGCGCTCAGCTCGAACGCTGCCGGCAATCGGTCGTCGATAACGAGATGGTGGCACTCGTCGAGGTGGCCGCCGCGAACCGTCGCATTGCGCCCGAATTTGGTGATGTCGGCCACGAGCACGGACGTTCGTGAATTGGCGGCGATGGATTGGCGTGCCTTGACTTCATCGACATGGAAGTCGAGCAGCGAGCCGTCTGCATCGACGCCGCCGACGCCGAAGATTCCGAAGTCGGCGCGAAATCCAGAGAAGAAATGCACGGCGGCCTCGCCGATGATGTCGCGGTCGAGCGGCCGCAGCGTGCCGCCGGCGATGGTGATCTCCACGTCCGGATTGTGCGAGAAGGCTGCGGCCACGTTCAGGCTGTTGGTGATTACCCGCAGATCCCGTCGGCGGGAAAGTGCCTGCGCGACATATTCGGGGGTCGTGCCGAGCCCGATCATCAGCGACGTCCCGTCGGGAATGAGTTTGGCGGTCGCAAGCGCGATCCGCCGCTTGGCTTCGGCGTTCAGCCTGTGCCTGCTGCTGTAGGCGAGGTTCTGATTCTGGACGGGGAGGCTGACCCCACCATGCACGCGGCGAAGCAATCCCTGGTCGCAGAGCGCATTCACAAGGCGGCGGATAGTCTGCTGGGTCACTTCGAAACGCGCCGCAAGCTGCTCGATGGAAGCGAAGCCTTGCTCGCGCACGATCTCCAGTATGTGGACCTGACGTGTTCTGGCGCTCCTGGCCATGAGCCCTCCGTTCGCGACAAAAATATCATTTGAAGGGGCAAGAGGCAATTTTCTGTTTCATATGGTGTCACACTATGTTCATATGAACATAATAGTTGCTACGCCGATGAATGAGCGTGGCTCGAGGGAGGACGCATGTACTGGTCTTTGACCGGCACTGTGCTGCTCCGTTGGAGCGAGCCGCCATCGGCGTAGCTGCATCATGCTGAGAGCGAACCGGCCATGTCGGCGATTACGCTGAATCATGTCTCCAAGTCGTGGGGCGCGATGCGCGCCGTCGATGACATCAGTCTGACGGCGGACGAGGGCTCGCTGCTGGTGCTGCTGGGGCCGTCCGGCTGCGGCAAGTCGACCACATTGCGGCTGATCGCCGGGCTCGAGGAGGCCGATGCCGGCACGATCGCCATCGGCGGCGTGGACGTGACCCGCCTGTCGCCGGCGGACCGGAAGATCTCCATGGTCTTCCAGTCCTATGCGCTGTTCCCGCATTTGAGCGTGGCCGAGAACATCATTTTCGGCCTGCGCGTGCGGCGGGTGTCGCGCGCCGAACGCGACGCCCGGCTTCGTCGCGTCGCCGACATCGTTGGTCTTGCGCATCTGCTCGATCGCAAGCCGTCGCAATTGTCGGGAGGGCAGCGCCAGCGCGTCGCGCTGGGACGCGCCATCATCGCCGAGGCGCGGGTCTGTCTCATGGACGAGCCGCTGTCCAACCTGGACGCCAAGCTGCGGCACGAGATGCGAACGGAAATCCGCGCGTTGCAGCAGCGCCTTGGCATGACGATGGTCTACGTGACCCACGATCAGACCGAAGCCATGACGATGGCGGACCGCGTCGTCCTGATGCGCGATGGCCGTATCGAGCAGAACGGCTCGCCGGAAGAGCTCTACAACAGGCCGGCGACGGCGTTTACGGCGCGTTTCATCGGCACACCGCCGATGAACCTGGTGCGTCAGGGCGATCATCTGATCGGCATCCGGCCGGAGCACATTCGCATCGTGTCCGGTGGCGATCATGCGGCGCGGGTCAAGGCCGTCGAGCATCTCGGAGCCGACAGCATCGTGCTGTGCGACATCGACGGTCAGCCGATCTCGGTGCGGCTCGACGGGTTTAGCAAGGTTCAGCCCGGCGAGGATGTTCGGCTCGCCTGGGAGGCCGGTCACGAGCATCGGTTCGATCCGGCTACGGAATGCCGATGGGAAACTTCAGCCAGGGAGGGCCGGCTGGCGACCTCCGCTGGATAGCAGCGGTGGTTTCAGGCGCTCGGCGGATCACAGAGGGAGAGAGAGATGTTTGCGCGACGAACGATGCTGATGGCGGCCGCACTTGCCGTGCTCTCGATGGGAGCACGTCCCTCTGCCGCGGTGGATCTGACCATGTACTATCCGGTCGCGGTCGGCGGTCCCGTCACCAAGATCATCGACGACATGGTCTCACGTTTCGAGAAGGACAATCCGGACGTCAAGGTAACGGCAGTCTATGCCGGCAACTACACGGACACGATGACCAAGGCGATGACCGCCATGAAGGGCGGACAGCCGCCGCAACTGTCGGTCCTGCTGTCGACCGACGTCTTCACCCTGATGGACGAGAACGCCATCGTTCCGTTTGATGACCTCGTCGGCGACAAGGCCTGGTTCAAGGAATTCTATCCCGCGTTCATGGCCAACGGCCAGGTGGACGGCAAGACCTGGAGCATCCCGTTCCAGCGTTCGACCATCGTGCTGTACTGGAACAAGGACGCCTTCAAGGAAGCCGGCCTCGATCCCGAGAAGGCGCCGGCGTCCTGGGACGAAATGGTCGAGATGTCGAAGAAGCTGGTCAGGAAGGACGGCGCCAACACGACGCGTTGGGGCGTCGAGATCCCGACGACCGGCTACGGCTACTGGATGCTGCAGGCGCTCGCCATTGAGAACGGCCAGAAGATGATGAACGAGGCCGGCACCGAGGTGTATCTCACCGCGCCGAAGACGGTCGGCGCTCTCGACTACTGGGTCGACCTGTCGCGCAAGCGCAACGTCATGCCGACCGGCAGCATCGACTGGGCGACGCTCCGCACCGACTTCCTCGAAGGCAAGACGGCGATGATGTGGCACACGACGGGCAACCTCACGGCGGTCAAGGACGCCGCGAAATTCCAGTTCGGCGTGGCCATGCTGCCGGCCAAGGAGCGGCGGGGATCGCCGACCGGCGGCGGCAGCTTCTACATCTTCAAGAGCGCTTCGGCCGAGCAGCAGAAGGCCGCCGTCAAGTTCATCCAGTGGATGACGGCGCCCGAGCGTGCGGCGGAATGGAGCATGAAGACCGGCTACGTCGCGGTGTCGCCGGCCGCCTACAAGACCAAGGCGATGGAAGACTACGCCAAGGGCTTTCCGCAGGCGACCGTCGCGCGCGATCAGCTCGAGCATGCCGTGCCGGAGCTCTCCGTCCACGAGAACGGTCGCATCTACAAGTTCGTGAACGATGCCGTGCAGGCTGCGGTCACGGGCTCGCAGAAGCCGCAGGAAGCGCTGGCCGCAGCGCAGGCGCAATCCGACCGCGTGCTGCGCGCCGCCAAGTAAGCGCAAAGTAAGGGACATGGCGGGGTGGCGGTTCGCCGCCATTCCGCCGACTCTAGAATGACCGACTTCGCCGCCTCATCGCCAATCTCCGAACGCCGCGCCCGGTCGCAGGCGTGGTGGAATGCCGTGAATGCGTGGCTGCTGCTGTTGCCGGCGGCGGTGCTGCTGGTTGCGTTCACGCATTGGCCGATCCTGGCGACGATCCGGCATTCGCTGTTCATCACCAAGCGGAACGGCACCGAGGTCTTCGTCGGGGCGGACAGCTACCGGGCCATGGCGGCCGATCCGATCTTCTGGAAGGCGCTGGTCAACAATTTCTGGTTCGCGCTCGGCACGATCCCGACGTCGATCGCGCTCGCGCTGATCATGGCCGTTTGGGTCAATCGCAACATGCGCGGCCGCGGCTTTCTGCGGCTGGCGTACTTCACGCCGACCGTGCTGCCGATGATCGCCGTCGCCAACATCTGGCTGTTCTTCTACACGCCGGATTACGGCGCGCTCGATCAGCTGCGCGGGCTGTTCGGCCTTGGCGGCCGGAACTGGCTCGGCGATCCCTCGACGGTGATGGGCTGCCTGATCGTTATGGTGATCTGGAAGGAAGCCGGCTTCTTCATGATCTTCTATCTGGCGGCGCTGCAGCAGCTCTCGCCGGACCTCGATGAGGCCGCCTCCATCGAGGGCGCGAGCCGATGGTACACGTTCCGCCGGATCACTTTTCCGCTGCTGATGCCGACCACGCTGTTCGTGGCCATCAATGCGGTCATCAACTCGTTCAAGCTGGTGGACCATCTGGTCATCATGACCAAGGGCGGTCCCAACAACGCCAGCACGCTACTGCTCTATTACATCTATGAGGTCGCCTTCACGTTCCAGGATTCGTCCTACGCGGCAACGTTGACGGTTGTGCTTCTCATGCTCCTGAGCGCGATTGCGCTGATCAAGTTCGGCTATCTCGATCGCAGGATCCACTACCAATGAGAGGCCGGACACACCCCGTCGAAGCCGTCGCAGCATGGCTCCTGGCTTTGATTTGGCTCGCCCCGCTGGCCTATGCCTTCTGGAGCGCGCTGCATCCGGCTGCCTACGCCACCTCGTTCAGCCTGTCCGCGCCCTGGACGCTGGAGAATTTCACGCGGGCCTGGAAGCAGGCGCCGTTCGCCCGGTACTATCTCAACACGGTCGTGCTGGTGACGTTGGTCCTTGTTGGCCAACTCATCCTGTCGACGCTGGCTGCGTATGCCTTTGCGCGCTTCAGGTTCAAAGGTAGCGGCATGGCGTTCGCCCTCGTGCTGCTCCAGCTGATGATCATGCCCGACGTCCTCATCGTCGAGAACTATCGCGCGATTGCCAAGCTGGGCTTGCTCGATACGATCCCTGCCATCGCGCTGCCTTACATGGCGAGCGCCTTTGGCATCTTTCTGCTGCGGCAGACCTTCAAGAGCGTGCCTCAGGAGCTGGTCGAGGCCGCGCGGGTCGAGGGAGCAGGCCCACTCGTGATCCTTTGGCGGGTCTATGTGCCGTTGGCACGCCCCACCTACGTCGCCTTCGGCCTCGTCTCCGTCAGCTATCACTGGAACAACTTCCTGTGGCCGCTGATCGTCACGAATTCGGTGGAAGCGCGTCCGCTCACGGTGGGTCTTGCCGTGTTCGGCGCGCCTGAAACTGGTGTGGATTGGTCGGTGATCACGGCCGCGACCGTGATGACGATGGCCCCGCTGCTGATCGCGTTCCTGCTGTTCCAGCGTCAGTTCGTTCAGTCATTCATGCGCGCGGGTATCCGGTAATGCGGCTTCTCACCTGGAACATTCAGTGCGGCAAGGGGTGCGACGGCGTCACCGATCTGTCCAGGATCGTTGCCGTCGCCAGGCAGTCGCTCGATGCCGACGTGTTCTGCTTCCAGGAAGTGAGCGCCAATTTTTCGAGATTTGGCGATGGCGCGGATCAGAGCGCCCAGCTCGTGGCCTTGCTGCCCAGCTACTCCGCGATATTCCGGCCGGCGATCGAGACGGTGGATCGCGCGGGCAGTATCCACTGTTTCGGCAACATGACGCTGTCGCGGTTGCCGGTGCTGCAGATCGCCAATCACCTCTTGCCGTTCCCGGGCGCGGGTGGGGTGCGCAGCATGCGCCGTCACGCCCTGGAGGTGACGGTTCAAGCCTCGTTTGGCGCGATCCGCATCGTCAACACGCATCTCGAGTTTCATTCGGCCGATCAGCGTCAGGCGCAGATCACGCGGCTGCTCGACCTGCAGCAGGACGCATCGGGGAGTCCCAAGCAGGCCAGCTCCCGGCACGATGAGCCATATGGGAGCCAGACCGTCGCGGCGTCGAGCCTGATGTGCGGCGATTTCAATTTCGACGTGGCCGATCCCCAGCACGCCCTGATCGACCGCGCCGGCCGGCCCGGCCTGAATTACCGCGATGCGTGGACCGCCAATCGTCCGGGTCGCCCGCGGGCGCCGACATGCGGCATCTTTGATCGCGCGCAATGGCCCGACGGGCCGGACTGTCGCGACTTCATCTTCGTCACGGAGGATCTGGTCCGTCGCGTGCGCAGCATCGAGGTCAACGCAGCAACCGATGCGTCCGACCACCAACCCCTCGGGATCGAAGTGGCGGACTAGAGAATGGCGAAGTCATCAAAGCTTGTTGTGGCAAGGAAGGGCAGGGTGCTCCTCGTCAGGCGGCGGCGCGACAAGCGCTGGATGTTTCCGGGCGGCCGCAGGCGTGCCGGCGAGAGTGAGAGAAAGTGCCTCGATCGCGAGATCATGGAGGAGCTGCCCAAGCTCAGGCTTGGCGAGTTGAGGCTGTGGAAGGAAGTCAACGGCAAGAACCGCAGGTCCGGCCGAAGGATGAGCGATGCGATCTTCCTGGGCAAGAAGGCCTCGGGTCCCCTGAAGATCGGCGACAAGAAGGAGCTCGACCGGGCGGAATGGCGCAAGCCGCGCGGACTGAAGCTGACCCCAACCTCGCGCTACATTCGCGACAAGCTGTTTCCGAAATAGGCGGGGGCCTGGCTGTTCGCTGTGCGGAGCAGTACAGGCAGTCTAACCAGTTGCGCGCGGGAGCACGCCCCTGGCAGTGATCTCCGCCGAGAGTTCTTCGATCGTCTTGCGCTGCTCCATCGCGGTTCTGCGGATCAGGGCAAAGGCGGCAGGTTCGGCGAGCGCATGCGAATGCATCACCTGGAGAACGGCGGCGAGCACGACGCGACGCGACCGCAGGCGCTGCTCGAGCTTGAGAATCTGCTGCTTCAATTCGCCTGTGCGTTCGTTGCGCTCGAATGCCATGACGAGCGCTGCGTAAATGCCGGCGGACCGCAGCGGCTTGATCAGGAACGATGCCGGGTCGAGCTCGAACACCAGCTTGAGGCGGCTCGGCGTTTCGGTGCCGAGCAGGGCGATGACGGGCGATCGCGCCAGGTACGCGCGTTGCGCCGGTTGCAGCAGGGGCAGGAACTCGTCGTCGATCAGCGATAGATCAGGGGCGAAGCCGACGGGCTCCGCCGGCGTCCATGCGACACCCTCGATCCCGAGACGTTCGAACTGCCGTCGCACGATGGTTGAGTCGCGCTCGTCCTTGATGGCGACGAGCGCCTTGCGTCCGCGTAGCGAAAATGAAGACGGTCTGCTCATTTCACAACCCGCAAATGCGGCGCGTTCGGCAATGCGCAGCCCGCCGAGGTGTCTTTCGACGGGCTGACGGCAACGTCGAGCTGCGTCAGGTAGGGATCAGGCTTAACAGGCGCGTCGGCTTCCCAGAAAATATCAAACTGTCCTTGCGGATTGGATACGGCAAGCCGTGGTGTAAGGACGCAATGATTGTTGCCGCCATCGATCCACACCGGTCCTTGCGGCGAATTGTAGCGATAGCCCGCCGCGGCGCGCCGCACCTCGGCAATGTCGGACGTCCCCGCGCGCTGCAACGCGCGGGCCAGCAGATAGACCGCGACATAGGCGGACTGCCCGTCCACGGAAGGACTGCTGTCCGCGCCGTAGCGCGCCTTCCAGCGTGCGACGAAGGCGCGGTTCTCCGGCAGGCGGATGCTCTCGAAATAGGCCGACGAGGTGATGCAGCCGGCCGATGCCGGACCGACGATCGCCAGTTCCGGCTCGCAGAGGCTGCAGCTCAGCATGGGTATCTCGAGGCCGGCGGCTTTGGTGCCGGCGTCAAAGGCGCGGATGAAGTCGTAACTCGAGCTTCCGACCAGCGTGTTGAACACGATCGGCGGCTTGCGGCGGACGATCTCGTCGACGATGTGACCGACGGCGCTTTCGCCGAGCTCGAGCAGCCGTTCGGCGAGGATGTGGCCATCTGCCGCGCTGACCAGCTCACGGGTGACGCGATTGGTCTCCCAGGTCCACACATAGTTGGAGCCGACACAGAAAAACTCTCGCGACAGATTGTCGAGCACGTAGCGGACCAGCGGCAACACGTTGTGATTAGGCGAGGCGCCGACATAGATCACGTTGTCCGAGCACTCGAAGCCCTCGTAGCGGGCGGGATACCAGAGCAGGCGATCGGTGCGCTCCACGATGGGGAGGACCTGCTTGCGCGAGGCCGAGGTGTAGCAGCCGATGATGTGCTCGACGCCGACATTGCGGATCAAATCGTCACAGACCGTGTGATATTCGGAGACGATGCCGCGGGGGTCGCGGATGTGGGGCGTGATCGAGAAGGCGAACTCGGTCTGCGTGTTGATCTCGTCGACCGCCATCATCGCGCTCTTGAGGATCTCGCGGCCCATTGCCTGATAGGGCCCTGACTGCGAGCAGATGATGCCAACGGGAACAGACGGCTTTGTCATTGGCGGCTTTCGATCGCGAAACGCGAAGATGAAATCATCATCGCCGATGAGAGCGCAAGGGGCTTAGAGTCGGCTTGCCGTTTTGCTGCGCAGCACTCTCGAAATTTAGGCAGGGAGTATCGTTGACAACACGATGGTCAGTTACTTAGACTTTTCTCCTACAGGGCGACCTGTCGAACCTCGCGTGCGCTGATCTGGCCGATGACGTCCAGCTCTTTGCTAACCAAGTGCTTCGTTCGATCACGGCCCCTAAGCGATAGATCATAGCCGCGGCATTTGAGCCATTCGTTACCTCATTCGGGAGGGGCGGGTGGCTTTTTTCGTTTTGCCGCCAGGACAGCTGGCGATGCGTCCGCGTCGCCAGAACGGTGACGCATGTCCGCGCGCGAGCGTGCGTGTGCGTCACATCGCGTGGGAGGATAGGAACGATGGCGGCAACAGATCTCCACTATCTCGGTCTCGTCGACGTCGGACGGAAGATCCAGGCGGAGGAGCTGTCGCCGGTCGAAGCCACCAAGGCGATGCTCGGCCGGATCGAGAAGCTCGACGGCAAGCTCAAAAGCTTCGCCTATGTCATGGCCGACTCGGCGCTCGCGGAAGCGGCCGCGGCCGAGAAGGAGATCGCTTCCGGCAAGATCAGGGGACCGCTGCACGGCGTGCCGGTCGCTGTGAAGGATCTCTGCTGGGCCAAGGGCGCGCCGGCCGCGCATGGCATGACGATCCATCGCGACTTTCGCCCGACCGAGGACGCCACGGTGGTTGCGCGGCTGAAGGAGGCCGGCGCGATCATCCTCGGCAAGCTGCAGCAGACCGAGGGCGCCTATGCCGATCATCATCCGAAGATCGACCCGCCGAAGAATCCGTGGAACGCGGATCTCTGGCCCGGCGCATCGTCGAGCGGCTCGGGCGTGGCGACCGCGGCCGGCCTCTGCTTCGGCTCGCTCGGCACCGATACCGGCGGGTCGATCCGCTTTCCGTCCGCGGCCAATGGTGTCACCGGGCTCAAGCCGACCTGGGGACGGGTCAGCCGCTACGGCGCGTTCGAGCTGGCACCGACGCTGGATCACATCGGCCCGATGGCGCGGAGCGCGGTCGATTGCGGCGCGATGCTTCGCGTGATCGCCGGGCAAGATCCCAAGGATACGACGGCGGTTCCGCTGTCGGTACCCGATTATCTCGCCGGCCTGACCGGCGATCTGCGCGGCGTGACCATCGGCCTCGACCGGCGCTGGACCAGCGAAGGCACCGACGGCGATGCCGGCAAGGTGCTGGCCGAGGGGTTGCGGGTCGCGGCCGATCTCGGTGCGAAGATCAAGGAAGTTGCCTTTCCCGATCCCAAAGCGATCATCGACGACTGGTTCCCGCTCTGCGGCATCGAAGTCGCGGTCGCGCATGAGGAGACCTATCCAGCGCGCAAGGACGAGTACGGCCCGGCGTTGACCGGCCTGCTCGATCTCGGCCGGCAACAGTCCGGCATGGATTACCAGAAGATCGCGCTCCGACGCGAAGCGTTTCGCGGCGCCGTGCGTGTGCTGTTCGAGACGGTCGATCTCCTCGCGATCCCGGCCCAGGCGTTCGCCGCGCCGACGCTTGCCAAGATGGCAGCGCTCGGTGAGGACGCCTCGCTGATCGGAGGCCTGCTCCGCTTTACATGCCCGTTCGACATGACGGGAAGCCCGACCGTGACGTTGCCCGGCGGCTTCGCGGCGAACGGCGGCCCGATTGGCTTCCAGTTCGTCGGCCGTCATTTCGATGAGGCCGGTCTCGTTCGCGCGGGCGATGCGTTCCAGCGCGTCACCGACTGGCACAAGCGTCATCCCGCGATCTGAGTCGAGGAGCCGATCTCATGTCTGAAGACTGGTTGAAGACATCCATCATGGCCAAGCGCGCCGTCGCCAAGGGCGCGACCGGCACGACACATAGCCTGACCATCGAGCAGCAGGGGGACTTCCACTACGTCTATGGTCCCTATGCCAAGCCGACCCTGTCGATCGACCCCGGCGGGGTCGTCGTCGTCGAGACCGAAGATGCGTTCGGCGGCGTGTTGACCAAGGACACCGACAGTCCCACCGCCAAGTTGAACTTTCCCTATCTCAACCCGCAATGCGGGCCGATCGCGGTGAAGGGCGCCAAGAAGGGCGATTGCCTCGCGATCTATATTCGCGACGTCGAGACACGGGGCGAGCAGCCGGCCGGCACGACCTGCATCATTCCGGAGTTCGGTGGGCTGGTCGGGACCGGGTCGACGGCACTGCTCAATCCGCCGCTGCCGGAGCGCGTAAAGAAGCTGCATGTCGACAGGAGCGGCGTGCGCTGGAACGACAAGCTCACGCTGCCCTACGAGCCCTTCATCGGCACCATCGGCGTCTCGCCGGAGATCGAGGCGATCTCGTCGCTGCAGCCGGACTATCACGGCGGCAACATGGATTTGCCCGATGTTGCGCCCGGCGCGATCATCTATTTCCCGGTGCATACCGACGGCGGGATGCTCTACGTCGGCGACTGCCACGCAACGCAGGGCGACGGCGAACTCTCCGGCGTTGCGCTCGAGCAGCGTGCGACTGTCACGCTCCAGGTCGATTTGATCAAGAATTGGAGCTTCGCCTGGCCGCGGCTCGAGACCAAGGACTTCATCATGACGATCGGCAGCGCGCGTCCGCTCGAGGACGCCGCGCGCATCGCCTATCGCGAACTGGTGCGGTGGATGGCGGCCGATTACGGCTTCGACGAGATCGACGCCTACATGCTGCTCAGCCAGGCCGGCCGCATGCGCCTCGGCAACATGGTCGACCCCAAATACACGATGGGGGCGTCCATCTTGAAGAATTACCTCAAGCCATGACACCCAGCCGCTTTCCATAGAGGGGACATCACGATGAATTCGGGACACAAGCTACGGATGGTTTTGCTCGGCGCCATGTTCGGAACCGCGGCGTCGATGAGTATTGCCAACGCCGCGGAGCCGCCGCTGAAGGTGGGCCTGCTCGAAGACGTGTCCGGCGATCTTGCCTTCATGGGCATGCCGAAGCTGCACGGCTCGCAGCTCGCCGTCGAGGAGATCAACAAGAGCGGCGGCATTCTGGGCCGGCAGATCGAGCTGATCCACCTCGATCCCCAGGGCGATAACGCACGCTACCAGGAATTCGGCCGGCGCCTGCTCAATCGCGACAAGGTGGACGTACTGATCGGCGGCATCACTTCGGCCTCGCGCGAGGCGCTGCGTCCGATCGTCGATCGCACCACGACGCCGTATTTCTACACCAACCAGTACGAAGGCGGCGTCTGCGATGCCAGCATGATCAGCATGGGCGCGGTGCCCGAGCAGCAATTCTCGACGCTGATCCCCTGGATGGTCGAGAAGTTCGGCAAGAAGGTCTATGTCATCGCGGCCGACTACAATTTCGGCCAGATCTCGGCGGAGTGGAACCGCAAGATCATGAAGGAACTCGGCGGCGAGGTCGTCGGCGAGGAGTTCATCCCGCTCGGCGTGTCGCAGTTCGCGCAGACCATCCAGAACATCCAGAAGGCCAAGCCCGACTGGCTGCTGACGATCAATGTCGGCGCTGCCCAAGATTCGTTCTTCGAGCAGGCGGCGGCGGCCAACCTCAATTTGCCGATGGGCTCGTCGATCAAGGTCATGCTCGGCTTCGAGCACAAGCGGTTCAAGCCGCCGGCCCTCAACAACATGCACGCGACTGCGAACTGGTTCGAGGAGATCGATACGCCCGAGGCCACCGAGTTCAAGAAGCGCTGGCACGCCAAGTTCCCTGACGAGCTTTACATCAACGACATGGGGTACAACGCCTATAACGCGCTCTACATGTACAAGGCGCTGGTCGAGAAGGCGAAATCGATCAAGCTCGAGGACATGCGGAAAGTGATCGCGACCGGCGATGCCTGCATCGACGCGCCCGAGGGCAAGGTCTGCATCGACCCGAAGAGCCAGCACACCTCTCACCGCATGCGCCTGATATCGGTCGGGCCGAAGCACGAGGTGAAGGTCGAGAAGGACTACGGCACGATCCAGCCTTACTGGCTTGGCGAGATCGGGTGCGATCTCACCAAGAAGAACGACAAGGATCAGTACACGCCGAGCCATCTCCCCAAGAAGTCCTGAGGCGGGCACGGATCTTGCTCGTGTTTGATGTCACGTTTCTGAACAAGACCGGCGCCGCAACGACGCGGCGTCGGGATCGGCAAGGGGACCAAGATGTCGGCTGAAGTGTTCTCGCTGTTCTACCAGTTCGCCGACGTCTTCGCGTTCCTCATTCTCTCGGCCGCAGGCCTCGCCATCGTGTTTGGCATGATGGGTGTCATCAACATGGCGCATGGCGAATTCATAATGTGCGGCGCCTATGTGACCGTCGGCTTGGTGAATCTCGGCGTGCCGCTCGCGATTGCCCAGATGCTGGCCGCGGTGACGGCCGGGCTCATCGGTGTCCTCGTTGAATTCCTCGTCGTGCGGCGGTTCTACAAGCGCCCCCTGGATTCGCTGCTCGCGACCTGGGGACTTAGCCTGATCGTGACGCAGTCGATGCTCCTGATCGTCGGTTCCGCCGTGCGCGGCATCGGGACGCCCGAGGGGAGCTTTGCGATCGGCGGCTATACGTTCTCGACCTACCGCCTGGTGCTGTTCGGTTGCGCCGTGGCGGTGCTGGCCGGCCTCTACACCATCTTCATGAAGACGCGCTTTGGCGTGATCGCGCGAGCGACGATGCAAAATGCGGCAATGGCCAAGGCGCTGGGTGCACGCACCGGCCGCATCTATGCGATCAGCTTCGGGATCGGAACCGGCCTTGCCGGGCTTTGCGGCGCGCTCTACGCGCCGACCATGACGCTGATCCCGACCATGGGCGCGACCTTCGTGGTCGAGAGTTTTGTCACCGTCGTGATCGGCGGAGCCAACGTGCTGCTCGGAACGGCGCCGGCCGCCGTGTTCCTGGCGATGATCCGGATGGCGTTGAACGCGAGCTACGGCCAGATCATCGGACAGATCGGCATGCTGGTCGCCGTCATCCTGATCATCCGCGTCTTGCCCGAGGGACTCTCCAGCGTGCTGGTTCGCCGTGGACGCTAAAGGGGAATCTGTGATGTTCAAGCTGCTCGAAGGTCCACAGACGCTCGGACGCGGCAAGATGTTCTGGTCGTGCTTCCTGGTCGTGCTCGCGGGCGCGCTGGCCTATCCGCTGTTCGCCGATTCCTACGATGTCGGCAATTTCGCCTACTTCCTGATCTGGATCTTCATGGCGCTCGGCCTCTGCCTGATGTGGGGCTATGGCGGCATGCTGTCCTTCGGCCAGACACTTTTCTTCGGTATTGCCGGTTACAGCTACGGCGTGCTCGCGATCAACATGGGCGGCGGCACCGCGACGATCGCCGCGCTCGTTCTCTCTGTCGTCCTGGCAATGATCGCGGCCGGCATCCTCGGCTATTTCATGATCTGGGGCGGCATCAACGGCATCTTCTTTGGCATCGTGACGTTGTCCGCGACGTTGGTGCTGGCTTTCTTCCTCGGCCAGACGGCCGGGCCGGAATGGCATATCGGGCCGGCGCGGCTGAACGGCTTCAACGGCATGAAGGGCATGGACCCGCTGACCGTCGGCGACTTCTATATCGAGGGCTCGGCGCTCTATTACGTCATGATCGCCCTAATCGTGATCGTCTATCTCGCGCTGCGGATGCTGGTGAATTCCGGCATCGGCAACGTCATCGTGGCGACGCGCGAGAATCCGCAGCGTGCCGAGATGCTGGGTTACGACGTCCGCAAATATCAGCTGCTGACCTTCGTGATCGGAAGCGGTCTCGCAGGCCTCAGCGGCGCGCTGTACACGTCCTGGGGACAGTTCATCACGCCGTCCAGCATCGGCTTGCCGGCCGCCGCGATGCCCATCGTGTGGGTGGCGTTCTCCGGGCGCAGCGATCTGACCGCGACCTTGGTCGGGTCGTTCCTGCTGCTGTTCGGCTTTCAGACCATCACGGTCTACAGCCAGCAGGCGGCGCTGGTGCTGATGGGCGCGCTGCTGCTCGCGACCGTGATGCTGGCGCCGCAAGGCTTCGTGCTCGGCATCGGCAAGCTCGCCGCCGACTGGTGGCAGGGGCGCCGGCGACGCAGCGACGTGGTGGCTGAGGCCGGCCGCTTGCAACCGGAAGAGTCCTGATCATGGCGCTGGTCGAAGTCAAAGGCGTCTCGAAGCGCTTCGGCGGATTGACGGCCGTCTCCGGCGTCGACCTGACGGTCAATGCCGGGGAGATCCACTGCCTGATCGGCCCCAACGGTGCCGGCAAGAGCACACTGTTCAAGCTGATCGCCGGCCTCTATCCGCCGACCGAGGGCAGTATCCTGTTCGACACCGTCGATATCACGGCCGAGCGGCCCTACGCGCGCGTGCAGCGGGGCATGAGCATCAAGATGCAGGCCCCGAGCGTGTTCAAGGAATTGCCTGTCCGGCAGAACATCCAGACCGCGCTGCAGGAGCGATTGTCCGGCTCGGAACGCATCGCTGAGGAAGATCGCCTGCTGACGCTGCTCAATCTCGCGGCGGACGGCGACAAGCTCGCGGGCGCGCTGTCGCATGGCCAGCAGCAATGGCTCGAGATCGGGATGGCGCTGGCGTTGAAGCCGCAGCTCCTGCTGCTGGACGAGCCGACCGCGGGCATGTCGCCCGAGGAAACCTTCAGGACCGGCGAACTGATCAGGTCGTTCAATGCCGAGGGCATGACGGTGCTCGTGGTCGAGCACGACATGGCCTTCGTCCGCCAGGTCGCCCGGCGCGTCACGGTGCTGCATCTCGGCAGGATTTTTGCGCGCGGCACGCTCGAAAGCATCCTGCAGGACGAGAAGGTCGCGGAAATCTATCTGGGTAAGACCCATGCTCACTAAACCGTCGTCCTCTGAGCCGATCATCGACGTTGCCGAGTTATGGGCGGGATATGGCGCGACGCCGATCCTGCAGGGCGTCACCATGTCGGTCTCGCGCGGCGAGATCGTCGGCGTGATCGGCCGCAACGGCGTCGGCAAGTCGACCCTGATGCGCTGCCTGATCGGCCTGCTGCAAACTTGGCGCGGGACGATCAGCTTCATGGGGCAGGACGTCACGGCGCTGGAGGCCGACGCACGGGCAAGGGCTGGCTTCGGCTACATCCCGCAAGGGCGCGACGTCTTTCCGCAAATGACCGTCGAGGAGAATCTTCAGGTAGGCGAACTGATCGGCGGTCCTGGCGGCAAGAAGCTGCCGGAGCTGATCTACGAATATTTCCCGCGGCTGAAGGAGCGCCGGCGGCAGGCCGCAGGCACCATGTCGGGCGGCGAGCAACAGCAGCTCGCCATCGGCCGCGCGCTGATCGGCAATCCGTCCCTGATGATCTTGGACGAGCCGTCCGAGGGCATCCAGCCTTCGATCGTGCAGCACATTTGCGAGGCGCTGCGATCGTTCCGGAACGAGCTCGGAACCACCATCATCTTCGTCGAGCAGAACCTCGACACGATCCTGGCGATCGCCGAGCGCTGCTACATCATGGAGAAGGGCAAGATTACGCGGTCGCTCGCTGGCGGCGAGGTCAGTGAGGACAACGTGCGCGAACAGCTTCTGCTCTGATGGGCCTCGGGCGTGCTTTCAAGTCGTCAATAGGGAGGGAATGAACATGGATCTCGGACTCAAGGGAGCAAAGGTTCTCGTCACCGGCAGCACCAAGGGCATCGGCAGGGCGATCGCCGACACCTTCGCGGCGGAAGGGGCCAATGTCGGAATCTGCGCGCGCAACCAGGCGGACGTCGACGGCGCCGTCACCGCGATCAAGGCGAAGGGCGTCGCCGCGTTCGGCAGTTCGGTCGACGTCTCCAATGGTCCGGCGCTCAAGGCCTGGGTGGAGGATATGGCCTCCAAGCTCGGCGGCATCGACATCGTCGTCGCCAATGTCAGCGCCCTGTCGATCGGGCAGGACGAGGAGAGCTGGGAGAAGGAGTTCTCCACCGACATGATGGGCACGGTGCGGCTGGTCAATGCCGCGATGCCTTATCTGGAGAAGAGCAAGGCCGCTGCGATCGTCACGATCTCCAGCGTGTCGGGCCGCGAGGTCGATTTCGCCAGCGGTCCCTACGGCACGTTCAAGGCCGCGATCATCCACTACACGCAAGGGCTCGCCTTCCACCTGGCCGGCAAGGGCATCCGCGCCAACTCAATGTCGCCCGGCAACACCTATTTCGAGGGCGGTGTCTGGAACCAGATCAAGGACGGCAATCCCGAGCTGTACAAGACCGCGCTGGCGCTGAACCCGACCGGCCGCATGGGCACGCCGCAGGAAATGGCGAATGGCGCGGTGTTCCTTGCCAGCAAGGCGGCGAGCTTCATCACCGGGACCAATCTCGTGGTCGATGGGGCGCTCACGCGCGGGGTGCAGTTCTAGGCGCATCCGGAGCCGCGCCGCTACGAGACCGGGCCGTCGCGGCGCCGGTGAGCGAAGCCGTTTCGACAACAACAGGGCTGTCAGATGTCAGCAGATCCAATTCACTACAAGTCGATCACAGAGCTCTCCGAGCTGTTCCGCCGTGGTGAGCTGCTGCCCTCGAAGGTCACCGAGGCCATGCTGAGCCGGATCGCCAAGCTCGATGGCAAATTCCATGGCTATGCGCTTCTCCTCGCTGAGCGCGCCATGACGCGGGCGAAGCGCTGCGACGCCGAGCTGGCCAGGGGCATCTGGCGCGGACCGCTGCACGGCGTGCCGATCGGGCTGAAGGACCTCTGCTACACGACTTTTGCGCCGACGGCCGGTGGCACCACGATCCACGCGAAGTTCATTCCGTCCTTCAACGCCACGATAGTGGATCGGCTGGAGCAGGCCGGCGCCGTCACGCTCGGCAAGTTGAAGATGACCGAGGGGGCCTACACCAGCCATCACCCGAACGATCAGGCACCGCTCAATCCCTGGGGCGTCGATTACTGGGTGGGCTCGTCCTCGAGCGGATCGGGCGTGGCGACGTCGGCGGGGCTCTGCTTCGGCTCGATCGGCAGCGACACCGGCGGCTCAATCCGGTTTCCGTCGGCCACTTGCGGGCTGACCGGGATCAAGCCGACTTGGGGACGCGTCAGCCGCCACGGCGTCTTTCCTTTGGCCGACTCGCTCGACCATGTCGGCCCGATGTGCCGGAGCGCGGCCGATGCGGCCGCGATGCTCGGCGTCATCGCCGGCGCAGATGTCAACGATCCCACCGCGCTGCAGGCGCCGGTGCCGAACTATCTCGCAGGGATCGTCGACGGTGTCCGGGGGTTGCGGATTGGCGTCGACCGCAGCTACACCCAGGACGGAGTCGATCCGCAGGTGGTCGCCGCGTTGCTGGAAGCCGAGCGGACGCTCGCGGCGCTCGGGGCCGATATCCGCGATGTCAAATTCCCGGCCTACGAGAAGCTCGTGAGCATGTGGATTCCGATGTGTTCGATCGAGACCGCGGAGGCGCATCTCGAAACCTATCCCGCGCGGAAGTCGGAATACGGCCCGGACCTGGCGCAGCTGATCGAGCAGGGCAGGTCGGTGAGCGGCGTCGAGATCGCGCAGATCCATCACGAGCGGCTGAAATTCTGCGGCAGCCTGACCGCCCTGTTCGGCGATATCGACCTGCTGTTGATCCCCACCATGCCCGTGCCGATCCCGACGCTGACCAGGATGGGCGAGTACGGCGCCGATCCCAACGTGCTGCTCAGCATCCTGCGCTTCACGGCAGTGTTCGACTTCTCGGGCAGCCCGACCATCACGCTGCCGAATGGCGTGGCGTCGGACGGCCTGCCACTCAGCATGCAGCTCGTCGGCCCGCATCTGTCGGAGGATGTGCTCGCGCGCGCCGGGCATGCCTTCCAGTCGGCGACGGACTGGCATACCCGGCGCGCTCTGATCGATTGAGCCAGTGTCGGCTCGGCTCGTGGACTGGACCACCGCTTTCCTGATCACTGGCGGTATGTGAAGTATACTGTGGCAGTACAAGCGGTGGCGAGTTGCTCTACCTTTGTAAGACAATTCAGTTGATTGATCCCGATAGGTAAAAAAATTCGAGTATTACGAACGGCGCAAATTATCCTGTGAATCCAAGATCGAAAAATTGCGACGAATAGCTCTCACTTTTCCTTGACGTTCTCACCCGCTTCCAAAGTAGAGCTTTGCCGATAAGGGTAATGATCGATCGAAGATGGTTGCGTTGGTTTACAATGCCTGGCCCCACCTGAAGCTCGCCCATGATGGACTGGGCTGACCCACGCTAGCTGACGTTGGCCGTCGCTGGATAGAATTGACCGGCCCGGCCCAGCAGCGTGGGCGCGAGATACCGTGCTCACTTCCGGGAACTCAAACTGAGGTGTAGCGCCATTGCGCCCATGAGCAGTCAGCATTGCAGCGCCGGAAGTCGGCGACTGGCACGAGAGTCATTCTGGCAGGAGAAAATTCTGTAACGATCTCACCAGGCGCAAAGGCTGTGAATTGTCAGAACGAGCCTTGAGCAGGCACAGGAAAACTCGAGGAATCGATCTGCGTCTCCAACAGATCATCTCAGCGCGCGGAATTCCAGTCTGCGCAACACAAGCGTATCGGGAAGAGAGCCAGGAGATTTGAATTCCGGCCTCCTACGATCTGGTCTTATTCTGGTGTCAAAAATAGATCGCTGGCTGAAAGCTTTGTGCGCCTCTTTACACGACAAGTCTGAGCTTCTGCCGCTTCCTTCCGACCGGCTGTTGGCCGGACGGATCTTTGCGCGGCTTGATGAAGTCAGCCCACGCCTGGAGCACCTCGCGTCGCCGTTGGATCATCTCGCTGTCCCAATACGACAGTTCTGCCTCATCGCCGACACGATGCGACAAGCAGAACTCAAGCACTTCACGGCGGAAATTGTGCTCCTTATTGTCTGCGCCCCAGTTTCGGAAGGTCGTGCGGCAGCCATGCATGGTAGATTTGATGGCAGTGCGCTCGATAGCTCCAACAAGGGCGTTCGCGCGGAACGGCTGATGTCCCTCAGCGTGGTCGGAGGGGAATACGTATTTATCTGTGCGCCGCATCGATTGGATGATCTCGATGGCCTGATCTGACAGCGGAACGAGATGCGGTTTGGGTTCTAGGTCGCCCTTTATCTTCATCTTCTCAGCTGGAACCATCCAGGTCTTTGCTTCGAAGTCGAGCTCGGTCCATTCCATGAGCCGGATTTCTTGGCTGCGTGAGACCGTGAGGATGCCGACTTCGGTGCAGCGCGCGGCATTGCCGGGATCAGAGCGCAGCCCTGTCATCATTTGCTTCATCTTCGTGTAAGGGGCGGACCGATGTCCCTTTTTGCGATTTAGCTTGCGGGGAGACGGGAGCAGGTGTTTGAGGTTGCCGCGCCACGCGGCCGGATTCTCACCCGTGCGCAACTTCAACGCCTTGGCTGCGTCCATCAGCCGCTCGATTCGCTGGCGTGTTCGCGACGCTGTGACCGGCTTCACGGTCCAGATCGCTTTGAGAGCATCCAAGACGTGCTCGGTGGTGATCTCATGGAGCTTTTTCTCGTGCAAGCTCGGCACGTCGCGGATGGAGCGCTGCCATTGGGTTAACTCCTCTTTGGACAAGCCCCGGCACCAACCAGGGTACTGCTCGTCTGCAAATTCTTTGAACGTCTTGCTGCTCTGAGCAGCGGCCCGCTTTTTGACGCGCGGATCGATGCCCTCGCGCTTCAATGCAACCTTGTAATCGCGGGCCTTCTCGCGCGCGCTGCTTAGGGTCAGAACGTCCCCCCCTGCGCTGTCGCGGTCGCCAGCCCTGGCGAACTCCATCTGCGCCCGTTTGCCCTCGGGGTCGGTGAAACGGAAGGCCCACACCCGATCTCCGCTCGCGCGTACCACCAGGTAGAGTCCCGCACTGTCCGCATGAACGCCAGCTTGCAGGGATTTAACTTGGTTCGAATTGAGCGCCACTTTAACGTTCCCTTTCGCTTACCACTTACCGTCACGGATCCTTTTTTGCGTCATGGTCAGTGATTCCACGGGAACCGGTGCAGATGTGTGGCCGTCACGGATACTTTCAAATGGACGTATGTGCCTCCTTACCACTTTTTTGCCTGGGCCGCCTGGCGTTCGGCGATTTTAAGCGAAGATAGACGATAGCTTATAAACCCAAGATGCTGTAAATAAAGTAGAATACGAAGAGTGACGATGCTTGGTGATAGTAGACGCGCTACTGAAATTGGATACATGATCCGTGACGGCATTCGGTAAACTGGTCCGCACCACGGCGTTCCGGCTGACGCTGGTCTATCTGCTGCTGTTCGCGATGTTCGCGGCTTCGCTGCTGGCCTATTTCGCCTGGAATACGCGGCGGCTGATCACCGAGGAAATCACGCAGACAGTCAATGCCGAGACCTCGGAAATCAACGAGATCTACGGCCGCGGCGGCATGTTTCGCCTGGTGCGCACGATCGAATACCGCGCGCTGCGCCCGGGCGCCAACCTCTATCTCGTGACGACGCCGACAGGGCAGGCGATCGCCGGCAATGTCGGCTCGCTGGCGCCCGGCGTGATGGCGACGCGCGGCTGGTCCGAGACGGCCTACCGGCGGATCGAGGACGCCGACGACCGCGACCATCGCGCGCTCGTGCGCGTCACCGAACTGGAAAACGGCTTCCGGCTTCTGATCGGCCGCGACCTCGCCGAGCGGCGTCGCCTGTTCGGCATCGTCGCCAAGGCGGCGCAATGGTCGATCCTGATCGTCGTCGTGCTCGGTCTCGGCGGCGGCATTTTCGTCGCGCGCCGCGTGCTGAGGCGCATCGACGCGATGACCGGGACCGCGCAGCGCATCATGACCGGCGATCTCAGCGGGCGTCTCCCGGTGGGGCGTAGCGGCGACGAGCTCGACCGCCTCGCGGAAAATCTCAATGCCATGCTGGAGCGGATCGAGGCGTTGATGGCCGGCTTGAAGGAAGTCTCCGACAACATCGCCCACGACCTCAAGACGCCGCTGACGCGCTTGCGCAACCGCGCCGAGGAGGCGCTGGCGAAATCGGGCTGCGAAGCCGATTACCGCGCGGCGCTTGAGCGGACCATCGAGGAATCCGACGGATTGATCCGCACCTTCAACGCGCTGCTGATGATCGCGCGCGCGGAGTCAGGGCAGGCGCGCGGCAACATGGATGATTTCGACGCCGCCGAGGTCGCCAACGGCATCCACGAGCTCTACGAGCCGCTGGCCGAAGACGACGGCATGACCTTGAAGGTCAAGGCCGAGCCGACGCCGGTTCACGCCAATCGCGAGTTGATCAGCCAGGCGCTCGCCAATTTGGTCGAGAATGCGATCAAATACGGCAAGCCGGTCGCGCAGGCCGGCGGAACCGTGGTCAGCATGGACGCGAGACCGATCACGATCGAGGCCCGACGCGACGGCGACAAGGTGCTGCTCAGCGTCACCGATCGCGGTCCCGGCATCCCCGAAGCCGACCGCGCGCATGCCGTCGAACGATTCGTTCGCCTGGAAGCGAGCCGCACGCTGCCGGGCTCCGGCCTCGGTCTCAGCCTCGCTTCTGCGGTTGCGACATTGCACGGCGGCGAGTTGAGGTTGGACGATGCCCAACCCGGTCTCGTCGCAACGCTGGCGCTGCCCGCGCGCGCCGGGGCCGGCGACAGGGTTGCTCCGCCAATACCGGATGTGCCACAGAAGGTGGCATGAACCACTCCGCGCCGGGAAACGCGGACAAGCATGGTGAGAGGCTGGCCGCGCGCTTCGCGGAGGCTCCCCATATTGCCGCTTCCACAACCGACGAACGACGTCTTGAAAGCTGGCTGTCCGAGCTCGAGCCGACCCAATCGGCGCGTCTCGAAACGCTGCTGACACATCCTTTCGCCCGGAACATCCTGGCCGGTATCGCGGAATTCTCGCCCTATCTGTTCGATCTGGTGCGCGCCGATGCCTTGCGCCTGATCCGGTTGCTCGAATGCGATCCGGATGCGCATCTGACGGCACTGATCGCGGAGGCGAGGGGGGCGGTGCTCGCGGCCCCTGACGAGGCCGAGGTGATGCGGCTGCTTCGCCGCATGAAGGCCGAGGCCGCGCTCCTGACCGCCTTGTGCGACATCGGCGGGGTCTGGCCGGTGATGCGGGTGACGGCGGCGCTGACCGATGTCGCGGTGTCCTCGGTGCAGGCGGCGCTCCAATACCTGCTGCGGCAGGAGGCCGCACGTGGCAAGATCTCGCCGCCCAATCCCGAGGCGCCCGAGGAGGGCTGCGGCCTGATCGTGCTCGCGATGGGCAAGATGGGGGCGGGCGAGCTGAACTATTCCAGCGATATCGATCTCATCGTGTTCTTCGATCCCGACGAGACAACGCTGGCAGCGGACATCGAGCCGCAGCCGTTCTTTGTCCGGGTCACGCAGGGGATGGCGCGCATCCTGCAGCAGCGCACCTATGACGGCTATGTGTTCCGCGTCGACCTGCGCCTGCGTCCCGACCCATCCTCGACCCAGGTCGCGATCTCCCGTGACGCCGCTCTGAATTATTACGAGCGGGAAGGGCGCACCTGGGAGCGCGCCGCGATGATCAAGGCGCGTGCCTGCGCCGGTGATGCCAGGGCGGGCGAGGCATTGCTCGCCGAGATCGCGCCCTTCGTCTGGCGCAAGCATCTCGATTTCGCCGCGCTCGCCGACGTCCACGACATGAAGCGGCAGATGCAAACCTATCGCGGCCAGAGCGAGGTCGCGGTGGAAGGGCACAACGTCAAGGTCGGCCGCGGTGGCATCCGCGAGATCGAGTTCTTCGCGCAGACCCAGCAATTGATCGCCGGCGGCCGCCATCCGGAATTGCGGGTGCGGCCGACACTCGAGGCGCTCGACATTCTCGCCTCCAGCAACTGGATCACCGTTGCGGCGCGTGACGAGCTGACCATTGCGTACGAATTCCTGCGCCGGGTCGAGCATCGCCTCCAGATGATCGCCGACGAGCAGACCCATGCGCTGCCTGAGGACAAGGACGCGGTCGAGCGCTTTGCGCGCTTCTTCGGCTATGCGGATCGCGAGGCCTTCGCGGGCGAGCTGCTGCGACAGCTCAAGATCGTGCAGGGGCACTACGAAAAACTGTTCGAAGGCGACGATCCGACCGGCACGGCAAAGCTGCCGGCGCTCGACCACCGTGCGGGTCCCGAGGATCCGCGCCTGCTCCAGCACCTCGCGACGCTCGGATTCAAGAAGCCTGCCGCGGTCGCGCAGACGGTGCGCGACTGGATCGCCGGCGACTATCGCGTGTTCCGCAATGAGGCGACGCGCAGCGCCTTCGTCGAGTTCGTGCCGGCCCTGATCGACGGCCTTGCCCATGCCGAGGAGCCGGATCGCGCCGTCGTGGCGTTCGATCAATTCCTTGGGGCGCTCCAGCGCGGCGGCCGGCTGATCACCCTGCTCGGCCAGAACCGCGAGCTCGTCGCGCTGGTCGCGCTGGTGCTCGGTGCGGCGCCGCGGCTCGGCGAGATGCTGGCGCGGCAGCCGCAGCTGATGGATGGCCTGATCGATCCGCGCTTCTTCGGCGCCATGCCGGACAGGCAGGAATTGTCGGGGCGGTTGGCTGCGACCGTGCAGGACGCCGGCTCATACGAAGAGTTTCTCGATCGGCTGCGCCTGTTCGGGCAGGAGAGCCTGTTCCTGATCGGCACGCGCATTCTCTCCGGCACCGTCTCGGCGCAGCAGGCGAGCACGGCCTTTGCCGACGTCGCCGAAGGAATCGTCCACACCGTGCATGGCCTCGTTGCCGACCGCTTCGCGGCCCAGCATGGCCGGATCAAGGGGCAGGAGACCGCGATCATCGCGATGGGCCGGCTCGGCAGCCGCGAGATGACGGCCTCATCCGATCTCGATCTGATCCTGCTCTACGATTTCGACAGCGACAATCCGGACTCCGATGGGCCGAAATCGCTGCAGGGTCCGCATTATTTTGCGCGTCTGACCCAGCGCCTGATCAGCGCGTTCACGACGCGCACCAATTATGGCGTGCTCTACGAGATCGACATGCGGCTGCGTCCTTCAGGGCGCGCCGGTCCCGTAGCCTCGAGCCTCGTCTCATTCGCGGATTACCAGGCCAACGAGGCCTGGACCTGGGAGCACATGGCGCTGACGCGCGCGCGCGTGGTGTCGGCTTCGCCCGAATTCCGGATGCGGATCGAACGCGTCATCCGCGGCGTCCTGACCCGCCGCCGCGATTCCGCAATCACCGCCAACGACGTCGCCGACATGCGACGCGCGATCGCCCAGGAGAAGGGCGAGGCCGATTGCTGGGATCTCAAACATGCCGCCGGCGGCATGGTCGACATCGATTTCATCGCGCAATATCTCCAGCTCGTGCACGCGCACGATAAGCCGGAGATCCTCGACGTCAGCACGTTGCAGGTGCTCGACAATGCATGCAGGCTCGGCGTCCTCCCGCAATCGGAAACCGAGATATTGCGTGCGGCCGCACGGCTCTATCACGACCTCACGCAGATCCTGCGGCTCTGCGTCAGCGACCGCTTCAAGCCGGAAACCGCGGGCACCGATCTGCAACGCGTGATGGCGCGGGCCGGCGACGCGCCGGATTTCTCGTCGCTGGAGGCGCGCGTGAAGGAGACGCAGAGCGAGGTGCGGCGCGTGTTCAGGGCGCTGCTGGAAGGGACGTTGCCTTCAACGAGCTGAGCGCCTCGCGGACGTCAGGCTCGAGCCCCGCGCCGCCGGCATCGAGATGGGCGAAGATCGCGCGCTTCATCCTGGGATCCCAGAACTTCTTGATGTGCTCGGCGATTCCCGGCACGGCCTTGCCGTGGCCCTGGCTCTCGAAGAACTTGCCGATCTGGTTGGCCATGTAGATCAGGCGGTCAGGCGACATCGGCAACCTCCGTGGCATGGCGACCGACGATCCGGTCACCATGCGAAAACACCTCGAACCCATCCTGGCGGGCAATGGCGATCAGCGTGATGCCCGCGGCTTCCGCGGTACGCACCGCGAGCGCGGTGGGCGCGGACACCGCGATCATCACCGGCGCGCCGATCGCCGCAGTCTTCTGCACCATCTCGACCGAAACACGGCTCGTCAGCAGCACCATGCCGGCGCCTGCGTCGGTGCGGCTGCGCGCGAGGGCGCCTGCGAGCTTGTCCAGCGCGTTGTGGCGGCCGACATCCTCACGCAGCGCGACGATGTGGCCGGCAGGGGACCAGAACGCGGCGGCATGAACCGCGCGGGTCTGCAGATTGATCGATTGCAGCGGCGCGATCGCCTGCATCGCCGTCATGATTTCTTCCGGCGTGAAGCTCTGCCCCTGCGGCACGACCGCAGCGGGTCGCACGGCTTCGGCAATCGACTCGATACCGCAGATGCCGCAGCCGGTGGGACCGGCGACGTGGCGGCGGCGCTCGCTGATCAGTGCCGCGTCATCCGACGCCAGCCACATCCGCAGCTCAATGCCGTCGTCGAGGCGAACAATTTCGAGCGAGCGGATGTCGTCGACCGATTTAACGATGCCTTCGCTCAGGCTGAAGCCGACCGCAAAATCTTCCAGGTTCTGCGGCGTTCCCATCATGACGGCGTAAGTGCCGCCATTATAGGTCAGAGCCAGCGGCGTCTCCTCCGGAATGAACCGCGTTCCTTCGGACGCGACGCCGTTGCGCCAGATTCCGCGATCGATTGCCTGGACAGCTACATGCATGCGGTTACTCCGCGGCCTCGGCCGGCGCAATGCGCCGCGACTGGCGCGCCTGGGCGTCATAGGCCTTCTGCCAGTCGGACGGGCCGTTCGAGGGCGAGACCTCGACCGCCGTCACCTTGTATTCGGGGCAGTTGGTCGCCCAGTCCGAATAGTCGGTCGTGATGACGTTGGCCTGCGTGTCCGGATGGTGGAAGGTGGTGTAGACGACGCCGGGCGCCACGCGATCGGTGATCTCCGCACGCAGCGTGGTCTCGCCGGCGCGGCTCTTCAGCCGCACCCAGTCGCCGTCGCGCACGCCGCGCTGTTCGGCATCGTGCGGATGAATCTCCAACCGGTCCTCGGCGTGCCAGACCACGTTGTCGGTGCGCCTTGTCTGCGCGCCGACATTGTACTGGCTGAGGATGCGGCCGGTCGTGAGCAGCAGCGGATAACGCGGACCGGTGCGCTCGTCGGTCGCGACATATTCAGTGACGACGAACTTGCCCTTGCCGCGGACGAAGCCGTCGATATGCATCACCGGCGTGCCTTCGGGCGCCTTCTCGTTGCAGGGCCACTGCACCGAGCCGAGCTCGTCGAGCTTGGCGTAGGAGACGCCGGAGAAGGTCGGCGTCAGCGCCGCGATCTCGTCCATGATCTCGGAAGGATGGCTGTAGTTCATCTCGAAACCCATCGCCTTGGCAAGGCCGATGGTGACCTCCCAGTCGGCCATGCCATTCTTCGGGGTCATCACCTTGCGCACGCGCTGGATGCGGCGCTCGGCGTTGGTGAAGGTGCCGTCCTTCTCGAGGAAGCTCGAGCCGGGCAGGAAGACATGGGCGTAGTTCGCGGTCTCGTTGAGGAAGAGGTCGTGGACGATGACGCATTCCATCGCGGACAGTGCAGCCACCACGTGCTTGGTGTTGGGATCGGACTGCAGAATGTCCTCGCCCTGCACGTAGATCCCCATGAAGGTGCCCTCGACCGCGGCATCGAACATGTTGGGAATGCGCAGGCCCGGCTCGGGGTTGAGCTTGACGTTCCACAGCGCCTCGAACTGATCGCGCACTGCGTCGCCGGAGATGTGGCGATAGCCGGGCAGCTCGTGCGGGAACGAGCCCATGTCGCAGGAGCCCTGCACGTTGTTCTGGCCGCGTAGCGGGTTCACGCCGACGCCGGGACGGCCGATATTGCCCGTGACCATCGCAAGGTTCGCGATCGCGATCACGGTGGTCGAGCCCTGGCTGTGCTCGGTGACGCCGAGGCCGTAATAGATCGCGCCGTTGCCGCCGGTGGCGTAGGTGCGGGCGGCTTCGCGCAGATCCTTCGGATTGACGCCGGTGAGGATGGCGGTGGCTTCCGGACTGTTCTTGGGCTGCGCGACAAAGGCCGCCCATTCCTCGAACTCGCTCCAGTCGCAACGCTCGCGCACGAAGGCTTCGTTGACGAGGCCCTCGGTGACGATGACATGCGCCAGCGCGGTCATGACCGCGACGTTGGTGCCGGGCATCAGGGGCAGGTGCAGCGCCTTCACATGCGGCGATTCCACCATCTCGGTGCGGCGCGGATCGATCACGATCAGCTTGGCGCCCTGGCGCAGCCGCTTCTTCAGGCGGGACGCGAACACCGGATGAGCGGAGGCCGGATTGGCACCGATCACAAGGACGACGTCGGTGTCCTCGACCGAGTCGAAATCCTGCGTGCCTGCGGAAGTGCCGAAGGTGGTGGCAAGGCCATAGCCGGTCGGCGAGTGGCAGACGCGGGCGCAGGTGTCGACATTGTTGTTGCCGAAGCCGGCGCGGATCAGCTTCTGCACCAGATAGGTCTCTTCATTGGTGCAGCGGGACGAGGTAATGCCGCCGATGGCATCGCGGCCGTATGTCTTCTGGATGCCGCGCATCTTGGCGGCCGCGAACGAGAACGCCTCGTCCCAGGACACTTCGCGCCAGGGATCCTCGATCCGTTCGCGGATCATCGGATTGAGGATGCGTTCGCCGTGGTTGGTGTAGCCCCAGGCGAAGCGGCCCTTGACGCAGGAATGGCCGCGATTGGCCTTGCCGTCCTTGTACGGCACCATGCGCACGACTTCCTCGCCGCGCATCTCGGCCTTGAAAGTGCAGCCGACGCCGCAATAGGCGCAGGTGGTGACGACGGAGTGCTCGGGCTGGCCGATTTCGATCACCGACTTTTCGGTCAGCGTTGCGGTCGGGCAGGCCTGCACGCAGGCGCCGCAGGAGACGCATTCCGAGCCGAGGAAGCTTTCGCTCATGCCCGGCGAGACGCGGCTGTCGAAGCCTCGGCCGGAGATGGTCAGCGCGAAGGTGCCTTGCACCTCCTCGCAAGCGCGGACGCAGCGCGAGCAGACGATGCACTTGGAGGGATCATAGGTGAAATAGGGATTGGATTCGTCCTTCGGCATCCAATGGTCGTTGTCGCAGCCGTGGCTCTTGCCAGGTGTCTTGGCGAAGACGTGGTTTTCGCCCTCATAGCCGTAGCGCACGTCGCGTAGGCCCACGGCGCCGGCCATGTCCTGCAACTCGCAATCGCCATTGGCACCGCAGGTGAGGCAATCGAGCGGATGGTCGGAGATGTAGAGCTCCATCACGCCCTTGCGAAGCTTCTTCAGCCGCTCGCTCTGGGTATGGACGACGAGGCCGGGCATCACCGGCGTGGTGCAGGACGCCGGCGTGCCGGCGCGGCCCTCGATCTCGACGAGGCAGAGACGGCAGGAGCCGAACGCGTCGACCATGTCGGTGGCGCAGAGTTTTGGGATCTGGTGGCCCGCGTCCATCGCGGCCCGCATGATCGAAGTGCCCTCGGGCACCGTGACCTCATTGCCGTCGATGGTCAGCGTTACCATCGTTTCCGATTTGGAAGCCGGCGTGCCGAAGTCGATTTCTTCGATCAGAGACATTGTCGTTCTCCTATTCCGCGGCCTGAAGCGTGGTCGGCGCCGGAATGAAATCCTCCCGGAAGTGCTTCAATGCGCTGAGCACGGGGTAGGGCGTGAAGCCGCCGAGTGCGCAGAGCGAGCCGAATTTCATGGTGTTGCAGAGGTCCTCGACCAGCGCGATGTTTTCATGGACGCGCTCGCCGTTGATGATCTTCTCGATGGTCTCGACGCCGCGGGTCGAGCCGATCCGGCAGGGCGTGCACTTGCCGCAGGATTCGACGGCGCAGAATTCCATGGCGAAGCGCGCCTGCCTGCGCATGTCGACGCTGTCGTCGAACACGACGATGCCGCCATGGCCGATCAGGCCGTCGCGTGCGGCAAAGGCCTCGTAGTCGAATGGCGTGTCGAACAGGGCACGGGGGAAATAGGCCCCTAACGGACCGCCGACCTGCACGGCGCGGACCGGCCGGCCCGTGAACGTGCCGCCGCCGATGTCGTCGACGAGTTCGCCAAGCGTCACGCCGAAAGCGGTTTCATACAGTCCGCCATAGCGGATGTTGCCGGCGAGCTGGATCGGCATCGTGCCGCGCGAACGGCCCATACCGAAATCGGCATAGGCCTTGGCGCCCTCGGCGAGGATGAAGGGCACGGCCGCGAACGACAGCACGTTGTTGATGACGGTCGGCTTGCCGAACAGGCCGTGATGCGCCGGCAGCGGCGGCTTGGCCCGCACGATGCCGCGGCGGCCTTCGAGGCTCTCCAGCAGCGAAGTTTCCTCGCCGCAGACGTAAGCACCGGCGCCGACCCGGACTTCGAGGTCGAAGCTGTGGGTGGATCCGCCGATCTTGTCGCCGAGATAACCGCCGCGCTTGGCAGCCCGGATCGCAGCGTTCATCGCTTCCACCGCATGCGGATATTCGCTGCGGATGTAGATGTAGCCCTTGGTCGCGCCGACCGTGATGCCGGCGATGGTCATGCCCTCGATCACCAGGAAGGGATCGCCTTCCATGATCATGCGGTCGGCGAAAGTGCCGCTGTCGCCTTCGTCGGCGTTGCAGACGATGAACTTACGGTCGGCCTTGGCCTGCGTGACCGTCTTCCATTTGATGCCGGTCGGGAAGCCGGCGCCGCCGCGGCCGCGCAGGCCCGAGGCCGTGACTTCGTTGAGGATCGCATCCGAGCCGAGTGACAGCGCGCGCTCCAGCCCCTTGTAGCCGCCATGGGCGCGGTAGTCGTCGAGCGAACGCGGGTCGATCACGCCGCAACGGACGAAGGTGAGGCGGGTCTGGCGCTTCAACCAGGGAATCTCGTCGGTCGCCCCCAGCCGCAGCAGATGCGGCGTGTTGCTCGCGAGCGCGTCGAGCAGGGAGGGCACATCGGCTTCAGTAACCGGGCCGAAAGCGATCCGGCCCTGTGGCGTCGCCACCTCGACCAGCGGCTCCAGCCAGTACATGCCGCGCGAGCCGGTCCTGACGATCTCGACTGCAATGCCGCGCCCGGCTGCTGCCTGCTCAAGCGCCAGCGCAACCTGATCAGCACCAACGGCGATCGCGCCGGCGTCGCGTGAGACGAACAGACGCAAGCTCATCGCTGTGCCTCCACAATCAGCGCATCGAGGCGCTTCTGATCGAGCCTGCCGATGAGGCGGCCGTCGAGCATTGCGGACGGGGCGGTGGCGCACAGGCCGAGGCAGTAGATCGGCTCCAGCGTGACACGATCGTCGGCCGTCGTGTTGCCGAGCGACACGCCGAGTTTTGCTTCGGCGCGCGCCGCCAAGGCATCGCCGCCCGCGGCCTGGCAGGCCTCCGCGCGGCAGAGCTTCAGCACGTGGCGGCCGGCCGGCTTGTGGCGGAAATCATGATAGAACGTGAATACGCCGTGGACTTCGGCGCGCGACAGGTTGAGCGCCTGCGCGACCATGGGAATGGCGGCCTCCGGCACGTAGCCGAACGCCTCCTGCAGCGCGTGCAAGATGACGAGCGTCGCGCCCTCCTGGTTGGCGTGCTCGGCGATGATTTCGGCGCCGCGCGTCTCGTTCCAAGGCTCAAAAACCGCTGTCATTCTTCGTTCTCAACCAGAGCGTTTCCTTGGGCGCAAACTAGTTGGAATCATTCGAAGATCAATAAAGCTGTCCCGTGCTGCGATTGCGAATTCGGATCGATTTGCAACCGCAATCGACCGATACGAATTGGTAATGGAAGTTGGATCGGATGCCGGTTTTTGCGTGTTGGCGCAGGCCCGGCGTGCTAGCTTGCATGCCACGATGGAATTCGAGGGGACGGCCGGTTGATCGACAAACTTGAACTATTGCTGGCGCTGGCGAAGGAGCGGCATTTCGGACGCGCGGCGGAGGTCTGCGGCGTGACGCAACCGACGATGTCGACCGGGCTCAAGCAGCTTGAGGAGATTCTCGGCGTGATGCTGGTGCAGCGCGGCTCCCGTTTTCAGGGGTTCACTCCCGAAGGCGAGCGCGCGCTCGACTGGGCGCGGCGGATCGTCGGCGATGCCCGCGCGATGCGTGACGAGATCAACGGGCTGAAGCATCAGCTCTCCGGCGAGATCCGCATCGCGGCGATACCGACCGTGCTCGGCATGGTGGCCGCGCTGACGACGCCGTTTCGCGCAAGGCATCCCGAGGTGCGTTTCAGCATCCGCTCAACGACCTCATCGGAGGTGCTGGGATTGCTCGAAAATCTCGAGGTCGATGCGGGGCTGACCTATATCGAGAACGAGCCGATCGGCAAGGTGCGGACCATTCCGCTCTACAACGAGAGCTATCGTTTGCTGACGTCGCCGGACGGCATGTTTGGCGATCGCGAGACGGTGACCTGGAAGGAGGTCGGGCAGGTGCCGCTATGCTTGCTGACGCCCGACATGCAGAACCGCCGTATCATCGACCGCGCGCTGCGTTCGGTCGGCGCGGAGGCGACGCCGACGCTGACCTCGAACTCGTTGCTGGTGCTGTTCACGCATGTGAAGACGGGGCGCTGGGCGAGCGTGATGCCGGCCAAGCTTGCCGAGACGCTCGGCCTGTCCGACACGGTGCGCTCGATCCCGATCACCGATCCCGACGTCAATTACAGCATCGGCATGGTGATCCCGCAGCGCGATCCGATGACGCCGCTGATCGCAGCGCTGGTCAATGTCGCGCGGGAAGTCGCGCCGTCGCTGCAGCTGTAAGGATCACGCCGCCGCCGAAATCCCGGACGCAGCCTTGATCGCGTCGCGCGGCAGGGTCACGCGGACGACGGTGCCGACCTCGATCTTGGAGCGCAGCCGCATCGAGCCGCCGTGGAGTTGCGCCAGCGAGCGGGCGATCGCAAGGCCGAGGCCCGAGCCGTGATAGGTCTTGGTGAGCTGGCTCTCGACCTGCTCGAACGGGCGGCCGAGCCGCGCCAGCGAATGCGGCGCGATGCCGATGCCGGTGTCGGCGATCATCAGCACGATCCGGTCGTCGAGTTGCCGGCTGCGCACCACGACGCGTCCGCCGTCCGGCGTGAATTTCACGGCGTTGGAGAGCAGGTTGACGATGATCTGCTTGGTGGCGCGGCGGTCGGCGACGACGGAGATGGATTTTGCGATGTCGGCATCTAACGTGATGTGCTTGTCCTGGGCCCGGCCGGTGACGACCCGTAAGGATTCCGCCAGCGTCCGCGACAGGTCGAGCTCTTCCATGTCGAGCTTCATGCGGCCCGCCTCGATCTTGGACATGTCGAGGATGTCGTTGATGACCTCGAGCAGATAGTGGCCGCTGGTCAGGATGTCCTGGCAGTATTCCTGGTACTTTTCGCTGCCGAGCTCGCCGAACATGCCCGAGCCCATGATCTCGGAGAAGCCGATGATGGCGTTGAGCGGCGTGCGCAGCTCGTGGCTCATATTGGCGAGGAATTTCGACTTGGTCTGGTTGGCTTCCTCGGCGCGGGTCTTCTCGCGCTGGTACTTCTCGGCGAGGTCGGCAAGCTCGACCGCCTGGCGCTCCAGGGCCGCCTGCGAGCGCTTCAGGTCGATGACGGTGGCGCGCAGGCGCAGATCGTTGTCGACCAGCTTCTGCTCGTGCTCCTTGATGCGGGTGATGTCGGTGCCGACCGAGACGTAGCCGCCGTCCTTGGTGCGGCGCTCGCTGATGTGCAGCCAGCTGCCGTCGTCGAGCTGCGCCTCGAAGGTGCGCGCGCCGGGGCCTTGGGCAGCGGTCTCGTTGTGGCGGGTGCGCACCTCCGGCATGCGGCCGACCTCGAGCACGGTCTCGTAGGAGGTGCCCGGAATGACGGCGGTGTCGGGCAGCTTGTGCAGGCGCTGGAAGTGCGAGTTGCAGAGCACGAGGCGGTCGCTCGCGTCCCACAGCACGAAGGCTTCCGGGATGGTCTCGATCGCGTCGCGCAGGCGGAGGTCGGCTTCCACGGTCCTCTCGGCAAGGCTCTTCTGCTCGGTGATGTCGACGGCGATCCCGATCAGGTGCACGCTGGAATCGGTCGCCCCGCGCGTCTTCTCGCAGCGGACGCGGAGCCAGATCCAATGGCCGTCGACATGCTGCATCCGGAAGGTCTGGTCGATGTGGTCGATCTTCTCGGAGATGAGCTGGTCGGCGATCGCGAACAGGTCGATGTCGTCGGACTTCACCAGCGCGTTGACCTCGCCGAAGGTGAGGAGCTCGTTGCGGCCGTCGAGGCCCAGCATCGAGAACATCGACTGCGACCAGAAGATCCGGCCGCGCGACAGGTCCCAGTCCCACAGTCCGCAACGGCCGCGGTTGAGCGCGGTGTCGATCCGGCCGCGCACGGCGTCGTTGATGAGGTCGCCTTCGCGGGCGCGGGTGGACTGCCAGTGGAAGGCGAAGCCCAGGATCAGGACGACGAATCCGGTGGTCGCCGACAGCGTCACCGAGAGCGCGGCGTCCGAGCCCCAGATCGGCTCGTTGCGCTCCTGGATCACGGTGACGAAGCCGGGCAGCGACTTGATCTGCCGCGAGGTCGCCATCGCGGCGTTGCCGCTCGGCAGCGTCATGTCGGAGACGTTGCCGTCGCGTGTCGGCGCCGCGAGCAATTGTGCTGTCGTGATGGCATCGAGCAGGCGGTCGTTACCGGAAGGGTCGCTGTCGACCGGGACGCGGGCGAGGAGACGGCGATCGACGCCGGCCGAGGTGACGATGACGTGGCGGCCCGAGGCCGTGCCCCAGGACGGGATCATATCCGGCAACAGCGCCGGCAGGCTCTCGATGTTCTTGAGCCGCTCCTGACGGGCGGAGGTCAGGCGGTCGATGCGTTCGGCGAGCAGGTCGGCCAGCGCCGAGATGTCGTGCCGGATCACCAGCCGCTTCTGACGCGTCTGATCGACGACCTGCACGAAGGCGCCGAGGCAGATCGTGATCAGGAACGCGATGATGAGCGTCGGCACGGCGCGACGAAGCGCCGGCTCTGCAATCAAGAGCCGATGATAGGCAGGTTTCGCGATCGATTGCGCCAATCCCTTGATCGAATCGGATTGGACGCACGCGTTCGCGGCGTCTGCACGCGACATGCCTTCGGCCCCCTAAAAACCTAGCTTGCAACTGAAGTTCGGAGGCAGCCCCACATCGCTTCCGAATCACAGCGATTTGAATCCAGTTTTCGCGGGGTGTCGAGAGTCAATGAATCGTTAACGCGAAATTATTCTTATCCCACGCGCAGTTTGCGCATCGCGCGTCCGCAAACGCACGGGCGCGAGGAGTCCGAAACGAGAACGTGTGACTCCTCGCACGCTCTCCGTCACGCACGCGGCGGTTCGGCGTGGCTGATCACGCGCTTCACGCTCGGGAACGCGCGCCGCAGCGCGCGCTCGATGGCGTCGACGTGCTCGTGCACCTTGATCACGCTCATCGACGGCGCGGCGCGGCAGTGGAAATTGACGATCTCGCCGGCGTCGGTGTTGCGGACGCGCACATTATGGATGTCGTGGATCTCGCCGCCAGCGGCATATTCGGTCAGCGCGGCGGCGATGGCCTGGACGCGTTCCGGCGCGGCATCGACTCCGAACGGCAGTTCCGGTTCCAGCGGCTCGATGTGGACGTCGACCTCGACGTCCTCGCCGAACTCCTCCTGGATGTTGCGCTCCAGCGTGTTGGCGACGTCGTGGGCGGCCTCTAACTGCATCCCGGCGTCGACCTCGAGGTCGATGCTGACGATCAGCTTGGCGCCGAGATCGTGCACCGTGACGTGGTGGACGGCGAGGCCCGAATTGCGCGCGATCACCATGATGCGGTCGCGCACGGTCTCGTTGTCGCGTGCGACGGGAACGGCGGTGAAGGAGAGGTCGGTGTCGCCGAACGCCTTGGCGACGGCGGCTTGCGCGTTGTGCTTGATGTCCTCGACGCGGTCGATCGGATAGGTCCGCGGCACCTTGACGATGGTGTCGATGAACGTGGTCGCCCCGACCATGCGCACCCGCAGTCGCTCCACGTCGATCACGCCCGGGACGCTTCGGATCGCGGCCGTAGCCTTCTCCTGCGCGCCCTCCGGGGCGCGGTCGACCAGCGTCTGCACGGTCGAGCCGGCCATGCGCAGGCCGAGCGCTGCGATCATCACGGCGACCGCGGCGGCCGCCGCGGCGTCGCCCCACCAGAAGCCGAGGGCGGCGAGGATCAGGCCGATGATCACGGCGAACGAGCCCATCACGTCTGAGGCGAAATGCAGCGCGTCGGCGGCGAGCGCCTGGCTCCTGGTCTCGCGCGCGGCGCGGTGCAGGGCGCGGGCGCGCCAGAGATTGACGACGATGTCGATCACCAGCACGACGAAGGGCACGGCCGAAATGGTCGGCGGCGGGGTTCCCTCGCGCAGCCGGCTGTAGGCCTCGACCAGGATGCCGCCGGCGAGCACGTAGAGCAGGGCGGTAACACCGAGTGCCGAAACGCTCTCCAGCTTGCCGTGGCCGTAATGGTGCTCCTCGTCGGCCGGCTTGTCCGACACCCGCACCACCGCCCAGGTGATGATGGTCGCGACCAGGTCGATCGAGGAGTGCAGCGCCTCGGAGATCAGCGCGAGCGAGCCGATCGCGATGCCGACCACGAACTTGGCCGCCGCCATGCCGCCGCTGGCGAAGATCGAGATCGCGGCGACCGAGGTTTTGTTGTGCTGGGAGGTCATGGCGGGGATTTAGCAGCCCGGGGGTGAACATCAAGCGGCGATCCACAGCTGTTGTCGCTAGTGATTTGCAGGAGCGATCCGCGTCTTGCTCCGGCCTCCTAGGGTGGGCAAAGGCGCGTTGGCGCCGTGCCCACCATTCGTCCGTGATGGATACCGATCGTGGGCACGCTTCGCTTTGCCCACCCTTACGGGACCGCTGTCGGCGCTCTACGGCACCGTCACCACGATCTTCCCCAAATGCTTGTTCGCCTCCATGTGCTCGAACGCCTGGTCGATGTCGTCGAATGCGAACACCCGGTCGATCGGCAGCTGCAGTTTTCGCGACTCCACCGCGCCCCAGATGTCCTTCCTGACCTCCTCGAAGATCTCGCGGACCTCCTCGATGGTGCGGGTGCGGAAGGTGACGCCGACATAGTCGATGCGGCGCGCGGCGTGCAGGTCGAAGTTGAAATCGGCATGGGTGCCGCCGAGCCGGCCGACATTGACGATGCGGCCCTTCACTTTGGTCGCCGCAAGGTTCTGGCTCGCGACCTTGCCCGAGACCTGGTCGACGATGAGGTCGACGCCTTCACCGTTCGTCGCCTTCAGCACCTCGTCGACCCATTTCGGATCGGAGCTGTCGACGGCGAGGTCGGCGCCGTACTCCTTCAGCCGGCCGCGGCGCGTGGCGTCGGTCGACGAGCCGATCACGAGCTTTGCGCCTTTGAGTTTTGCAATCTGCATCGCCATCAGGCCGACACCGGAGCTGGCGCCCTGGATCAGCACGCTCTGGCCCGCCTGCACGCCGCCGACGGTGACGACGGCGTTGTGCATGATCGCGAGCGCGACGGGGAGGGTGGCGGCTTCCTCGAAGTTCATGTTCGACGGCGCGCGGAACAACCGGCCGTGATCGGCCAGTGTGTACTCGGCAAACGCAGCGCCGCCCGAGCCCATGATGCGGTCGCCGATCCTGACGCCCTTGGCATCCGGCCCGAGCTCGGCGACCTCGCCGGCCCATTCCATGCCGAGCACGGTGCCGGCGCCGCCGGCCGCGCCGTGGGCGTGCCCCTTGCGCATACCGGTGTCGGCGCGGTTGAGCCCGCAGGCGCGGACGCGCACCAGCACCTGCGTGCCTTTCGGCTTTGGTTGAGCGACGTCGGAAATCCTAGCGCCCTCAGGGCCGTAGACGTAAGCCTTCATGGATTGCTCTCGCTTCTTGCGGTGATTATTCGGCGGCTTCGCGTTGCGGCTGAACGATCATGGCTTCGAGCCGGCTACGAATGATCGCTTCCGCCTCGCGCACGATGCGGGAGATGAGCTCGGCGCAGGTCGGGATGTCCTGGATCAGGCCCTGCACCTGTCCGGCCGACCAGATGCCTTCGTCGGAATTCCCGGTCGCATAGACCATCTTGCCGCGGGCCCCCGCGACCAGCTCGCGGATGTCCTCGAACTTCGCGCCTTCCTTCTCCATCGCGACGACCTTGGTCGAGATCTCGTTCTTGGCGACGCGCGAGGTGTTGCGCATGGTGCGGAAGATCAGCTCGGTCTCACGCTCGTCATTGGCGACGATTTTCTCCTTGATGAGCTGGTGGATCGGGCTTTCCCTGGTCGCCATGAAGCGCGTGCCCATGTTGATGCCGTCGGCGCCCAGCGCCAGCGCGGCGACGAGGCCGCGGGCGTCGGCAAAGCCGCCCGAGGCGATCATCGGGATCTTGATCCTGTTGGCGGCGGCGGGGATCAGGATCAGGCCGGGCGTGTCATCCTCGCCGGGATGGCCGGCGCATTCGAAGCCGTCGATCGAGATGGCGTCCACGCCCATGCGTTCGGCCGACAGCGCGTGGCGGACGCTGGTGCATTTGTGCACGACCTTGACGCCGTGCTTCCTGAACTCGTCGACGTGCTCCTGCGGCTTGTTGCCGGCGGTCTCGACCACCTTGATCCCGGCCTCGATGATGGCGGCGCGGTATTCGGCATAAGGCGGCGGCTTGATCGCGGGCAGGATGGTGAGGTTGACGCCGAACGGCTTGTCGGTGAGGTCGCGGCAGCGCGCGATCTCCTTGGTTAGATCCTCCGGCGTCGGCTGGGTCAGCGCCGTGATGAAGCCGAGCGCGCCGGCATTGGCGACCGCGGCGACCAGCTCGGCGCGGCCGACCCATTGCATGCCGCCCTGGACGATCGGGTGCTCGACGCCGACGAGTTTCGTGAACCGTGTCTGCAACATGATGTGTTTCCCCTGATATGGCCCGCAGGCTCTGTTGTCGGTTGATGGCGCAAGGATGCCGCCCGGGTCGGGAAATGTCTATTGCGCGGGCGTGCGGTGGGGGCGGGGCGATCATGCGGGAGGTGGGGATGATTCCGCGGGGCGGATAATTTTGTTCCGTCATCCCCGCGCAACCGCGAAGCGGTTGTCGCTGGAGGTGCGAGCTGCACGGTGCGAAGCAAGGTGCAGCAAGCCTCGAAGGATGAGCGGCCACGCTGCGAAAGCTGGGCTGTCGCCCTTCGAGGCTTGCTCAGTGGCGCGATGCGCCCCTGAGCGCGCACCTCAGGGTGACGATCATAGATTTGGACCCGCGGCAATAAGCAGTTTGTGCTCATCGCAGACACACCTTCGCGCTCTCGCGGCATCTGCGCCCGAGCTTTGCTTCGTCGCGTTGCCCTCATGAAAGACAAGGGCGCAGGGAAGGCCGGGCGCCGGCTGGCACCCGTAAGTCCGTGCGCGAAAAAGATGCACACGGGGTGGACCACAGGTGAGCCGAACGCCCGGCCTTCCCTGCGCGATGGTTTACGGCGTACTTCGTGCTCTCCCCGGGGAGCGATGCACTATTGCCCCCGTCGCCTTGCGGATGACTGATGCGCGCACCGGTTGGCCGCCACATCACCGCAGGACTTGACGCACAGACCCCGGGCGTCAGGACCACACGACTTGACCGTCCGCGCACGTCTTCGCATGTCGCTTCGAGTGCTGGCGCGTGCTCACGCCCGAAGCCATGCGAAGACGCTGTCGGCGCCGGGTCGTATGCGCGAAGCGCTTTGCTCACGGTTTCCCGCCCTGCAATGCTGCTCGCGCCCGACGCCGTCGCGTCCATCGCACCCCGGCCCGCGGTTCGTGACGATCGCGATCCGCCCCTTGTCTCGGGCCAGGGTGGCTTGTGTGTACGACAAATCCGAATTTCGGTAAAGTGGAATATTTTGGCGGGTGAGGCTTGACAGGCGGGGTGGAGAAATTGGCAGGGTGTTTTGCCCGACGGGCGAGGGTGCTCCGAACGTGCCGGAGCGCTATGCGCACCGCTGCGTCAACCACCGTCATTGCGAGCGCAGCGACTTGTCCGCCGAAGCCTTTGGCGAAGGCGGAAGCAATCCAGAATCCCTCCGCGGAAACACTCTGGATTGCTTCGTCGCAAGGGCTTGCCTCGCAATGACGCCGGAGGTGACGGCGGCGGTTCGTAGCCCGGATGGAGCGTAGCGCAATCCGGGGCCTGTGCGACAAGCGAAGGCGGTCCCGGATTTCGCTTTCGCTCCATCCGGGCTACGAGGCCGCCGCTACAGGGCAGCTACTCCGCCGACAGCCGCACCATCTGGCGGCCGCCGTTCATGTCCTTCAGGCTGTTGACGAAGTTCTCCGGGCGCTGCCAGCGATACGGGACCTTCAGGCCCATGAACTCGGCGATGTCGCCGATGAAGCCGGTGCAATTGGTGGTCTCGGCGTTCCAGACCGGCGAACTCGCCTGCAGTTTCTTGATATAGGCGAACACGCGCTTGGCGTCGGCCTCGTTCAGATAGACCCGGTAGCTCGCGGTCAGATATTCCGGATCGAGATCGCCGTAGCTCGCACCGGTCTCCGACGGCACGAAGGTGATGTGGCCGAGCACGTAAGCCAGCGTGTCGCCGGCGGGCGTGAGGCCTGCGACCTCGACCGCCTTCTCGCTGGTCTTGCCGTACCAGACGAAGGCATGGCCCCAGCTCGCGGCCGTGCGGGCGCGGAAGTCGACGTAATAGGGACCTTTCTCCACGCGCGCGACGGAGCGCCGCGCCGCTTGCGGCTGAGGCCGCGATGTGGAGTCGGTCGTGGCAAGCGCGTTGGCGTCAGCAACGCGCTTGTTCGCTTCGTGGGCCGAGGCCGAGGGCGTCGTACACGCGATCATGGCCGCGAGGGCGAACCCCGCAAGGATGCAGGGTCCCGATCGATCAGGTTTGTTCGTCACGCTGTGCCCCTCGACTGTCAGCCGCTTACGCTAGTCTTGCTTGCGTTTCAGTAACGCGCAGCGACCGGGCCGGGCGCCTTGCCGATCGGGGCCTTTCCAACCGGGCTCTTGCCAATCGGCATCTTGCCGATCGGCGCCTGCTCGGCCGGATAGACCGGCACGGGCTGGCGGCGCGGCAGATCCGCAGCGTTCGCAGCCGTCACCAGAGCAAGCGTGGCACCCAGAGCAATTACAATCTTCTTCACAGCGATACCCCTAGAAGGTTTGGTCCAAACACGGCAGTGCCGTGCCCCCCAGACACGCCTCACAGAAGGGCGGCCGAATGCGACCAAGTTGCGGCGCGCGCGGGACATGTTGGCGGCATATCTCTGACGCGCACAGATGTGATGTGTCTGGATGTTTCGGAGTGCTGCTGTCAGTCCTACGCGGCAACTCACCCGATCCGGTTGAGGCTATTCCTGATCGTCGAGAAGATGCCGCCGATGTCCTTGCGCAAGGCATCGAGCGCGTTGAAATTGTCGAAGATGCGGGCGAGGCGGTCTTCGACCTCGCGCTTGCTCTTGGTGAGCGCGTCGACGCGCGAGGCGAGGGTGACGTCGCCGTTCGCCTCGATCTCGCCGACGGTTTTGGCGAGGAGGTCGCGGGTGCTGCCGACCTCCGCGATCAGGGCCTCGATGCCGAACACCGGCGCCTTCAGCGGGACGAGGTCGGCCTGCGATTTCGACAGCTCCGCCTTGAAGGCGTTCAGCGTCGCCAGCGTCTCCTGCAGGGCGCCGAGGCGCTGGCGCGACTGCAGGACGAAATCGTTCAGCGCGTTCTGCCGGTCGGCAAGGGTCTTGCCGTCGGGGTCGGTCTCGACGTCGGCGAGCGAGCGTTCGAGCTGGGCCTGGCGCTGGCCGAGCTCTTCGAAGTCGAGCCGGATGCTTTTGAGAATGTTGAAGCTGTCGTCGATGCGGGCGAGGCGCTGCTCGATCTCGATCTTGTTCTTCGACAGCGTCTCGACGCGCGTGGGAAGCGGCGTCTCGCCGCCGGTCTCGAGCTCGTCGATGGTCTTGGCAAGGCGCTCGTGGCCGAGGCTGAGCTCGCCGATCAGGGCGTTGATGCCGGCGTCGGTTGACCGCAGCGGCACCAGCTCCGCGTGGGATTTGGCCAGATCCTCCTTGTACTGGTTGAGGGTCGCAAATGTCTCCTGGACGCTGTTCACCCGTCCTAGAAGCGCCGCCACGTCGCGCGCGATGTCCCTTTGCCGGTCGGCAAGGTTGTTCTTGCGATCGTCGGTCTCGAGATCGTGCAGGGAGCGTTCGAGCTGATTCTGGCGGTCGCGGATCTCGGTGAAGATCGGCTCGACCGCGCGGCGCTGCTCGGCGATTTTGCCGACCATGTCGCGCAGGTGCTGCTGGCGACTGCGGATTTCGGCGAGCTGGTCGTGCATGTCGGTGGATTGGTTGCGCCCCTGCTGGAGCAGCGCGCGCTGCTCGGTCTCGCCCAGCTTGTCGTGGAGCGCGGAGACCGCCTCCCTCGGGTCGCTCTCGATCAAATGCTGGACGGTGGCGTCGAGATGGTTTTGCAGGGCGTGGGCGACGACGACGTCCTCGCGGGTTTTCTTGAGCCGGTCACGCAGCGTCTTCAGGCTGCGGTCCTGGCGCGATAGCCGCCAGGCTGAAGCGCCGATCAGGGCCAGGGCGAGGGCGGGGAAGACTCCGGTCGCGACGCGTTGCGGCACCGGCAGGCCCGCGAACCAGGCGGGCAGGTGACTGAAATCGTGACCGAGCGCCTGCTGGGCGAAGACCGCGACGATGGCCAACAGGCCGAACCAGGCAACCAGGAAAAACAGCCACATCGTGAATTCCTCACGCCGGCGCACATTTTCGCCATGATTGCCAAGAGCGGAACCGAGCGCAAGGGGCGGGGAGGCCTGTGGGCTGTTTCGGGCGGCGTGATCCACGGCTGGTTGCGTTGGGCCTATGGGTGGAGGCGGCGCGGGGAGTGCCGGGTTTTCCCGCACAGACGTTCCCCACACGCGTCATGCCCGGGCTTGTTCCGCCTGCGCGGCCGAAGCCGCTTCGGCGCGGCGAAGGCCCGGCCAACCTGTCAGTGATGTGTCCGAACAGGTGTCAGCCATGTCCCCGGACTCTAAACAACAAACCCGGCCATGACGGAGCGAGCAGCATTAGTAGCCCGCATGAGCGGAGCGACATGGGAGACCATGCGAAGAATCGTCCCGGATGTCGCTTGGCTCATCCGGACTGCGGCGCCGTGCGCGCTATCATTTCCCGAGGAAGTTCGAGCGCATCTTGTCGGCGAACCAGACCGCGAAGATCGCACCGAACGCGAGAGCAAAGTACAGAGCCGTCCACAAAAGTGCATTACCTGCATTCGTCATGGCGTCCTCCCTGGCGTCAGAAATGGATTGCCCGGGAAGGATAAGGCGGCCGTGCCGGTGCGATTTGCGCCGGATCAATTTTGCCGCGCTGCAGCGAGAATAAGTGAGTAGCCCGCACGAGCGTAGCGCATGCGGGACCAAGCGAAGAGCCGTCCCGGATGTCGCTGCGCTCATCCGGGCTACGGCACTGCGTCTGCAGCTACAGCCGAAACTCGTTGGTGAGCTCGCCGATGCCGTCGATCGCGACGGTGACGGTGTTGACCGGCTCCTTCATCACGCCGACGCCGACCGAGGTGCCGACGGCGATGAGGTCGCCGGGGAGCAGGGTCATGTCGTGGGAGATCTTGCTGACCAGCTGCTGCGCCGAGAAGATCATGTCGGAGATCGGGTAGTTCTGCCGCTCCGCGCCGTTGAGGATGGTGCGGACGGTCAGCTTGGCCGGATCGAGGCCGGTTGCGATGACGGGACCGAACGGGCCGTAATCGTCGATGCCCTTGGCGCGGGCCCATTGCGGGAAGGTAGGGTCGCTGGTCAGGATGTCGTTGGCGGTGATGTCGTTGACGCAGGTATAGCCGAAGATGAAGCTGTTGGCTTCGCTGGGGGAGACACGCGCGCAGGTCTTGCCGATGACGATGCCGAGCTCGCCTTCATAGGTGGTCTTGCCGTCGTAATAGGAGGGACGGCGGATCACGGCGCCCGGCGTCGTGATGGTGGTGGTGGCCTTGAGCAGATAAAGCGGCTCCGGCGGCTCGGGCTGGTTCAGCTTGGCGGCGAGCGCGTGGAAATTATTCCAGAGGGCGACGATCTTGCTGGGCGCGCAAGGCGCCAGCAGCTCGACCTCCGACAGTGCCAGGATCTTGCCGGTGGCGGTGTTGCGGCCGAACATCTCGCCCTCGTGCACGCTGATGCCCGATGGCGTCAGCGTGCCGAAACCGGTCGCGCCATTATTCCGGAAGCGCAGCCACTGCTTCATCTCGCCCGCCATCACGCCACCGCCAGTGCGCGGGGATCTGACGGCGTCGAGACGCCGTCATAGAGGCCGGCGATGCGGGCGCGCTGGGTCACCATCGCCAGCACCGAATCGAGCGCGGGCGTCGCGATGCCGGTGAGGCGGCCCATCTCCTGCACCACGGTGACGAGCGGGTCGATCTCCATCGGGCGGCCGCGCTCGAGATCCTGGAGCATCGAGGTCTTGTGCGCGCCGACCTTGCGGGCGCCCTCGATGCGGCGCTCGACGTCGACGCGGAATTTGACACCGAAGGTCTCGGCGATCGCTTGTGTCTCCACCATGATCGCGCGCGACAGCGCACGGGTAGACGGATCGGTGCAGATCACGTCGAGCGTTGCATGGGTCAACGCGCTGATCGGGTTGAAGCAGACATTGCCCCACAGCTTGAGCCAGATCTCGTCGCGGATGCGGTCGAGCACCGGCGCCTTCAGCCCGGCCGCGACGAACAGATCGGCGAGGCGCTGCACGTCGCTAGTGATCTCGCCGGAGGGCTCGCCGAGCGGGAAGTTGTTGCCGTAGACGTGGCGGATCACGCCGGGCGCCTCGATCTCGGTGGCGGGATAGACGATGCAGCCGATGGCGCGCTCGGCGCCGATCTCGCGCCACTGCCGCCCGCCGGGGTCGATGCTCTCCAGCGTTGAATTCTCGTATTGGCCGCCGTGTTTGTAGAAGTACCAATAGGGGATGCCGTTGACGGCGGTGACGATGCGGGTGTGCGGCCCGAGCAGCGGCTGCATCTTCTCGATCACGCCGGTGATGGAATGGGCCTTCAGCGTGATGATGATGTAGTCCTGCACGCCGAGCTCGGCGGGATCGTCGGTGCAGCGCGGATGCACGGTGTGCTTCTCCTCGCCCGCGAGCAGCGTCAGGCCGCGCTCGCGCATTGCGGCAAGGTGCGCGCCGCGCGCGATGAGGCTGACATCGGCGCCTGCGCGCGCAAGCTGAACCCCGAGATATCCGCCGATTGCGCCGGCGCCGTAGATGCAGATCTTCATGAAATCCTCGCGGGAGACCGGAATTTTGGGACGAAAGATCCGGTCCGGCTCGAACGCGTCCGAGCCGGCCGGTAGTCACAGGGGAAGAGTGCGTCGCTTCAGGCTGCCGCTTGCGGCTTGCCGTTGATGGCCTCGTCCATGGCAGCTGCGATGTCGCGCATGCTGATGACGGAGACGAGGCTGTAATCGTCGATGACTGGCAAATGGCGGATGTGATGCCGGTTCATCAGATGCCGGACCTGCTCGATCGTATCGCTGGAGCTGCAGGACACCAGCTGCTGCACCGAGACGAGCTGCGAGACCTTGACGTTGACGGCGTTCGCGCCGTGCTCGGCGACGGCGCGCACCACGTCGCGCTCGGTGAACATGCCGACGGCGGTATTGCCCTCGGAGCGGACCACGTCCTTGACCACGAGAGCGCTGATGTTGTTGGCGCGCATCAGCTTGGCGGCGATACCCACCGTTTCGTTCATCCGCACCGTGACAACGCGCGGCGTCTTCTTGCGCAGAATGTCTCCGACCAGCATTGCAACCTCCCTGGGTGAATGTTGCGAGAAGTGTGGTATACATAATGCCAATCGTCAAGCGCTGGTTTGGGCGATCCGAAAAATCTTGCGACAGCAATACTGACGTTTGCCGTGCGCGAAAAAGAAAAGGGGCGCATCGCTGCGCCCCTTGGGTCGATCCCTGCAATGTAAGTGGCGGCTACGCCGTCTCGGTCTTTGCAGTGGTCTTGGCGCTGCCGGTTGCGGTGTTCGCGCTCTCGACTTCCTTGCCGAGGATGAAGGAGCGGCGCATCGGCTTGATCACGAACAGCGCCGTCAGCGCCGCCGTCGCGTTCAAGGCGACGGCGACCACGAACACGGCCTTCCAGCCGTAGGTCGCCGAGATCACGCTGGCGAGCGGGACGAGCAGGGAGGCGGTGCCCTTCGCGGTGTAGAGCATGCCGTTGTTGGTGGTCGCGAATTTCGAGCCGAAGGTGTCGCCGCAGGTCGCGGGGAACAGCGAGTAGATCTCGCCGAACACGCCGAAATACACCGCGGTCGCGAGCACGAACACGACCGGGACATGGCCGTAAGCTGACAGCGTCAGCAGCATCAGCGCCGCGGTGCCGAAGGCGATGAACATGGTGTGCTCGCGGCCGATCGTGTCGGAGACCCAGCCGAAGAAGGGGCGTCCGAAACCGTCGAGGATGCGGTCGAGCGAGATCGCGAAGGTCAGTGCCGCCATCTGGAAGCCGGCCAGCGTGACCGGGGTGTCGGCGATCCTGAAGTCATGCGCGATCGGGCCGATCTGCGCCGCGGTCATCAGGCCGCCGGATGCGACCATGACGAAGACGAGATACATCACCCAGAAAATAGGGCTGCGCAGCACCTGCGGCGGGGTGAAGTCGATCTTGGTCTGCGGCAGGTTGAGCTGCTTCTTCTTCGGCGGGATCGAGAGCCGCGGCGGCTGGATGAAGAAGGCGAGCACGAACACGATCACGCCCTGGCCGATGCCGAAGGTGAAGAAGGCGTGCTGATAGCCGCTCGATGCGATCATGGTCGCGATCGGCACGATGGTGAGCGCGGCGCCGGCGCCGAAGCCGGCCGCGGTCGCGCCGGCGGCAAGGCCCCGGCGGTCGGGAAACCACTTCAGCGCGTTGCCGACGCAGGTGCCGTACACCGCGCCCGCGCCCATGCCGCCGATGATCGCGGCCGCGTAGAGCAGGGTGAGACTGTCGGCATAGGAGTTGAGAATCCAGGACAGCGCGATCATCACGCCGCCGAACATGACGACGATGCGCGGGCCGTATTTGTCGACGAACCAGGCTTCGATCGGCACCAGCCAGGTCTCGGTGACGACGAAGACGGTGAAGGCGAGTTGGATCGCAGCGCGTCCCCAGTGGTGGGCCGCATCGATCGGATCGACGAACAGCGTCCAGCCATATTGCAAATTGGCGATCATCGCCATGCAGACGATGCCCATGACGAGCTGGAGCCAACGGAAACCGGTGCGAAGAGGCGCGGCCGTGACGGCGCCGTCCGTGCTGGAAATCATCAAGAAACCTCCCAACGCGCCTGATTGATCGCGACTTTGGATGGCAAGATGACCCAATGTCGCAAATGTTGTGGCTTATCGTCGCAAGCGCGGCACGGAGCTTGGTATACCATATTCCAGAATGCAAGCCCTAACTGCGGCGGATTGTCACAAATCTGCGGTTCCATTGGAGGGGAACGGCGCTGCAAGAACGTCGCCAAAACGAAAACGCCCGGCCGTGAGGCCGGGCGTCTGCTTGATGAAGAGCTGTGATAGAGCGTGTCAGATGGTCGATTTGGCCACCACGACCTTGCGCCAGGGCTTGAGCACCGCGATCGCCAGCAGCGAAGCCAGGATGTTGGCACCGGCCGCGATGATGAACACGCTGTCCCAGGTGCCGGACGATTGCTGCATGTAGTTGCCGATCGGGACCAGCAGTGCGGCGGTGCCCTTCGCGGTGTAGAGCAGGCCGGCATTGGTGGTCGCGAACTTGGCGCCGAACGTGTCGGTGCAGGTCGAGGGGAACAGCGAGTAGATCTCACCCCAGGCGAAGAACACGAAGCCCGAGAGCAGCACGAACCAGATCGGATCGTGGCCCCAGAGGTAGAGCATCCAGATGCCGAAACCTTCCATGCCGAAGGCGATGAACATCGTGTTCTCGCGGCCGATCATGTCGGAGATCCAGCCGAAGAACGGACGCGTCAGGCCGTTGAGCACGCGGTCGATGGTGGCCGCGAACGTCACCGCCGTCATCGTCACCGCCATCAGCGTGACCGGCACGTTGTCGACCTTCCAGTCGGCCGCGATGGGCTTCAGGTTGGCCGTCACCATCAAGCCGCCGGCGCCGACGATCACGAACATGAAGTACATCAGCCAGAAGATCGGCTGACGCAGCACCTCGGTCGGCTGGTAGTTGCGCCGGGTCTGCAGCAAGTTGGCATTGGCCACCACGGTCGGCACCTGGCCTGCTTTCGGCGCGAGCAGGAAGAAGGCGAGGATGCAGATGATGATGCCCTGTCCGAGGCCGAAATAGAGGAAGGTGGTCTGGAATCCACTGTCCTTGATCATGGCCTGTATCGGCGCGACGGTGAGCGCGGAGCCCGCACCGAAGCCCGCGGCGGTGATACCCGCGGCAAGACCGCGCTTGTCCGGAAACCACTTCAGCGCGTTGCCGACGCAGGTGCCGTAGACGCCGCCGGCGCCGATGCCGGCGATGATCATGCCGAGGTAGTAGCCGTTGAGCGAGGTGGCCTGGGCGTTGATCGCCCAGCCGATGGCGCAGAGCACGCCGCCAACCAGCACGACGATGCGCGGACCGTATTTGTCGACGAACCATCCTTCGACCGGGACCAGCCAGGTCTCGAACAGGACGAAGAGCGTAAAGGCCCATTGGATCGACGCGCGATCCCAGCCGAACTTCTTCTGGATGTCAGGGACGAAGAACGTCCAGCCGTACTGATAATTGGCGATCATCACCATCGCGGCGACGCCAACTGCCAACTGCGTCCAGCGATAGGCGTCGCTGACGCGCGCGACGCTTGGGGCCGCTGTTGACTGCACCATGTCTGTCATAAAAAACCTCCCGAAGGCGCCGATCATTTTTATGCGTGCGCTGGCCGCATCCTGGTATTCATTATGCCAAGATTCAAGCGAAGGACTGGAGGGTGCGGCGAAATATCGCGGCTTTATCACATGCGCCATGGCTGGGCGATTGTAAAGCCCAATTCGCTTTCGGCCTGCGATCAACGCATTGATTTCGTGAGAAGTCTTCCCCGTTGCGGCGAAGCCGCAAGCGGCTGGTGGGAACCTACGCATCCACAATTTTCAGCTTCTGGGTCGGTCGAGCGCGCGGCAGCCTGGCACATCGGTGCGCGGCTATGCTGTGACTGCTCCGTCGTGGAATTCTGTATTCCAGAAGTTCGGCCGCATGGCGGGTTCGACGGCGGCCGCCGACGCCGATTGCGCCGGCGCCCGCCTCACGCCATCGACATGCGCAGCCGGCTGTAGCCTTCCTGGATCGCGGACCAGAACAGGGCGACCAGACCGAGCGCCATGATGGTGCTGACGAGGCCGTTGGAGAAGAACACCCCGAGCGAGCCCTGCGATCCCAGCAGCGATTGGCGGAAGGCTTCCTCCGCCTTGTCGCCGAGCACGATGGCGAGCACAAGAGGTGCGAGCGGGTAGTTGCACTTCTTCAGGAGATAGCCGAGCACGCCGAACACCAGCATCAGCATCACGTCGAAGGTGCTGTTGTGCACCGAATAGGCGCCGATCGCGCACAGCACCAGGATCAGCGGGGCGATGATGCCGAACGGCACGCGCAGGATCGCGGCGAAGAGCGGCACGCAGGTGAGCACGACGATGAGCCCGGCGAGATTGCCGAGATACATCGAGGCGATCAGGCCCCAGACGAATTCCTTCTGCTCGACGAACAGCATCGGGCCCGGCTGCAGGCCCCAGATCAGGAGGCCGCCGAGCAGCACGGCAGCCGTCGGCGAGCCGGGCACGCCGAGCGACAGCATCGGCAGCAGCGCCGAGGTGCCCGCCGCATGCGCGGCCGTCTCCGGCGCGATCACGCCTTCGATCTCGCCCTTGCCGAAATTGTTGCCGCGCCGCGCCAGGCGCTTGGCGATACCGTAGCTCATGAAGGAGGCCGGCGTCGCTCCGGCGGGCGTGACGCCCATCCAGCAGCCGATCAGGCAGGAGCGCAGCGAGGTCATCCAGTAGGTGGGCAGCTCGCGCCAGGTCTGAAGCACGACCCGAAGGTTGATGCTGGCACTGCCGCCGCGGAAGGCGAGCCCTTCCTCCATGGTCAGCAGAATCTCGCCGATCCCGAACAGGCCGATCACGGCGATCAGGAAGTCGAAACCGTTGAGCAGCTCGGTGACGCCGAAGGTGAGCCGCAATTGCCCGGTGATCGAATCGAGGCCGACCGCCGCGAGCGCGAAGCCCATCATCATCGCCGCGATGGTCTTGAAAGGTGGCTCCTTGCTGAGGCCGACGAAGCTGCAGAAGGCGAGGAAGTACACTGCGAACTTCTCCGCCGGACCAAATCGCAGCGCAAAGCCCGCGACCAGCGGCGCGACCAGCGTGATCATGATGACGGCAAACAGCGCGCCGACGAAGGAGGAGGTGAAGGCGGCGGTCAGGGCTTCGCCGGGCTTGCCCTGCTGCGCCATCGGGTAGCCGTCGAAGGTGGTCGCCACGGACCAGGGCTCGCCGGGGATGTTGAACAGGATCGAGGTGATGGCGCCGCCGAACAAGGCGCCCCAGTAGATGCATGACAGCATGATGATCGCCGATGTTGGCGGCATGCTGAAGGTCAGGGGAAGCAGGATCGCCACGCCGTTGGCGCCCCCGAGCCCCGGCAGCACGCCGATGATGACCCCGAGCGTGATGCCGATGATCATCAGCATGATGTTATAGGGCTGCAGGGCGACCGCGAAGCCGTGAAATAGATTGGCCAACTCTTCCATATCGATACGTCCTGCAGCAGCAATTGAATGAATGCGTGGCCCTTACAGACCGAGCCATTCCTCGAACGGCCCCTTGGGAAGCGGGACCAGGAACCAGCGCTCGAAAACGAGATAGGTCACCACCGGCATGCCGACCGCCACCGCGATGACCGTCAGCCAGCGATAACTGCCGAGCCAGCGCATGAACCAGGCGATGAAGACCATCGAGGCGACGTAGAGGCCGATGAACGGCATCGAACCGACATAGATCGCGGTGGGCACGACGACGCTCATGACCTGGCGAAGCTGTCCCCATTCCGCGAACAGGCGGCCGTCGTCGTCGCGCCGCGCGTGCCACAGGTTGATGGCGCTGGCGCCGACGATTGCGGCGCCGACATAGAAGGGGAAGAACCCGGCTCGCGGACCCTCCGCGCCCCAGTTGATGCCGGCCTTCAGGCTGCCGAAGATCACGACGAGACCAAAGGCGCCGATCAACAGCGCCATGCCGATTTCCATCGTCTTGTGTGCCGGGCCAGATTCGGATCCGGATCGTTCACTCATGAGACCTCCGCGCAGAAATGCAGTCGTCGCATTCGCCGACGGCCTGAGGACGACAGCATCCTCGGCCGTCATCGATGCCGTGGCTCAATTCGATGCGAGGAAACCGGCTTCCTTCATCAAGCCCTCGTGCCGCTTCTCCTCCGCCTCGATCCACTTGGCGTAGTCAGCCCCGGTCAGGAAGGTCGTGTTGAAGGCGCCGCTCTTCATGAAATCCTGCCATTCCGGCATGGCGCGAACCTTCTTGAACAGCTCGACGTAATACTCGACCTGATCCTTGGTGGCCTTGGGCGACATGAAGATGCCGCGCAGCATGAGATATTCCATCGCGAGGCCCTGCGACTTGCAGGTCGGAATATCCTTCCAGGCCTTGCCCTCGGCGATCGGCTCGTCATAGGCCATCGGCTGGGCGTCGAAGACGCAGAGCGGACGGAGCTTGCCGCCGCGCCATTGCGCGACCGCCTCGATCGGATTGTTGACGGTGGAATCGACGTGATTGCCGACGAGCTGAACCGCGACCTCGCCGCCGCCCTTGTAGGGGATGTAGGTGAACTTCGCGTCGATTGCCTTCTCGATGCCGACCGTAATGATCTGGTCTTCCTGCTTCGAGCCGGTGCCGCCCATCTTGAACGAGCCGCTTGGTGCCTTCTTCGCGGCGTCGACATAATCCTTGACGCTGGTGTACGGCTTTTCGGCATTCACCCAGAGCACGAATTCATCCAGCGCCAGCATCGCGACCGGAGTCAAATCCTTCCAGTTGAACGGAATCCCATTGCCAGCGGTGTCGTGAACAAGTTCGAGAGCGTGATGATGATCTTGTGCGGATTGCCCGACGACGTCTTCACGTCGAGAAAGCCTTCGCCGCCTGCACCGCCGGCCTTGTTGATGACGACCAGCGGCTGCTTCATGAGATTATGCTTGGTGACGATGCCCTGGATGGTTCGTGCCATCTGATCGGCGCCGCCGCCGGTGCCCGCGGGCACGATGAACTCGACCGGACGAACCGGCTCCCAAGCCGCAAAACTTGCGGTGCTGCCTGCGCACGACATCGCCATTGCCGCCAAAGCGACATTCAGAACGAATGACTTCATCTCGTTTCACTCCCTGTCGAAACGCGGCCGTTCTTTGCCGGCTCGCGTCAGCCCATCCGGATTCACACGCTTGGGGTCACCTTTGCGGTCGATCTCCCATTGCAGTCTCACCAACCAGAAGTTTATGAGCGGGGACAAGGCGCGACATCCGCTCCTTTGGGCTAAGGCTCCGCCATGATTGGCAAACGTGCCATGTCCTTGGCCGTTCCTGTCCCGCGCTCTGCATTCCCATCTAGCACCTTGGTCGTGCAATCGTTTTTGGTTGTCGAATGGTATGCGAGATACCAGATGGCTCACAATTGGACAGCTGGCCAGATCGGCGGACCAATCGTCGCAGTTGTGTCCGCGGGCGAAGCGGGACCAAAAGAAAATGGCCCCGACGAGGGGGCCATTATCAAACTTAGCGCCTGCGATTGCCGGCCGCGCGCCGTTTCGGCTGCGCGAGAAAGGCCTTTCTTACAGGCCGAAACGCGGCAGGTCGCCGTTGTGGTTCGAGATCGCGGCGCTCGCCATCAGGAAACGATCGACCGCAGCCATAAAGCGGCTGAACAGCGAGGAGGAGGGGGCGAAAGCGACGGAAGCGGTCTTGGACATTGGAATTCCCTTTCTTGAGACGATCGGTCTTGGCGTCTCGTCTGGGGATGAAACTATGTATACCAGATGCCACTGTCTATGCGCTTGTTTGCATAGCAGCATACAAAGTTCCGCATTGCAGCATAATACCGGGTTAATCCGGCCGGTTCGGGCTTAAAAGGCCCATCAAGAGAGGCTTTTCCGTCTTAGACGCCATCTTCGGACGCCGAAAGCATATCGATCAGAGGCAAATTCATACGATTGAAGCGGAAAACGGTGCCTCCGGCGCGAACCTGACGCGAGCCTCAATGGCCGAGGGCTTTGCAGGGCAAGGGCTTTCTTGGCGGGGCAAGGCTTGGCAGGGCAGGTCAAAGTCGCTAGTGGTCTGCCCCCTTCCAATCATCTGTCAGAGTGGTTCATGTCGAGCGCCTCGCCCGCCGTCTCGATCGGCATCGATTTTGGGACCAGCAATACGGTCGTCGCCCTTGCCGCGGACGACCGCCGGGTCGAGGCCATCCGCTTCGACCACGGCGGACAGCGCCATAGCGTCTATGTATCGGCTTTGTGCTTCTGGGAGGACCGGCCGGGCGCCGGTGCCCAGGCCGAAGGCGGCCCCTGGGCGATCGAGCAATTCCTCGAAGGACGCCACGTCTACCGCTTCCTGCAATCGTTCAAGACGTTTGCGGCGAGCAGCAGCTTCAACACCACGCAAGTGTTCCGGCAGCGCTTCAAGTTCGAGGATATTCTGGCGGCGTTCCTGCGGACGCTGGCGCGCCATGGCGGCGACAGGTTCGGCTTCGAGACCTCGACCATCACGGTCGGCCGCCCGGTGCGCTTCGCCGGCGGCAATCCCGATGAAGAGCTGGCGATGCAGCGCTACCGCGCCGCGTTCGAGCGCCTGGGCGCCGGCCACGCGCGCTACGTCTACGAGCCCGTCGGCGCCGCGTTCTCCTTTGCCCGAAGGCTGGAGCGCGATGCCACCGTGCTGGTGGCGGATTTCGGCGGCGGCACCAGCGATTTCTCCGTGATGCGCTTCTCGCGCGCGGGCGGCAGCCTTCGCGCCGAGCCGCTCGGCCACGCCGGCATCGGCATCGCCGGCGACACGTTCGACTACCGGATCGTCGACCACGTCGTCTCGCCGCGGCTCGGCAAGGGCTCCAGCTTCCGCTCCTTCGACAAGGTGCTGCCGATCCCCAGCGGCCATTACACCAACCTCGCGCGCTGGCATCAACTGGCGATGATGAAGAGCAACGGCGATCTGCGCGAGCTCAGGGAGCTTGCGCGCACCGCGCTGAAGCCGAAGCTGCTCGAGGATTTCATCACCATCGTCGATCTCGACCTCGGCTTTTCGCTGTACCGCGCGGTGTCCGACGCAAAGGTCGCGCTGTCGGCGCAGGACGAGGTGGATTTCCGCTTCAAGGGCGGCGGCGTCGACATCGGCGCGGCCATCACGCGGAAGAATTTCGAATCCTGGATTGCCGACGACATCGCCCGGCTCGGGGCCACCGTCGACAAGGTGCTGGCCGAAGCCGGCATCACCGCGCGCGAGATCGAGAAGGTGTTCTTGACCGGCGGCACGTCCTTCGTACCGGCGGTCCGAAAACTGTTCGCCGAGCGGTTCGGCAACGAACGGCTGATGTCGGGCGACCAGTTCGAGTCGATCGCCTATGGGCTCGCCTTGATCGGACACAGCCCCAACCCGGACCGCTGGACTGCCGGCGGCGGGCTCGAGGCGAAGGCGGGGGCTTAACGATTCTCCGTCATTGCGAGCGCAGCAAAGCAATCCAGAATCCCTCCGCGGAAAGTCTCTGGATTGTCGCTACGCTCGCAATGACGGCGTGGGTAGAACGGCGCATCGGCTCGACCAGTGCCGTAGGGTGGGCAAAGCGAAGCGTGCCCACGCGTCTGTCGCCGTATCGGAAAGAGCGTGGGCACGGCGCAGTTGCGCCTTTGCCCACCCTACGGCACCAACGCCGTCGCTACTGATTGATCTCCGGCTCGACGAGCTTCGCCAGATTGCGCAGCGATTCCTGCCACCCGAGATAGCAGGCCTCCGGCGGGATCACGTCGGGGATGCCGGCCTGCGTGATGTCGATCTCGGTGCCAACCGAGACCTTCTTCAGGATCACGGTGACCTGAATTTCGCCGGGCAGGTTGGGATCGTCGAACCTGTCGGTGTAGCGGAGACGTTCGCCGGGCACGAGCTCGACATATTCGCCGCCGAACGAATGGCTGTTGCCCGTCGTGAAATTCCGGAACGACATCTTGAACGTGCCGCCGACCTTGGGCTCGAAATGATGCACGGTGCAGGTGAAGCCGTTCGGCGGCAGCCATTTCGCCATCGCATCGGCCTCCAGGAAAGCGCGATAGACTTTTTGCGGGCTGGTGGCGAGAACGCGGTGCAGGCGGATCGTGCTGGGCATGGTTGTTATCCTCAGTGATTGATGGGCCCGAGATTGGCGTCTATGGCCCATTCATGTCACGAGGACGACCGGGAAGGCGCCGATCCGACATGGCATCTCGTTTTTTTGTCGACGGTCCTTCTGGCCGGGTTGCTAGGTCGCTGCGACATCCTGTGGCGTCATCGTGAATGCCAGCCTGTAGCGGCCGATCGTCGCATTGTTCTGTGCGCCGAGATCGCCAAGCTTTCCTGGCGAAAGCGGGCTGGCGATCACAGCCTCAACCACATCGGCATCGTAGCCTGAGAGCAGCACGATCCAGTCGGCAGCGCCGTCCTTGCCGCGGATCTGTTGTTCAGTCGTGGGCGCGCTGGTGCGAGGCGTGTCGGTGAAGAGGAGGTGGGCGCCTGTCAGCCCCGGCTGCAGCGCCAATGCGCTGAGCGTTTCCGACAGGCGCGTCTGCAATTGCGCATCCCGTCCGGCTTCCGGCGACAGCCTGATGGTGGCAAGCGAGGTCGCCACACCTCCGCCAAAGCTCGCGACGATCCGGCTTTGGCTGCGGACCATGCCGAGATGATGCGGCATCATCCTGGTCGACCACGGCGTTGGCGCGTTGAGCCGGTCGAGATATCCCTTCGACGTGAGGACCTCGTATTGTTCGAGCTCGTAGAGCACGAAGAAACCTTCGGCGTCCGTCGTGCTGGTCCAGCGCGACCCGCGCCGGAAGCCGGGAATGCTCATCCGCTCCTGGAAGTGTTCATGCGAATGCCAGTCGCCGAACTCGGTGCGCTGCTCGGGGCGAACGCTCCACCACATCGCGACGGCGGCCTTGCCCAGTAGTGACATGGTGACCTCCCATCCTGAGCAGCAAGATCAGCCCGAATGTCTACGCCTCGTCAACGGAAGCCACGATTCCGCTGCCGTTCCTCGTTCAGACCTAATCCGTTTCGCCAGAGGGAGGCTCCGCGTAGTCGCCTCAAACCTGGGACTGTTCCGCCGAGGTCCCTGGTGCAATTAAGCTTGGCCAAGCCTTGCAAGTGGGGATGGTGGGGTATACCCTGAATTCGTTCGTTCAGCCGCTGTGCCTTGTTGAATGCGCCCGCGGGCTCCTTTTCCATAGACATCGACGAATTGAATTGGTTCTGCGTGAGCGTCACGCGGAATGTGCGCTTGCGCGCTTTGGAGAAGAAAATGACGACAGGTACCGTGAAGTGGTTCAACGGCCAGAAGGGCTTTGGATTCATTCAGCCCGACGACGGCGGCAACGATGTGTTCGTTCACATCAGCGCGGTCGAGCGGGCTGGTCTTGCGGGTCTCGCTGAAGGCCAAAAGGTCAACTTCGAGGCCAAGACCGACAAGATGCGGGGCAAAGTCAGCGCTGAGAATCTCTCGCTGGCTTGAGCTCGCTAAAGCATGATCCGGAAAACTGCGCAGCGGTTTTCCGAAGGGATCATGCTTAGACAACAATCTAGAAGCGCGATGACGGTTCATCGTGATCGCATCGCGCTTTGGTACCGTTTCACGGATGTACTGAAACGGTTACGCTGCCCGCTCGATCGTAAGGATTGAGCGGGTTTTGTCTATTCGGAGCAGGGTGAAGGATGAGCGCCAGGAAATCGGCAGAACCGTCACCCGAAGGCATCGCGCGTTCCAACCGCCAGCGCCTGGCGGCCGAGGAAGGAGCACGCGCGATGGCGGATGCCGAAAAGCAGGCGGTGGACGTTCGCAAGAACATGGCAAGGCTTCGCGAACTGCGCGAAGCCAAGGAAGCGGCCGATGCAACTCTTCGCGCATCGTTACCGGCACCAACCCCGACGAAGCGCAAGAAGAAGCCGCCGCAATAGTCGACTTCAGCAGCGCCGCCGACGAAATCTGGAGAGGACCGGTCACATGCCGAAGAGTGCGGGTCGTGCCTAGAGCCAAGTCGGACGGCGGTGGCACAATCACCTTTTTCCTGGCGCTTGGCGCAGGCCGGCAGATGTGCCGGCTCGCGACCACGTTCCAAACGCAGAAACAGGCTTTCAGCTATCTTCAGAAGCACCGCACCGAGTTCGAGCGCATCGCGCGAACCCGGCTGGCGTCCGGGGAACTCGAAGACGGCATCGTCGTTCTCTCGATGCTCTAGGTGGCTATCCGGCGCCGATTTCGGCGGCTTTCAACCGGCCGGATGTCAGATCGTAACCAGCGACGGGGCGCTTCCTATTCGGGCAAGCCTTTTTCGAGCAGCTCTTTCGACTTTGCCTCGCGGGCCAATCGCTCTGCTTTGAGCCGCTCGCGGTTCTCGTTGAGGGAGTGCTGGTGCTTCGCATAGTCAGTCATGGGCTTCTGCGTCTTGACAGGCTTGAACGCCTTGTTGGCTTCACGCCTGGCCCGATCAGAGGATTGATCTCTCAACATTTCGACCTCACTTCGATCAATGGGCGTGGCCCGCGAGCGCCGAACGCGACGCCACCCGCTTGCGAGCGGATTAGTCACCCTCTGAACGGGAGGGTGGACAATCCTTCAGTGTTGGGCGGTTTGGCGCGAGGTTTGGTCACTCGCCGTGGAGGCGGCACGTTCGCACTTCTGAGAGCATGCCGGTCGAAGGAGTAACGGCCGGCGCGTGGTTCAGTTCCTTCGGTCCGAAACAAAAAGGCCGCCGAAACCGGCGGCCTTTCGTCGTTCACTGATAGGTCCGCTTACTCCGCGGCCTGCTTCTGCGGCGGGTCGAGCGCGCCGGACTTGTGGATGTCGGCGACCTGGTGGTCGCTGAAGCCGAGCACGGAGCGCAGGATCTCGTCGGTGTGCTCGCCGAGCAGCGGGGAGCGCTCGACGTCGCTCGGGCTATCCGACAGCTTGATCGGGTTGCCGACCGAAATGTACTTGCCGCGGGTGGGGTGGTCGACTTCGACCAAGGTACCGGTGGCGCGCAGCGACTGGTCCTCGATGATCTCCTTCATCGACAGGATCGGGCCGCAGGGGATGTCGTCCTTGTTGAGGATTTCCATCGCCTCGAACTTGGTCTTGGTCATCGTCCACTGCTCGATGCGCGCAAAAATCTCGTTGAGGCGCGACAGCCGGGCCGGCGGCTTGGCGTAGTCGGGATGGGTCTTCCAGCCGGGTTCGCCGATCACGTCGCAGATCTTCTCCCAGACCGGCGCCTGGGTGATGAAATAGAGGTAGGCGTTGGGATCGGTCTCCCAGCCTTTGCACTTGACGATGCGGCCGGGCTGGCCGCCGCCGGAATCATTGCCGGCGCGCGGCACGGCGTCGCCGAACGGAATGCCTTCGCCGTACTGGCTGTATTCCTTCAGCGGGCCATGGGCGAGGCGCTGCTGGTCGCGCAGCTTGACGCGGGCGAGGTTGAGCACGCCGTCCTGCATCGCAGCCGTAACCTTCTGGCCCTTGCCGGTGACGGTGCGCTGGTAGAGCGCGGTGACGATGCCGAGCGCGAGGTGGAGGCCGGTGCCGCTGTCGCCGATCTGCGCGCCGGTGACGAGCGGAAGACCGTCGCGGAAGCCGGTGGTGGAAGCGGCGCCGCCGGTGCACTGCGCGACGTTCTCATAGACCTTGCAGTCTTCGTACGGTCCGGGGCCGAAGCCCTTGATCGAGGCGACGATCATCTTCGGGTTGATGGCCTGGATCTTCTCCCAGGGGAAGCCCATGCGGTCGAGCACGCCGGGGCCGAAGTTTTCCACCAGCACGTCGCACTTCTTGATCAGCTCGGTGAGGACTTCCTTGCCCTTGGGGTTCTTGGTGTCGAGCGTGATCGAGCGCTTGTTGTGGTTGAGCATGGTGAAATACAGGCTGTCCACGTTCGGGATGTCCTGCAGCTGGCCGCGGGTGATGTCACCCACGCCCGGACGTTCCACCTTGATCACGTCGGCGCCGAACCAGGCGAGCAGCTGCGTGCAGGTCGGTCCTGATTGAACGTGGGTGAAGTCGAGAATGCGAACGCCCGTAAGCGCTTTGGTCATCGTGTTGCTCCGTACTCTGTGTCTGCCCCCGCCAACCGCAGGGAATTAAGGGTTGAGGGGTGGACTTACTTCTTCTTCTGCAGAACGCTCTGCGGATTGAGATTGCCGATGCGGCCGCTCTCCGAGCCCGCGGCCGGATCGATCACCGCGTTGATGAGCGTCGGCTTGCCGGACTTCATGGCCTCGTTGACGGCTCGCTTGAGCTCGTCCGGCGAGGTGGCATTCACGCCGACGCCGCCGAAGGCTTCCATCATCTTGTCGTAGCGCGCGCCCTTGACGAATACCGTCGTTGCCGGATCGGCGTTGGCGCCGTTGACGTCGGTGCCGCGATAGATGCCGTCATTGTTGAAGATCACGACGCAGATCGGAAGGTTGTAGCGGCAGATGGTCTCGACCTCCATGCCGGAGAAGCCGAAGGCCGAGTCGCCTTCCACTGCGAGCACGGGGTGACCGGTCTCGAGCGCGGCGGCAATCGCCTGGCCCATGCCGATGCCCATCACGCCCCAGGTGCCGACGTCGAGACGCTTGCGCGGCCGGTACATGTCGATCACGCCGCGGGCGAGATCGAGCGTGTTGGCGCCTTCGTTGACGAGGATCGCCTCGGGGTACTCCTTGATGACGTTCTTCAGCACGCCGAGCGCTCCGTGATAGTCCATCGGCGATTTGTTGTTCATGAGCTTCGGCGCCATCTTGGCGACGTTCTCTTCGCGCTTGGACGAGATCGCCTTGGTCCATTCGGCGGGCGGGGCGGTCCAGCCCGTACCCATCGCCTGATTGAAGGCAGAGACGACCGAGCCGATGTCGCCGACGACGGGCGCGACGATCTCGACGTTGGAGTCCATTTCCTTCGGCTCGATGTCGACCTGGATGAACTTCTTGGGCGCTTCGCCCCAGCTCTTGCCCTTGCCGTGCGAGAGCAGCCAGTTCAGCCGCGCGCCGATCAGCATGACGACGTCGGATTCCTTCAGCACGGTCGAGCGGGCCGCACCGGCGCATTGCGGATGGGTGTCGGGCAGGAGGCCCTTGGCCATGCTCATCGGCAGGAAGGGCACGCCGCTCTTCTCGACGAAGGATTTGATCTCTTCGTCGGCCTGGGCGTAGGCCGCGCCCTTGCCGAGGATGATGAGCGGACGCTTTGCGCCCTTCAACACGTCGAGCGCACGCTTGACCGAAGCGGGCGAGGGGATCTGCGCGGGCGCAGCGTCGATCACCTTGACCAGCGACTTCTGGCCGGCATCGGCGCTCATCACCTGGCCGAACAGCTTTGCCGGCAGGTCGAGATAGACGCCGCCCGGACGGCCCGAGACCGCAGCGCGGATGGCGCGGGCGAGGCCGATGCCGATGTCCTGGGCGTGCAGCACGCGATAGGCCGCCTTGCACAGCGGCTTTGCGATCGCGAGCTGGTCCATCTCTTCGTAGTCGCCCTGCTGCAGGTCGACGATCTCGCGCTCGGACGAGCCCGAGACCAGGATCATCGGGTAGCAGTTGGTGGTGGCGTGGGCGAGCGCGGTGAGACCGTTGAGGAAGCCGGGCGCGGAGACCGTGAGGCAGACGCCGGGCTTCTTGGTGAGGTAGCCGGCAATGCCTGCGGCGTAACCGGCATTCTGCTCGTGGCGGAACGAGATCACGCGGATGCCCTCGGCCTGCGCCATGCGGCCCAAATCCGTGATCGGGATGCCCGGCACATTATAGATGGTGTTGATGCCGTTCAGCTTGAGCGCGTCAATGACGAGATGGAAGCCATCCGTCAGCTCCTGCTCGGTGCCCGGTGCCTCGGACTTGGTCGCGGTATTCAGCATGGGCCTTGTCTCCCTGGTCTCAGATAGCGGGGCGAATTGTTCGCCCTTCTGGTGAACGTTGCTTGGTTACGTGAACAGTTCCTGGCCGTGCGCTTCGACGTAAGCGGCAAGGCCGAGAGTGTGGTCGCGGGCGCGCTTCTCGGCGAGCTCGGTGTCGCGCGCCTCCAGTGCTTCGATCATGCCGAGATGCTCGGGCAGCGAGGTCGCGGTGCGGTCCTTGCGTCCGATGGTCAGCTGGCGATAGCCGCGCACGTGCAGCAGCAGGTCGTTGGTGAGATCGACCAGCACCGGCGATTCCGACAGCGAGATCAGCGCCTGGTGGAAGGCGATATTGGCGCGCGAATATTCCTCGACGTGATCCTCGGGCAGGCGGTCCTTGCCGAAGTCCTTGAAGTAGTCGCGCAGCGCCGTGATGTCCTTCTTGCGCGCGGTGGTGGTGATGAGGCGCGCGGCCATGCTCTCCAGCGCCGCCCAGGCGCGGATCATGTCGACGATCTCGCTCTTGGTCCTGCGCACCACCATGATGCCGCGGCGCGGCACCGTCTTCACGAAGCCGTCCTGCTCGAGCATCGCGATCGCTTCGCGGATCGGGGTGCGGCTGACACCCAGACGTTCGGACAGCGCGCGCTCGTCGAGCATCACCGGCTCGGGCGTCGAATAGATGTCCATCCTGAGGATGGCTTCCTTCAAGGCGTCATACGCCTTGTTCTTGAAGCTGCTCTCCGGGGCAATACGAACGATTGCGATATCTGCCTCGGCCATGTTCGGCAACGCCTTGGTTGGTTTCCGCAGTGACACGACGAATCTCCTCCAGTGGGAGTCGTCTTTTACAGGATTATTAACGGGAAAGTTTTTGGCATACCACATGCCAGAATGTCAAGCTGGCTATTTTTTGCGGCGTTCCAAGCAATGCTGCAGCTTGACAAGTTGGCTTCTGGCATACCAAATGCCATCGCCAGCCATTTTTGATCCACGGCGGCGGAGTAGTCTGGCTTATGCCGCTCCGTTCCGCGGAATGGAACAGAGCGCGGCGAATGGCAAGCATCACGGGCAGCCGCAAAACCACGCGCGCGCTTTGAAAAGAACGAACTGAGGTCAAGGGAGAAGCCACATGTCCAATTCCAAAGAAGCCGTCCGCAAGGTGCTTGACCAGGTCAAGGCGGACAACCGCACCAGCCTGACGGCCCCGGAAGGCAAGCTGGTCTGCGACGCCTATGGCATTCCGGTGCCGAAGGAGGGCGTGGCGAAGTCGGCGGGCGAGGCCGGCAAGATGGCCTCGTCGATGGGCTTCCCGGTCGTGATGAAGATCGTCTCGCCGGACATTCTCCACAAGACCGAAGCCGGCGGCGTCATCGTCGGCCTCAAGACCGCCGAAGATGCCGAGAAGGCCTATGAGACCATTCTCGGCAACGCCAGGAAGTACAAGGCCGATGCCAAGATCGACGGCGTCCAGGTGCAGCAGATGCTGGCTGGCGGCACCGAGGTCATCGTCGGCTCGATCACCGACGGCTCGTTCGGCAAACTCGTCGCCTTCGGCCTCGGCGGCGTCCTGGTCGAGGTGCTCAAGGACATCACCTTCCGCCTCGCGCCCGCGACCAGGGAAGACGCGCTCTCGATGCTCGACGGCATCCAGGCACATGAGATCCTGAAAGGCGTGCGCGGCGGCGAGCCGGTGAACCGCAACGCCCTTGCCGATGTCATCGTCAAGGTCTCGCAGCTCGTCACCGATTTCCCTGAGATCGTCGAGCTCGACCTCAATCCGGTGTTCGCGACGGCGAAGGGCGCGACCGCCGCCGACGTGCGCATCGTCGTCGACTTCGCCTATGTGCCGAAGCCGAAGCCGCGCCCGACCGAAGAGATTGTCGCGGCGATGAGCCGCATCATGCAGCCGAAGGCGGTCGCCGTGGTCGGCGCCTCCGCCGAGGACGGCAAGATCGGCAACTCCGTGATGAAGAACCTCATCAACGGCGGCTACAAGGGCGACATCTACCCGATCCACCCCAAGGCCGCCGAGATCCTCGGCTACAAGGCCTATAAGAGCGTCAAGGACGTGCCTGGCGTGATCGACACGGCGGTGTTCGCGATCCCCGCGAAGTTCGTCGCGGCGGCGCTCACCGAATGCGGCGAGAAGAAAATCCCGGGCGCGGTGCTGATTCCGTCGGGCTTTGCGGAGGCCGGTGCGCCCGAGCTGCAGGCCGAGATCGTCGAGGTCGGCAAGAAGTACGACATCCGCCTGATGGGGCCGAACATCTACGGCTTCTACTATACGCCCGCCAATCTCTGCGCGACCTTCTGCACGGCTTACGACGTCAAGGGCCACGCGGCACTGTCGTCGCAGTCGGGCGGCATCGGCATGGCCATCATCGGCTTCTCGCGCTCGGCGAAGATGGGCGTCTCGGCCATCGTCGGCCTCGGCAACAAGTCCGATATCGACGAGGACGATCTGCTCGCCTTCTTCGAGCAGGATCCGAACACCAATTTGATCGCGCAGCACTGCGAAGACCTCAAGGACGGCCGCGCCTTCGCGGAAGCCGCCAAGCGCGTCTCCAAGAAGAAGCCGGTCGTCGTGCTCAAGGCCGGTCGTACCTCGGCTGGTGCCAAGGCGGCCTCGTCGCACACCGGCGCGCTCGCCGGTAACGACAAGATCTACGAGGACGTCCTGGCGCAGTCCGGCGTGATCCGCGCTCGTTCGCTGCGGCAACTGCTCGAATTCGCCCGCGGCGTACCGGTGCTGCCGACGCCGAAGGGCGAGAACGTGCTGATCATCACCGGTGCCGGCGGCTCCGGCGTGCTGCTGTCGGACTCCTGCGTCGACAACGGCCTGTCGCTGATGTCGATGCCGGCGGATCTGGATGCGGCCTTCCGCAAGTTCATCCCGCCGTTCGGGGCTGCCGGAAATCCTGTGGATATCACCGGCGGCGAGCCGCCGATCACCTACGTGAACACGGTGAAGCTCGGCCTCTCTGATGAGCGCATCCATTCGCTGATCCTCGGCTACTGGCACACCATCGTCACGCCGCCGATGGTGTTCGCCCGCAACATGGTCGAGGTGAAGAAGGAGATGGAGGCGAAAGGCTTCGTGAAGCCGATCGTCGCCTCGCTCGCCGGCGACGTCGAGGTCGAGGAAGCCGCCGAATATCTCTACCAGAACGGCATTCCGGCCTACGCCTACTCGACCGAGCTGCCGGTCGAGGTCCTCGGCGCCAAGTACAAATGGGCGCGCGGGGCAGGGCTGCTCTGAGTATGACGACCTTCGCCTCTCCCCGCTTGCGGGGAGAGGCCGGAATTTGCGCAGCAAATTCCGGGTGAGGGGGACTCTCCGCGAGTCTGACTGCTGCCGTCCTTGCGGAGGCTCCCCCTCACCCTGACCCTCTCAGAGCGAGCGGAGCTCGTCTCGGCCCCGCAAGCGGGGAGAGGGGAAGAAGAACGAATGCAGGTCGCGATGAGCAAGAACGTGATCCGGCGCAAATCGCTCGAGCCTCGATCGGCATCGGAGGCCGATAACGACACGCGCGACGGCGGCGTGCAGTCCGTCGATCGCGCGCTGTCGATCCTGGAAACGCTGGCCGAGGACGACGAAGGCTATCGCCTCAGCGATCTGGCGGTGCGCACCGGCCTGTCGGCTTCCACGGTGCACCGCCTGCTGGCGACGCTGGAAAGCCGCCGCTTCGTGCAGTTCGACCGCGCCGAATCCAAATGGCACGTCGGCTCGCGCGCCTTCACGGTCGGCGCGAGCTTCGCGCGGCGGCGTAATTTCTCCACGCAGGCGATTCCCTACTTGCGCAAGCTGCGTGATCTCACCCGCGAGACCGCCAATCTCGCCGTGGTCGACGATGAGTTCATCATCGTGCTGACCCGCATGGAGAGCCGCGAGATCATGCGCTCGCTGACCCAGGTCGGCGGCCGCGTTCCCATGGTGACGTCGGGCGTCGGCAAGGCCGTGCTCGCAACCTATTCCGATGAGGACGTCGGCGCCGTCATCCGCCATCACGGCATGCCCCGGCTGACCGAGAAATCCATCGTGCGGCCGAGCGACCTGTTCAAGGAGCTCGAAAAAATCCGCAAGCAAGGTTTTGCGCTCGACGATGAAGAGGCCTGCATGGGGCTGCGCTGTATTGCCGCAGTGGTCTACAACGACTGCGCCGAGCCGCTCGCGGCGATTTCCGTCTCCGGCATGACCAGCCGCCTGACCGACGACAGGCTGCCGGAGATCGGCCAAATCGTGCGCGAGGTCGCCGGCGAGCTGACCGTCGCGCTCGGCGGGGTGATGCCGATACCGCGCTAATTGGGGAACCCGGGCACTGTCGCTGGACAGCATCGGCCGTTTTGGCTGATATGCGACCAAACGACACAATGCGGCAAACGTCCGCATGAGCCTGGAGAGCGTCCTTATGTTCCAATTTTCCGCGCGCCTTGCCGGCGCAGCCGTCGCGCTGACCCTTGCGGCAGCGACGCCGTCCCTTGCCCAGCAGCTCGAGCTCAAGCTGATGGCGCCGGCGGCCCCGGGCGGCGGCTGGGACCAGACCGCGCGCTCGATGCAGCAGGCACTGGTGGCCGCGGGCGTCGCGCGCAGCGTGCAGGTCACCAACGTTCCCGGCGCCGGCGGCAGCGTCGGCATCGCCCAGTTCGTCAATGGCGCCAAGGGCGACGGCAACCAGCTGATGGTCAACGGCTTCGTCATGGTGGGCGCGCTCGCCATGAACAAGTCGCCGGTGACGCTCGAGCAGGTGACGCCGATCGCGCGCCTCACCGAGGAAATCCAGGTAATCGTGGTTCCCGCGAATTCGCCGATCAAGACCGCGCAGGATCTGGCCGCCGCGGTGAAGGCCGATATTGCTAAGGTGACTTTCGCCGGGGGCTCGGCCGGCGGCGTCGACCATGTGATGGCGGCGTTGTTCGCCGGCGCGGTCGGTGCCGACGCCAAGAAGATCAACTACATCCCGTTCTCCGGCGGCGGCGAGTCGCTGGCTGCGATCCTCGGCGGCAAGGTCACCGCGGGCATTTCGGGCCTCAGCGAATATGAAGGGCAGATCAAGTCCGGCAAGCTGCGCGCGATCGGCGTGACCTCGGAGAAGCGCATCGCAGGTAGCGACATCCCGACCTTCAAGGAACAGGGCATCGACCTCGTGATCGCCAACTGGCGCTCGGTGGTGGCGCCTCCCGGCATCACGCCGGAGCAGCGCAAGACCTTGAGCGATGCGGTCGAGAAGATGGTGAAGTCGGACGCCTGGAAGGAAATCCTCAAGCAGAAGGGCTGGGAAGACGCCTATCTCGGCGGTGACGCCTTCGCCGATTTCCTGAAGAAGGAAACCGTGCGCGTCACCGACGTGCTGAAATCGGTCGGTCTGGTCAAGTCATGACCTCTGGCGATCCGGCCCAGCCGCCGCGGCGCGTCGATCGCGCCGGCATCGTCATCGCTGCACTGCTCGCAGGTCTCGCTGCGTTGCTGGTCTTCGACGCCCGCGGCCTGTCATCCACCGCGATGTACGGCATGGGGCCCGAGGCGATGCCGGTCGTAGTCGCCAGCGGCCTCGCGCTGCTCGCGATCGGCAATTTCATCGACGCGCTGCGCGGCAATTTGCCGGCGCGCGAGAGCGCCGATCCGGTGCCCGTGGTTCTGATCCTCATCGGCCTTGCGCTGCTGATCGCCATCATCGGCTTTGGCGGCGGCTTCATCCTGGCAACGTCGGCGCTGTTCGTGACGACGTCGGCCGCCTTCGGCCGCCGCGCCATCCTGGTAGATTCCATCATCGCCCTCGTGATGTCGACCCTGATCTATCTCGCGTTCGACCGGCTGCTCACGCTCAGCCTTCCGACCGGCCCGCTGGAGCGACTGCTGTGATGGACACTTTTGCCGCGCTGGCCCACGGCATGGCGGTCGCCGTTCAGCCGATGAACCTGCTTTACGCGCTGATCGGTGTGTTCCTCGGCACTGCCGTGGGCGTGCTGCCCGGCATCGGCCCCGCCCTGACGGTCGCGCTGTTGCTGCCCGTCACCTATAAGCTCGACCCCGGCGGTTCGCTGATCATGTTCGCCGGCATCTATTATGGCGGCATGTATGGCGGCTCGACCACCGCGATCCTGATCAACACGCCCGGCGAGAGCGCCTCGATGGCGACTGCGCTCGAAGGCAACAAGATGGCCAAGGCCGGCCGCGGCGGGCCAGCGCTTGCGACATCCGCGATCGGCTCCTTTGTCGCCGGAACCATCGCCACCATCGGTCTGGCCTTCCTCGCGCCGTGGCTGGTCGATTTCGCAGTGCGCTTCGGCCCTGAGGACTATTTCGCGCTGATGTGCGTCGCCTTCGTCACGGTGTCGGCGACCTTCGGCGATTCCCCGGTTCGCGGCCTGACCAGCCTGTTCATCGGTCTGACGCTCGGTCTCGTTGGCATCGACAAGCTGACGGGGCAGGCGCGGCTTGCGTTCGGTGTCCCTGAACTGCTCGACGGCGTCGAGGTGACGACGCTGGCCGTCGGCCTGTTCGCGGTCGGCGAGGCGCTCTATGTCGCGTCGCGACGCCACCACAGCGAGGAGAAGCTCGAGCCGGTGCGCGGCTCGCTGTGGATGACCAAGGAAGACTGGAAGCGATCGTGGAAGCCGTGGCTGCGCGGCACGATGTTCGGCTTTCCGATCGGCGCGCTGCCGGCGGGCGGCGCGGAGATCCCGACCTTCCTGTCCTATTCGACCGAGAAGCGGCTGACGAAACACCCCGAAGAGTTCGGCAAGGGCGCGATCGAAGGTGTCGCGGGGCCGGAAGCCGCCAACAACGCCTCCGCCGCCGGCACGCTGGTGCCGCTGCTGACGCTCGGGCTGCCGACCTCGGCGACGGCAGCGATGATGCTGGCGGGCTTCCAGCAATACGGCCTCAACCCGGGGCCGCTGCTGTTCGCCGAGCGGCCTGACTTGGTGTGGGGCCTGATCGCCAGTCTGTTCATTGCCAATTGCATGCTGCTGGTGCTGAACCTGCCGCTGGTCGGCCTCTGGGTGCGGCTGCTCGCAATCCCGCAGCCGTGGCTTTATGCCGGCATCCTCGTGTTCGCGACCATGGGCACCATCGCCGCAAAGCCGTCGGTGGTCGAATTGTCGATGCTTGCCGGCTTCGGCGTGCTCGGCTTCCTGATGCGCCGGTTCGATTTTCCAATCGCGCCCGTCGTCGTCGGCCTGATCCTGGGCCCGATCGCCGAGAGCCAGTTGCGCAGGGCGCTCGCGATCAGTCTCGGCGATCCCATGACGCTGCTGCAGAGCCCGATCTCGGCGACGCTGCTGGCGCTGGCCCTGATCGCGCTGCTGGCGCCGTTTGTGCTGAAGGGGCTGGGCCGGTTCAAAGCGACCGAAGATTAGTCATCCCGGCGCACGCGTCTTTTGATGCCGCGTCCATCCGTAGGGACATGCCCCATGCCGTCAGAACTTCGCTCGCCCCGTCTCGCCGTCCTGATCGATGCCGATAATGCGTCGGCGAAAATCGCGGACGGACTGTTCGAGGAGATCGCCAAGATCGGCGAGGCCAGCGTTCGCCGCATCTACGGCGACTTCTCCAATGCGCGGTCGAAGGGATGGGCCGACATTCTGTCCAAACACGCCATCATCCCGCAGCAGCAATTTGCCTATACGACGGGAAAGAATGCATCAGACATCACGCTGGTCATCGACGCCATGGACCTGCTTCACAGCGGCCGGTTCGACGGCTTTTGCCTGGTGTCATCGGACAGCGATTTCACCCGGCTTGCCGCCCGCATCCGGGAGCAGGGCATCGATGTTTTTGGGTTTGGCGAGCAGAAGACACCCGAAAGCTTCAGGCAGGCCTGCCGCAGATTCGTCTATACGGAGAACCTGCTCGCCGGCACTGCGACCACCCAGGACGCATCCTCACGCTCAGCGCCGCTTCAGCCGCCCGATGCCGCCACGCCCATCATCAAGAAGGTCATCACCCAGATGGAGAGCGAGGACGGCTGGGTCGCGCTCGGTGAAGTCGGACGGCAGCTCGCCAATCTCGCTTCCGATTTTGATCCGAGGACCTACGGCTTCCGCAAGCTGAGCGACCTCGTGCGGAAGACGAATTCGTTCGAGATCGATGAGCCGAAGGGCCGGTCGATGCGGATTCGGGTCAAGCCCATTGCTGCACCGCCGGCAAGAACGCGGAACCCGCGCCGGTCTGCCAGGTCGGGGGCAGGCGGCGCGGCGCCTAAGGCGTAAGCAGGGCGTGCCGTCATATTTGCACTTGCCCGGTTTGGTGCAGGGCGTAACCATCGCCGGGCCGTAACGCCGCGCGAGGGTCCCGATGCCCAAACTCACCCGCTTCACCGTCGCCCCGCTGCATGCGATGACCCGGCGCCTGGCCGACGTCGCTTCTGCGCGCCTCGCGCCAGATCTGGTCATTACCGGAGCGCGGGTGCTCTCGACCTATTCGGAACGCATTCATCCCGGTCGGGAGATCTGGATCACCGGCGGGCGCATCGCGGCGGTGAAGCCATCAGGTGCGGCGAAGAAAGTCTGGCCCAGCGTGCCGCTCTACGATGCCGCTGGCGGCATCGTCGCGCCGGGCTTGGTCGATCCGCACATCCACATCGAATCCTCGATGGTGACGGCCTGCGCCTATGCCGAGGCCGCGCTGCTCAACGGCACCACCACGATCTTCTGCGACAGCCACGAGATCGGAAATGTCATGGACGTCGCCGGCGTCGAGGCGATGCTGGAGGACGCGCGCGAGGCGCCGCTCTCGATCTTTTTGACGGTGCCGAGCACGGTGCCGGCAACGTCGGCCGAATTGGAAACGGCGGGCGGCGACCTCACGCCGGACAAGATCGCCGGCCTGTTCGACCGCTGGCCCGAAGCCGTGGGGCTTGGTGAGAAGATGGATTTCGTGCCCGTCACGATGGGCGACGAGCGTAGCCATGCCATCCTTGCGGCCGCCTTGAAGCGGGGACGTCCGGTGTCCGGCCACGTCTATGGCCGCGAATTCGTCTCGGCCTATGCGGCGAGCGGTGTCACCGACACGCATGAGGCGATCGAGCGCGACATCGCCGACGATCTGCTCGATGCCGGCGTCTGGGTATTCCTGCGCGGCGGACCGCCGACGACGCCATGGCATTCGCTGCCGCAGGCGATCCGCACCATCACCGAGCTCGGTGCCTCGCACAAGCGCACGGCCGTGTGCACCGACGACCGCGACGCCGACGATTTGCTCATGTTCGGCCTCGACTGGGTGGTGCGCGAAGCCGTGAAGGCCGGGATGTCACCGGAGCAGGCCTGGTCGATGGGCTCGCTGCATGGCGCGACGCGCTTCGGCATGGATGGCGACATCGGTGGCCTCGGCGGCGGCCGCCGCGCCGACCTCGTGCTGATGGACGACCAGCTCAAGCCACAATGCACCTGGTATGGCGGCGAGCTCGTGGTCGAGAACCGCAAGATCACCGGGCTTCTCGATCAGGCGCTGTCGCACCGCTATCAATATCCAAAGGCGGCTTACGCGACGGTGAAGCTGCCGAAGAAGGTCAAGCTGACGCCGGATCTCCCGGCGAAGGCCTGCACCGTCAATGCCATCAAGACGGCGCTGCCGGGCATCACGCTGATCCATGACAAAGTCGCGATCGAACCCGCCAAAGACTGGCCGTCTTTGTTCGCGCGCTACGGCCTCTGCTTCGTCACGGTCATCGAGCGCCACGGCAAGTCGTCTGGCAACGTCGCTTATGGACTGCTGAAGGACTTTGGCCTCAAGCGCGGCGCGGTCGCCTCCAGCGTCGGACACGACAGCCACAACATCATTGTCGCCGGCACCAACGAGCCCGATATGCAAGTCGCGATCGCGGCCATCAAGGACCTGCAGGGCGGCGTCTGCGTCGTCGCCGACGGCAAGGTAAGGGCGCTGGTCCCGCTGCCGATCGCGGGGCTTCTCTCGGACAAGCGCGTCACGGAGGTGGCCGAAGAGGTCAAGGCGCTGAAGAAGGAATGGGCCGAGGCCGGCTGCACCATTCCCTACATGGGCTTCAATTTGATTCCCCTATCGGTCATTCCGGAAATTCGCATCACCGACAAGGGCCTCGTGCTGGTGCCGCAGATGGAACTGGCGCCGCTGTTCGAGTGATCCGCTTTCACGCGACTCTCGATCTAACCGTTTGAGACGCCCAAGATTTTTCCGCGGCTGCCACATCGTGGAAAATAAAATCGATCTCGTTGAGATCGCATCACGCGCACCCGATGATCTCGCTCGCTGACTTGAACCGAGCGAGGTCCGATATGGCGAAGATGCGAGCTATCGATGCTGCCGTCCGAATTCTGGAAAAGGAAGGCATCTCCACCGCCTTCGGCGTTCCCGGGGCCGCGATCAATCCGCTTTACTCGGCGCTGAAGAAGCGCGGCTCGATCCACCACATTCTAGCGCGGCATGTCGAGGGTGCCTCGCACATGGCCGAGGGCTATACGAGGGCGAAGGCCGGCAATATCGGCGTCTGCATCGGAACCTCGGGGCCGGCCGGCACCGACATGATCACCGGGCTCTATTCGGCGATCGCCGATTCCATTCCGATCCTCTGCATCACCGGGCAGGCGCCGCGGGCGCGGCTCTACAAGGAAGATTTTCAGGCCGTCGATATCGAATCGATCGCAAAGCCCGTGACGAAATGGGCCGTGACGGTGCGCGAACCGGCGCTGGTGCCGCGCGTGTTCAGCCAGGCGTTTCATGTCATGCGCTCGGGCCGGCCCGGGCCGGTCCTGATCGACATGCCGCTCGACGTGCAGCTGGCCGAGATCGAGTTCGACGATGAGACCTATGAGCCGCTGCCCGTCTACAAGCCCGCTGCCACGCGAAAACAGGTCGAGAAGGCGCTGGAGATGCTCAACGCCGCCGAGCGTCCGCTGATCGTCGCGGGCGGCGGCATCATCAACGCCGATGCGTCCGACCTCCTGGTCGAATTCGCCGAGATCGCCAACGTTCCTGTGGTGCCCACGCTGATGGGGTGGGGCGCGATCCCCGACGATCACGTGCTGATGGCGGGCATGGTCGGCCTTCAGACCAGCCACCGCTACGGCAACGCCACCATGCTGGAATCCGACTTCGTGCTCGGCATCGGCAATCGCTGGGCCAATCGCCACACCGGCTCGGTCGAGACCTACACCAAGGGCCGCAAATTCGTTCACGTCGACATCGAGCCGACCCAGATCGGGCGCGTGTTCAATCCGGATCTCGGCATCGTCTCGGACGCCAAGGCCGCGCTCGAGCTGTTCGTCAGCGTCGCCAGGGAGTGGCGCCGGTCGGGCAAGCTGCGCGAGCGCCAGGCGTGGCCCGCGGCCTGCCGCGATCGCAAGAAGACGATGCTGCGCAAGAGCCACTTCGACAACGTCCCGATCAAGCCGCAGCGCGTCTATGAGGAGATGACCAAGGCCTTTGGTCGCGACACCTGCTACGTCACCGTGATCGGCCTGTCGCAGATCGCCGGCGCCCAGTTCCTCGGCGTCTACAAGCCGCGCAACTGGATCAATGCCGGGCAGGCGGGGCCGCTCGGCTGGACACTGCCCGCCGCGCTCGGCGTGCGTGCGGCGTGCCCGGATCGCGATATCGTCGCGCTCTCCGGCGACTACGACTTCCAGTTCCTGATCGAGGAGCTCGCCGTCGGGGCGCAGTTCAATCTGCCCTACATCCACGTCGTCGTGAACAATTCTTATCTCGGCTTGATCCGCCAGGCCCAGCGCGGCTTCGAGATGGACTATCACGTCCAGCTCTCTTTCGAGAACATCAACGCGCCCGAGATCGGCGTCTACGGCGTCGACCACGTCGCGGTCGCCGAAGGCCTCGGCTGCAAGGCGATCCGCGTCACCGATCCAAAGGACGCGCAGGCCGCGTTCGCGACCGCGCGTGAATTGATGGCCAAGCACCGCGTGCCCGTGGTGGTCGAGTTCATCCTCGAACGCGTCACCAACATCGCGATGGGAACGGAGATCGACAACATCGTCGAGTTCGAGGAGGTGCTGGACCTGCCGCTCGACGAGGTCGGCGCCACGCGGGTGCTGCAGCCGGCGGAATAGGGGAGAGCATCATGCCGAAATTCGCCGCCAACCTCACCATGCTCTTCAACGAGATGCCGTTCCTCGACCGCTTCGCAGCGGCGAAGGCGGCGGGCTTTTCCGGGGTCGAGTATCTCTTCCCCTATGATTTCGACAAGGCGCAGCTGCGCGAGCAGCTGGAAGCCCATGGTCTGACGCAGGTGCTGCACAATCTGCCGGCGGGAAACTGGGCGGGGGGCGAGCGTGGCATTGCAATCCTGCCCGATCGCACAGCTGAATTCCGCGACGGCGTGTTTCGCGCCATCGACTATGCCAAGGCGCTCGATTGCGAGCAGCTCAACTGCCTCGTGGGTATCGCGCCTGCCGATACCGATCCACGCGAGCTGAGCGAGACGCTGGTGGGCAATCTGCGCTTTGCGGCCTCGACGCTGGCGCGCGAGAACATCAAGCTGCTGGTCGAGCCGATCAACACGCTCGACATTCCCGGCTTCTTCCTCAACGGCACCGAGCAGGCGATACAGCTGATCTCCGAGGTGCGGTCGAACAACCTGTTCGTCCAGTACGACATCTATCACATGCAGATCATGGAGGGCGATCTCGCCCGCACCATGCAGGAATATCTGCCTGAGATCGCGCACATCCAGCTCGCCGACAATCCGGGCCGCCACGAGCCCGGCACCGGCGAGATCAACTATCCCTTCCTGTTCCGCCATCTCGACGCGATCGGCTATCGCGGCTGGATCGGCTGCGAATACAAGCCGCGCACCACGACGCTGGAAGGGCTGTCCTGGCACGCCGCGCAGACCTTTGAGACCTGAGAACGCACCCACAGCGACGGTGCGCTCCCTCTCTCGCTTGCGGGGGAGGGCTGGGGTGGGGGTATCTCCGCGAAAAGATTCGATCGAGATGCGCTGAAAGACCCCAAGCGGATAGAGCCCCCACCCGGCGCTACGCGCCGACCTCCCCCGCAAGCGGGAGAGGTGCACCGAGCTTGTGGATCGACTTGGCCTAAATCTGGAGGAATGAGACATGACCAACATCGGCTTCATCGGACTTGGCACCATGGGACGGCCGATGGCCGGCCATCTCCTTAGCGCTGGCCATCGTGTTCTCCTGCACGATGTTGCGCCGGTTGCGGCTGAGCTGATTTCCGCGGGCGGCATCGCCTGCAAGTCGGCCAAGGAAGTCGCGGAGGGCGCGGATGCCGTCATCATCATGGTGCCGGATACGCCGCATGTGGAAGCGGTGCTGTTCGGCAAGGATGGTGTTGCGAGCGGTATCTCGAAAGGCAAGATCGTCGTCGACATGAGCTCGATCTCGCCGCTGGCGACGAAGGAGTTCGCCAAGAAGATCGAGGCGCTCGGGGCGGATTATCTCGACGCGCCGGTGTCGGGCGGGGAGGTCGGCGCCAAGGCGGCGAGTCTCACCATCATGGTTGGCGGGCCGGAGCGGGCCTTTGGCACCATGAAGCCGGTGTTCGACAAGATGGGCAAGAACGTCACTCACGTCGGCGCCAATGGCGACGGGCAGACGACGAAGGTTGCCAACCAGATCATCGTCGCGCTGACGATCGAGGCGGTGAGCGAGGCGCTGTTATTTGCATCCAAAGCCGGGGCCGATCCGGCGCTGGTGCGCAAGGCGCTGATGGGCGGCTTTGCCTCCTCGCGCATCCTCGAAGTGCACGGCGAGCGCATGGTGAAGCGCAATTTCGATCCTGGTTTCCGCATCGAGCTGCACCAGAAGGATCTCAATCTCGCGCTCGAGGGCGCGCGCACGCTCGGCCTGTCGCTGCCGAGCACGGCGGTGGCGCAGCAATTGTTCTCGGCCTGCACCGCGCATGGCGGCAAGGGCTGGGATCATTCCGCGATGGTGCGGGCATTGGAACTGATGGCAGGCCACGAGATCGCGGCGGCCTGAACTGTTACGCGGTAACAGTCTCCAGTTTTGAAGCCTCTTCGCCACGGGGGAACCGGAACAATGCTCCGGCCCCGCGGTTGAAGGCGCAGGACAATCACTGGAGACAAAACAACATGAAAACCCGTCTTGCGATTACGTTGGCTGCAGCGTCGCTGCTGGCATCGAGCGCAGCCTTTGCTCAGTCGACGACCGAACAAGGCGCCAGGGACGGCGCGCGTGCTGGTGGCGACATCGGCGGACCGATCGGCGCGATGGTTGGCGGCACCGTTGGTGCGGCCGTCGGAGCCGGCCTCGAGATTCCGAATGCGGTGCTGGGCGGAATCCCGCGGAGTGACTCCGTCGTGGTCGAGGAGCGCGTCGTGGTGGGCGAGCCGTTGCCGCCGACCGTGGTGCTCCGCCCCGTGCCGAACTACACCGAGTATCGCTATGCGGTCGTGAACGATCGCCGCGTGATCGTCGAACCGCGCACGCGTCGCGTCGTCAAGATCATCGACTGATCCAGGCCGACCACAGGCGTGGAGAGAAAAGGGCCCTGCGGAGTTCTACTCCGCGGGGCCTTCACTTGCTGCAGAGGGGCTTGCGAGAAAGCGTGTCACAACCCAATCGGTGATCGCCGCGAGCGCAAAGCCAAGGCAGGCCGTCAGCGCGTCGACCAGAAAGTCCTCCAGCCGGGCGTGGCGTCCGGGTGCCCAAAATTGCATCAGTTCGAGCACGCCAATCAGCACGACTGCGGCCCCCGCACCCAGCAGGCGCCGCCGCGGATAGGCGAGGCCGAAGGCCAGCCCCACCAGGATGAATGCGAGAGCGTGTTCGCCGTCCTGGCCGAGGTCGGAATGGGGCCGCAGGCCAGGGGGACCGAGGGTGGCGAAAGTAACGGCGGCCGCGAGCAGCCAGGCAAAGGAACGGATCAAAATGGACATCCGGTTCGCTTAGCACAGATTGGCAGCGGGCCGGTACAGTCACTCCATCAGATCGCTGTGTAGTTAATGACAAAAAGTTAAAGCGGTTCGCGCACGCCGAGCCCGTGCATGAAGCGCTCCCGGATTTGTACGGGATCGCGCCTTGTGGTGCCGACGCCCGGCTTGTCGTCGATGCGGACCGCGATCAGGCTCGGCTCGGCGGCGGACATCGCCGCATCGACCAGGTGCTCGAAATCCTCCTCGTCCGCAGCCCAGGCGCTATTCGCAAGGCCGGAGCCTGCGGCGATGGCAACGATATCCGCGACGCTGGCCGCGGGTGTCGGCTGTGCGCCGGTAATCTGATAGATGCCGTTGTCCATCACGATCATGATGAGGTTCTTCGGCTTCAACGTCGCGATCGTCGAGAGCGCGCCGAGCTGCATCAACAGCGAGCCATCGCCTTCGAGCGCGAAGACGCGGCGGTCGGGCTGCGCCAGCGCCACGCCGAGCGCGATCGGGAAGGCGAGCCCCATGCTGCCCAGCATGTAGAAATTCTGCGGGCGATGCCCGGCGGCCCAGAGGTCGAAATTGGTGTTGCCGATGCCGCCGATCACGGCTTCCTCGTGCTTGAGCTTTGCGATCAGGCGCGAGGTCACATCGAACCGGTTCATCACCTTGGTATTGCCAGTGTTCATGGTGGCGCTCACTTGTCGAAAACCTTGCCGCCGGTGAGCAGCGGGTTGAGGATCAGGGCCACCGGCGCCTGTGTCGTGACGGCCTGCTTGATCGAACGGTCGGCGATGAATTCGAGCTCGTCGAGCCGGGTGATGGTGTGGTGCTCCAGCGCCAGCGAATCCAGCACCGGACGCATGGTGCGGCAGACCAGCGACTGGCCGTAGTTGAACTCGCCGAGCGTGCCGCGCTCGGACACGAACATGATCAGCGGGATCTGGTAGGGCACGGCGAGCGAGGCGAGCACATTGGCGAGGGTGGCGAAGCCGGAGGTCTGCATCAGCACCGCGCCGCGCCGCCCACCCATCCAGGCGCCCGAGACGATGCCGACGGCTTCCTCCTCGCGGGCAGTGGCGAAGGTGGTGAAGAAGGGATCGGCGTGCAGGTTCTTGATCAGGGGCGTCAGCACCCGGTCGGGCACGTAAGGAATGAGGCTGATCTCGTTGCGCTTCAGGGTTTGCAGGACGATGCCGTGCCAGCTCTGGTCACCGGACGCCTGTCCCTGCGTCTGCTGTTCCGCAATCGCCATTGCGTTCTCCCTTGGCGTATTTTCTTGGGCCGCGCATGCTTCTTGGTTCTGGCCGTCGCGGCGATCGGTCGAACTTGACGGAGCAGGCGGGATTGTCAACATGTCCGGGCCGCACCGTGATCTGCGCTGGACGGCCTGCCGCGGTCGGCGCCGCCATGTCATAAGCGGCGACAACGAGAAAACGGGAGGGGGCACGGACGGGCGCGCATCGCGCCGACCTTGCGGATCTCCCTGGAGAGCCGGAAGGGTCCTGATGTCCGTCAACAGCAAGCGCGTCTTCTACTCCAATTATTTGGCCAATCCGATCTATGTCGACATCCTGAAGGCGCGGCCCGACGTCCGGCTCGACCGCATCGAGAACGGGAGTCCCGAAGATGTCTACGCGCCGATCCTGAATGCGGCGCACGTTTACCAGATCGGTGCCGCCCGGGACGAGCTCGCCCCGCATTTCCATGTCGATGCCACCTTCCTGAAGCGGACGCCGAACCTGCTGCTGGTCTCCAGCAATGGCGCGGGCTTCGACCCTGTCGACGTCGAGGCCTGCACGGATGCGGGCGTGCTGGTCGTCAACCAGTCCGGCGGCAATGCCCATTCGGTTGCCGAGCACGCGCTGGCGATGATGCTGACCTTGTCCAAGCGCATCATCCAGTCCGACCGCCGCCTGCGCCGCGAGCGCGACGTCAACCGCAATGATCTGGTCGGCAACGAGGTCGAGCACAAGACCGTCGGCATCATCGGCCTCGGCAATGTCGGCCGCCGCATCGCCGCGCTGTGCAAGGGCCTGCTCGGCATGAAGGTGCTGGCCTACGACCCGTATTTGTCGGCCGAAGTGATGGCCGAACGGGGCGGCGAGAAGGTCGAGCTCGACGAGCTGTTGCGCCGCGCCGATTTCGTTTCGATCTCTTGTCCGCTCGACAAGGGCAGCCGCAACATGATCAGCACGCGCGAGTTCGGGCTGATGCAGCCGCATGCGTATTTCATCACCACGGCGCGCGGCTTCATCCATGACGAGGATGCGCTGCTCCAGGCCCTGCGCGACAAGCGCATCGCCGGTGCCGGCCTCGACGTCTGGTCCAAGGAGCCGCCACCGCCGGAGCATCCGCTGCTCCAGTTCGACAACGTGCTGGCGAGCCCGCACACCGCGGGAGTGACCATCGAAGCGCGCCAGAACATGGGGCGGATCGCGGCCGAGCAGGTGCTGGACACGCTCGACGGCAAGCGCCCGCCGCGCATCATCAATCCCGAGGTCTGGCCGCGTTATGCGGAGCGCTTCAAGCAGGCTTTTGGCGTGACGCCGGGGTAGGGCGCGAAGGCTCAGCGCGCTCCGATCATTGGTTACCACGACGGAAAGGCAAAGCGCCGCATCTTATCGAGCGGGTAAGTGAACGCGTATCACTTGTCCTGTAGTTGAAAGTCCATGAGCATATTTTCGATTGCGACATCCGGACTTTCGGCGGCGAGTTTGCGCGTGAACGTGGCCGCGAGCAACATCGCCAATGTTCAAACGACCGGCCCGCTGCCGGGGTCGGGCGGGTCGAGCCCATCGGCCGTTACAGGGAGTCCGGGCATTGCTCCGACATTTCCCACGGCTTACGTGCCATTGCGCGTCGACCAGGTCGACCAAACGCCGGGCGGCACGATCGCGAAGGTGTCGACGGTATCGCCGAGCTATACCGCGCAATCCGACCCAAGCGCTTCCTTCGCAAACCAGGATGGGCTGGTCGCAGCGCCGAATGTCGATATCGCCAGCGAATTCGTTCAACTGGCGGCCGCCAAGTACAGCTTCATTGCCAATGCGAAAGTCATTCAGGCTTACGCGGAAACGACAGAGTCGCTTCTCGACATCACCACATGAGGGCGGACTGCCGCCCGGATGGGCGGCGGGAACCTTGCCGGTCCTTGATCCGCGTCAAAATCTCCTTCCCCGGTCCGGCTTAAATGGGATTAGAGTGCGGCCGGGGCAGCAGGGAGGTCCCATGTCAACCTATGTCGTCAAGTTCATGAAAGATGTGCTCGGCGAGTACGGCCGGCAGAGCGAGATTTGCCAGGGTACGCTGGAAATCGACGCCTCCGACGAGGACGAGGCCAGGGAGCGGGCGAAGGCCAGGTTCTGCAAGGACCAGGCCCTGCATCACTGGTCGCTGCATGCCGACCGCATCCATGTGAGAGCGGCCGACTTTCCGTCCTGAGGTCTACCGGCCCGGCGCCACGACGGGTGGGGGCGCCGTGGTCCCCGCGCCGAGCGATCGCTGCACCATGACGGTGTCGGACCAGCGGCCGTGGCGATAGGCCACGCCGCAAAGCAGGCCGGCGCGCGCGAAGCCGAACTTCTCGTGCAGCGCCAGCGAGGGCGTGTTGTCGGCGTCGATATAGCCGATCATCTGGCGGAAGCCGGCCGCCGCACAAGCATCGATCAACTCGTGCAGCAGCAGCCGTCCGACCCCGCGGCCGAGCTGCTCGTGGTGGACGTAGATCGAGTGCTTGGCCGTGTAGCGATAGGCCGGGCGCTTGCGGAACAGCACCGCATAGGCATAGCCGACCACCTCGCCGCGAAAGGTCGCGACCAGATGCGGCAGGCGGGTCTGCCTGAGGTTCTTGCGCCGGTCGCGCAGATCGTCCGGCTCGGGCGCGCCGGTTCCTTCGATGTCGCGCGCCACGCCGTTGCGGACGTGATGGCGGTAGATCGCCAGCATCGCCTCGACATCGCTGTCGCGTGACGGTCTGACCAGGACGGGTTCGTCACTCGCGCGCGCAGCTGTTTCGTTCATTCGCACCTACTCGGCAACGACGTAAGTATAGAGCCCGATGCGCCCCTGGGCATCGATCTCCTTGTAGACGCCCTGGATCTCGACGTCGAAACCCGGAAACGTGTTGAAGCAGGTTTCGAACATCTTGAGATAATCGACCATGGGCTTGGCCCGTTCCGTCAGCCGCTCGCCGGGCACGATGGTGGCGATGCCGGGCGGATAGACCACGAAGGGCGTGGTCGCGATGCGGCCCGCGATGGCCTCGATCGGCAAATAGTCGACATCGTTCTTGAACAGATAGCGCGCGGCATCGCGAGGCGACATCGCGATCTCAGGCATGTGCTCAGGCATGAACTGCCGGGCCTGAAGCGCGCTGACGTCGGCGGTGCGGAAGAAACGGTGCATCTCGCCGCAGAGGTCGCGTAAGCGCACGCCGGCATAGCGTGCCTGCCGCCGCTGGTAGAATTCTGGAATGACGTCGGCCAGCAGCGCGTTGTCATCGTGGAGCTTCTTGAAGGCGACAAGGCCGGAGATCAGCGTGCCGGCCTTGCTCGCCTCGACGCCGGGGGTCAGCAGGAAGAGCAGGGAGTTGAGGTCGTTCTTCTCGGGGACGATGCGGTTCTCGCGCAAATATTGCGCCACGACGGGGGCGGGGATGCCGTGCTCGGCATAGGCGCCTGAGCGGTCGAAGCCGGGGGTGAGCAGCGTCAGCTTGTTCGGATCTGTCATGGCAAACCCCTCGGCCATGCCGGGGAAGCCGTGCCAGTTGGTATCGGGCGAGAGCTGCCACAGCGCGGCGTTGGTGGCGAGCTCATCGGTGGAGAGGGTTTCCCAGGCGACGTTGTGGACGGCGCCCGGGCGGCCGACATCGGGAATGGCGACGCGGTCGGGAACGAAGGGTTCGAAGAACCAGCGCCGGTCCGGATTCTGCTCCTTCTCTTCGAACTCCCTGCGCATCGCGCGGATCTTCTTGCGCAGCTCGATGCCGAGGCGAATCGTGTCGTCCCACAGCACTTCGCCCGAGCGGCCCTTCATCATCTGCGCACCGACGTCGAGCGAGGCAAACAGCGGATAGAAGGGTGACGTGGAGGCGTGCTGCATGAAGCTTTCGTTGAAGCGGCGGTGCTCGACGCGTCGCTTCTGGCCGCGGATGTGGCGGTCCTTGATGTGGATCTGGGAGGCCTGCGAGAAGCTGGCCAGCTGCTTGTGGGTCGATTGCGTCGCGATGATGCCCGGTGCTTCCGGCGGAAGGTTCGCCAGCCCCATGGCGAAACGGCCGGCATAGAGCGGGTGGAATTTCATGAAGCCGGCCCAGGCTTCGTCGAACAGGATGTACTCGCACAGATGGCCGATGCGCTTCAGGATCATCTCGGCGCTGTGGATCGTCCCATCATAGGTGCACTGTTCGACGACGGCGACGCGGAACGGCCGCTCCTTGCGCCAGGCCTCCTTGTCCGTGACCAGCGGGTGATTGCGGATCGCCTCGCGCAAGGTCTTCTCGTCCAGCACGTCCCAGCGCATTGGGCCGATCAGGCCCCAGGCGTTGCGGATGGTCGGCACGTAAACCGGGACGCCGCCGTTGATCATCAGGGCGCCGTGATGGGCGGCCTTGTGGTTGTTGCGGTCGAACAGGACGAGGTCGCCGTCGGTGACGAGTGCGCCGAGCGCGACCTTGTTCGAGGTCGAGGTGCCGTTGAGCACGAAATAGGTCTTCTCCGCGCCAAAAATCTGCGCGGCTTCCTTTTGCGCCTTCAGCGCCGGCCCCTCGTGGGTGAGGAGGTCGCCGAGATCGAGCACGGAATTGTCGAGGTCGTCGCGGAACACGGATTCGCCGAGATGCTCGACGAAGACCCGGCCGATCGGGCTGCGGTTGTAGAATACGCCGCCATTGTGCCCCGGGCAGGTCCAGAGCTGGTTGCCTTCCTCGGCATAGTCGACCAGCGCGCCAAAGAACGGCGTCTTCAACGTTTCGGCATATTGCTTGAGCCGGCTGATCAGATTCTTGGCAATGAAGGTCGGCGTCTCCTCGGACAGGAAGACATAGCCGTCGATGAAATCGAGCACCTCGACCGGCAGGTCCTCGAAGCGCTTGCGCCGGATAAGGAGGATGATCGGGAAATCGAGGCCGCGGCGGCGCATCAAATTGATCAGCGCCGAGGTCTTGCCCTCCAGGCCCTTCTTGCCCCAGTCCACCACCATGCAGCCGATCGCGGCGTCGGTCTGCACCGCCATCTCGGCATCCTCGAGCTTGCGCGCCCGGACCACCTCGAAGCCGGAGCGCTGGATCTCCTCGATGATCTGGTTGAAGCGGACGCCTTCGAGATCGTCGGCGTCGAACATTGGTGCGGCGAACAGGAAGTTGAAGCGCTTGAAATAGTCCATGTCGGGTCCTGAATGTGCCAGAGACACAGCTCATCGACACATTCGATGACAGCTGGATGACACTGACCCGATCCAGGCATGGCTCGGATGACAAGGCAGGTCAGCCGAGCAGCTTGTCCAGCGTGATCGGGAAGTGCCGGACACGCTTGCCGATGGCATGATAGACGGCGTTCGCGATTGCCGCAGGCACGCCCACGATGCCGATCTCGCCGAGACCCTTGACGCCGAGCTTGTTGATTCGGTCGTCCGGCTCGTCGACGAAGATGACGTCGATGTCGTGAATATCGGCATTCACCGGGATGTGGTACTCGGCGATGTTCGCGTTCATGATGCGGCCGAAGCGGTGGTCCATGACCGTCTCCTCGTGCAGCGCCATTCCGATCCCCCAGACCACGCTGCCCATGATCTGGCTGCGGCCTGTCTTGGTATTCAGGATCCGCCCGGCCGCGACGGCGCTCACGACTCGCGTGACCCGAATGACGCCGAGTTCCTCGTCGACCTTCACCTCGGCGAAGACAGCCGAATGCGTGTTGCGGGCGTGCGACTTGTCCTCCGCGAACTGGTTGAGCTTCTGCTTCTCGATCCGCTCGAGCTTGCCGTGACGCATCACATCGGCGATCGAGACAGCGCGGCTCTTGTCGCCGGCCTTGGAAATCGTGCCGTCAACAAGAACCATTTCCGATGCATTGAGGCCGCCAAGTGGCGAGTCAGGTATCGCCTTGGCCAGACGCGCGAGCTCCTGGCGAATGTCCTCGGCCGCTCCCAAGACCGCATGTGCGCTCGAAGCGGCCATCCAGGAGCCGCCCTCGACGGGCGCTTGGGGCAGGGTTGAATCGGCAAGCTTCACGTCGATATTCCCGATCGGCAGCCCGAGGGCGTCGGCCGCGACCTGCGCCATGATGGTGTAGGTGCCGGTGCCGATATCGGACGCGGCGCAGGATACCTCGGCGTGGCCGTTGGCGGTCAGCACGATGCGCACGGCGACCGGCATCTGCAGCGCCTCCCACACCCCTGTCGCCATGCCCCAGCCGACCAGGTCCTTGCCATCGCGCATCGCACGCGGCGCGGGATTGCGGCGAGCCCAGCCGAAGGCTTCCGCGCCACGGGCGTAACATTCGCGCAGCTGCTTGCTGGTGAAGGGCAGGTCTTCGCTCTGGTCGCGATCCGAGTAGCACTTCAGGCGCAGCTCGATCGGATCGAGCTTGAGTGCGACGGCCAGCTCGTCCATGGCGCATTCGAGTGCGCAGACGCCCGTTGCCGCGCCCGGCGCACGCATGTCGCAGGGGGTGGGGACGTCCAGGTGGACGAGCTTGTGGGAGAGGCGACTGTTGGGGCTCTTGTAGAGCTGCTGCGCCCAGCCGGTGTCATTGCGTGAGAAATCCTCGTAGCGCGAGGTGACGGCAATGGCTTCGTGCGTGACCGCATCGAGCGTGCCGTCCGACTTTGCGCCGAGCGCGACGCGCTGGATGGTCATCGGCCGGTAGCCGAGCCCATACATCTGCTGCCGCGTCAATACGACACGAACGGATCGCTTCAGCGCGAGGGCGGCAAGCGTTGCCAGCACCACCTGGTGCTGCGGCCGCAGGCCGGAGCCGAAGGCGCCGCCGACATAGGGCGAGACCACGCGGATGTCCTCCGGCTTCATGTCGAACACGCCGCAGAGATATTTATGGACGTTCTGGACGCCCTGCGTCTTGTCGTAGACCGTGAGGCTGCCGCTGCCGTCCCAGACCGCTGTCGTCGCATAGAGCTCCATCGGGTTGTGGTGCTCGGTCGGGAGGACGTAGTCGGCCTCATGGCGAACCGCTGCCCCAGCCAGCGCCGCTGCGGCGTCGCCGCGCGGCTTGTGCGGCTGGTCCACCTTGGCGGATGTGCCGCGTTCGGTTTCGAGATCGGTCGCAAACGCCTCCTGCTCGTATTCGACACGCACGCGCGTTGCCGCGAATTTGGCAGTTTCCCAGTCCTCCGCGATGACGAGCGCGATTGGCTGACCGTTGAACTTGACCCTGTCGTCGTAAAGCGGGCGGAAGGGTGAACCCTTCTCCGGCGCCACCTCGTCCTTCCAGGCCTCATCCTTGTCGGCGAGGGCCACGCGATGCGTATGCGTGAGCACGTCGACCACGCCCTTCACCTTCAGCGCGTCGCTGGTGTCGAGCCGAGCGATGCGCCCGCGCGGAACCGTGGCATCGACGATGAAGCCATGGAGGAGGCCGTCTGCCGCGAATTCGCCGGCATATTTGGCGGCGCCAGTGACTTTGGCCCGGCCATCGACGCGGGACGTTGGTGTTCCGACATAGCCGTTCATCGGTCCCTCACGCGATCTTCTTGTGAGCTTGTGACTGTGGTGTGCCGCTTGCGGCCTGCATCAGCGTACGCACGACGGCCCGGCGTGCGAGTTCGAGCTTGAAGCCGTTGTGCGAACCAGCGACCGCTCCCTGCAGCAGCAGATCGGCAGCGCGTCCAAAATGATCCGGCGTTGCCGCCTGGCCGCGCAACGCCGCTTCAGCTTCGAGCCTGCGCCACGGCTTGTGAGCCACACCGCCGAGTGCCAGGCGCGCTTCGCTGATTGCGTTGCCCTCCAGTTCGAGCGCAGCCGCGACCGAGACCAAGGCAAAGGCGTACGACAGCCGGTCACGGATCTTCAGATAGCTGTAGTTCCGGGCAAAGCCGCGCGGCGGCAGCCCGATCGCGGTGATGATCTCGCCGGTGCTGAGATTGGTATCGACGTGAGGTTTGTCGCCTGGAAGCCGATGGAAATCTGTCAGCGCGATGGTGCGCTCACCGGTGGGGCCTGCGATGTGCACCAGCGCGCCGAGCGCGGCCAGCGCCACGCTCATGTCGGATGGGTTGGTCGCGATGCAGGAATTGCTGGCGCCTAGGATCGCGTGGTTGCGGTTGAGACCGTCGATCGCCGAGCAGCCGCTGCCGGGCTCTCGCTTGTTACAAGGGGTGGTCGTATCATAGAAATAGGCGCAACGCGTTCGCTGCATCAGATTGCCGCCGACCGAAGCCATGTTGCGCAATTGCGCGGAGGCGCCGGCGAGGATGGCGCTGGCGAGCAGGGGATAGCGCTGTTCGATCAACGGATGGTAAGCGAGGTCCGAATTCGGCACCAGGGCGCCGATGCGCAGCCCCTGATCGGGTGTCTCCTCGACGTTGCGGAGCGGCAGGCGGGAGATGTCGATCAGCCGCGAGGGGCGTTCGACGTTCTCCTTCATCAGGTCGATCAGATTGGTCCCGCCGGCAATCAGTTTTGCGCCAGGATCGGCGGCCAGAAGGCGGATCGCGTCGGCGACATCGTTGGCGCGGGAATACTGAAAATTATTCATGACCGGCTCATTGCCTGCTCGATCGCAGCCACGATGTTGGGATATGCGCCGCAGCGACAAAGATTTCCGCTCATCAACTCCCGGATCTCGTCGGCATCGCGCGCCCGACCTTCGGCCAACAAGCCCGCGGCAGAGCAAATCTGTCCCGGCGTGCAATAGCCGCACTGGAAGGCATCGTGGTCGATGAAGGCCTGTTGCAGGGGATGCAACGTGCCGTCCCTGGCCAAGCCTTCGATCGTCGTGATCTCGGCGCCATCCTTCATGACCGCGAGGGTCAGGCAGGAATTGACCCGTCTTCCGTCGACCAGCAGGGTGCAAGCGCCGCATTGGCCGTGATCGCAGCCTTTCTTGGTGCCGGTCAACTCCAAGCGGTCACGCAGCGCATCGAGAAGCGTGGTCCACGGCACGACCTGAAGCGCGCGCCTTTCGCCATTGACGACGAGGTTGATCAGAATGCGCTCGGGGATCGTAGTGTCGGCCATATCCTAATTCCTTGCGGAAAGGCCGAGCTGGACAAATAGTGGAAGTGACGCAAGAATGCGCTGCCGCCGCTGGCCGATAGCGCCCAACGGATGACGCGTTGCTTGGTTCCAGACCGATTCCCCCGACCGGATAGACGAGGTCAGCGCTTCACTTCGCCGAATACCACCGTCGGCACCGCGCGGTTGACGATTTCGCGCAGGGCAAAGCTCGATTGCACGCGCGCGACGCGCGGCAGGCGGGACAGCTCGGTGCGGTGGATGCGCTCGAAATCCTGGATGTCGCGGGCAAGCACGATCAGGATGTAGTCGTCGGTTCCCGACATCAGGAAGCAGCGCACGACGGAAGGGCATTTCACCACCTCCGCCTCGAACGCCTTCAACGCGTCGTCGCTCTGGCTTTCCAGCGCGATGCGCACCAACACGGTGATGGTGAGGCCGAACTGGGCGAGATCGAGTGCGGCCTGGTAGGCCTGGATGTAGCCCTCGTCCTCCAGAGCCTTCTGCCGCCGGGCCAGCGCCGTGCTGGAGAGCCCGACCTTGTTGGCAAGCTCGGTGTGGCTGGCACGCGCATTGGTCGTGAGTTCCGCGAGGATCGCGAGGTCTTTCCGGTCGAGGGCCAATGTTTCGTTTCCAGCGTGAAAGGGCAGCTTGGCGCCGGAAACCGGCGCGCGCCTGCCGAAACTAGCGGATATTTGCACGAAACCAAACCGGTCCCGTCGCTACGATGAGGAACAGAATCAAGGCGTCGGCAAAGGAGCCCGGAAGATGCGCGTCGGTGTGCCCAAGGAGATCAAGGTGCAGGAATATCGCGTCGGGCTCACCCCGGGCGCCGTCCGTGAATATGTCGCGGCCGGGCACCAGGTCACGGTCGAGACCGGCGCCGGCGGCGGCATCGGCGCATCCGACGAGGTGTATCGGCGGGCAGGGGCCACCATTGCCGAGAGCGCCCGCGACATCTTTGCCAAGTCCGACATGATCGTGAAGGTAAAGGAGCCGCAGAAGAGCGAATGGGCCCAGCTCCGGGACGGCCAGATCCTGTTCACTTATCTTCATCTTGCGCCGGATCCGGAGCAGGCCAAGGGCCTGCTTGCCTCCGGCTGCACCGCGATCGCCTATGAAACCGTCACGGACGCGAACGGTCACCTCCCGCTGCTCGCCCCGATGAGCGAAGTCGCCGGCCGACTCGCCATCGAGGCCGCCGGCGCCGCGCTCAAGCGCTCGGCCGGCGGCCGCGGCCTGTTGCTGGGCGGCGTGCCCGGCGTGCAGCCGGCGCGTGTCGTCGTGCTCGGCGGCGGCGTGGTCGGAACGCAGGCGGCGCGCATGGCCGCAGGCCTCGGTGCCGAAGTCACCGTGATCGACCGCTCGATCCCGCGCTTGCGCCAACTGGACGATCTTTTTGCCGGACGCGTGCGTACCCGCTTCTCGACCATCGAATCGGTCGAGGACGAGGTGTTCACCGCCGACGTCGTGATCGGTGCGGTGCTGGTGCCGGGCGCCAGCGCCCCCAAGCTGGTCACGCGCGCGATGCTGAAGTCGATGCGGCCGGGTGCGGTGCTGGTCGATGTCGCGATCGACCAGGGCGGCTGCTTCGAGACTTCGCACGCGACCACGCATACCGACCCGACCTATGAGGTGGACGGCGTCGTGCACTATTGCGTTGCCAATATGCCGGGCGCGGTGCCCGTGACGTCGAGCCAGGCGCTGAACAATGCGACACTGCCGTTCGGCCTGATGCTCGCGAACAAGGGCTTTGCCGCGGTGCTGGAAAACCCGCATTTGCGAAATGGGCTGAACGTCCATCGCGGGCGCATCACCAACAAGGCGGTGGCGGAGAGCCTCGGGCTGGAGTTTGCTCCGGTGGAGAGTGGGCTGGCGGCTTAGCGGCGCGGCGTACGCGGATGTCTCACCCTTTCCCACAAGGGGAGAGGGTGCACCGGTTCTGCCGAGCGATCAACGTTCACGCCTTCGTCAGCCTGTACTGCCGCAGATCGGGATCATGGGTCATGCGCCAATAGTCCACGAACCGCCACGGCATCGCCGAAAACACCCGACCACTCGAATTGCGATAGTAGGTGCTCATGCCAGGGTGCGTCCAGATCATCGCTTCGTGCTCGACATCGACCTTACGGACGTAGTCGTCGAGCACGTCCTGGCGGACGTCGATGGCAGCGACGTCGTGCTCGATCATTTCGGCGAGGCAGGCGGCGATGTAGCGGCTCTGGCATTCCGACTGGAAGATGACGCTGCCGCCATGCGCCGGGCCGGAGTTGGGGCCGAGCATGCAGAAGAAGTTGGGGAAATCGGGCACGGTGAGGCCGAGGAACGCGGTCGGATTGTCGTTGGCCCAGGCTTGGCGCAAATCCTTGCCGTTGCGGCCGCTGATGTTGAGGCGGGCGGCCATTTCCGTCACCTTGAAACCGGTTGCGACCACGATGACGTCGGCAGGGCGGTGATTGCCATCGGCGGTTACGATGCCGCGCTGGTCGAAATGGTCGATTGCGTCGGTGACGAGCTCCACGTTCGGCCGCGTCAACGTCTTGAACCAGTTGTTGTCGAGCAGGATGCGCTTGCCGTAGGGCGGATAGGTCGGCACGCATTTCTCGATCAGGTCCGGCCGGCCCTGCAATTCCGACAGGATGAAATCGGTCAGCTCCTGGCGGTGCCGGTCGTTGCCCTTGTTGACGGCACGCTCGGGATGCGGCCAGGCCGGGTCCTTGCGCAGGAAAGGCAAGAGGCCGTCGCCATAGCGCCAGAACATGTTAAAGCGGTACCATTGCACGTAGAAAGGCAGATGCGCCAACAGCCAGCGCGCACCCTCGCTGATCGGATCGGCATAGCCCTTCACCGGCCGCGCCCATTGCGCGCTGCGCTGATAGACGGTGACCGAGGCGACGCGGCCGGCGATCGACGGCACCAGCTGCATCGACGTCGCGCCGGTGCCGATCACGGCGACATGCTTGCCGTCGATGTTGATGTCATCGGACCACAGCGCCGAATGCAGGATCGTTCCCGTGAACTTGTCCTCGCCCTCGAAGTGTGCACGGGAGGGATCGTTGAGCTGGCCGATGGCCGAGACCAGCGCGGTGGATTCGAAGGTCTCTTCGCCGCTCTCGGTCTTGAGCGTCGAGATCCAGCGCCTTTTGCCTTCGTCCCAGCGCGACGAGGTCAGCTCGGTTTTGATGCGCAGGTGCTCGCGGATGCCGTATTCGTCGGCGACCTTCTGAAGATAGCCGAGCAGTTCCTCGCGCTGGCAGAAGTAGCGGGTCCATGCATTCCCGGAGCCGAAGGAATAAGAATAGGAATGGTTCGGCGTATCGACGCCGCAGCCGGGATAGCGGTTGATCCACCAGGTGCCGCCAAGCTCGGCGTTCTTCTCGACGATAGTGTAGGGAATGCCGAGATGACCGAGCGCCACGCCGAGCGCAATGGCGCAGACGCCGGCACCGACGATCAGCACGTGCTGCTCCGCGAGCTTGTCGCTCGATGGCTGCTTGGTCCAACGCGCCTCGCGCGCAACAAACCCCATCTCCTCGCGCATCAGCGGGGCGTATTCCGGCGCGACATTCTCGCCGAGGCAGCCGCGCATCATCTTCAGCAGCAGCTCGTCGCCGGGATCAGTGATGACGGGCTTCGGCGTGCCATTGGCGAAGAGCTTCACCACCGCGGCGCGGATTTCGTCCTGGATTTCCTTGGGCACGCCTGCCTCGGGATCGGGAATGAGGCGGATGTCGCGCTTGGGCAAGTACGGCGCAGCGAGCCATTTCTCGTCGCCGGTCATATGCACCAGCACCATCAGGAGGCAGCGGATGTCGCCTTCTGCGATGGTCGAGGCAAGGTCGAGCGGCCTGTGCGGAGATTCGATGTTCATGGCGTGTCCTGGTCTCCGGAGCCGGTGAAGAGGCCGCGCGTCATTAGCTTGCGATAAGCGGAGATGACGTGCTCGGGCACAGCGGTGACGCCGCCGGCCGAGTAGGAGTAGCGGCGGCTGAGATAGCCGCGCGCACCCATCAGCATGTGGACGATCGCCTCGAACTCCTCGTCGCTGAAATCCGCGATGGCGCCGGCAAGGCGCGCACGGCGGAGGATGCGGACATAGGCGACCGAGATGTTGTCGAGATGTTTCTGGTAACCGATGGGTGCGAAGAATTCGGCCTCGTTGAGGATGCGCAAAAATTCCGGCACCTCGCGGATGAAGTCGAAGAAGGCGGCGAAACGCTCGATCTCCTGCCGCGCCGCATCCGCCGTGCCGGTGCGTACGCGGATGAACTCGACCATGTCGAGGCCGATCTTGGGCAGCAGCTGGTCGAGCAGCTCCTGGCGGTTCTCGAAATGATTGTAGAAGGTGCCCTGCGCGACGCCGGCCTGTTCGGTGATGCGGGCGACGGAGGCTTCGGCATAGCCATGCTTGCCGACGACCTTGGTGGCGGCCTCGAAGATCTTCTGCTTGGTCCAGGCGTTGCGCTCGATGCGGTTGAGCTTTGTGACTTTCGCGGTGGCTGGGCCTTGCGTCATGCCACGGTCTCCAGTTCGGCGCGCAGCACGCGCTTGAGAATTTTTCCAGATGGATTGCGCGGGAGGCTGTCGCGGATGATCAGCTCTTTCGGCACCTTGAAGCTCGCGAGCCGCGCGCGGCAATGCTCGGTGAGGGCAGGGAGCTCGAGCCTGGCGCCCTCGGTCAGCACGACGATCGCGACCGGCCGTTCACCCCAGCGTGCGTCGCGCAGGCCGATCACCGCGACCTCGCGCACCCCAGGCAATTCATAGATGACGCGCTCGACCTCGGAGGAGGCGATGTTCTCGCCGCCGGAGATGATCATGTCCTTCTTGCGGTCGGTCAGATACAGGAAGCCATCCTCATCGAGATAACCGACGTCGCCGCTGCGGAACCAGTCGCCGAAGAAGGCGGACGCCGTCTTGTCCGGATCCTTCCAGTAGCCGCGCGTGATCTTCGGTCCGCGCAGGCAGATCTCGCCGTTAACGTTCGCCGGCACGGCCTTGCCGTCCTCGTCGCGGATCTCGATCTCGACATGGGCAATCGCACGCCCGGTCGAGCCGATCTTCTCGATCTCGCGGCCGGCCTCCATGAAGGTGTCGCCGCCGACGGTTTCGGTGAGGCCATAGGCATCAATATAGCGCGCGTTGCGGAAATATTCGGCGAAGGCGCGGATGCGCAGCTCCGGCGTTTTCTCGCCGCCGCCGATGGCCCATTGCAGGCTGGAGACGTCGTAGCGCTCGCGCGTCGGGCAGGTGAGCATCGCGCTGGTCATCACAGGTGCGAACCAGGCTGCGTTGAGCTTGTCCTCGGCGATCGCTGCAAGCGCCGTCTCCGGCTCGAAATTGCGTTCGATGCGAATGAAGCCGCCGTGCCAGAGCACCGCGAGGCCGGGAAGGTCGAGCGCGCCGACGTGATAGAGTGGGCCGACGACGAGAAGGCGGGTCTCGGCGCTGAGGCCGAGCGCGATCGTCTGGTCGGCGGACTTCCAGTAGAAATTATCGTAAGACAGCATCACGCCCTTGGGGCGGTCGGTCGTGCCCGAGGTATACATCAGCCGCATCAGGTCCGATGGTGCGCGGACATGCATCGGCGCGGGCAGCGCATCGCCAGCAAGACGCGCAAGGCTCTGCTGCGCGGCCTCGTCGAGCACGACAACCTCTGTGCCCGCGGCATTCGCAGCCAATTCCTCGTCGACGATCAGAAGCCGTGCGCCGGCATTGCCGGTGATGTAGCCGACCTCGTCGCGGGAGAGGCGGAAGTTGATCGGCAAGAACACCGCGCCGAGATGGCTGGTGGCGAAGACGAGCTCCAGGAAAGCCGCACTGTTCTTCATCAGCACGGTCACGACATCGCCGGCGCCGATGCCCTGCGCGGCCAGCCAGCCCGCCACCGTTCGGACACGCGCATCGAACGCCGCGTAGGAAATCTCCTCGCCGCGATATTTCAGCGCGGGCCGGTCCGGCGTGCGCCGGGCATGAAAGGCGATGAAACTCGAAAGATTGATCATTTGCGGACTTTTGGGCCGTTTGTCGGCCGCACTTCCTCCTACAATGAATTCTGACTCGTAATTCATCTTCGGCTTGACGTCACCCCCCACCCTCTGAAATCCTCCGGAATACGGAGACGACACGATCTCCGACAGGGATTTGAAACGCCGACCCGACAGAGGGAGGGAAAAATGACGAGGACCCGCACGCCGGGCATCAGCCGCCGTTCAACGTTGGCGCTGATGGGCGCCGGTGCGATGAGTGTTGCCGCGCCTTGGGTGGCGCGTGCGCAAGCCAAGACCATCAAGATCGGTATGCCGACGATCCTGTCGGGCCGCGTGGCCCAGCTCGGCACGTCCTCGCGCAATGCGGTGATGCTCGAGGTCGAGAAGGTCAACGTCGCCGGCGGCCTGGCCGGCCGGCAGATCGAGATGGTGATCCGCGATTCCAAGGGCCAGCCGCAGGAAGCCGCCCGCGTCGCGCGCGAGCTCGTGAATACCGATGGCTGTGAGCTGCTGATCGACGCCGAAGCCTCGTCTGGCGCCTTCGCGGTGCATGAGGTTGCACGCGATCTCGGCGTGTTCTGCATCCACACCAATTCGGAAACTTCGTCGCTGACTGCGGACCCGAAGCAGCACATTCCCAATGCCTTCCGCACTGCGCGACAGGGCGTGCACGATTCCATCATCGGCGGCAGCTATGCCGCGGCGATCGCCAAGACCAAGGGTCTGAAGAAATGGGCGACCTGCTCGCCCGATTATGCTTATGGCCGCGACACAACGGCGGAGTTCACGCTGTACCTGAAGCGCTTCGCGCCCGAAGTCGAGATCATCAGCGAGTCCTGGCCCAAGCTGTTCCAGCCCGACTACACCGAGGTGGTGACGAAGATCCTGCAGGCCAAACCCCAGGCGCTTTATTCCTGCCTGTGGGGCGGCGATCTCACCTCCTATATCGATCAGGCCAACATCTACGCGATGTTCGGCCAGATGGAGGTGTTCGCGGTCAACATGGCCGACTACACCGCGCTCACTGTCGTGAAGAACCTGCCCAAGGGCATCCACTCCGGCAACCGCTACATCAAGACCTTCCCGACCACGCCGGAGAATGCCGCCTGGGGCGACGCCTACAAGGCGAAGTACAACGAATATCCGACCAACTGGTCATGGGAGAACGCCACCGCCATCATGTTGATGGCCGAAGCTTCGAAGAAGGCGAACTCGGCCGACGGCAAGAAGATCGCGGAGGCGCTGAAGGGCCTCACCATCAAGTGCCCGTTCGGCGCCGACGGCACCGTGACGATGCGCGGCGACGATCACACGCTGGTCGGCTACGCCATCGGCTGGGGCACCACGATCCCGCAGGAGCCCTATGTACCGGAGGTCAAGGCCGGCGATTGGAAGACGATCTTCGAGCTCGAAGCCGAGTGGAAGAAGAGCAAGGGCTACACCTGATCTGATGCGCGGCGGAGGCGGGCGACCGTCTTCGCCGTTTCGTTTGAGTTTTCGCGCCGTGTCAGGCGCCCGATAATGAAAGTGCTCTCGTGGATCTCGACGCGCTTGCCGGCTGCCTCTCCAGTTCCGCCTGCCTGGTGACGCAAACCACCAGCGGCCTCATCATCGGCATGCTGCTGTTCCTGGTCGCGGTTGGGCTGACGCTGATCTTCGGCGTGCTCAAGGTGGTCAATTTCAGCCACGGCGCCTTCTACATGTTCGGCGCCTACTTCGCGATGACCGCCTATCAGATCACCGGCAGTTTCGCGCTGGCGATGCTGGCGGGCGCTGCCGGCACCGCTATTCTCGGCCTGATCTTCGAGCGCGTCTTCATGAGCCGCGTCTATGGCGCCGACGTCTTGATGCAGCTCCTCGTCTGCTACGCCTTCGTGCTGATTTTCGACGATGTCGTGCGCCTGATCTGGGGGCCGGAATTCAAGTCGATGGGCATGCCGTCCGCGTTCCAGGTGATGCCGCTGTTCATCGCCGGAGGCGTGGTGCCGCCTTATTACCTGCTGCTGATCGGTGTCGCGCTGGTCGCAGCGATCGTGCTCGGCATCGGGCTGTCGCGCAGCCGGATCGGCAAGGTGATCCGCGCCGCCGCGCAGAATCCCGGCATGGTGTCCGCGCTCGGCATCAACACCGGCCTGATCTATGGCGGCGTGTTCGCGCTCGGCGGCATGCTGGCGGGGCTCGCGGGTGCACTCGCCGCACCGGTGCGCTCGCTGACGCCCGGCATGGGATTCTCGGTGCTGATCGAATCCTTCATCGTCACCGTGATCGGCGGCATGGGCTCGATCCTGGGCGCCCTGATCGGCGCGCTGCTGCTCGGCCTGATCCGCTCGTTCGGCTCGCTCGGCTTTCCCCTGTTCACCGAAGGCCTGATGTATCTGTTCATGGTGATCGTGCTGGTCTCGAAACCCACCGGCCTGTTCGGCAAGGAGGCGGCATGACCGAGCTGGAGGCCGGACGTGCGCAAGGGCTGGCACCCGTGCGCGGTGGTTCGGTGCTGCAACGTTATCGCGACGTCCTGATCGCGCTGATCGCCTTTGCCGTGCTGGCGAGCTTGCCGCTGTTGACGGGCAGCAAGGCGCTGCTCGATTTCGTCATCCGCTGCTCCGCCTACGGGCTGTTCGCGACCTCACTCAACCTACTGGTCGGCTACACCGGCCTGACCTCGTTCGGCCATGGCATGTTCTTCGGCCTTGGCGCCTACAGTTTCGGCCTGATCATGCAGAAGCTCGGCGTGCCCGTTCCGGTCGCCTTCGTGGCGACGCTGGCGATCACGGCGCTCGTCGCGGCCGTCATCGGCGCCATCTGCGTGCGGCTCAAGGAGATCTATTTCGCCTTCGTCACGCTCGCCTTCCAGATGCTGATCCACTCGACCATCCTGTCCTGGGCTTCCTTCACCGGCGGCGACCAAGGCCTGCGCGGCGGCATTCCGCGACCGGTCTTTCTCGGCATCGATCTGGCCAACCACGTCCATCTCTACATCGCCAGTTGCGCGCTGTTGATCCTCGGACTGCTCGGAATGCGCCAGATCGCGCAATCGCCGTTCGGCTACACGTTGCGGATGATCCGCGACAATGCCGCGCGCGCGAGCTTTCTCGGCATCGACGTCTGGCGCGCCAAGCTCACCGTGTTCGTGCTGGCAGCGCTGTTCGCGGCGATGGGCGGCATGGTGATGGCGCTGTTCGTTTCCGGCGCCTATCCGGAATTCGCCTATTGGACCATCTCGGGTGAAGGCATCTTCATCAACATGCTCGGCGGTGTCTCAACCTTCCTCGGGCCGATGGTCGGCACCGTGCTCTTGCTGCTGCTCAACGACACCGTGACGCGGTTCACCGAGTACCATGGCATCGTGCTCGGCGTTGTCATCCTGTTCTTCGCGCTGGGCCTGCGCAAAGGCTTGCTGGATTTCGTCGCGGAATGGTTTTCGCAGCGGCGCGACGCAGGCGAGGGCCGCTAGCGATGCTGGAGATCCGCAACCTCGCAAAGTCCTTTGGCGGCGTGAAGGCAACCAACGACGTCTCGCTCGATTTCCCCGACGGTTCGCTTACCGCGGTGATCGGTCCGAACGGCGCCGGCAAGAGCACGTTCTTCAATTTGATCACCGGCGCGTTGAAGCCTGACACCGGCCAGGTGCTGCTCGACGGCGTCGATCTCGCCGGCCGCTCGCCGCCGGAGATCGTCCGGCACGGCATCGGCCGCGCCTTCCAGGTTGCGAGCATCTTCAAGTCGCTGACGGTGCACGAAACAATGCTCGCTGCGGTCAGTGCCGACCAGCGCAGCTCGGCGGTGCTGCACAAGCGCTTTCCGTTGGCGGAGACGCGCGACCGCGCCGAGCACGTGATGGAGCTGCTCGGCCTTGCGGGCAAACGCCATCGCACCGCCGCGACACTGTCGCATGGCGATCAGAAGCTGCTCGATATTGCCCTTGCGCTGGTGCTCGAACCAAAAGTGCTGCTGCTGGACGAGCCCACCGCCGGGATGGGGCCGGAAGAGCGTTGGCGCATGATCGACAAGGTGCGCGAGCTCTGGGAGACCCAGAAGATCACCGTCGTCTTCATCGAGCACGACATGGACATCGTGTTCAAGATCGCGCCTAAAATCGTCGTGCTCTGCTATGGCCGCATTCTTGCGACCGGCACGCCCGAGGAGATCCGCAACAACAGCGCCGTGATCGAGGCCTATCTTGGCACCGAGCATGCGGGAGCGACCGCATGAGTTCTGTCGTCATCGAAGTCGTCGATCTCGACGTCTATTACGGCACCAGCCAGATCCTGTTCGGCGTCGGCCTCTCGGTGCGGCAGGGCGAGACCATGGCGCTGCTGGGCCGCAACGGCGCCGGCAAGTCCACGACCATGAAGGCGATCATGGGGCTGGCGCCGCCGCGGCGCGGCAGGGTGAGCCTCCGCGGCTCGGTGATCTCCGGCTGGAAGCCGCACCATATCGCGCGTGCCGGCCTCGGCTTCGTGTCGGAGGACCGCCAGATCTTTCCGGAGCACACCGTCGAGGACAATCTCGTGATCGGAAAGAAGAGGGGGCCGGAGGGCCAGGACGAATGGCCGATCAAGCGCATCTATGAGGTGTTCCCGCTGCTGGAGCCGCTGCGCCATCGCATTGCCGGCCGTCTTTCGGGCGGCGAGCAGCAGATGCTGGCCATCGCGCGCACGCTGATGGGCAATCCGGCGCTGTTGCTGCTGGACGAGCCGAGCGAGGGGCTCGCGCCAATCATCGTGCAGCGGATCGGCGAGCTGTTGCGGCAGCTTCGAAGCATCGGATCGACCGTGCTGATCGCCGAGCAGAACATGCATTTCTGCCTGGGGCTCGCGAGCCACGCCACGATCATCGACAAGGGCCAGATCGTCTACGCCGCCGGAATCGACGAGCTGAAAGCCAATGAGGCGATCCGCCGGCGTTATCTGGCCCTTTGAGCCGGGCGGGCGGTGCCCGAATAGGCCCGAAGAAGAAAACGGTTGTCCGGGGTCATTCCGGCGGAAGGAGTTTCCCCGCGGGGGACCAAAAAAGCCAATCGCTTCCATTGCTGTTTGGGGTCGAAAAGACGACATTTCAGCCACGAATTGATGGATTGGCCTGCTATGGAACGCACTGGATTTGAGCCCTTCGGCGAGCAATTGGTGTCCGCAACGGATGCCCAGCCGAAGTCGCGCGCGTCAAAGCTCCTGTTGCGGGTCGGCACCGGCCTGTTCTGGTCGCTCGTGGCCGGAATTGTGCTCGCGCGTGCAGCGTTCTTCGAACCCGGCGTCTACGACGGGTTCAGCCGTGTGGCCTCGCTCGCCAAGAGCCTGATCTTCTGAGGCCGTTTATTCCGGGTTGAGGACAGAACTTCCCTCGGCCCTGATATGTCGAAAACTTATTCCCCATTGAGCTGGCGCTGCGTATAAATCTTTCTCCCCTGGGAGAGATTTGTGTCGCAGAATCAAGCATCCAGCCCGGCCGATGCCAAGCCGGCCACCGCCGCGAGCCGTATTTTCGCGCTGATTCCAGGCATCCTCCTCTGTATCGCCGTCGCCGGTGTCTCGGCCCTGCTAGAAAGGGCTGAGCTCGGGGTGTTCGAGCATCCCTATGTCGAGGCGCTGGTGATGGCGATCCTGCTCGGGATGGCCCTGCGCAGCTTCTGGAAACCCGCGCCGCGCTGGCAGGCCGGCATCGCCTTCAGCGCAAAACAGCTGCTCGAAGTCGCGGTCATGCTGCTGGGCGCCTCGATCAGCTTCGCCGCTATCGCGGCTTCCGGCGTCGCGCTGCTGGCGTCGATCGCAGCCGTCGTGGTGATTGCACTCTGCGTGTCCTTTGGCATCAGCCGGATGCTGGGCCTGTCGACGCGGCTGTCGATCCTGATCGCCTGCGGCAACTCGATCTGCGGCAATTCGGCGATCGCCGCCGTGGCGCCGATTATCGGCGCCAACAATGACGAGATCGCATCCTCGATCTCCTTCACCGCGATCCTTGGCGTGATGATGGTGCTCGGCCTGCCGCTGCTGATTCCGCTGTTGCAATTGTCTGCCACGCAATACGGCATCCTCGCCGGCCTCACGGTCTATGCGGTGCCGCAGGTGCTGGCCGCGACGGTCCCGGCCGGGCTCGTCTCGACGCAGATCGGCACGCTCGTGAAGCTGATGCGTGTGCTGATGCTCGGGCCGGTCGTCGTCGGCCTGTCGCTGGTTGCCTCGCGCTGGCAGAGCGATGCCAAGAAGACCAGCGTCGGCTTCTTCCGCCTCGTGCCCTGGTTCATCCTCGGCTTTCTGGCGCTGGCGACCTTGCGTTCCCTCGAGATCGTGCCGGGGACGGTGGTTGGGCCGGTGACCAAGATCACGAGTTTTCTCACTGTGGTGTCGATGGCGGCCCTCGGACTCGGCGTCGACGTGCGCGTGCTCGCCAATGTCGGCGGGCGGGTGACGGCCGCGGTGACGCTGTCGCTGATGCTGCTGCTCGGCATCAGCATCACACTGGTGCATTGGTTCAAGTGAGGGGCGCGCTCTCTGGACTTCCCCCGCCAGACGTTTATTGCTCTTCGCCAATATGATCGGCTGCGGCTGATCCGAGAAACAGTGAGGGCGCGGCCATGACGATATTGACGGTGAAAGACCTTCTCCCCGAGGACGGAACACGCGGCACACTCGCCGGCCGCGTCTGGCTGCCGCAGGCGAACGGTCCGGCCGTGGTCGCCGTCCGTGGCGATGGCGTGTTCGACGTCACCGCAAGATTTCCGACCATCAGCGCGCTCTGCGAAGAGGACAACCCAGCCAAGGCGCTGAGCCTGACCAAGGGCGAGCGCATCGGCGATCTCGACGCCATCGTGGCCAACACGGCGCCGGACCAGCGCGATCGCCAAAAGCCGTGGCTGCTTGCGCCCGTGGACCTGCAGACGCTGAAAGCTGCTGGCGTGACTTTCGCCATCTCGATGCTGGAGCGCGTGATTGAGGAGCGGGCGAAGGGCAATCCCGCCTCGGCCGAAGCGATCCGCAAGGAGGTGACGCGGCTGATCGGCGACGATTTGTCAAAGCTCAAGCCGGGCTCCGACCAGGCGATGCATCTGAAGCAGGTGCTGATCGATCAGAACGCCTGGAGCCAATATCTCGAGGTTGGCATCGGTCCCGATGCCGAAGTCTTCACCAAGGCGCCGACCATGTCCTCGGTCGGCACCGGCATGGATGCCGGCCTGCATCCGAAATCGACCTGGAACAACCCGGAGCCGGAGCTCGTGCTGTTCGTGTCGAGCCGCGGCAAGATCGTCGGCGGCGCACTCGGCAACGACGTGAATCTGCGCGACTTCGAAGGACGCTCCGCGCTGCTGCTGTCGAAGGCCAAGGACAACAACGCCTCCTGCGCGATCGGACCGCTGCTGCGCCTGTTCGACGACAGCTTTACGCTCGACGATGCGCGCAAGCTCGACATCAGCCTGAACGTGAAGGGAGCGGACGGCTTCATTCTCGACGGCCATTCCTCGATCAGCAAGATCAGCCGTGATCCGACCGATCTGGTCGAGCAGACCATCGGCAAGGTGCATCAATACCCTGATGGCTTCGTGCTGTTCCTCGGCACGATGTTCGCGCCGGTCAAGGATCGCGATGCGCCGGGGCAGGGCTTCACCCACAAGCGCGACGACATCGTCACGATCGCAGCGCCGCAACTCGGCAATCTCGTCAACCGGATGCGCACCAGCGACGAGTGCGAGCCCTGGACCTTCGGCATTGGTGCGCTGATGAAGAACCTGGCGCAGCGGAAGCTGATTTAGCGCTTCACGTCTCGCAGCTGACCTCCCAAGCGAACGTCTATGGGGCCGTCATGCCCGGGCTTGTCCCGGGCATCGACGTTCTTCGTCATGCGAGATGAGCGTGGATGGCCGGGGACAAGTGTTTAGCCCGGCCATGACGGTGTCCGCGGCTGGACCCAACCACAAAACCTTCTTCATCTTCCCGTTGCATCGGCGGAACAAAATCGCGCTTGGCGTGTCTTAGAACCGCTTGCCGCCGCTCGGGCGCGTTTTCCTTCAAATAGTCAAATAATATGACTAGTCGGAACCCATCTTCCGTGAAATAGTCCCTCCCGCCGCCTCAAAGGCCGGCCTGCGGGTGCCATGCTACCAATCGGCGCCCCGGATAACATCTTGGGAGACTCGCCTGATGATCCTCAAAGCCCTCTTTGCGGCCAGCGCCACGGCCGCCTTGCTGCTCGCGCTGCCCGCGAATGCCGCCGAGCTCACCATCGGCTTCTCGCAGATCGGATCGGAATCCGGCTGGCGCGCCGCCGAGACGTCGGTCTCCAAGCAGGAGGCCGCCAAGCGCAAAGTCAATCTCAAGATCGCCGACGCGCAGCAGAAGCAGGAGAACCAGATCAAGGCGATCCGCTCCTTCATCGCGCAGAACGTCGATGCGATCTTTCTTGCGCCCGTGGTCTCGACCGGCTGGGACTCGGTGCTGAAGGAGGCCAAGGAAGCCAAGATCCCGGTCGTGCTGCTCGACCGCGACATCGATCCCTCCGGCAAGGAGCTCTATCTCACCGCCGTAACCTCGGACAGCGTGCATGAGGGCGAGGTCGCCGGCGACTGGCTGGCCAAGACGGTCGGCGCCAAGGCCTGCAACATCGTCGAGCTGCAGGGCACGGTCGGCGCCAGCGTCGCCACCAACCGCAAGAAAGGCTTCGACACCGCCATCGCCAAGCACGCGAACCTAAAGGTGGTGCGCAGCCAGACCGGCGACTTCACCCGCGCCAAGGGCAAGGAGGTAATGGAAAGCTTCATCAAGGCCGAAGGCGGCGGCAAGAACATCTGCGCGGTCTACGCCCACAACGACGACATGATGGTGGGCGCGATTCAGGCGATGAAGGAAGCCGGCCTCAAGCCTGGCAAGGACATCCTCACCGTTTCGATCGACGCGGTCCCCGATATCTTCAAGGCGATGGTTGCCGGCGAAGCGAACGCCACGGTGGAGTTGACGCCGAACATGGCGGGCCCGGCGCTCGATGCCGTCGCAGCCTTCAAGGGCAAGGGCACGGTTCCGCCGAAGTGGATCCAGACCGAGTCCAAGCTCTATACCGCCGCCGACGATCCGCAGAAGATCTACGACAGCAAGAAGGGCCTCGGTTACTGAGGGGGGCTCCGCGCCGGACCGCCTCCAGTGGTCCGGCGATCCCCCTTCGAAACCGCTGCACGAACGGCTAGGCTGGGTGTCCGCTTCAATGGCGGGCACCCGTGGGAGTGAATTTGCCATGCAGAACAGCCCCGATCCTGCTCTGCCCCTTCTTGAGGTGCGCGGGATCAGCAAAAGCTTTGGCGCTGTGCGCGCGCTGCAGGAGGTCGACTTCACGCTGCGCGCCGGCGAGATCCATGCGCTGCTCGGCGAGAACGGCGCCGGCAAGTCCACGCTGATCAAGGTCGTCACCGGCGTATTCCCGCGTGATGCCGGCATCGTCAGGATCGGCGGTGAAGAGGTCGCGCCGCGCTCGGCCAAGGCAGCGCTGGCAGCGGGCATTGCCACCGTCTACCAGGAAGTCAACCTGCTGCCGAACCTGTCGGTGGCGCAGAACCTGTTCCTCGATCGCCAGCCGATGCGCTTCGGCATCGTGCGCGAGGGCGAGATGCGCCGCCGCGCCAAGGCGCTGCTTGCGGAGTTTGGCCTCGACATCGACGTTGCCGCGCCGCTCAGCAGCTATTCGGTCGCTGTGCAGCACGTCACCGCGATCGCCCGCGCCGTCGATCTCTCCGCGCGCGTGCTGATCCTGGACGAGCCCACCGCAAGCCTCGACCGCCACGAGGTCGAGATCCTGTTCGGCATCATGCGCCAGCTTGCCAAGCGCGGCATCGGCATCGTCTTCGTCAGTCATTTTCTCGATCAGGTCTATGAGATCTCCGATCGCATCACGGTGCTGCGTAACGGCCGCCTCGTTGGGGAGCGCGAGACCGCCTCGCTGCCCCGGCTCGAGCTGATCCGGCTGATGCTCGGCCGCGAATTGGCCGAAACCACCGGCGCGCGCGCATCAGTGGGCGAGCACAAGGTGCGCGAGGTCTGCGCGAGTTTCGAGAATTACGGCAAGGCCGGCTATGTCGCGCCGTTCAATCTCGAGCTGCGCCATGGCGAGGTCGTCGGTCTCGCCGGCCTCCTCGGCTCGGGCCGGACCGAGACGGCGCGGCTGGTGTTCGGCGCCGAGCGCGCCGATGGCGGGAAGGCGAGGGTGGAGGGTGCGCCGGTGCGGCTGCAGTCGCCCCGCGACGGCGTCCGCCACGGCTTTGGCTATTGCCCGGAGGAGCGCAAGACCGACGGCATCGTCGCCGAGCTCACCGTGCGCGAGAACATCGTGCTCGCGCTCCAGGCCAAGCGCGGCCTGCATCGGCCGCTGTCGCGCCGCGAGCAGGACGAGATCGCGCGCCGCTACGTCAAGATGCTCGACATCCGCCCGCCCGATCCGGAGCGCCCCGTGGGCCTGCTCTCCGGCGGCAACCAGCAAAAGGTGTTGCTGGCGCGTTGGCTCGCGACCTCGCCGCGGCTTCTCGTGCTGGACGAGCCGACCCGCGGCATCGATGTCGGCGCGCATGCCGAAATCATCCGCCTGATCCGCGAGCTCTGCGACGACGGGCTTTCGCTGCTCGTGATCTCCTCCGAGCTCGACGAGATCGTGACCTATTCGGACCGCGTCGTCGTGCTGCGCGACCGCGCCCATATCGAGGAGCTCGCGGGCGAGGCGATCGACGTCGGCAACATTCTCGCCGCCATTGCTGCCGATAGCGTCGCTGTTGCGCTTGAGGCCCACACATGACAGCGCTGCTGCCGCGCCGCGGCCTTGCCCAGATCCTGGCGCTGATCGTCATCCTCGCGGTCGATCGCGTGGTGTCGCCGCAATTCTTCGACCTGCGCCTGCAGGACGGCCGGCTGTTCGGCAGCCTGATCGACGTGCTCAACCGCGGCACGCCGGTGGCGCTGCTCTCGCTCGGCATGGTGCTGGTGATCGCGACGCGTGGCATCGATCTCTCGGTCGGCGCCGTCATGGCGATCTGCGGCGCGATCGCAGCGAGCCTCGCCGACACTCACAGTCTGGCCGTCGTGCTGGCGGCAGCACTCGGCGCGGGCTTGATTTGCGGCCTGTGGAACGGCTTCCTCGTCGCGGTGCTCGGCATGCAGCCGATCGTGGCGACGTTGATTTTGATGGTGGCGGGACGCGGCATCGCCCAGCTCATCACCGAGGGACGCATCGTGACGTTCTCCTCGCCGGATCTGGTCTGGCTCGGAAATGGCTCGGTGCTCGGCCTGCCGGTACCGGTGGTGATTGCCCTGGGCATGCTCATCCTGACCGGCGCGGTGGTGCGGGGCTCCGCGCTCGGCCTCCTGATCGAGGCGACCGGCGGCAATGCGCGCGCGAGCGAGCTTGCCGGTGTCGGCACCCGTGCGATGATCCTGTCGGTCTATGTCTGGTGCGGCGTCTGCGCCGCGCTGGCCGGCGTGATCGCGGCGGCCGACATCATGGGAGCGGACGCGAACAATGCCGGCCTCTGGCTCGAGCTCGATGCCATTCTGGCCGTGGTGATCGGCGGCACCTCGTTGTTCGGCGGCCGCTTCAGGCTCTTGCTGGCCGTCCTCGGTGCGCTGATTATCCAGACCATGAACACCGGCATCCTTTTGTCCGGCTATCCGCCGGAGTTCAACCTGCTGGTCAAGGCGGTGGTGGTGCTCACGGTGCTGTTGCTGCAATCGCCCAAGCTGACCGGATTTGCCGGCATCGCCGCGCGGTTGCGGAGGACGAAAGCATGAGAGGTCTGCCGCCCGCCCTCATCACGGCGATCGTGCTGGTCGCGGGCTTCGCCGCCTGCGCGGTGCAGTTTCCCAACATCGCATCGACCCGCGTCGTCGGCAATCTGCTCACCGACAACGCTTTCCTCGGCATCGTCGCGGCCGGCATGACCTTCGTCATCATCTCCGGCGGCATCGATCTCTCGGTCGGCTCGGTGATCGGCTTCACCACCGTCTTTGTTGCGCTCGCGATCGAGCGGTGGGGCATGCCGCCGCTGGTTGCTTTCGTCGCCGTCCTCGCACTCTCGGCGGCCTTCGGTGCGGCGATGGGCGCGGTGATCCATGTCTTTGATTTGCCACCCTTCATCGTGACGCTCGCCGGCATGTTCCTGGCGCGCGGAGCGAGCTTCCTGCTCTCCACCGAATCCATACCGATCACCGCGCCGATCTATTCCACCGTGTCGGACTTCGCCTTGCGATTGCCGGGTGGCGGGCGATTGACGGCGATTGCGATCATCATGCTCGCGATCGTGATCGGCGGAGCCTTGCTGCTGCATCTCACCCGGTTCGGCGCCAATGTCTATGCGCTCGGCGGCAGCCGGACGACAGCGAGCCTGATGGGGGTTGCGGTCGGCAAGATGACGGTGAAGATCTATATGCTGTCGGGCCTGCTCGCAGGCATCGCCGGCATCGTCTTCTCGTTCTACACCAGCGCCGGCTATTCGCTTTCCGCCGTCGGCGTCGAGCTCGACACCATCGCGGCCGTCGTGATCGGCGGCACGCTGCTCACGGGCGGGCAGGGCTCGGTGATCGGTACTTTCCTCGGCGTGCTGATCCAGGGTCTGATCCAGACCTACATCAATTTCGACGGCACGCTGTCGAGTTGGTGGACCAAGATCGCGACCGGCATATTGCTGTTCGCCTTCATTGCTTTGCAGCAGGGACTGGTCGCGCTCGCGCGCCGGCCGCTGGCGAAGAGCGCAGGAGCCGCCACATGACATCGCGCATCGTCGTCATCCCGACGCGGCGGGCTCACTCCAACCATGCGGAGGTCGCCCGCTCGATCGGCGTCGACATCATCGCCGGCCGCTACGCGGAAGGGACGCGCCTGCCTGGTGATGCCGAGATGATCGCGATGTTCGGCGTGTCGCGGCCGGTGCTGCGGGAGAGCGTGAAGACCCTGGTCGCCAAGGGCCTGCTGACCACCAAGGCGCGCGTCGGCACCGTCGTGCGCGAACGCGCCGCCTGGAACATGTTCGACGCCGACGTGCTGGCCTGGCATCTGGACGCCGGTATCGACAAGCGTTTCCTCAATGACCTCGCCGAGATCCGTCTCGCGGTCGAGCCGCGCGCGGCCATGCTGGCGGCCAAGCAGCGGTCGGAGGAGGATCTGGCCGAACTTCGGCGCAGCATGGAGCGCATGCGGCTCGAAGCGTCCGATTCGGTCGGCTTTGCCGATGCCGACCTCGCACTTCACGTCGCCGTGGCGCGCGCCTCCGGCAACCTGTTCATGCGCTCGATCGGCCACGTCATCGAGGCCGCGCTTCGCGCCTCGTTCCTGCTGAGCGCGCCGGTCGAATTGGAGGACCGCGACACGGTGCTGCTCTGGCACCAGAAGATCGTCGATGCGATTGCGGCCGGCGATGCGGAGGCCGCCTCTGAGGCGATGATTTTCGTCATTCACAACGGCATGCATCGCCATGAGGGCACGGTCATCGAGACGGCACCGGCCTCCGTGGAATCTGGAGAGGGATCGTGACGGAACTCCGCATCGCCATCGTCGGCTTCGGCAAGATCGCGCGCGACCAGCATGTGGGCGCAATCGCCGCCGTGCCGGGCGCGACGCTGGCGGCGATTGCCAGCCGTAACGCCTCGCTGCCAGAACTGCCGCATTTCGCCACCATCGAGGAGCTGCTGGAGAAAGGGCCGCCGATCGATGCGGTCTCGCTCTGCACGCCGCCGCAGGTGCGTCGCGCGCAGGCTGCCGCGGCGCTCGCCGCCGGCAAGCATGTCATGCTGGAGAAGCCGCCGGGTATCGGTGTCGCCGAGCTCGATCCGCTGATCGCGATGGCGGCGGAGGCAAAGCTAACGCTGTTTGCGACCTGGCATTCACGCCATGCGCCGGCGGTCGAGCCCGCGCGGCAATGGCTCACTGAGCGTCGCATCAAGTCGGTGCACATCAGCTGGAAGGAAGATGTCCGCGTCTGGCATCCCGGGCAGGGCTGGATCTGGGAGCCGGGCGGCCTCGGCGTGTTCGACCCCGGCATCAACGCGCTGTCGATCCTGACCAGGATCCTGCCGAAACCCGTGTTCGTCACCGCGGCTGAGCTGGCGTTTCCCGCCAATTGCCAGGCACCGATTGCGGCGAACCTGACGCTGACCGACATCGATGGCCTTGCTGTCACCGCCGAGTTCGATTTCCGCCAGACCGGACCGCAGAGCTGGGATATCGTCGTCGAAACGGACCAGGGCCGGATGACTTTGTCCAGCGGTGGCGCGCGGATGGAGGTCGACGGCAAGGTGCTTGCCGAGGCGCCCGATGAGGAATATCGCGGACTCTACCGGCGCTTCGTCGAGCTCGCGGCGACCGGCGCAAGCGACGTCGATCTGACGCCGCTTCGCCTCGTCGCCGACGCCTTCCTGCTCGGTAGGCGCACCGTGGTCGAACCGTTTGTGGATTAGACATGGCCGCATCAAAAATCACAAAAGACATCTTCGGAACACTGCCTGACGGCCGCGAAGTCGAGCGCATCGTGCTGCGCGGCGAGGGCGGCTTCGAGGCGCGGATCATCACCCACGGCGCGGTGATCCAGGCGCTGATTGCGCCGGATGCGAAGGGCGGTCACGACGATGTCGTGCTCGGCCATGATGCGTTCGCCGGCTATCTCGCGGAGCGAAAGTTCCTTGGGGCGACCGTCGGCCGCTATGCCAACCGTATCGCCAACGGACAGTTCTCGCTCGACGGTGAAACGGTACAGCTCCCGGTCAACAACGGCCCGAATGCGCTGCACGGCGGCCTCGACGGTTTTGATCGCAAGCTCTGGCAGATTGCGGAGATCGACGACGGCGCCGCGCCCGGGGTGACGCTCACTTACACAAGTCCGCATGGCGAGGAGAATTATCCCGGCCAGCTCGATGTCCGCCTGACCTATCGCGTCACCGGCCCGACCGAATTGTCGTTGAGCATGGAGGCGCGGACCGACCGTCCCACCATCGTCAACCTCACCAACCACAGCTTCTTCAATCTGGAAGGCGCGACGTCAGGCACGCCCATTCTCGATCACAGGCTGACGGTCGCCGCCGAGCATTTCCTCGCCATCGACCCCACCGCCATTCCGCTGCCTGGACCGCCTCGCGCGGTGGCGGGAACGCCGTTCGACTTCCGTGAGCCTCGACCCGTGGGAGAACGTATCCGGCAAGGCGATGAGCAATTGCGCAACGGCAGGGGCTACGACCACACCTACTGCCTTGCGCGCGACGGCAAGCTTGCGCTCGCGGCGCGGCTGGAGGCACCGCGCGCGGGGCGCGTCATGGAGCTGTTCACCGACCAACCCGGCCTGCAAGTCTATTCCGGCAACTATCTCGACGGCACGATTTCGGGGAAGGGCCGCAAGCTGATCCGGCAATCGGATGCCATGTGCCTGGAGCCGCACATCTGGCCTGACGCGCCGAACCGGCCGGATTTCCCGAGCCCGCGCCTCGATCCCGGCGGAGTTTATCGGCATCACACGGTCTATCGCTTCGGTGTGAGGGCGTCATGATGGAACAGGTGCCGACATCAGTTCTCTCGGACGATCCCTGTCATCTCGGCGAGGGCCCGACCTATGACGTGGCCACAGACACCGCCTGGTGGTTCGACATTCGCGAGGGACGGCTGTTCGAGGCGCAACTCGACAGCGGCAGCATTCGCGTCCACGCGCTCGGCCGGATGGCGAGCGCGCTCGGGCGCATCGATGCCGAGCGGCAATTGATCGTCGCCGAGGATGGGCTTTACATCCGCAAGGTCGCCGACGGTGCGATGACGCTGTTCCTTCCGCTCGAAGCGGACAAGCCCGCCACGCGCTCCAATGATTGCCGCGTGCACCAGTCCGGCACGTTCTGGATCGGCACCATGGGCAAGAAGGCTGAGCCGAAGGCAGGGGCGATCTATGCGCTGCATCGCGGCAAGATCTCCACGCTGTTTCCCGGCATCAGCATCCCCAATTCGATCTGCTTCTCGCCGGACGGCGCCATTGGCTATTTCACCGACACCGTACGCGCCGTGCTCTACGCAGTCCCGCTTAATCCCGCGACCGGCCTGCCGCGCGGCGAGCCGGAGGTGCTGCTGCGACACACCGGTATCGGCGGCCTCGATGGGTCAGTGTGCGATGCCGACGGAAACATCTGGAATGCCTGCTGGGGCGCGAGCCGGATCGATGTCTATTCTCCGCAAGGCGAGCGTCTGCGCTCGCTGAGCGTGCCGGCAAAGCAGGCAAGCTGCCCGGCTTTCGTCGGCCCCGATCTGTCGCGCCTCCTCGTCACGTCAGCGTGGCAGGATATGGACGCGGCGGCGCGTGCCGCCGATCCGCAAGCCGGTTGCACTTTTCTATTGGAGCCATCCGCGCGCGGTCGCGCGGAGCCCGACGTCAAGCTCGCATAGGAGACCAGAGGCAGTCCACGACGACGACGTTCTCGACGACATCAAGAAACAGTCTGACACCCAAGGGAGTGAAAACATGCTGAAACTGAAGACGACATTCCTCGCACTGGCGTTGGCCGGCGCTGCGACGATGGCCACAGGCCTCACCGCCTCCGCCCAGGACAAGGCGACCGTCGGCATCGCGATGCCGACCAAATCGTCGGCGCGCTGGATCGACGACGGCAACAACATGGTCAAGGTGCTGAAGGAGCGGGGTTACAACACCGACCTGCAATATGCCGAGGATGACATCCCGAACCAGCTCTCGCAGGTCGAGAACATGGTGACCAAGGGCGCGAAAGCGCTGGTGATCGCTGCAATCGACGGCACCACGCTGTCCGACGTGCTCAAGCAAGCCAAGGCGAAGGGCATCACCGTGATCGCCTATGACCGCCTGATCCGCGGCACGCCGAACGTCGACTATTACGCGACCTTCGACAATTTCCAGGTCGGCGTGCTCCAGGCGCAGTCGATCGAGCAGGGGCTCGGGCTGAAGGACGGCAAAGGCCCGTTCAACATCGAGCTGTTCGGCGGCTCCCCCGACGACAACAACGCCTACTTCTTTTATAACGGCGCGATGAGCGTGCTGAAGCCCTATATCGACAGCGGCAAGCTCGTCGTCGGCTCGGGCCAGATGGGTATGGACAAGGTCGCGACGCTCCGCTGGGACGGCGCCACCGCCCAGGCCCGCATGGACAATCTGCTCAGCGCCTACTACGGCAACAAGAAGATCAACGCCGTGCTCTCGCCCTATGACGGCATCTCGATCGGCATCATCTCCTCACTGAAAGGCGTCGGCTACGGCAGCGCCGATCAGCCGATGCCGATCATTTCGGGTCAGGACGCCGAGGTGCCCTCGATCAAGGCGATGCTGCGCGGCGACCAATATTCGACCATCTTCAAGGATACCCGCGACCTCGCCAAGGTGACCGCCGACATGGTCGACGCCGCGCTTGCCGGCAAGCAGGTCACGGTCAACGACACCAAGACCTACGAGAACGGCGTCAAGACCGTGCCGTCCTACCTGCTCAAGCCGGTCGTGGTCTACAAGGACAATTGGGAGAAGGTGCTGGTCGACAGCGGCTACTACAAGAAGGCGCAGTTCCAGTAATACTCTTTCCTTCCCCTCTCCCCGCTTGCGGGGAGAGGGTTAGGGTGAGGGGGAGCCTCCGCGAGCGAGGTGGCAGTGGGACTCGCGGAGAGGGGGGGGGGGGGGGGGGGGGGGGGGGGGGGGGGCGGGGGGGGGGGGGGGGGGGGGGGGGGGGGGGCGCGCAGACAACCCCGCACGACACTCAACCAAAGAGAAACACGAAAAAAAAAAAA